>NZ_MQTQ01000020.1 GCF_020532805.1 Arthrobacter sp. SO5 | reverse complement strand
CAACCACCGCCGCAACCACAGCGCCCTCGGAGGACGACCACCCATCAGCAGATGTAACCAACCTGCTGGCTGAGTACAACTAGGCCGGCCCGGTACCGCACGTGCCCGGGGCGAGGGGGCACCTGAGGGGCACCGGAAACGGCCATCGGCTAGCCGGCATGCCGGAGACCGCCAGCCCGGACACCTGTTTGGACTCCTTCCACACCCTTCCGGGTACTTGCCCGGCGGACGGTAGCCGTCAGCTTTTCGCCTCCGAAGAGGTGTCCGTCGACACGGTGATGGTGACTCCGGTGGAGTCATCCCGGATTTTGAGGTGCAGGTCCCTGCCAACCAGGGTGGCGTGGATATCCTCGCTGTCATCCGGCGCGAGCTGCTCCGCAAGCCGGGTGACCGCCAGCGCCATCGCCCGGCCCCAGTCATGCGGATCCGTGCTGGACGCCTCAGCCTCGGCTGAGTAATTCTCCTGTGGTTCGGTCATGTGCCCCCCGCTTCCCGCGCCCGGAGCGCGCCTCCTGGGGCGATCCCAACAGGTTTCCGGCCGGCTATCGGGAGCCAGCCGGCGGGCTCCGGTACATAAGCATGGCCAGTTTAGTGACCCCGGCGGCCGGCCGTCCATGATTGTCGCCTTAGGGCGGAAGTTCGCTGCGGAACTTCGGTGCCGAGGTTACGCCGTGAGTCCGGCTAGGATTTCAGTCTGGGACACCTCCCGCCCCCCTTGCCCCGAAGGACGCCATGTCAGAGAACACTTCTGCGCCTGATAGCCAGACCGCGCCCGCCAGCACACCACAGGCCCGGCGTGCCGCCGTCGTCATCAACCCGATGAAGGCCCCGGCCGGAGACTTCAAGGCCGACTTCCACCGGCTGTGCGAAACCGAGGGCTGGGCCGAGCCGCTTTGGCTGGAAACCACCGCGGAGGACACCGGCCTGGGCCAGGCCCGCCAGGCGCTGGGGGCGGGAGTCGACGTCGTTATTGCCGCCGGCGGCGACGGGACGGTCCGATGCGTGGCCGAGGTCCTCGCGGGCACCGGCACGCCGATGGGCCTCGTACCGCTGGGAACCGGCAACCTGCTGGCCCGCAACCTCGGGATCGACATCACGGATCCGCTGGCAGCCAGCCGGGGCGTGCTCAACGGCACTGAGTCCAGCGTGGATGTGGTGAAGGCCGTTCTTGACCACTCGGAGGACGAACAGCTCTTCCTGGTGATGGCCGGGCTCGGTTACGACGCCGCGATCATGGCAAACACGGTGGACGAGCTGAAGGACCGGGTGGGCTGGCTTGCCTATGTGGAGGCCGGCATCCGGCACCTTCCCGGCAAGCCCGTGAAGGCGGAAATCAGCCTCGACGGGCAGCCCGCGGTGACCCGCCGGATGCGCAGCGTGATGGTGGGAAACTGCGGCAAGATCATGGGCGGCGTGGAAATCTTCCCTGACGCCAGAGTGGACGACGGCATCCTCGACGTCGTGATCCTTGCCCCGGCCGGGAAGCTTGGCTGGCTGAACGTCCTCGCGGGAGTGTTCGGCCGGAAAGACAGCCGGAACGCCTCCGTGGAGTACTTCACGGGGAAATCCGCGGAGATCACCCTGGACCAGGAGCAGGAGTTCCAGCTCGATGGGGACCACCTGGGCAAGGCCAAGCACCTTAAGGTGACGGTGGAGCCCGGCGCCCTGGCCCTCCGGATGGCTGCCGGCTGAGGGGCGGCCTCCACTCGGGCAGATCATGGGACTACCTGAGAGTGCCACGGGCTAAACGGATCCTAACCGAGTAGTTCCCGTTTACGCCGCTCGAATTTAGTTTGAGAAGGCAAGTATCTGTCACTCGTGACGGCTTCCCCGGCCCCGGCTTTGATTGGTCATGGCATCAACTGATGCCTCCACCGATCAACTTGGGGGATGGCGATGGCAGACCGCTCTGCAGTCAAACGAGAAGTTTGGAATTGTTGGCCAAGCTTCTTTTTTTGCGCCGTTTCAGGCAATAGCGGCCGCCCGGCCAGCCCTGAAACCGGCGGACTCCGATGACCAGGGCCGTCCGGGAGTCGCATCGGCGAGAGCTGGAACTGCTGGAATCCGCCGTTCCCTTGCGGGCCGCCGTTATTGGCGCCGGCTACTGGGGCCCGAACCTGGCCCGCAACTTCCGGGCGTCTCCCGACTGGGAACTTGCCGCCATCGTGGACACGGACCGCAACCGGGCAGCCGCCCTTGCGGCGGCTCACGGGGACTTGGCGGTGTGCGGTTCGATCGATGAACTGCTGGCGACCGTCGAGGTCGACGCCGTCGCGATCGCGACCCCGGCGCACACGCACCACGGAATCGCCCTGGCAGCCCTGGCGGGCGGCAAACATGTCCTGGTGGAGAAGCCCCTGGCGGACAGCCGGTCCAAGGGCCTGGAGATGGTCGAGGAAGCCGAGCGGCGGGGACTGGTCCTAATGGCGGACCACACGTATTGCTACACGCCGGCCGTCCTGAAGATCCGGGAACTGATTGCGGACGGCTCACTGGGTGAGATCCTGTTCATCGACTCGGTGCGGATCAACCTCGGCCTGGTCCAGCCCGACGTCGACGTTTTCTGGGACCTTGCCCCGCATGACCTGTCCATCCTTGACTTCATTCTCCCCGAGGGGCTGAGGCCCCGTGAGGTGGCAGCCCACGGGGCGGACCCGCTGGGCACCGGCCACGCCTGCGTGGGCCACCTGACATTCGCGCTTCCCCGCGGAGCCATGGCCCACGTGCACGTGAACTGGCTGAGTCCCACGAAAATCCGCCAGCTGGTGGTCGGCGGCTCGCGGCGGACACTGGTCTGGGATGATCTCAATCCCCAGCAGCGGCTCAGCATTTATGACCGCGGCGTCAGCCTGGACAAGCAGTCCCGGTCCGCGGCGGACAAGAAAGCCTCGGCCATCTCCTACCGGCTCGGAGACACCTGGTCGCCCGCGCTGCCCGAACACGAGGCCCTCGGACAGATGGTCGCCGAATTCGCCAGCAGCATCTGGCAGCAGCGGCCCGCGCGGACCAGCGGCGCGGCCGGCCTCCGGGTGCTCTCCGTTCTGGAGGCCGTCAGCGACAGCCTCGGCGCGGACGGGAAAGCCAGCGCCGTCATGGGCAACGAGGCCCCACATGAGGCCCAACTGGAGGGAACACGATGAGTACCTTGCAGGGAGCGCACGTCCTGGTAACAGGCGGCGCCGGAACCATCGGTTCCACACTCGTTGATCAGCTGATCGCCGCCGGCGCCGGCCGGATCGACGTCCTGGACAATCTGGTCCGCGGCCGCCGGGCCAACCTGACTGAGGCGCTGGGCAGCGGCCGTGTCCACCTGGTCGAGGGGGATCTGCGCGACCGGGATCTGGTTCATGACCTCACCCGGGGCAAGGACCTCGTTTTCCATCAGGCGGCCATCCGGATTACGCAGTGCGCGGAGGAACCCCGGCTGGCCCTGGAGGTGCTGGTGGACGGGACCTTCAACGTGTGTGAGGCGGCCGCCGCCCACCACGTGGACAAACTGATTGCGGCCTCCAGCGCCTCGGTCTACGGCATGGCGGAGTCGTTTCCCACCACGGAGCGCCACCACCATCACAACAACGACACCTTCTACGGGGCCGCGAAGTCTTTCAACGAAGGCATGGTGCGGAGTTTCCGGGCCATGAGCGGGCTCAACTACGTGCTGCTGCGGTACTTCAACGTCTACGGACCGCGGATGGACGTGCACGGGCTCTACACGGAAGTGCTGGTGCGCTGGATGGAGCGGATCGCGGACGGCCAGGCGCCGCTGGTATTCGGCGACGGACGCCAGAGCATGGACTTCGTCCACACCAGGGACGTTGCCCGCGCCAACGTGCTGGCAGCCGGGAGCGAAGCCCGCGAAGGCGTTTACAACGTGGCCAGCGGGCGCGAGACCAGCCTGCTGGAACTTGCCGAGGCGTTGTTGCGGGCGATGGGCTCCGACCTGCAGGTGGAGCACGGCCCGGACCGTGCCGTCAACGGGGTGGTCCGCCGGCAGGCGGATACCTCGGCAGCCTGGCACGATCTGGGTTTCAGCGCAGAAACCGGGCTCGAGGAGGGCCTCCGCGAGCTCGTCGACTGGTGGCGGCCGCTGCGCCGCGAAATTTCCGCCACCCGGGTGGGAGGAGTCCGATGACCATCAGCCAGGATCACGTGCTGAGCCGGATCAACGTCATGAAACCGTGGCTTGGGGCCGAGGAGGCCGAGGCCGTGGCGGAGGTAATCGCCTCCGGCTGGGTGGCGCAGGGACCCCGCGTCGCGCGCTTCGAGGAGGCCTTCGCCGGCATGCAGCAGACCAGCCATGCCGTCGCGGTCTCCAACTGCACCACGGCCTTGCACCTGGCCCTCAAGGTCGCCGGCATCGGACCGCACGACGACGTCGTCGTTCCGTCCTTCTCCTTCATCGCCACCGCCAACGCCGTCACGTACGTGGGCGCCCGGCCGGTCTTCGCGGACGTGGAGGCGGAGACCGGGAACGTCTCCGGCCGGACACTGGCGCTGGCACTGACGCCCGCCACGCGCGCAGTCATCGTTGTCGACCAGGGCGGGATGCCCGTGGATCTGGAACCGATCCGGAGCCTGTGCGACCCGCTGGGCATCACCGTGATCGAGGACGCGGCCTGCGCGGCCGGCTCCACGTACCGGGGGCGGCCCGTGGGGGCCGGTGCCGAGCTCGCCGCCTGGTCCTTCCATCCGCGCAAGATCCTTACCACCGGCGAGGGCGGCATGTTGACCACCCGCAACGCGGACTGGGCGGACCGGGCACGGCGGCTGCGTGAACATGGCATGAGCGTCTCCGCGAACGACCGCCATGCCTCCGTCCTCGCGCCAGCCGAGGAATACCTGGAGGTCGGCTTCAACTTCCGGATGACCGATCTGCAGGCCGCGGTGGGGCTCGTGCAGCTCGGCCGGCTGGGCGAGGCAGTCGCCAGGCGTCGAGCCATCGTGGCGGGCTACCGGGAGTCGCTCGGTGGCGTGGAGGGGCTGCGCTTGAGCCAGGACCCCGGCCATGGCACCAGCAATTTCCAGTCGTTCTGGTTCGAAGTGCTGCCGGGCTTCGGCCTCGGGCGGGAGGCGCTGCTGGCCCACCTGGCGCGGGACGGCATCTCGGCCCGGCGCGGCATCATGGCCGCGCACCGGCAACCCGCCTACGCCGGAAGGGATACCGGAAAAGCAGACCTGTCCGTCACCGAGCGGCTCACGGACAACACCGTGATCCTGCCGGTCTACCACCAGTTGACGCCGGAGGAACAAGCACGGGTGATCAGCTCACTGCTGCTGGCAGCGGGGCGGGACCATGAGTGAGCTCCTGCTGATTGCGGCCAGCGGCCTGGCCCGCGAAGTGCTGGCCTCCGTGCGTGACAGCGGCCAGTTCGACGTGGTGGGGATCCTCGACGACGACGAGGTCAAGGTCGGATCAACCGTGGACGGCGCACGTGTCCTCGGGCCGGCCAGCCACGCGCTCCGCTACCCGGGCGCGCAGGCGATCGTCTGCGTCGGGGCAGGGCACGGCAGGGCCCGGGTCGTGGCGAGACTCGCCGCGCTGGGATTCCCCAACCACCGCTACGCAGCCGTCGTCGACTCCTCGGTGCGGGTGCCGGACAGCTATGACATCGGCCCTGGGAGCATCATCCTGGGCAACGTCACCCTGACGGCAGGGGTGAGGCTCGGCAGCCATGTGGTGGTGATGCCCGGCGTGACGCTCACGCACGACGACGTCGTGGAGGATTTCGCGACCCTCGCCGCCGGCGTCTCGCTGGGCGGCTGCGTCAGAATCGGGCGTGCTGCGTACCTGGGCATGAACTCCTGCGTGCGGGAAGGCACGTCGGTGGGGGCCGGCGCCGTCGTCGGCATGGGCGCCGCCGTGCTGGGCAACGTGCCGGAGGATGAAACCTGGGTGGGCGTCCCGGCGCGCGCGATCCAGTTCTCGGCAGCCGGCTCGGCGGGGGTGGCCTGAGATGACCGGCGTCCTGCACAGCCCCGTTTCCGTCCCGCTCGTTGACCTTGGTGCGCAGCACGAGGAAGTAGCCCACGAAGTGGAAATCGGCCTCAAAGAAGTCTTCGCGCAGACCTCCTTCATCGGAGGCGCCGCCGTCACCGAATTTGAGCAGGCATATTCCCGGTTCCTCGGTGCCCGGCACTGCATCGGAGTCGCCAACGGCACGGACGCCCTGGAACTGGCACTCCGCGCCGCCGGGGTGAAGTCCGGGGGTGAAGTCATCCTCCCCGCGAACACGTTCATTGCAACCGCCGAGGCCGTGAGCAGGATCGGTGCGCTGCCGGTGCTCGTCGACGTCGACTCGGAGCACCTGCTGATCGATCCGGATCGGGTCGCGGAGGCCGTGAGCCCACGGACCCAGGCCATCATCCCCGTTCACTTGTTCGGCCAAACGGCTTTTGTTGAGCGCCTCGCTCCGATCGCGGCCGCCTGCGGTGCCGTGATAGTGGAAGACGCCGCGCAGTCCCAAGGTGCTACCCGCTTTGGCCGCTTCGCCGGCGCGCTGGGACTGGCGGCCGGCACGAGCTTCTATCCAGGCAAGAACCTCGGGGCCGCCGGGGATGCCGGAGCCGTCGTGACGGGTGATGAGGACGTCGCAGCCCGGGTGCGGATGCTTGGTGCCCACGGCAGTGAACGGAAGTATCAGCACGACGCGGTCGGCATGAACTCACGCCTCGACACCATCCAGGCTGTGGTGCTCAACGCCAAGCTGCGCCGGCTGGCCGGGTGGAACGAACGACGGCGGAGGGCCGCGGCCCGCTACCAGGAACTATTGGCAGACCTGCCGGGCGTCGTGCTTCCCCGCACGGCCCCGGGAAACATCGACGTGTGGCACTTGTACGTCATCCGGGTCGCAGAACGGGACCGCGTGCTGTCAGCATTGAACCAGGCCGGTATCGGCGCAGGCATCCACTACCCGGTTCCGGTGCACCTCAGCCCGGCCTACACCCACTTGGGCTTTGAGTCCGGGTCCTTCCCGGTGGCCGAGCAGGCCGCCGGCGAGATCTTGTCTCTGCCGATTTTCCCGCACATTAGCGAGGCGCAGCAGGAGTACGTTGCTGAACGGTTGAGGCTGTCCCTGCGAAGCCCAGCGGAGCGGTGATGTCGTTGGATCAAGACGGGCTGCCGTCCCTGCGCAGGGCTGCCGAGTCAACGGATGAGCCAACAGCAAACTCCCGGCAACTTGCTGCGGCACTTGCAAGTGACGTAAAAAAGGGCTCGCTGTGGACTGGTGCCAGCACGCTGCTGCTTCGCCTGAGCAACATCGCCCTGATGGCCGTCGTGGCCAGGATTGTTGCCCCGGACGAGCTCGGAGTCTTCGCGCTGGCGGTAACGGTGCAGGCTGTACTCCTTAGCGTGGCTGAACTAGGCGTCGCGTCTGCGATCGCGCGAACGGACCTGGATGTGGACGCAATAGCACCCACCGTGGTCAGCATTTCTGTGATTACGAGTCTTTTCCTTGCGGGCCTCATGGCCCTCTTCGCCGGGGACATCGCGGGCGTCCTGGGATCACCGGCCGCGGAGCAACCAATCCGCATCCTGGCTTTAAGCGTGGCGCTGATCGGGCCCTTCGCCGTTCCCGGCGCCCAGTTGCAGAGCTCATTCAGGCAGGATCTGGTCTTCCGGGCAAACATGGTGTCGTTCTTTCCGGCCAGCGCGGTGCTCATTCTCATAGCACTAGGAGGTGACGGTGCGGCTGCCTTTGCCTGGTCGCGGGTCGTGGGCCAACTGGTTGCCGGATCTCTTATGTTGCTCAGTGTGCCGAAACGATACTCATTCGGACTTAACAAGGCGTATCTGGGGCCTCTCATCGGATTCGGAGTGCCATTGGCGCTGGCGAACCTTCTGAGTCAGGCCCTACTGAATGTGGACTACGTCTTCGTGGGCAGGCTCATGTCCACCGCGGACGTCGGCCTGTACATGCTTGCCTTCAATGTGTGTATGTGGTCGACGGCCGTAATCGGCAGCATTCTCAACGGGATCGTCCTGCCTGCCTTTTCCAGCGTCCAGCGCGACGGCGGCGATATGCGGACGGCGCTCAGCAGCGCAGTCCGCACGGTCGCCTTCATAGCATGTCCGATCGCGGCGTTCACTTGTACTTTTGCGACTCCGCTGGTCACGGCGATCTACGGCAGTCAATGGGTGGATGCCGGGCCTGTACTGCGGGTGCTTTCGTTCTACGGAGTCGTGTTCGTCCTGGGTTTGCTCTTTGCCAACGTCATCATTTCGACAGGGCGCACCTGGGTCCTCTTCTCGGTGCAGTTCGTCGCCCTGGTCAGCTTGATACCGGCGTTGACGGTGGGGATTCATTTCGCAGGCCTGGTGGGGATTGGAATTGCTCACATAGCAGTGATCAGTGTGGTGACTCTGCCCGCTTACCTATGGGCTGTCAGCAGGACCACCGGTGCGCGCATCGGGTTCATCCTGTTGGCCATGGGCAGGCCCGCAATCGCATCAATTGCGGCCGGAATCATCGCCGCATTGGTCACTTGGCCGTTATCAATTGATCTGGTCAAGCTCTGCGTAGGGGGGGTCGCGGGTGCCGTCGTGTACGCGTTTCTAACGCGACACATGCTGGTTCCCATGCTGCCGGAATCCTGGCGGGAGCGGTTCCCGGGAAGCGCTCGCTGCATGCTCGGACGCGCGGACGCCGGGGCTCCTACGAGAAGGGATGCATAGCTCATGCCCAAGATACTCGTCCAAGTGAACAGCCTTGCTTTGGGCGGCACGCAAATCAACGCCGTGGACTTCGCCTCCGAGGTGGCCGCGTACGGCTACGAATCCGTATTGGTTGGGCCTCTTGACACTCTCCCCGATGGCCCATCGCTCTTCGACGTCGCCCGTGAACGCGGAGTTCAATTGAAAACCTTTGACCGTCCGCGGAGTACTGTCGCTGGCGCCCATTCGCTGGCCGCTCTTGCCAAAGAGCACCAAGCTGATCTGGTGCACGTCTACGGTTCGTGGACATCACGGCCCGCATGGTGGGGTCCGTGCCTCATGGGGCGAAGGCCTTTGGTGCTGACCGTGTACGAAATGGCAGTGGATTCCATGACGCCGCGGAACACGGAACTGATCGTCGGAACGAAGTATCTGGAGGAAGAACTCGTGGCGCGTCCAGGGGGCGTCAGGCTGATCAGTCCGCCTGTCGACACCAGGCGGGACGATTCCCACGTCGTATCCGGGAGCGCATGGGTGAAAAGCCTCGGCCTCGATCCCGAGAACCTGCGGATCGTGATGGTCACGCGTCTGGACGAAGAGATGAAAGCCACAGCAGTGAGCCATGCAATCCGCGCTGTAGGTGGCCTTGCGAATACAAAGGTGGATCTGATAATCGTCGGTACTGGCGACGCCGAAATTCGGCTCCGCGGCTTGGCCGACCAGGTTAATGCGAGCCGGCGACGGCACGGGATCGTGCTGGCGGGTCCGATGTCCGATCCCCGTTGCGCGTACGCAGCGGCAGACGTAGTCATCGGTATGGGCGGCTCTGCTGCAAGGAGCCTGTCATTTGGGAAGCCGCTCATCGTTGCCGGTGTGGCCGGGTGGTTCCGCATGTTCACGCCAGACAGCTCGGCAGAACTGTTCCGCAACAGCTTCTGGAGTCCGGATTCCACGCCGGATCCGGTCGGCGACCTAAGGCGGATACTGCTCCCCATTCTTGCGGACTCGGAAAAGCGATCACTATTGGGGCGTTATGGTCGGGAGTTTGCCCAGCTGAATTTCGGGTTGCCAGCGATGGCAAAGCGTCTGGTCGACACGTACGACCTCGCCATTAGCGGCTACGGATTCAAGGCTTGGAGCAGGGACATGCCCCTGGAGCTCCGCCGCCTTCACTTGCGCATCCGGGGCCTAGCGGCATCTTTGATCCGAAATCGCAGAACAACGGACCGGTCGGCTGCGTCCGCGTTCTGCAATCAAGAAATGGAGAAGACGTCATGAGAATCGGCCTGCTCTATCCAGTTCGGAACCCACTAGATCGTCGAAACTGGTCCGGCACACCCTATGGGCTGTACCAGGGGCTGGTCAGCCATGGAGTCACGGTGGTCCCCCTTGCGGCAGATATCCCGAAGGGCGCTCACGAGATCGTCGCCCTTCTCTCCAGAGCAACGGGGCGGCGTGGCGCAGTGGCGGACAGGATGTTGGTTCGGCAGATTGCCCGGACGCGAGTCCTGGCCAGACGCCTCGACCAGGCACTCCCGCTGGACGCTGTCGTGGCGATGGGGACGGAAATGTACGCCTTGGCAGCTGTAATTCGGACAAAGGTACCGTGCCTCAGCTACGACGACGGGACCCTGGAGCAGATGTGGAATCATCCTGATTCCGACATCAGGAACGGAGGATTTCCGCCTGATCATGTGCGCAGATGGATCCGGAGGCAGGCGGTTTCCAGCCGGGCGTCGAGTCTGTGCTGTGTCAGTACCCACTGGGCGGCGCGATCCTTTGCCGCGGACTATGCGATACCGCAGGAACGGATCCGCGTCGTCGGCATGGGCCACCGGCCTCGCGCTGCCGCGCCGACCAATCGGGACTGGTCAAAACCGACTTATCTCTTTGTGGGTGTTGACTGGCAGCGCAAAAACGGCGCACACGCAATGGAGGCGTTTTCCCGAGTGCGCAAGCTCGTCCCGGAGGCAACCTTTCACGTCGTCGGAGATCATCCCGCGATTGACGCGCCCGGCGTCTACGGCCATGGCTTCCTTCCCATGGACGACTCCGCAGCCCAACTATCCTTGGATAGCCTCTACGCGGCCGCGACGTGCTTCGTCCTGCCAAGCAAGTTCGACCCGTCACCGATTTCGTACCTGGAGGCGGCGTCCGCCGGCTTGCCTGTGATTGCCACTCCGCACGGAGGAGCCGCCGAACTTCTGGGGCCGGGGGCGCTGACGGTAGATCCTGCCGACGTCGGCAGCATTGTCCAGGCGATGTTGCACCTCGCGGATCCGGTGCAGGCTCGGACTATGGGGGCTGCAGCTGCCGCGGCGGCGGAAAACTCCTCGTGGCACAACGTTGCCGGCAGAATCCTGGACGCGTTGTCCGGTCTAGAGCAGAAAACTTCCCTGGTTCCGGACGATGGGGCACGCCATGCCGTCTAGCAGGTCGGCTGACGCTGTGAAACGGCTGTCCGATTCCGCTGCCGTTGTGGAGCGCGTCCGGAGAATGGGCGTACGAGAGGCTGGCCGGAGAGTCGTCAGGCGCATTAGCGGGACATTGGACGCCAGATTTTTCACAGCGGACCTCGATTTTCCCCTGCTCCCCGACGACATTGCCGATTCGGGGCGGCTTGACTTGCGGCCGCCTCTAGCAAGCAGCAACGGCAGGAAGTTGAAGCTGGCGTGGCTGTGCACGCCGCCGGGTCCCGGATCGGGTGGCCACACGACGCTCTTCCGGATGGTTCGCGGAATGGAAGATCGCGGCCATCAGTGCACCATCCTGCTCTATGACCGGCATGGCGGGGACCTAAAGCGACACAGAACCGTCATCAGGAGTAGTTGGCCGGAGCTGAGGGCAGATATTGCTGCCGTACCGGTCAGCCTCGGCGGCTTCGACGCCTGCGTTGCTAGTTCCTGGGCCACGGCGCACGTTTTAGCTACACGTGCAGTGAACGGCACCTGTCTTGGTGCGTACTACTTCGTTCAGGACTACGAACCGTATTTCTATCCGCGTGGATCACTCTATGCACTGGCCGAAGACACGTACCGCTTTGGGTTCACCCATCTGGCCCTCGGCCCAATGGTCGCCGGCACACTTCGGCGCGAAGCGGGAGTCGGTGCGCGGACGATCCCGTTCGGGAGCGACGTTTCCGGCTACCACCGGATGAATTCCGGCGAGCGTTCCGGAGTAGTCTTCTTTGCCCGACCAGGAGCCGACCGGCGCGGCTACGAACTCGGACGGATGACACTTCAGGAGTTCCACAGGCGGCACCCGGAGCAGGAGATCCACATTTACGGGTCAAGGGCTCGGGGATGGGGTATTCCACTGACGCAGCATGGAACCTTGAGCTGCGCTGAGCTTAATGACCTCTACAACCGGACCGCTGCGGGTTTGGCCTTGTCGTTCACCAACATCACTCTCGTTGCGGCAGAACTGTTGGCCGCGGGAAATATTGCGGTACTCAACGATCACGAATTCTCGCGTCAAGTCCTCAGGAATCCGGAAGCCGTCTGGGCGGCGCCAACACCTTCTTCGCTCGCGGCGGCGCTCGGCGAGGTAGTCACTGATGCCGCCCGGGATGTCCGCTCAGCACGCGCCGCCGCTCATACTGGGCCGAGTTGGGCCGACTCGCAGGCTGAAGTCGCGCGGATCATAACTGGAGGCGTCGGATGATGAATCTGAGGGGCTTGGCGGCAGAGAGGTGCTGTTTATCTTCTCCCATTCTCGGTTGGGCCCAGCGGCTTGGCATCCGGAACCAACACAATGAGGCGAAGCTATGACAGCCATGGCAATCCTGACACCGTCCTTCCGTCCGGATTACGAACGGCTGGTCCGGCTGCATGAGTCCGTGCTCGAGTTCGCGGATGAATCCGTGATCCATCATGTGATTGTTCCCCGCCGCGACCTGGCTTTGTTCCGGGGCCTTACATCGTCCAGGATGCGCATTTGGGAGGAGCAAGAGTTCATTCCTGCCGGATTTATCTTGACAGATAGCCTCGCCGCTATCGTCAAGAGCATCCCGGTTCTACCCGCCAGCATACGGTTCAGCGCCATCAATGTGCGCCGGCCGTGGCCGCCGGTCCGAGGGTGGGTTCTCCAGCAACTGCTTAAACTGTGCGCCAGTACGAAGCTGGGTGTGGACGCCGTTCTGATCATCGACTCGGATGTGGCGTTGCTGCGGCGCGTGACACCGGAACTGTTCTTCAGGGATGGTGCGGTGCGCATTTACGAGAAGCCGGAAGCGATCACGGCGGGAATGGACCGTCATGTTCTGTGGACCAGGACTGCTCATCGGCTGCTGGGGCTGGCAGTTCCCGAAGCAGGTGCCCACCCGGACTATGTGGCTGGCATTGTCAGCTGGGATCCGCAGCTACTAACCGACTGCCTTGACCGGATCGAAAATGTGACCGGAAAACCATGGGCCACGGCGGTCGGGGCACAACTTCACTTCAGCGAATTCATCCTCTACGGAACATATGTTCGACATTTTGGCAGCCAGCGCCAGCGCTCCTTCACGGCGCCGACCACCCTGTGCCACAGTTACTGGGACACTTCCCCTCTGGCGGGCAACCGCGTGGCGGAGTTCATTTCGGGATTCGGCTCATCCGACATAGCCGTCCACATTCAGTCAAATTCCGTCACCAACGAAGCGACGACAGAACACGTGCTGCGGTCACTCCGGGCGGAGACCAGGCGATGAGCGCCGTTGCTGAGCCGTACCCGAACGCGCGCCACGGCGTTCTGGTGCTGCTGGTCGTCTACCTGGTGACGCTGGCGTTTACCGGATTCTGGCCAACACCAGTGGATCGGCCGGTGGCCGGCTTCATCGGTGACGTACTGCCAATGTTGCACGGCAACGCCATGACATCCGGCATCGATTACGCAAATGTCGAGGCGGCCGCCAACATCGTGCTTTTTGTCCCTCTCGGCCTACTAGCTGCCCCGCTCCTTCCGGACCGCCACTGGTGGCTGGCCGCCCCGGTGGGCCTGCCCGTCGCCGCAGCGTTTGAAGCCGTCCAGCTCCTCGTGTTGGGCCTCCGGCTCCGGGAGCACATTAATGAGGAGTGTCATGATAACTATCGCCAAAACAGCTGACGTAGAAGCAACTGCGAGTATCGGGGACGGAACCCGGATATGGCAGCTGGCCCAGGTCCGGGAGGGTGCAGCCGTCGGAAGGAACTGCAACATTGGCCGCGGAGTGTATATAGGACCTGGCGTCCACGTCGGTGACAACTGCAAGTTCCAGAACTACGCACTGATCTACGAGCCGGCCCGCCTGGCCGACGGGGTCTTTGTGGGGCCGGCCGCCGTGCTCACCAATGACCTGCATCCGCGTGCGGTGACCCCCGACGGCACCCCCAAGGGCGCGGACGACTGGGAAGCCGTCGGTGTCATCGTCGGCAAGGGCGCGTCCATCGGGGCGCGTGCCGTCTGCATCGCCCCCATAAGAATCGGCGAATGGGCCACAGTGGCGGCGGGCGCCGTCGTCACGAAGGATGTGCCGCCTTACGCGATGGTCGTCGGAGTGCCGGCCAGGCAGCGGGGTTGGGTAGGGGAGGCAGGCCTCCCGTTGAAGAAGGACGACGGCGGCAACTGGCTTTGCCCTGCCACAGGACGCCGCTACATCGAAAACAAGGGGCAGTTAAAGCCCGCGGAAATGTCCTGAGGGGTGCGACATGGAACGGTTCGATAACAGCAAAGTGATCCTGGGTGGCACGCCGGTGGATCTGATGGACCCGGAGTCGGCGCTGGGGCTGATCCTCGCCCGGGCGCTGTGCGGCGGGGATCGACCGCTGGCCGTGGCCTCAGTCAATCTGGATCACCTGAACCATTTCGGTACTGGTGGACGTTGGGCGGGCACCCTGCACGAGGACCCCGCCAGCGCCGTTGAATGGCTCTACCTGCTGGACGGGGCGCCCTTGGTGTCACAGTCGCAACGGCTCACGGGACGCCGCTGGCCTCGCCTGGCCGGCAGCGATCTCGCTTCGCCGCTGCTGACACGGGCGGAGGAGCTCGGACTTCGCGTGGGATTCCTCGGCGGCTCGGCCGACAGTCAACGCCTCCTGGCGGAGAAGGTCCTTCGGGAACGGCCGGGCCTTAATGTTGTGGGCATGTGGTCCCCGGACCGCAAGGAACTGGCGTCCGAAGCGGGCTCGGAACGGATCGCCCGGAGTATTGCCAGTTCCGGTGCGCAAATACTCTATGTGGGGCTCGGCAAACCCCGCCAGGAGCTCTGGATAGACCGCTACGCCGGACTCACGGGGGCCGCAGTGCTGCTTGCCTTCGGCGCCGCCGTGGATTTCCTGGCAGGCAGGGTGAGGCGTGCACCCCGCTGGGTTTGTGAGCACGGATTGGAATGGAGTTACCGGCTGGCCCTGGAACCAAAGCGGCTTGCCGGGCGGTATCTCGTTGGCGGTCCACCGGCGTATTTGAAGCTAAGAACTGATTCGAGCACCGTGGCGCCGGTTTTGCCGGCTTCCTGTCCGTTGGCTGCCCCCGCCCCAAAAACGCCGGGAGTCTTTACCGGCCCCAGCGGCTCCGTGGACGCTGCCGTCATCGTCGTTACCTATAACAGTTCCCGGGACATTGATGGGCTTCTTGGTAGTCTTCGGGCGGAGACGTCGGACCTGACGCTTCGAGTGATCGTGGCGGACAATTCCTCCGAAGACGGCACGCTGGGCCTGGTACGACACAAGAACCCTGACGTCACCGCGTTCGGGACCGGCGGAAATCTCGGGTATTCCGCCGGCATCAACGCCGCGCTGCAACGGGCCGGCGACTCGGCAACCGTTGTGGTGCTCAACCCGGACCTCACGGTTGGGCGCGGCAGTCTGAAGACCATGCTGCGACGGCTGCGGGGCTCACACGCCGGAGCAGTGGTCCCGCGGTTAGTCGACCCGCGCGGAGTAACTAGCCCCACCCTGCACCGCGAGCCGAGCATCACTCGGGCCCTGGGCGACGCACTTCTGGGACGCCGTGCGGGCAACCGGCCCGGGTGGCTCGCCACCACAGATTTCAGCCCAGAAAGCTATGACCACCCGCACCCGGTCCAGTGGGCCACGGGTGCAGCACTCATGGTCCAGCGTTCGTTGATGGATTCGCTGACATGGGATGAGTCCTACTTCCTCTATTCGGAGGAAACCGACTTCTTCCGCCGTCTGCGGATGCTTGACGAAACAGTCTGGTACGAACCTGTTGCCACCATGACACATGTCGGGGGCGGGTCTGGGGCGTCTGCGGAACTCAACGCTCTGATGGCGGTCAACAGGATCCGCTATATCCGCAAGTACCGTTCGGCAGCCTATGCAGCGGTCTTCCGTGCAGCACTTGTCCTCTCCGAAGTCCTGCGTTGCTGGAAGTCGGACCGCAAGGGCGTGTTGCTGACCGTTCTTATAGAGGAACTCTGGACGTCCTTGCCGGGGCCGACGAAGGCGTCGTTGCCTGGATCAACGAAGAATATAGACGTTTCGGACTTTCCCATGGGCGCAGTGATCATTCCCGCACACAACGAATCCAGGGTAATCGCCCGAACTCTTGCGCCCCTTGCGCCCCTGGCCGCTGCAGGAAGGCTACAGGTGGTAGTTGCCTGCAACGGCTGTGGCGATGACACGGCGGATATTGCCCGAAGCTTCGGGGGCGTGACCGTAGTGGAATTGGAGCAGGCATCAAAAACCGCGGCTCTGAATGCTGGTGAAGCCGCGGCAACCCGATGGCCAAGGCTGTACCTGGATGCCGACGTTCAGATTAGCGCGGCGACGGCGGCCAAAGTCCTGACAGCCCTGTCTGGCGGCAGTATCTTGGCGGCACGGCCGGCCGTAAGATTCGACCTTCAGGGCGCCCACCCGCTGATCCAGGCCTACTATCGAACCCGCCAGCGCCTGCCCTCCGCGCGCAGTGGCCTGTGGGCTGGCGGGATATACGGGCTGTCGTGGGAGGGCCGCCAGCGGTTCGGAGAGTTTCCCAATGTGACTGCCGACGACTTGTTTGTGGACCGGCTCTTTGCGGCGTCGGAAAAGGCCGTCCTTGACGTTGAACCGGTAGTGGTTCGGCCGCCGCGGACGCCTGCTGCCCAACTTGCTGTGCTGCACCGGATCTACCGTGGCAATGCCGAGCAGAATGGCCGCAGCGGCCATCGCAGCACCGCGGGGAAGACACTCCGGGAGGTGGTTGGCTCCATCGAGGGCCCGCTGTCTGCGGTCAGCGCAGCTGTCTATTTGGGCTTTGCGCTGGTCGGTCGCCGAGGTGCGCGAGACCCGGTCAGCTGGGAACGGGACGAAAGCAGCCGGCGCCCGGCATTGGACGGAAGATCGTGAGGATGAAGGCAGACTCACGGCAGGCCGGAGAGAAGCTGCTCGCGGAACCCCCGTGGCTGCTCAAAGTGACCCTGTTTTCGATCCTGGTGTTTCCGCCGTACATGGTCCTCGAGCCGGTCGGTGCAAGCGGCAGCCTTCCGCAGCTGCTGGCTCTGGGACTTTTTGGACTTTGGGTCGTTTCCTCAGTCCTCGGGCTGCACGATCCGGTCAATTTCGGGCACCCGGGACGAGCCGCGGTCCTGACGTTGCTGCTGGCGTCGTGTGTCAGTTACGGGCACTTCTTTGCAGGCCTAAGCGGGACGAGTACCGTCGCAGGGCGAGCAGCGGCGGATCGCTGGATGCTGCTGATGGTGGCCGCGGCCGGGATCGCATTCGTGACCACAGAATCGGTGCGAAGCCTCAAGGATGCAATGGTGCTGGTGCGCTTTGTCTTGGCTGGCGGCGCGGTCTGCTGCGTCGTCGCGCTCGTACAGTTCGCGACGCACACCGATCCCATTGAGTGGTTCAAGGCGATTATGGTGGGCTTCACGGAGAACGGCATTGCCACTCCTTTCCAGGCTCGCGGCTCGTTGATGCGGGTGGCAGGCACGACACTGCACCCGATAGAGCTGGGCGTCGTGAGCGCCATGCTGCTTCCCTTGGCCGTTTGGCGGGCCCTCTACGACGGTCAGGGCCGCAAGTGGCTCAACTGGTCGCTCGTGGGCCTCTTCGCGCTGGCCAATGCCTTGACCGTCTCACGGTCGGCGCTCCTCAGCCTGGTCGTCGCGCTGGCGGTCACCATTCCGTTTCTGCCGAAGACTGCAAGGCAATGGGCGGCCATGGTGGTCCCGCTGGGCTTGGCGGGACTGTTCCTTGTTGTGCCAGGGCTCATTTCAACGATGTTCAGTTCGGCGACTGCCGGCAGCTCGGATTCGTCGATTACCTTCCGGACAGATGATTATCCGGTGGCATTGAGGTTAGTTGCTGACCGTCCCTGGTTTGGTACAGGTCCCGGAACGTGGATGCCGGCGAACGTGCTCGATATTTTCGACAATCAGTACTTGCTCACGGCCGTGACAATGGGCGTCATTGGGCTGGTCGGCTTGGTGGTCTACCTAGTAGTCCCGCCTCTCGCAGCGCTGGCGGCAGCCAGGAACGCAGAAGGCAATGAGCTCAGCTTGCTTGCTGGCTCGGCGGCAGCGGCCGGTCTCATCGCCACAGTGGCCTCGGGCGTCTTTGACTCCATGTCATTTCCAGTCTTCGCGCTGCTTTGCCCGTTCTTTATTGGTCTGTCAGGAGCCTCCTGGCTGATGGTCAAAAAACAACTCAAGCAGGGACGGGCGACTCCTCCGGGAGCGACTTCCGAACCGGTTACCTGGGGGTAGGAGAAACTATGGATCCGATTTCCGTCATCAAGACACTCTCGCAGCACAAGTGGGTGGCGCTGCCCCTGGTTCTGCTGACCGGCATCGTTTGCCTGTATGTCATGTTCTTTGCCCAGCGCAGCTACGAGGCCAATATGACCTATGCCCTGATAACTCCCAAAGTGCCCACGGAATTGGAGTTGCAGGCTCATCCCGAGTTGGCAGCCGTCAACGGCGACAACCCGTACCTCAGGAGTGGCGACCGAGCCGTGTTGTCCCAGGTCCTGGTGACAAAGCTAGGTTCTCAGGAAACAGCGGAGCAGCTAAGGCGACAGGGCCTGGGGACGGAGTACACCGTTGCTCAGTCCAACACGTCTGGATCCGGAATGCTCCTGCAACTGTCGGCCTCGGGGGCGACGCCTGCTCAAGCTGTCGACACTGCGATGGCGCTCGGCAAGCGGCTCACAGCCACCCTGCATGATGTGCAGACGATCAACGGTGCTGATGAAAGCTACCTGTTCACCGCCCTTGCGGTGGATGGTCCTGGCCAAGCCAAGGAGATGTTCTCGAGCCGGCTGCGGACGTTGATCATCGTGGCGGTCGGCGGGGCGTTGTCGGTCTTCGGGGCGGTATCCATCGCCCGATCCCTGGAGCTGGCCAGGGGTCGACGGCCCGTGGTTGAGAAAGTGGCGAAGCACGCCGACACCGTCGGGGCCCAGGGAACGGGCCTCTCACGTTCGCGCCTTGGCCTGAGGAAAGGCCGGGTGTCGCTGCCCGGCCAGCCCGACTCGCCGGTGGATCCCGGCGTCGAACCGGATGCCGATCGGAGTCTGCTTACGGTCCCTGACCTGAGCCGGTCCCGACGGAAATAGATCCGGGCGGGGCCGCGGGTCCCGCCCGCCGCGGCTCGGCAAGCGCCAGAGTCAGGCGTGCTTTTAGCGGTTCGGGCCCGTGCCGCGCGGTGGGGATGAAAACTGGCAGGCCGATCGCCCCGCGCGAAGCCGCCGTGCCGGCGGGTGGAGGCCCCCTAGCGCACGGGTTCCCGGACGGGCTCTGTCGACGGCTCGCCGGCCGCCGCGTGGCGCCCGACGTCTGCTTCGGGGCCTTCGCCCGCGGCCTCCGGGCCGGCGAGGCGGGCCAGGAGGTCGCGGATCTCGGCCAGCAGGGCGGTGTCGGCCGGGATCGGCTTCGCTTCGGGCTCGGCGGTAGCCAGGCGCTTTTTGACCAGCCGGTTGATCCGGTTCATCGGTGCCACAAAGATGAAGTACACGACGGCGGCCGTGATGAGGAGAGAGACGAAGGCCGTGATCACCGCGCCGACATTGACGAACGTTTTCTCGTTGCCGGGCCAGATGTAAAAGCCCAGACCCTCGGTCTCGACGCCGCCGGCGGCCGCGATGATCGGGTTCACGATATTCGAAGTGAATGCGCCGACGAGGGCCGTGAAGGCGGTGCCGACGACTACTGCGATGGACAGTTCGATCACGTTGCCGCGCAGGATGAAATCTTTGAATCCTTTGAGCATGGGGGTCCTCCGTGTGTCCTTGCCGTGCATCTGCGGTGTGGTGTCCCAGGTGCGGGATTCAACCGCTAGACGCTACCACGGCCCCATGGAATTCCCATCGACAGCCACCCTTGCCAGGAATAGCCTTAAGCCGTCCGGGATTGACCCGACAAGGATGACGGAGAGGTGTCCGATCATGGGAACCGCAGAAAATGCTGAACTGGTCCGGCGGGGGTATGGGGCCTTCAATTCAGGGGACATGGCGACACTCAGCGAGATATTCGCGGAGGACGCGGTCTGGCACGTTGCCGGAAGCGGCGTGCTATCGGGGACGAAACAGGGCCGGGACGCCATCCTGGCTTACTTCGGTGAACTGGGAGCGCGCACCCAGGGTTCCTTCCAGGCCAACGTGCAGGACATCGTTGGCGGGGAAAATCACACCGTGGCTATCCAGCAAACCCACGCAGAAGGCAACGGCAAAACCATGGACCTGGCTACCGTCGTCGCGTTTGTGGTCCGCGACGGAAAGATCGCAGAGGGGCGGGAGTTCTTCGAGGACACGGCCAAGGCAGATGATTTCTGGACGTGACCGGTCGCCCTGGATAGGGTCCGGATCCACGCGCGCTCCGGGTCAGGGCACAAGCGCGGCATCGTTGCGCGCGGCTTCCGCCGGGACCGGCGTCGGGCCTTCCTTGCCGCCGGCCCCGGCTTTCGCCGTCGCGGCGGGCTTCCGCCCCGATCTGCCGTACACCAGATACATGGTCACGCCGGTGATGACCATGAGGAGCACCGTGTAGACGAAAGTGTTTGAGACCCCGTCGACGCCCTCAGCACCGTCCGTGTTCGCCTTGATGACGAGCCCCAGCGGCTGGAGCAGCGGGTGGGCCAGGAAAATCGCGGTGTCGTAATCGTCCAGCATGCTGTTGAAGTTGAGCGCAGTGATGGCCGCCGCTGCCGGCAGCACGATCGGCAGCAGGATCCGGCGGAAAACGTACAGCGTCTTGGCGCCCATGATGTTGGCAGCTTCCTCAAGCGAGGAGTTCACCGAGGCGAACGACGCTTTCAGCATGCGCAAGGTGAACGGGATCTTGACGGTCACGAACGCGATGAGCAGGATCACGGTGGTACCGGTCAGGACGGCGCCGCCGACCAGTGGATTCGGATGGTCGTAGCTGAGGATCAGGCCCAGGGCGAGCAGGGCCGAGGGAAGGATCCAAGGAATGTGGAGCAGGTACTCGAAGACGCCGGTGACCCAGTTGCGGTACTTCTGCAGGAGCCGGGCCACGAACAGCAGCCCGCCGACGGCGATCACGGCGGCCAGTGCGCTGTAGACGATGCTGATGATGAAGGGCCGCAGGCCCGATGGCTGGGTGAGCACCCGGAGGTAGTTGTCCAGGGTGAGGCTGCCCGGGGACAGCTGCCCGGTCTGGATCGCGGCGCCGTCGGCGAAGGAGTACAGCACGATCAGCACCACGGGCAGCGTGTAGACGGCGAACAGCAGGTAGGCGACGGCGTGGACGGCCGCATTGGCCACGGGGTTACGGATCTGCTGCTTCTGCAGCCCGGAGGAGACTTTCGACACCGAGAAGTAGGTGCCGCCCTTTTCCAGCCGCGTCATGACCGCCAGCATCAGCATCGTCGCCACGCCGAGGATCACGGCGAGCAGCGCGGCGAGGTCCCGCGACGTCGGGCTGTTGGTGAAGGTGAGAATCATCGGCGTGATGGTCTGGAAGTCCCGGCCGCCGAGGACCTGAGGCGCGGACAGCGCGCCCAGGCCGGTCAGGAAGGACAGCACCGTCACGGCAAACAGGGTCGGCTTGAGCATGGGCAGGACGATCCGCCGCAGGATGGTCCACGTCGAGGCGCCCATGTTCCTGGCCGCTTCAATGGTCTGGTAGTCCACGCCCTTCAGCGCGTTGCTGACGAACAGCATGTGGTTCGTTGTGGTGGCGAACGTCATCACGGCCAGGACGGCGAAGAAGCCGGAAAACCAGCCGGGGTCCATGCCCGGAAACAGCCCGAGCAGGAAGCCGGTGACGATGCCTTTGTCGCCGTAGATGAACTTGTAGCCGGCCGCCAGCACAATGCCGCCGTAGATGAACGTGGTGGCGTACCCGAGGAACAGGATCCTTGAGCCGCGGATCTTGAAGTACTGGGTGACCAGCACGATGAAGATACCCACCAGATTGACCGTGATGGACAAAGCAACAGCCAGCAGGAAGCTGTTGCCCAGTGATTTCATGGCCCGCTGGGAGGAGAAGAGTTTCTCGGCCGCGCGCCCGGAGAAGCTGCCGTCCGGGAAGAAAGTCTGGATCAGGACGTTGGCATTGGGCCAGACCAGGAAAGCCGCGATGAACCACGTCAGTGCGACGCCGACGATCAGGACGGCGGGGGAGCGGAGCATGCTCCGGGTGCTGCTGCCGTTCGCGCTGCCCGCAGTGCTCACAGCCGGGCCTCTTCCTGCAGCCGGCTCCCGAGGCTGGCCCCGGTTTCCGGGTGGTATTGCAGGACGTGCGACGGCTGCACGTAGACCGTTGCCTGGCTGCCCGTGCCGGGATGGGCCCCGCCGTCTTCCTTGACCAGCAGCCGGATATCGGAGCCGTGGCAGCGGAGGACGTACCGGCTGTGCAGCCCGTGATACGTCTTCGAGACCACGGTTCCTTCCACGGGCACTGCCTGGCCGGTTCCGCCGCCCGGTTCCAGGGACGCCTTTTCCACCCGCAAATAGGAGTTCGCCGCGGGATTCAGGGTGTGCCCCGACCGCCGGTTCAGTTCCGCGACCAACTCGGCCGTGAGGCGCGAGCTGTCGCCGATGAAATTGCAGACGAACTCGGTGGCTGATTCGTCGTAAATGCTTTGCGGAGTCCCGACCTGTTCCACCACGCCCTTGTTGAAGACCGCAACCCGGTCACTCATCGCCAGGGCCTCGTCCTGGTCATGCGTGACGTAGACCGTGGTGATGCCGAATTCGCTCTGCAGGTCCTTGAGCTGCTGCCGCAACTGGTGGCGGAGCTTGGCATCCAAATTGGAGAGCGGTTCGTCGAGGAGCAGGATCTTGGGCTGCAGCACCAACGCACGGGCGACGGCGACGCGCTGCTGCTGCCCGCCGGACAGCTCCGACACATTCTTGCGCAACTGGTCCTCGGATAGGTCAACGCGCCGGGCGATGTCGCGGACCAGCCGCTCGCTTTCCGCCGGCTTCTCCTTGCGGACGCGCAGCCCGAAAGCGATGTTCTCCCACACGCTCATGCTGGGGAACAAGGCATAGTTCTGGAAGACCATGCCGACCTGGCGCTTGTCGCTCGGAAGCATGGTGACCGCCTTGCCGTCGACGTACACGTCGCCGGCGGACGGTTCAATGAACCCGGCCAGGGTCCGCAGCGCCGTCGTCTTGCCGCAGCCCGAGGGTCCAAGCAGCGTGAAGAATTCGCCCGGTTTCACCTCGAGGTGCAGGCCCGGGATGGCGGTGAAATCACCGAACGTGACCTCGATGTTCTCGAAACGGATCATGGCGACCTGACTTTCTGGGTGTGCGGAAGCGGCTGGCGGAAGCAGGGCAGGGT
>NZ_MQTQ01000002.1 GCF_020532805.1 Arthrobacter sp. SO5 | reverse complement strand
CACCACCTTGAAGATGGCGCTCTGGCGCCGGGACCAGGCCGGAACGCCGGTCCCTGCGGGCATGGTCCATCACAGTGATTATGCCGAGGAAATCGTTAAGCCGAGCTTGGGGAGTTTGCCCTTCGGGTTCCTGGGTCGCGGCCCTGTTCCTCGGCTTAATGTTGGCCCTTCGTCTCTAAGCGTGGTTAGGTCCAGCTGAGTTGAGGGGTCGGGGTGTTGTCGGTGTGGCGGCAGGAGAGAGGCGTCAGGGTCTCTTTGAATTGGTAGCGACTAAACAGCCATTTCCCAAAGAAACCCTGACGTGTCTTACTTTACTTTGAGGTGTACTACTGATGTGAGACACAGTTTGAAAGGATTGTGCCCATGTCTTCCCGTCCTACGTATTCAGATGAGTTCAAGGCCGATGCCGTGAATCTCGTCATTTCCTCCGGCCGTTCGCCCGCCTCAGTTGCCCCCGAGTTAGGGATCTCCGTGACCGCCCTGAAGCGCTGGGTGCAGCTGCACCGGGAAGGAGAGGCCGGTGCCGGCGTCAGGCCGGATGATCCGGTGGATCCCGCGAAATACAAGGCGTTGGAGGCCCGGCTGCGGGAAGTCGAAAGGGAAAATGATTTCCTGAAAAAAGTGTCGGCGTTCTTCGCCAAAGAACAACGGTAGAGGACCTCTACCGGCTTGTTCAGGAGAAGAACGCCGAATTTCCGGTGGCCTGGATGTGCGTCCGGCTGGGCATTCCACGGGCCTCGTACTACCGGTGGCTGGAGCAGAAGGAATCACCGACGGCTGCCCGGCACCGGGAGCTGACCGGACTGGTGAAGGCGATGTTCGATTCCTCGGACGGGATCTTCGGCCACCGGATGGTCCACACCAAACTCGCCGCCACCGGTGTGGAGGTTTCCGTGGGCACGGTGGCTGCCATCATGGCCGAGAACGGCTGGGCGGCCAAGCGGATGCGCGCGTTCAAACGCACGACCATCCCCTCGGACCCGGACAAGGTCTTCGCGGACCTCATCGGCCGGGACTTCACCTCAGATACCCCCGGCACGAAGCTCGTCGGGGACATCACCTACCTGCGTACCGGCGAGGGCTGGCTCTACCTGGCCACCGTCATCGACCTCTGCACCCGCATGGTCGTTGGCTGGGCCATGGCCGATCACATGCGCGCCTCCCTCGTCACCGGTGCGCTGGCGATGGCAAGGGACCGCGGACACCTGGCCCCGGATGCCATCTTCCACAGCGATCGCGGCACGCAATACACGTCCAGGGAAATGGGCGCCTGGTGCACCAGCAACGGCGTCCGGCAGTCCATGGGCGCCACCGGGGTGTGCTGGGATTGTCAGTCTGGTCTTGTCGAATCATCAGCCGTAGATTCGGAAGTCCTGGTCGTGGGACTTGACCCTTGTTGGGATAGACCCTTTGGTGTCTTTGCGTTGATCTGTCAGTCCCGCGGCCGGGCACGCAATAAGCACTGCCGCCGGACCGGGCGTGACCTGATAGGAGCCTGGAGCCAGAATTCGACAGCGTCCCCATGACAGTCCTGTCCACCCGCCGGCGACAGCGTGATATCCACGTTATCCGGCAGGAGGCTACGGGCACCATGGCATCAGATACTCTCACTCCCATTCGATCAGGGCACGTCGTCGTTGGTGTTGACACGCACAAACACGTCCATGTCGCCGCCGTAATGGACTCGGTCGGCGGGATCCTGGCCACTTTGACGGTGGCCACCGATTCCGGCGGGTTCCGGCAGCTTCTGGACTGGGCCGTGTCCTTCGGGAAAATCATCGCGTTCGGCATCGAAGGCACCGGTTCATACGGATCCGGGCTCAGCTCATTCATGCGCCGGCACGGACACAAGGTGGTCGAAGTGAACCGCCCCGACCGGCGGATGCGCAGGCTCGTCGGCAAATCCGACACGCTCGACGCGGAGCACGCTGCCCGGGCTGTTCTGGCCGGATTCGCGACCGCGGTCCCGAAAACCGCCGACGGTGCCGTCGAAATGATCCGCCAGCTCAAGGTGGCCCACGACACCGCCGTAAAGGACCGCTCCGCGGCCATGGTCACGCTCAAAGCCATGCTCGTTCACGCCCCGCAACAGCTCCGGAAAGACACTGCAGAGAAAACACAGATCATGCTCGCCCGCCACCTGGCGGCTTTGCGTCCCCGGGCCCTGGAGACCCCCGAGGACTCCATCCGCCACACCCTGAGATCCCTCGCCCGGCGATGGCTGAACCTGGACACCGAAGCCAAAGAACTCGCCGGCATGATCGAGGACCTCGTAACCCGCACCGCACCCCAACTGCTGGACGCCTACGGGATTGGCGCCGATACCGCCGCCGAAATCCTCATCGTCGCAGGAGACAACCCCGAGCGCATCCACTCCGAGGCAGCGTTCGCCAAACTCGCCGGCATCAGCCCCATCCCCACCGGATCCGGAATGACAAGCGGCCGCCACCGCCTCAACCGCGGCGGCCACCGGCAACTCAACGCAGCCATCTACCGCACCGTCATCGTTCGCATGAGATTCCACGAGCCCACAATCGCCTACGTCAGCCGCAGAACCGCCGAAGGCAAATCCAAACGCGACATCATCCGGTGCCTCAAACGCTACGTCATCCGCGAGGTCTACCACCTTCTCAAAACCAACCCGGCAAGCGGAGAAATCACGGCTTGACAACTATAGGAGCATCAACGCCGTCGCCGAGTCGGCGTTCTCCTCCCTGAAAAACGAGTTCTACCACCACCACAGCTTCGCCACCCGCCGGGACGCCCGCCGGGCAACCATGCGCTACATCGAGGTGTTCTACAACCGCTGGCGGCCCCACACCAACAACGCCGGCCTGCCGCCGGCAACAGCGATGGCCAACTTCAAGACCAAAAACCAGCCGCTACCCGCGGCCGCCTGACCAAAACGAAACTACGCGACTGTCTCACATCCTTGACACACCTCACTTCTTGCTCCGGCGGGAGGTGGTGCGATCGCGCGGATGCCCTGCTTGGTGTTCCTAGCGTTCACATCACTTCCGTTGCCGAGGCCACCACTGGCCTGATCATCCATGTTGAAACTGACGAATCCATGGCTGGCTGCCCTGCCTGCGGGGTTGTCGCTGTCGGCCACGGCCGGCACGGGATTCGCCTCCACGACATCCCGTGTTTGGGCCGGCCCGTCCGGCTGCTCTGGGCCAAAAAGGCTGTGGCGCTGCCCGGACGAACACTGCCCCGCTCAAGTCTTCAGCGAACAGCACGCGTTGGCCGGGAAACGGGCGATCCTCACTCACCGGGCCATCCGCTGGGCGACCGATGCGCTGGAGAAATACGACACCCCCGTTTCCGCACTCGCCCACCAGCTCGGGGTGTCCTGGCGGTCCCTCTGGAAAGGCATCGAACTCGAGGCCCGGCTCCGGATCAACAGGCCCGGACGGCTCTCCGGCGTTGATGCGCTCGGCGTCGATGAGCATGTCTGGACACACGCCGGGTTCCCCGGTTCCGGCATGGTCACCGGCGTCATTGACCACACCCGCGACGCGAACGGCTCCGTACACGCCAGACTGCTCGACCTGGTCCCGGGCCGGTCGGGGAAGGCCTGCGCCGACTGGCTGAAGGAACAAGGCGCCGGCTTCACCTCAGGGATCAAAGTTGCGACCCTGGACCCGTTCCGCGGCTACGCCAACGCCATCCGGGACGAACTCCCTGAAGCCATCACCGTCGTCGTCGCATTCCACATCGTCAAGCTCGGAACGGCCATGGTTGATGAGGTCCGGCGCCGCGTTCAGCAGGAGACACTCGGGCGGCGCGGACATGCCAAGGACCCGCTCTACGGCATCCGCCGCGCCCTCCAGCAGGTCATCGAATCACTGTCGGAGAAGCAGGTCGCCAGGCTGGAGAAAAAAACTCGAAGAGGGCGACCCGACCCGCGAAGTGGCCATCGCTTGGCAGTGCTACCAAAAGCTACGGACCGTGTATCACGCCCGGCCGGAGAGGGGCCGTGAGCTTCTCACCGAAATCCTGGCCAGTTTCCCGTCCTGCCCGATTCCCGAGGTCGCGAAGCTGGGCCGGAGCCTACGTGCGTGGAAGCAGGCCATCCTGGCTTACTTCGACACTGGCGGCGCCTCGAACAGCCCCACCGAAGCCATCAACGGCGTGATCGAAACGACCCGCCGGATTGCCCGCGGCTTCCGCAACTTCTAGAACTACAGGCTTAGGACCCTGCTCGCTGCCGGAGGCCACCTCCCGTACCGGAAGAAAACACCCAACCACGCTTAGAGACGAAGGGCAACTAATTCCGCTGTCCGAAATCCCCGTGGCAGCTCACACCACTGGCGCTCTCCCGCACGATCGGTCGTGCTGAACCGCACGATTGGGTGGTGCTGAACCGCACGATTGGGTGGTGCTCAAAGCCTCAAATACTCAGAGGGTTTCGAATCCGCAACTGAATAGCTCCGGTTGGCCACGGTGCGTTCAAAGAACCGGGAGATTTTCGCGTTCGAGGGCAACTGAGCAAAGACCCCGGGGTGAGGACCGCAGGATGTCCAGGTCAGAGGCATGTTCGCCTCCGGCGGCGAGCATCGCTGCCAGAGAACCGAGGAGTTTGCCCGAACGATGCCGGGCGCCGGAGGGAATAGACTGTGCCAGCCTGTCCTCACACAGCCTGCCGAAACCCAGCGCGTTCATGAAGCCGGTGAGCACCGTACCCCCGGCGTGGGAGATCAGCGATTGGCCGGTGAAACTGACCGGAAAGGACGGAAAACAGCGGTAGATTTCTGCATCGAAAGGGTGCTGCCTCTTCGGCAATTATCGGTCTCGACAACCACTATCGTCCCAGTGCAGAGCGCCCTTCCCTTATTAACATGCCATCCAAACGGACCCGCCATGAAAACCTTGGGCCAAACGGCCGGATCCTGCGGTCACCGACGCCAGGTCGCCACATTTTTCACGTCAGACCGATCTGCGACCGAGCGACTCGAACCGCCAGCCTGCATCCAGCCAGTCCTGGACGTGCAAGACGTTCCGACCATCAATTATGGCTTTCGACTCAACGATATCTCCGACTTCGGTGGGATTAAGTTCCTTGAACTCGTCCCATTCTGTGAGAAGGATCGTCAGCGCACTATTCTCTAGTGCCTCAGCAGCCGATTTTGTGTAGTTCAGACGGGGAAAGCGCTTGCGCGCGTTTTCCATTGCCTCGGGGTCAAAGACGCTCACGTCCGCACCGGCATTGAACAGCTGCGCGGCGACATCGAGAGCTGGCGAGTCTCGGACGTCGTCGCTGTGTGGCTTGAATGCAACGCCAAGTACGGCTATCTTCCGGCCCTGCAGATCCTTGAGGATCTCCGTCGCCAGGTGGACTACGCGGTCCCTGCGCCGCAGATTAATTTCGTCTACCTCGCTGAGGAACCGCATGGTGCGATCGAGACCGAGCTCACTGACGCGGGCTTGCAGCGCACGGATGTCCTTGGGCAGGCAGCCGCCACCGAATCCCACTCCGGCGTTGAGGAAACGGCGTCCAATCCGGTTGTCAAGACCAATCGCATCGGCCAGGACGCGGATGTCGCCACCAACGTGTTCTGTGACCTCGGAAAAGGCGTTGATAAACGAAATCTTCGTCGCGAGGAAGGCATTGGCGGCGGCCTTGACTAGTTCAGCCGTCTCAAGATCAGTCGATATAAACGGTGTTCCCGACTTTAGGGCCTTTGCGTAGACCAATTTCAAGAGGTCAATTGCTGCTGCCGAGTCGCCTCCGGCGACCAGCCTGTCAGGACGCAGAGTGTCCTCAACCGCGTATCCTTCGCGGAGGAACTCGGGGTTCCACAGGAGGTCAACTTTCACGTCACCGGAGGTTGACTCGCGGACGAGATTTCCCAAGCGCCTTGCTGTGCCGACAGGCACAGTGGACTTTCCGACAATGAGGCAGTCCCTCGTGATGTGACCGGCCAGAGCGCTGGTCGCCCCGTCCACATAGGTCATATCGGCGGCATGATCGCCCGCCTTCTGGGGAGTGCCGACCGCGATGAAGTGCACATCCGCCCACGCACCGACCTCGGCGTACGAAGTGGTGAACCGCAGACGACCGCTGGCTGTGTGTTTACGCAGCAGCTCCGGCAATCCGGGTTCATGAAAGGGCAGAACACCCGAGGCAAGCTGTTCGATTTTCTTCGGATCGCTGTCCAGACCCACGACCTCAAACCCGAGCTCCGCCATGCACGCCGCGTGCGTCGTTCCCAAGTATCCTGTTCCGATAACGCTGATTCTCAGTGACAAGGTTGATCCCCTATTTGCTTGGTTCGAATGTTTTTTGTGAGCCTGCGGCGAACCGAGGCTGCGCTTTCCTCGGAGGATGGCCCTGGGCCCGGCGGGCGCCTAAAGTTGACTCGGCCACCGACTTCCCAGACGATGGAGGCCTGTGCCATTTTACGGTCATCCGGACCGCGACTTAGACGAATAATGGTCCAGCACGCATAGCATTTTCACATTTGCTCCATTCTGTATGGGAAACTGCGATAGGACGGCCGCCTCCTTGAACTACGTACATGGCATAGATGTTTTCAGCTGGAACCCCGTTCGGTCCGTAGACGGCGGACCCGCGAAGTTTACGGACAATTTCGGAGACTTGCTCGGCCCCCCTTTGGTCAGGAGCATCCTGGAAGCCCGTTGGGCGGATGCGGGCGCGAAAGTGCCTCGGCGTACACCGTCCTCCCCAGCGGCCAGACTGCTGGCTGTCGGATCGACCCTTCACTTCGCCGTGGACGGGGACGTCGTTTGGGGAGCAGGCATTAACGGGAAGATCGCCAAGGAGGGGCATGTATTTTCCTATTTGGACGTACGCGCCGTAAGGGGGCCGCTGACGGGCCAATGGCTGGAACGCAACAAATCCATTCAAGACGCGGGCATATATGGCGACCCGGCCCTGTTGCTACTCAAGGCGGTGCCACAACTTTCCGCGCTCAAGCAGGACAAGCGCCGGCGCCTGGCCGTTATTCCCAACCTAAATGATTTCGACTCGTATGCCTCGGAGCCTAATTCCATCAATCCCAGGGGACCAATTTTTGACATTCTGAGGCAGTTGGCTCAGAGCGAAATAATTGCAACATCTTCCCTCCATGGACTGGTCGTGGGCGAGGTACTGGGCATACCCACCGCGTTGTTTCGCCCGGCGAAAGAGAATCTCTTCAAATACCGCGACTATGTTTTCGGTACCGGCCGGAGCGAGTTCGTTTGCTATCCGGATCTTAGCGATGCAATTCAGGCGTTGGGCAAGAGGGGAAGTGAATTCAGATCCCCTCTTGCCTCGTGGGATCCTTCGCCGTTGGAAAGATCATTTCCAGTTGATCTCTGGGCTGTTTAGCAAGCGTTATAGCTTGGCGATCTCCATCAGCCGCCTTTGGGATGCATGGCTCACCAGCGACAATCAGGCACAACACGCCTGAACGACGAGGGACAGACCCGCAGACTCCAAGAGTGGACGGAGGGCATCCGGTGTTGTCGATCCGCCGTCTCCGGCCGGTTCACACATGTTGATGCCCGCGGCGCTCAGGTCAGCGGATAGCAGGATTGCGGCCGCTATGGACGACCGGTCTTCCGCGAATCCGGGCGGGCGTAGCTGGTCGTGCAGCCATGCGTTCGAGGCGACTCTAAGGGAGTCCATCGTCAGTAGGCCCCCGGAGTTGCTCTCGGTCGGGAGAATGGAGACCCTGATTTGCCTTTGCCGACCGAGCACATTTGTCGGTGCGGTATGCGCTTCGGAGTGGTCAAGCATGATGATGGAATCGCCGTGTAGAGAATTGTTTTCTGCGTAACTGACCGGGTCAACACGGATTGTGCGCTCGCGTAGGAAGATTTCTATGGCGCGGGCCACTCCTACGGAAATCGGGCTCTCAAACATAATCCGATTGCCGGCGTAGGCGCCGAACACGAGCGCGGCGGCAAGCGCAAGCCGGTCCTGGTCTACGATATCCACGATGTAGTCGAGGTAGATCGTGTCGATGGGTGGCTGAGTGTCTCCCTTCTCGGCAATCGCCAGAATGCCTGATCGTCCAAAACTGTTGCCGGTCCATTGAATCTTCATCGCGATTCCCCCGTGTTCCTAATGGCGTTGACTAGTTGCAACGCGAGGTTATTCGCCGACTTCACGATGAGAAATGGCTCCAGGGCACCTGACACGCTGCTCCGGTCCTTGGCCAGGAGCTTCCGCACTCCTTCGGTCAGGCTTGGTTGATCCAGGACCGTGAACTCGATATCTGAGTTCGTTGGCGAAGCCCAACCGGACTTCGACGGCCGGCTAGGTGTCTGGCCCACCCAGGCACAGTCAGCGCGACCGCGTGTGACGTGGTCGCCGATGGCCGCCACCGCCATGTCGATGGGACCCCCAGCGGAGCCTTCGACCGCAGAAAAATCGATACCGGCATTCCGAAGCGCCGCCAGGTCCTTCCACATCACGTTTGGGAAGATCCGGGCGGCTGTTACGCCCTCCTGATGGATGGTTTGGCTCATGACCGTGACGCCCCCGTTGGTGGGTGAAAAGTCCGGCGTCCCGTCGCCCGAAGCCGACTCCTGGACCTCCGAGAGTACGCGGCGCTCGACAAGATGGTCCGGGAGATAAGGCCGGACGCTTTTTTCGAAGGAGTCCGCCGCCATACCAGACAACCACTCCTCCGAGGCCTGCGTCTTTGCAGGGTCCTCAGCGGCGCCGTTAGTGAATTTGAGCAGGCGCTGGGACATTTTTGCCGAGGCCTGCTGTATTTCCCCGGCACTGCGGGTAATCTGGCCACCGTGGAGGCGGCGCAGGATGAGGTTCTCACCCGTGTGCCGGAGCCGAACGCCGGATCTGATCATCCGTAGCGCAACGTTGTTGTCGACGCCGCTTTTGAGCGACTCATCATATTTGAACTGCTTGAAGATGTCCGCGCGGATGAGCCAGGTCGGGTGGGTCGGGTTGTTTCCGTAGCGTAAGGCTGTCTGGATGTTAAACAACCGGTGTACGAGCCGATGCATCTCACCGGTGTCGTGATCGAAATGCACGGAAACGCCGAAGCTGCCGTGATCGCCGGGTTCCAGCGATTCCAATTGGCGTTCGAGCCGCCATGGCAACATGAGGTCGTCGTCGTCATGGACGGCAATGAATGCGCCGCGGGCCTGACGGGCGCCGAAGTTTCGGGACGCCGAGATCCCGGTGTTCTCACGGCGGAAGTAACGGATTCGATGGTCAGCGAACGACGCCACGACGTCCGCTGTATTATCCGTACTGCCGTCGTCGACAATTATTACCTCAAAGTCCCGTACCGTCTGGGACTGAATGGAAAAAAGGCACTCCGCGATGTAGGCGGCACGGTTGTAGGTGGAGATCACTATGGATACCAGGGGTACATCGGATGCACCGGAACCCCATCCGAGCAGATCACCGAAGAACGATGGATCGTGCTGTTCGGGAGCCAGACGGACCTCTTGGGTCGTCATCTTGGAGTTCATCCGTGTGGCGACCGTGTAGACCCCGACCTTGGGTAGGGTCCAAGCTTCTTGGACGCCGAATTTTCTGCATCGGCGGAGGAATTCCGACACAGCGACGTCAGGGTCGCGGATTGAAGTTTTGAAACCACACAGAGTGTGCAACGTCCGCCGTGGAACGACGATCGCGGCAGTCGAGGCGCTCCGGGGAGTAGTCACAGAATCCGTGCGTGAGCCGGCCGACCCGACAATCAGGTCGTCCACGTCAGCCGTCGTCAGGGCGTGCAATGGACGGACGACACGGGTGACGAGACGAACCACAGATTCCGGGTTGGTGCATACGGCAGCAACGAGTTCGCCGAACGTTTCTGACGGCAGTACGGTGCCAGCGGCGATGATGAGGATGTGCTCATTCACCAGCCCGCGGATTAACCTGTTCGCGGCGGACGAGACAGTTTCGGACGCCGGGTTGAAGTATGACTTGTCGTAAGTTTCAAATTCGGGCTCGGCGAGGGCGAAGGCGGAGAGGATTACCGGGGTTATACCGGACCACTCAAGAGACTTCGCCGTTCGGGCGACGGATTCGGCGTCGACGTTTGCGTCGGCCACAATCATCGCGCCAAGATCATAGTGGTGGGATTCAGTCATTGGTCATCAACTTCCCTTTTGAAATGGCGCTGAGACCGGGCGTTCCAGGCTTGTTGAAATTTCCGATGGACCAAGCACCGGCTACGGCGGTTCTTGGCGAGAGTTGTTTCGTCCCCCAGGGCAGGATTGAGAGCGATACCTCGGAGACTTCCCGGTCCAGGACGATTCCAGGGAGAGCCAGGCAGCCCGCACGGTCAAGCTCAATATAGCGGTAGTGGCCAGCCAGCGATTTTGAGAAGCCCCACTCACTCGAAGTGATCGAGGCCCCCTCCGGCAGGGAGATCATCGCCACGAGGCTCTTGGCCGGCACCGACGTAGCTAGTTCGACGACGAACTCTAGAGACGAAGTGGGTGTCACGAATTGCCATCCGAGTCTCAGGCTGGAATTTCGTGTATCAAGCATTCTCATTCTGACCTTTCTAGGGCCGAGGCTGTAGACAGCTCGATGAGTTGCTCGACTACCAAGCCGCCATACTCGGCATTCATGTGAAAATAGTCGCCCTTAGCGAACGCACTCTCCGGGCTCATGTCCGTGGCGTCGGCCAGACCGAACCGGCTCTGCGTGAAGCCGGGGCGGCCCAGAGTGGACTCTGGCTGGGCTAGCACGCCCACGCCGCTGGCGTCTAGTTGCAGTAGCCTATCCTCATACTCTGCAAGTAAGCTGCCGAAATCCTCGGAGTCCGACAGGTCCCGAAAGAAGCGCAGGGGGCCTTCAGTGCGGTCCAGCACCCACTCCAGGGGCAGAGGCTGCTGAGCATAGAAAACCGGCTTTGAAGTGTTGAGCCGCAAGGCCTCAATGACCCGCATTGCTTTGGATCCTGCGTAAAGGTCATGGCACATGGCCTTGTGCGCCGCTGGCGAGAGCAAATAAGAACCTGCGCTGCGCTCGTGCTCTTCAGTCCTAAATTTCCCGTAGGTTTTAGCCAAGGCTGTGAAGGAAAAGTGCATCCCGAAGACGACAAAGACATCGTAAGATTTGACGTCGATGTCGGGCGAGTACGCGCACCGGATGTCGTCGAAGCACGCGAGTTCCTCCGTGCCGTCGATGATTCTCATAGGGAGCTCACCGTAGGTACGTTCAATGTGGAATCCGGCCTTGTACGAATCATTTCCCGCCACTCTTTCTCTCCACGCGGGCATGACGTGACCCAAATGCGAATCACCGATGAAGCAGTATTTCACTCTCCGAACACCTCCAGTAGGGCTTCTTCGCATAGGACTCCCTCGGCGCTTTCAAGTTCTTTGGCCGGTGGAGACACGGCGACAGGTGGATAGGACCGGAAGAAGTGCCGCATTACCGTGTTGACTCCCTCGGGCGAGACACCGCGAAGCGTGTCGTCCCAGAAACGGCCTTTGGCCTGGCTTCCGGTGATGATTTCAAATGATGGGAAGTAATCGACGTCGGGGTAGAGCCGGGCAAGTTCGCCAGTAACCGCACGGAGAACGGCCTTCGAATACGTCGTGGCAACCAAAACATGGTTATCCGTGGCGGTTGCGGCAAGTGCCACCGGGGACACAGTGACAATGAACTTTAGCTCAGGATTGTGCCTGTGGAGGAGGAGCCGCAGCTCCTGGAAGTCCGCCAGGATCTCCGCGTAGTCAAAGTTCTTGAATTCGAACACGTCAGAATCGAAATCTCCGCTGATGGTGCCCGGCGCCGTGGGGAACACCGTCTCCGAGACCCTATCTACCCAACCCTCCGTCAAGCCGAAAGTGAAGACTAGAACCGTGGCCGACTCGACCATTCTCCGGACGGCGGCAAGGTGCTGTTGTCGGTGTTCCCTGACGGACTCGGGACTATCGAGTCCGTCAGGCTCGACAGAGGGACGCAGGGCGTCGTAGTACCGACCGTCCTTTTCCCAGATCCAGTTGCTTGGCTCCCGCTCGCCGAAGGCCTCTTGGGCTAGCTGAAGCAGCTGGCGAACGTAGTAGACGTTTCCAAACCGTGCTGAGTAGACGCCGAATCCGAACTTTTCAGCTGTGTTCGCATTGAGGAAGCGGGGCGCGGGTTCGGAGTCGACGACGTTGAAGCCTTTGAGTCGCAAATTTCTCGCGATGTGCTGGGCAAAGCAGCTGCCGGCAGTAGCAATGGCATCGGAAGCGCCGATGGCGAATTTCTTCTCATGCAATCCCTCGAGCGCCTCACCCTGATCATTTGACACCCCTGCTTTCCAGAAGGTCTTGGCAGGTCTGCCTCGGTACGGGGATCGTGCTTTGTGAATCTCGGTCGAGGTGTTCATTGACGACATAGGTTCTGTTCCTCCGGGCTATTCCGTTAATTCTGACGAGACTGTTGGTCGTCGAGCTTTTCCAGGATTCCACGCGAAAACTCGCGCGATAGCTTCATTGCATCGAACTGGTCGGCGTACCGCCGCACGGCTTCCCGGCTTCCGCTCTGGAAGAACCGGTCTGCACGCTGGAACGCCTCGACAAGACTTATCAGCGAGTTGTCGTACACGCGTTCACCGATTTCGTCCGGCATGTCCTCCCATATAGCCGGGACGTCAGAGGCTATAACCGGAAGGTCAAAGGACTGATAGAGCAGAATGGCGCCGCTGTTAAGCATGCGGGTGTACGGGGCCAGCCCGACATCGGCCGCGCGCATGTAGTTCTGCACGAAGTGGTTCGCGATCTTCTTGTCTTCGATCAATACGTTGGGATGTGCTTGGCACCGTGCGATGAACTCGGCGACCTCAGGGGTGCCGTCCGGGTTACCGCCGACCAGCAGAATCCGGGGCACCGTCCGGTCCGCGGCGCAGAATGCGTCAAAGGCATCGAGTAGCCTGTTCAGCCCCTTGTACGACTTGAGCGCCCCGAGCAACACATAAACGCGGTCTTTGGGGCCAATGCCGAACTCAAGCCGGGCATTGTTCCGCGTGACGTAGTCCTCGTATGTCATCCGATAGTTCGGATGCGCTACCGTCAGCAGCTTGTTCTTGTCAATGAGCAGGGCTGAAGACATCATGTCAGCCGACGCTTCCGAGAGCACATGCAGGACGTCGGCTTCGTCCGCGAGGATCTGCTGGGCGCGCATTTCGAGGTCGGGGAAGAGAGAATCGTGCGGAATGATGTTGTGAAGAGTCCAGACGATCCGGCCGCCTCTGCTTTTGAAGGAGTCGATGGAGTCCTGGAAATCCTCGATTTTTTTCTCGGCAGTCGTGTAGCTCTTGATGCCGTTCAAGACAAAAGACGTCCAATGGATGTGAAGGATGACATGCGACGCATCCGGCCGCACAGCGGCCAGCCTGTCAAAAGACCAACTGTCAATTATCGGGACGGTGGCAATGTCATAGTCGGCGGCGGCCTTATAGAGCAGAGACTGGTAGGGGTTGACCCTCCCGACTGGCGTGTAGCCGAGTACGTGCGGGGCAAAGCTTGAAGTGGGCGCCAGCATCTCGATGGCAGCATTGGCTTCGGTGAGGGGGGAGCCCTCCGCCTTAAAGTATCCTCTGAGCTTTAGCTGCACCGATATCCTCCTGGATCATATTCTTCGTCATGCTTGGAATTCTCGTGAGTCCTGCGCGTGGCCCCACTAGCTGGGTCCCTTTCCGAAGTCCTCCAGTCTCATCCCTAGGTTGAGCAGTTCGGCGATCGCCGCAATGGTCCGCGCCGCCGCCTTCCCATCGCCGTATGGGTTGACAGCATTTGCCATGGAATCAAAGTGAGTCTGATCATCAAGCAGCCGGGTGACCTCGAGGACTATCCGGTCCTCATCAGTGCCAATGAGGAGTACAGTCCCGGCGGTAACGGCCTCCGGGCGTTCAGTGTTGTCCCTCATGACAAGCACCGGTTTTCCTAGGCTGGGCGCCTCTTCCTGCACTCCGCCGGAATCCGTCAGGACGATGTGGGCCATGGCCAGCATGCGAGTGAATTGTCCGTAGGCCAATGGTTCCGTGACGGTGATATTCGTTCGGCCATGAAGCGCCGGAAGGACTGCCTCCCGCACTACAGGATTCTTGTGGACCGGCAATACAATCTCCAAGTCCGGCCGGGCATGGGCCAACCGGGCCAGAGCGCGACCAAATCCTCGCATAGCATCCCCTTGGTTCTCACGTCGGTGGGTCGTGACCAAGAGAATCCGGCGGCCGGTCGTCGCCAGAGCCTCAAGCCGGTCGTCCGAAAATGTCACGTTTTTGCCTGCGGTAGCCAAGAGGGCGTCGATGACGGTGTTGCCGGTGATGACTATGTTGTCAGGGTCTATTCCCTCGGCCACTAGGTTTGCTTTGCTGATGCTGGTGGGAGCCAGATGGAGACTGGCGATCTGGCTGGTCAATTTGCGGTTTGCCTCCTCTGGGAAAGGAGAGAACAGGTCCCCGCTGCGAAGCCCGGCTTCCACATGTACCACTGGGATGCCGTGATAAAACGCAGCGATCGCGCCCGCCGTGGAGGTCGTGGTATCGCCCTGGACAATCACGGCGTCGGGCTTGTTCGCGCTGAACAGCCGTTCCAGACCATCGATCGTCCGGGTCATGATGCCTGATAGAGATTGACGTTGCTCCAGAATATTCAGGTCGTGGTCGGGAACAATGCCGAATAGCTCATTGACTTGGTCAAGCATTTCCCGGTGTTGGCCCGTCACGGTTACGGCGCAATCGAAGTGTTCCGAGTTCTTGAGTGCGGCAACTATGGGGGCCATTTTTATGGCTTCTGGTCTGGTGCCGAAAATCGGCATGATGCTGGGCACAGTGGTTCCCCCAAGGATTCTAGACCGCGGACCAGTGAATCTTACGGGATGCACGAGCCCAGGCGTGAATCTGTCTTTCCGGCAGCCGTTCGTGGTGGGCCTCGAGGCGGTCAGGCATAACTGACCAAGGAATAGATGGCGAAAGTTCTGCGTCGTGGTCTGTAACGACTCAGGTCAAGATGCTTCCGAAAGCGTTGTCCGAGCATCACCCGTTTGCACTCGCGTCGAGAGCGATTAGCTAGGTCTGGATGGTGGCGATGATTCGCTTAAGGTCGGCCGGGTTGGTGCTCACCATCAGTGCCGCGAGCTCAGCGGCTTGGGTCCCGTTGGGATTTCGGCGCGGTTTACGCGTTGGGACGTCCGTGGATTGTCGTATATCTGTGTTTATTCGGCCGCCGATTTTTTGGGTGGCGGCTGTGAGGAGGATCTAGCAGACCCTGTTGAGGACCTAGAGGGCGTCTGGCCGCTTCTGCTCCGCGGGGCGGTCGTAGTCTTAGTGGAAGGCGGGTTGGCGGATAACGTGCCCGTTCTTTTAGCCGATGTGGGCGTTGTCTCTGGGCTTTAGAAGCACCACGGTCTAATGTTCGTCCCCGGCCTTGCAGACCGTGGTCAAGTTCCACAGCAGCAGCCAGGCCGCACCTAGGGCTCCCGAGGTCCCCGGTCAGCTTGAGCAGCCGGTCGATCGTGCCCGGATTTCTTCGGCAACTCGGCTCTCAGCGCCGGGCTCGGCCGATGCGCGTCCAACTCCCCGAAAGTCTGCAGCTTGGGCACCTACAGGTCCATAGTGGCGGGCAGATATTTGCCGAGGGCATACCGGACTAGCGCCACACTCCGATCAGGACCTTCAACGTCTCATAGCCGTAGATCCGCCCGCGCGACCTGCGCGCTACCGTTGTCGCCGGCCCCTTGCACTGACGAGCTGTGGACAGGTTCCCAACAGGCGCTGGCCCGCGACCAGCCGGTCACTTGGACCAATTCGTCCAGAATCGCGCCGTTCGCCTTCTTGGCCGCATTGGCATTTCGGTTGCGTACTTCTCTCGTTTCGACACGGGCGTCTCTGATCGTCACTGTGTGCCCGTGACGTTTCAAGATTTTCGCGAGGAATTCTCAAATGAAGCGAGCACGTACTTGAGGCTCGTCGCGCTATTGCGTTCTCCCGATCCCCGCGGCATTCTTTCCGTAGGCCACGGTCTCAGCCAGCGAGCCAGGGACGGACAATGGGACACGAAGCAGCTACCTGCCGGCGGCAACAAACCAACGGGTTGGCGGCTCGGGCACATCTCGTGATTTTGACGACCATAGCTCTGGCCGTAAGTCTCATCACGGCCAGCCCGCCAGCGGCTGTTGCAGTCGAAAGTCCTACTTTCCCCGTTGGAGGGTACTTCGTCCGAGCAAGTGCGAATGACGCCATCAACACAAGCAAATTGGCGGCCATCAAGGCGCTGGGTGGCGACACCGTCATCACTTTTGGGTCGCGTCTGACGCCGTCCAGCCTGGCGGGCATTCCCGCCGACTGCCAGATCTCAGCCGTCAATTGCGTCCAGTCACTCGCGGACGGTGTGCTGCTGGACAGGGTATTTACCTACTCGGACTCCAGTCCGTGGGGCGCTGCTGCGGTCAAATGCCCGCGGGACCGGAGCATCACCAACAACAACAAGCTCTTCACCATATTAGTGCTGCCGGCACAGGGCTCTGGATGCACCGCTGCCGACAACCGTTACGACGTCATAGTGGTGAGCGCCGGAAGCGCACCAGGGGTGAGCGCAACCGGATCCATGGCCAAGGCGGCGACTGCGCAAGGCATGAAGTTTTTTGCAGGAATGCCGATTCCGGTCAACAGAACCGACTTCGCGTACCTGCCAGATCTCTCTTACCAGGGCACATTCTCCCAGTTCACCGACCGGTATCTTCAGTATCAGGCCGCTGTGAACAACGTCGCAGGTCTGGCCGGCTTCTACCTCTCCACTGAAATGCCCGTCAGCGATGGTCCCGTGTTCAACTCGATCCTGACGGTCTACAGAATACAGAACCAGGCCATCCGGCGCATCATGCCCTCTCGGTCGGCCGTCGTTAGTCCCTACATAGACGCGCGCGCCGCCGCCTCGGGCCGCACCACCCCCGCCCAGGCCGCAGCTGCAGTTCGCAATATTGCGTCAACCGCCAGCGGCGTCCGGCTGAACATCGCCGTCCAGGACGGCATGGGTACCGGTAAGGGCGGGGCTTACTTCGGTAACGAAGCAGCCGCTTCAGTGGACCAGTTCGCCGCCGCCATCGTCGGGCCGGGAACTTGGAGGGAAAGGTATCTGGCGCCTGTGCGGGACTACTTCCAAGCAGCCGCGGCGGGAATCGCCGGCACCGGTGCTACCCTCTGGGCAAACATGGAAGGCATGGCACCGGCCAACGGAGCTAACCCCTGCGACACCAACACCCGGGGCCAAACCACCAAAGCCCGCCTGGACCGCCAGCTGCAGCAGTTGGGTAACGCGCCCGCCAAGGTCATTTCGTTCATGTGGGACACCTACTACACCTGCGTGGACACGGGGGTGCCATTGGTGAACAGGATCACGTCGGGAAAGGCTACGCCGGTGATTACGGACTCAAGCTTCAACGCCGCCGCGGGTTCCCTCTTCGTCACCGGCTTCAACCTCAGCGGCGCACAGGTCCAGCTGAAGTGGACTACGGCGACAGGGCAGGTGCAGGACAGGACCGTGGCCGCGGCTGCCTACAACCCGTCCTACGGCCAGCAGCACAGGCTCAATCCCGGCCTGCAGTCGGTCACCGTAAATGTCGGGGGGACCTCGCTCGGCGCCGGCAGGTACTACATGGTGAACGTAACAAACGGGTGGGGCGCACGGAACGACGCGTTCTACTCGAAACTGGGCTGATGCCGCAGCTCAGCCGGCGAGCAGTAGGGCGATCACCAGAGCCGGCACGCTGACGGCAACGAGGAGTACCACCAGCAAAGCCACGAGGCGCTTGCGCCGGTATTCGGATTCCTTGGAATCAATTGCCACAGCAACCCGCTTGGGCGCAGCGGGCTCGGCGCGTGTGAGGGAAAATGGCTGAACGTCCGGAACCAGTAGCGTGTCCGGGATCTCCTCATGGAAGGCCCGTCGGCGCAGGTGGCGCGGGGCGGCGACCAGCGGGGGAGCGTCGTCGGCAAGATCATCCAACAGCCGGTGCTCCTCGCCTCAACAAATCGTCAGTAGGCTGAGGGACTCAACCTGGTCAGGCTCAATTCTTGCATCACTGCCCGCTGCTTGCGCATTCCGGCCGCAGGGACACATCCAGCAGGCCCCCGGTCTCGATCACAAACCGCCGCAGCCACTGCGCCCCGCTCAGCGTGGGATGGGAGTTCACCATCTGCACGTCCGCCGTCGTGCATTGCTCCATCAGCCTCTGCGCCCTGGAGACGTGATAGCTGGACGTCACCACCGTGATGGACTTCCAGCCGTTTGCCTCGGCAATTCGGCCGATGGCACGCGCCTCGCCGCGGGTGTCGAACTCATCCGGCCGGAAGCACAGGAGCTGGGCACTCGGGAAGGCGGCAGAGTTGCAGGCATCATCGGCCGCTATGTTGCCGGGAGTGTCTGTGTGGGACAGGACCAGGACGGGGACGTTGTAGTCACGCTGCATCTGCTGCGCGACCGGCAGCCGTTCCGTGGCCGCACCGCCGAGCATGATGACGGCGTCGGTGCGTTGGATAGTCAAGGGGTCCACGTTGACAAAGAGCTGGACGGCGAAAACCAGCCAGAGGAGGGCTGCCCCGGAAATGAAGGCCAGAATCCGTGCAGCTAAGGGATTCAAACGGGGCAGCGGCGGGGGCATGGGTATGAGTGTCGCATGCAGCCCGCGCCGCAGGGAAAACGATCACCAGGGCGCGCGCTAGGCGGCCCCGCTCTGACGCCCTACGAAACCGCCGGTGTCACCCGCGCGCGGTAGCGTAGGGCTGTGCCTGAAGAATCCCCCCTGACCGTCGCCGAGCTCTCCGAATCCCAGCTCCTCGAGCGCATCTTCCCGCGCCTGCACGCCGGGCAGGACGGCAACCCGTCCCTGCTCCTGGGGCCGGGGGATGACGCCGCGATCGTGGCCGCGCCGGACGGGCGGACGGTGGTCAGCATCGACACGCAGGTGGTGGACCAGGACTTCCGCCTGGAGTGGAACAACGGCTACCGGACCTCCGGCTTCGACGTCGGCTGGAAGGCCGCCGCGCAGAACCTCAGCGACATCAACGCCATGGGGGCCCGGGCCACCTCGCTGGTGGTCAGCCTGACCATGCCGCCGGAGACGCTCGTGGCCTGGGTAGAGGACTTCGCCGACGGCCTCACCGCCGGCATCCGCGAACTGGGAGCCCCGGACTGCGCGGTGGCCGGCGGGGACCTTGGCAGGGGACGCGAACTCGCCGTCAGCGTCGCGATCCTGGGCACCCTCGACGGCCGGGCGCCGGTGCTGCGCTCCGGCGCCCGCCCGGGGGACACCCTGGCGCTCGCCGGCACGGTGGGGCGTGCCGCCGCCGGCCTGGCCCTGCTGGAATCGTCCCTCCCGGTCGATGCCCTCACAAAGGAACAGCGGGACCTGATGGACACGCAGTGCCGCCCGGAGCCCCCGCTTGCAGCCGGGCCGCTGGCCCGCGACGCCGGCGCCACGGCCATGATGGACATCTCCGACGGACTCGTCCGGGACGGCAGCAGGATGGCCGCGGCCAGCGGCGCGGTCCTCGACCTCGACGCCGCGGCCCTGAAGGAACTGGCGGAACCGCTCCGGGCCGCCGCGGACGTGCTCGGCACGGACCCCCTGGCCTGGGTCCTCGGCGGCGGGGAGGACCACGGACTGCTCGCCACATTCCCCCGGGGCCTTCAGCTTCCTCCCGGTTTCACTGCGATAGGCTCGGTAGAGGCCCTTGCACCAACGGACAGACCGGGGGTTAAGATCGCGGGCCAGCCCGCTGACACTGGGGGATGGGATCACTTTGCAAACTAAGATTGCCGCCAACGCGCAAGCGATGAGGCGGTGGTTGGGCAAGGCAGAAACAACGCTAGGGAACCACAGCGACCGCCTGAACGCCATCAACATCTTCCCCGTCGCGGACGGCGACACCGGCACCAACCTCTACCTGACCGCCCGCGCCGCGGCCCACGCCCTGCACAGCGTTCCCACCGCGGCGTTGCCCCGGATCGGCGCAGACCCGTCCCTGCATCTGGTTCTGCCGCCCGACCCGGCCCTGAACGATGTCGGCGCCGTCCTGGCGCACGCCGGCCAGGCGGCCATGGAGCAGGCCCGCGGCAACTCAGGAACCCTGTTCGCCGTTTTTCTCTGCGCCGCCGCAGAGCCACTGTCCGGCCACCACCGGCTGAGCGCGCCACTGCTGGCCGCCGCGCTGAACCGCGCCCAGCTCCGGGCCTGGTCCGCGCTGAGCGATCCTGTGCCCGGCACCATGCTCTCCGTGATGGAAGCCGCCGCCCGCGCCGCGGCCGCGGTGGATTCCGCGCACGACGGCGACGACAGCAACCACACGCTGGGGCTCGCGCTCGACGCCGTCATCGAGGCCGCCCTCGAAGCCGTGGTCCGCACCGAGGACCAGTTGGACGCCCTGCACGCCGCCCATGTGGTGGACGCTGGCGGTGTTGGGATGCTCCTGATCCTTGACTGCCTCCGCTCCGCCGTTCTCGGCGTGGAGCTTCAGGGCGAGCTCCTCGACGGCCTGCACGGCTACGACGTCCAGGACCCGCACATCCACGCCGGCATGCCCCGGGATGACGGGGTAGAGGTGATGTGCACTATCACGCTCTCGCCGCTGGACGCCGCCATGATGCGCCAGCGCCTCGACGAAATGGGCGACTCAGTCATCATGAGCCAGGTCGGGGCCGCGGCCGATGCCGCCGGGGCGTACCGCTGGCGCGTCCACGTCCACGTGCCCTCCGCAGAGCCAGCCGTGGCCCTGATCCGGTCCCTCGGCGAGCCCACGGACATTTCCATCAGCGAGCTCGCCGTGCCTGACGCCGAGCCCCACGCAGCCCCCGAACCCGCGGGACAGGTCTACGACGGACATGAACTCTAAACCGGACCATGCCGAACCGGGCAACCCCGAATTAAGCCGTGGCCTCGAACGGCGGATCGGCAAACGCTCCGCTGCCGTCATCGAGAAGCACCTCGGCATCACCACGGTCGGCGGGCTGCTGAACTACTTCCCGCGCCGGTACATGAACCGCGGCGAGCTGACCCCCATCAGCGAGGTCCCGCTCGACGAGGAAGTGACACTGATCGCGCGGGTGCTCTCCAGCAGCACCCGGGCCATGCGCGCCCGCCGCGGCTCGCTGACCGACGTCGTGATCACCGACGACGCCGGGGGAGCCGGCGGGGCGGGCGTCCCCGGAGCGGGCCTGCCGGGCACGCTCAAGGTGAGTTTCTTCAACGGCTTCCGTGCCAAGGCGGAGCTCCAGCCGGGTCGGCGAGCCCTGTTCTCCGGCAAGGTCACCCGCTACGGCGGCTCGCTGGGCCTGACCAACCCAGAGTTCCAGCTGCTGGATGAGGACCCGGACATCCCGGGCATGGATCCGGAGAAGCTAGCGGCGATGCCCATCCCGGTGTATCCGGCCACGGCCAAGCTGACCAGCTGGTCCATCCAGAAGGTGGTCTCCACGCTGCTGGAGACTGCCGAGCTGGACAGCCTGGACGACCCGCTGCCCGCCGACATCGCGGCCCGGGAGAAGTTCCTGCCGATCGCGGACGCCTACCGGCTGCTCCACGCACCGCAGACCCCTGCGGACTGGCAGCGCGCCCGGGACCGCTTCCGCTACCAGGAGGCCCTGGTACTCCAGTCCGCGCTCGCCCGGCGGCGCGCCCAGCTCGCCGCCGAGGAAGCGACGGCCCGCTGCCCCGTTGCGGACGGGCTTCTGACGTCCTTTGACCGGCAGCTGCCGTTCACCCTGACCGCAGGCCAGTCCGCCGTCGGCAAGACCCTCGCCGAAGAGCTGGCCCGGGATTCGCCGATGAACCGGTTGCTCCAGGGCGAGGTGGGCTCCGGCAAGACGATCGTCGCGCTGCGCGGCATGCTGCAGGTGGTCGACGCCGGGGGACAGGCGGCCCTGCTCGCCCCCACCGAAGTCCTCGCCGCCCAGCACTTTGAATCGATCCGCCGCACCCTCGGCCCGCTCTCCCGCGACGGGATGCTCGGCGGCTTCGGCCCGGACGCCGTCCAGGTCACCCTGCTGACCGGCTCCATGCCCACCGCGGCCCGGAAGCAGGCCATGCTTGATGCCGCGTCCGGAACGGCCGGGATCGTGATCGGCACGCACGCCCTGCTGAGCGACAACGTCTCCTTCTACGACCTCGGCCTGATCGTGGTGGACGAACAGCACCGCTTCGGCGTCGAGCAGCGCGACGTGCTCCGGTCCAAGGCCAACAAGCCCCCGCACCTGCTGGTCATGACCGCCACCCCCATCCCGCGGACCGTGGCCATGACCGTCTTCGGCGACCTCGAGACCTCCATCCTGGACGAGCTCCCGGCCGGACGCGCCCCGATCACCACGCACGTGGTCGGACTCGCCGAGCACCCGGCGTGGCTCGGCCGGCTCTGGACCCGCTCCCGGGAAGAGATCGACGCCGGCCACCAGGTGTACATCGTCTGCCCCAAGATCGGCACCGACGACGACGGCGACTTCAGCCCCGGGGAGGCCGAACCGTCGGCCGCGGACCTTGAAGGCGACAGCGGGGCGCGCGAACTGGCGTCGGTGACCGGCGTCGTCGAACAGCTCAGGGACGAACCGGCGCTGGCCGGGGTTCCGCTGGCGCCGCTGCACGGCCGGCAGGACCCCGTACTCAAGTCCGAGACCATGGCATCGTTCACCGCCAACCGGACCAAACTGCTCGTCTCCACCACGGTGATCGAGGTCGGCGTGGACGTGCACAATGCCACACTCATGGTGATCCTCGACGCCGACCGGTTCGGTATCTCCCAGCTCCACCAGCTCCGCGGCCGGGTGGGCCGGGGCGGGCTGCCCGGCACCTGCCTGCTCGTCACCACCCTGGAACCCGGCCATCCCAGCCGCCGCCGGCTCGACGCCGTCGCGGCCACGACCGACGGCTTCGCGCTGTCCCAGGAGGACCTCAAGCTGCGGCGTGAAGGCGACATCCTGGGTGCTTCGCAGTCCGGCGGCCGGTCCACGCTGAAGCTCCTCCGGGTGCTGGAGCACGAGGACGTCATTGCCCGCGCCCGGCAGGACGCCTGGCAGATTGTCGGCGTCGACCCGTCGCTGGCCGCCCACCCCGTCCTGGCGGCGGCAATCGAGGAATACCTCAATCCGGAAAAGGAGGCGTTCCTTGAACGCGGCTAAGAACATCGATGAATCCCTGGCGGCCAGGCCATGAGCCGCATCATTGCCGGTGCCGCGGGCGGAACCACCCTGGTGAGCGTCCCCGGGTCCCTGACCCGGCCCACCACAGACCGGGTCAAGGAAGCACTCTTCTCCCGGCTGGACGCCTTCGAGGTGATAGCGGATGCCCGCGTGCTGGATCTCTATGCGGGCTCCGGGTCGCTCGGCGTGGAAAGCGCCAGCCGTGGGGCGCGGGCCGTGGACCTGGTGGAGTTCGATGGCAAGGCCAGCGAGGTCTGCCAGCGCAACGCGGACCTCGTCAACACCGTCGCGCGCCGCAAGGTCGTCTCCGTGCACCGCTCGAAGGTTGAGTCGTTTCTCGACCGGGCCAAGGAAGCCGTCCGCTGGGACCTCGTCTTCCTCGATCCCCCCTACCCGCTGGAGGAGCCCGCGCTGGCCGAGGTCCTGGCGAAGCTCGGCCCGCACCTCGCCGAGGGCGCCGTCGTGGTGGTGGAGCGCTCATCCCGGAGCCCGGAACCCACCTGGCCCGAGGGTATGGAACGCTTTGCCGAGAGGAAGTACGGGGAGACCCGGCTCTGGTTCGCGGAGCCGGGCGTCCAAGAAGCGCCGGCGCCGGACGCCGTTGAACAAGCCGACGACGAACCCGCGGACGGGCCGGAGGACGGAAACTAGCCCTTGCTCCCGGCGTAGCCCACCGCAGCTGCCGCCGGTGCCCGGACATGCCCCGCGGTGGGGCCGGCGGATGGACATATTCCGGTTATGCCCGGTCCTGGGCGCGGGGACTGGACATGTCCCTCGGGGGGCCATGAACCGGACGTGCCCCAGGAACCGGACGTGCCACGCCGTTGCCCGGACATGCCCCGCGCCCGGGTCTGCGGATGGACATATTCCGGTTATGCCCGGTCCTGGGCGCGGGGACTGGACATGTCCTCCCCGGGGAAGTGCCCGATCGACTGGCCTAGTCCGAGAGCACATCCAGGCCGACGCCGGAGAGCACCTTGGCCGGGTGCGGCCCGCGGGCGGTCAGCGCCGCCGTCCACACGTCCGGCCACGTGCCCTGCGTCCCGGTCAGGATGATATTTCCCGGATAGCGCCCGGTGAACATGCCCGCCTCCGCAAACGCCGCCACATCCGCCATCGCGCGTCGCAGCGCGGCCACCTGGCTGCGGACCAGGGTCAGCCCGGGTTCATCTCCCACGTTCACGATCAGGACCCCGCGCGGCGTCAGCCTGGCCGCAGCCTCCCGGTAGAACCCGGCAGAGGCGATGTGCGCCGGCGCCTCGGGGCCGGAGAAGATATCCAGGATCACGACGTCGAAGCGCAGCCCGGCCGGCAGTTCGGCCAGCGCGTCCCGGGCATCGCCGATGATTGTGTCCAGCGCGGTGCCCGCCGGCAGCGGCAACTGGTCCAGGACGAAGTCCAGCAGTTCCCGTTCCAGCTCCACGGCGTACTGCACGGAGCCGGGCCGGGTGGCCTGGATGTAGCGGGCCAGGGTCAGGGCCCCGGCGCCGAGGTGGAGGGCGCTGATGGGCTCGCCCCACGGCGCCGCAAGGTCCACCACATGCCCGATCCGGCGCAGATATTCGTAGAAGATGTCCGACGGGTCCGCGAGGTTCACGTGGGACTGCTCCGCGCCGCCGATGCTGAGCACAAAGGCGCCCCCGGTAAACGCGTCGGGCTCAATCGTGGCGTGCTGGCCGGTGGTCCGCAGGAACCGTGACGCTGCTGGCGTAGCCGGCATCAGAGGATGTCCCGGAGCGTCGCGAGCCGTTCCGCGGCCTCCTGCAGGACATCGATTCGCTTGCAGAAGGCAAAGCGGAGCAGGCTCCGGGTGCGTTCGGCGCCTTCCGGGTGGCAGAAAACTGCCACCGGAATGGCCGCGACGCCCACCAGGGCGGGCAGCCGGCGGGCCAGGTCGACGGCGTCGGAGATCCCGAGGGGTGCCGTGTCGACATTCACGAAGTACGTGCCCCGCGGAGTGAAGACGTCCAGCCCGGCTGCGCGGAGGCCCTCGCTGAGGATGTCGCGTTTGAGCTGGAGGGTATCCGCGATCCCGGCATAGAACGGATCCGGCAGTCCCAGGCCCACCGCGATGGCGCCCTGGAACGGGGTGCCGGAGCTGTAGCTGAGGAACTGCTTGACCGTCCGGGCGGCGGCGACCAGATGCTCGGGACCGCTGAGCCAGCCGATCTTCCAGCCGGTAAAGGAGAACGTCTTGCCGGCCGAGGAGATCGTCAGCGTACGCCCGGCGGCTCCCGGCAGGGTGGCCACTGGGATGTGCAGGGCACCAAAGGTGAGGTGCTCGTAAACCTCGTCGGTGATGATGACGGCGTCGTATTTTGTGGCGAGCTCGACGACGCGCTCCAGCACCTCGCGGGGGAACACCGCACCGGTGGGGTTGTGGGGGTTATTGACCAGCACTACTTTGGTGCGGCTGCTGAACGCCGCTTCGAGGGCGTCCAGGTCCGGCATGAAGTCAGGGGCCAGCAGTGGGGCGGTGACGTGCCGGGCGCCGGAGAGGCCGATGATTGCGCCGTAGGAGTCGTAGAACGGCTCGAAGGTCAGGACCTCATCTCCCGGGCCCACGAGCGCGAGCAGGGAAGCGGCAATGGCCTCGGTGGCGCCTGTGGTCACGATGATTTCGCTTTGCGGGTCCGGTGTCAGGCCGTAGAAGCGTGCCTGGTGGAGGGCGATGGCCTCGCGCAGCTCCAGGATGCCCTTGCCCGGTGCGTATTGGTTGTAGCCGGCGGCGATGGCGGCCTGGGCGGCGGCCTTCATTTCTGCCGGGCCGTCCTCGTCCGGGAAGCCCTGGCCGAGGTTGATGGCGCCGCTCTGCTGGGCGAGCGTGGTCATTTCCTCGAAGATGGTGACGCCCAGGCTGCCGTCGGGGGAGAGCAGGTTGGCGCCGGTCGCGGCACGCTGCCACGGGAACTGCAGCGGCGCGGTCACCGCGAGCCTGCCGTGCCGGCAGAACCGCCGGCAGAACCGCCGGCAGAACCGCCGGCAGGACCGTCGGCCCGACCGGTGAACTTGTCCATGGTGGAGTAGATCCCGAACACCTTCCCGCCCACGAAGTCCCAGGCCCGCACCGGCAGGATGCCCCTCAGGACCTTGCCCAGCGCCGCCATTGCCGGGGCGATCAGCTGCGGCTGGCCGGCAGTGGTGGCGCGCCAGGCCCGGTCCACGGCGTCGTCCGGCGTCATCAAGGGCGTCATCAGTGGGCCGCGGGCGCCGTCGAACATGCCGGTGGAGATGTAGCTGGGGCAGAACGTGGTCACCTTCAGGTGGCGGTAGCCCTGCTGTTCGAGTTCGAGCCGCAGCGAGTCGCTCCAGCCGATGACGGCCCACTTGGAGGCCGCGTAGACGCTCATGCGCGGGTTGGACACGGTTCCGGCGGCGGACGCGACGTTCAGGATCCGGCGCTGGCGGCCGCCGTCGGCCATCATGGCCGGCAGGAAGGCGTGCGTGACGTACATGGGCGCCAGCGCATTGATGTCCATGGTCAGGGCGATGTCCCGTTCGGGGCTGTGCTCCCAGAAGAGTGCGCCGCGGACGATTCCGGCGTTGTTGACCAACAGGGACAGCGGGCCCTCCGCGGCCGCGTCCGCCGCGGCGTCCGCGATTGACTGCCGGTCCGCGAGGTCCACCTGCCGGACGACGGCGCGCGCGCCGAGCGCGGTCACTTCGGCGGCGGTCTTCGCCAGGCCGTCGGCATCCACGTCCCAGAGAATCACGACGCCGGCCCCCTCACGGGCCGCTCGCAGGGCGTACAGGCGGCCCATGCCCATAGCGGCGCCGGTCACGAGGACCACGCCTCCGGCCACGGTGAAAGGAATGCTCGATGCTGACATTCAGCCATGTTATCCCGGCCTGCGGCAGCAATACTGTAGGTTCGGAGCATGCGACGCGCTATCTGCCCCGGCTCCTTTGACCCCATCCATAACGGACACCTGGAAGTCATTGCCAGGGCCGCGGGCCTCTTTGACGAGGTGATCGTGGGCGTCTCCACCAACTACGCCAAGACGTACCGTTTCACCCTGCAGGAGCGGATCGACATGGCCCAGGAGACCCTGGCGTCCCTGGGCGGCATCGTGGTTGAGCCGGTGGGGGAGGGGCTGCTGGCGGAGTACTGCCGGAAGCGGGGCGTTTCCGCGATCGTCAAGGGCCTTCGCTCCTCCTCGGACTTCGACTACGAACTGCCGATGGCCACGATGAACCGCCAGCTCACCGGCGTCGAAACGGTCTTCTTGCCGGCCGAAAGCCACTATCTCCACCTGTCCTCGACGCTGATCAAGGAAGTGTTCACCTTGGGCGGCAATGTCTCGGAGTTCGTCCCGCGGTCCGTGCTCAAACGTCTCCACGCAGGCGAGCCGGTCCAGGAACAGCCGCGCAGAGGGTAAGCTTGATCGGTACTCGGCGGCCTGCTGCCGGTTGCGCGGCCCCAATCCGAAGCGGCCTGCGGTGTGAACCGCAGGCGTGCCCCCGGTTTGAGTCCGTCCGGAAGATCAGGCTAAGATAGTACGTCGGTCATATGTTCAACAGGAGTTCTCATTAAACGAGATGCTAGTTCGCCCTTGGTGTTTGACGTCAAGGACCTCGGACGCAGTCCGGGAAGCATGCGGACGCTGACGGAACATGTACCCGCACCGGGTGATCTCGGTGTGGCACTCATCGGTGTGCAGGAAGGCTCGGATGTCGAGCTGGATCTGCGGCTCGAGGCCGTACACGAAGGAATTCTGGTATCAGGAACCGCGCACGTCGGAGTAACTGGCGAGTGTGGCCGATGCCTGGATCCCCTTGCGTATGACCAAGAGGTCGATGTGCAAGAACTTTTCTTCTACGAGGACGCCGTGTTCTCGGATGAAGAAGACGAAGAAGAGCAACGTCGAGTCGAGCACGATCTGATCGATCTTGAGCCGGTGTTGCGGGACGCAGTTGTCACCATACTGCCGTTCCAGCCGGTGTGCCGGGAAGACTGCCAGGGCCTTTGCTCCGAATGTGGAGTTCGCCTGGAAGACGAGCCGGGGCATCACCACGAGGTGGTAGATCCTCGCTGGGCTGCCCTAGCTGACTTGGCTAAGCCTGACCGGCAAAACTGATTTGTAAGTGTTGGACTAGAGAGAAATGAGTTAGCCGTGGCTGTCCCGAAGCGGAAAATGTCTCGCTCGAATACCCGCGCCCGCCGCTCCCAGTGGAAGGCAACTGCCCCCCACCTGGTGAAGACTGTCGAAAACGGTCAGGTTACGTACAGCCTGCCGCACCAGGCAAAGGTCGTTACCGACTCGGCTGGCACCGCGCTGTTCCTTGAATACAAGGGCCGCAAGGTCGCAGACGTCTAATCCGCCAACTGGCTGACTAAGATGTCTTCAACTGAAGAGCTTCTGAAGCGTCTCGGTGTCACTATTGACGCCGGGACGCTTCGTCTTGCGCTCACACACCGTTCCTACGCCTACGAAAACGGCGGCCTACCCACCAACGAACGGCTCGAGTTCCTGGGTGACTCCATTCTGGGGTTCTCGGTGACCGACGCACTGTACCGCGACAACCCCACGCTGCCTGAAGGGGACCTGGCCAAGCGCCGCTCCGCCGTCGTCAGCACCCGGGCCCTCGCGGGCATCGGCCGCAGCATCGGTCTTGGTGAGTTCATCTACCTCGGACAGGGCGAGAAGCTCACCGAGGGCAAGAACAAGGCGTCCATCCTCGCGGACACCATGGAGGCGCTGATCGGCGCCACCTATATTTCCAACGACATCGAGACCGCACGCCTGCTGGTCATGCGGCTGATCGGGCCGCTGCTCAAGGACGCCGAAGCGCTTGGCGCCGGCACGGACTGGAAAACGAGCATCCAGGAGCTTGCGGCCGGCCGCCAGCTCGGGACCATCAACTACGCCGTGGAGGGCTCCGGCCCGGACCATGCCCGGACGTTTGAAGCTGTGCTGCGGATCGGCGGCAACGACTACGGCACCGGCTCGGGAAACTCGAAGAAAGAAGCCGAGCAGGAGGCCGCCGCGGACGCCTGGCGCCGGCTTTCCGCGCCGGCGGCGCCGGTGCCCCCGGTGCAGGTTCCGTCAGCTCAGGTTTCCCCGGAGACGGTTTCGGAAACGCTTCCGGAAGCCCAGCGGCCGCAGACCCAGCCCGGCAGCTAGCACGTACCGTGCCGGAACTGCCCGAGGTCGAAGTTGTCCGCCGCGGCCTCGTGAGCTGGGTGCGGGGGCGGTCCATCACCTCCGTCGAGGTGGTGGACCCGCGCTCGGTGCGCCGGCACACCCTGGGCCCGGAGGACTTTGCCGGCAACCTCGAAGGCGCCCGCGTCCTGGACGTGGTCCGGCGCGGAAAGTTCCTCTGGATGCCGCTGGCGGATACGCCGGCGGGGGATTCCGCCGCAGCGGACATGCCCTCCGTTGCGCTCATGGCCCACCTCGGCATGTCCGGCCAGCTCCTGATGCAGGACGCCGGCGTCCCGGACGAGAAGCACCTGAAGGTACGCCTGCGCCTCAGCCCCTCCGAGGGCATGCCGGACCAGCTCCGGTTCGTGGACCAGCGGATCTTCGGCGGGCTTTTCCTGACCTCGCTGGTCCCCACGGCCGACGGCGGTCCCGGCGGCCTCGCAGAAACGCCGCTGCCGCTCATCGCCGGGGAAGCCGCCCATATCGCCCGGGACCCGCTGGACCCTTACTTTTCCTTCGACGAGTTCTACCGCCGGCTGCGCGCCCGGAAAACCGGGCTCAAACGGGCGCTGCTGGATCAGGGACTGGTCTCGGGAATCGGCAACATCTATGCCGACGAGGCCCTGTGGAAGGCCCGGCTGCACTACGCCCGGCCCACTGACACCCTGCGCCGGGCCGACGCCGAACGGGTGCTCGAGGCCGCCCGGGAGGTTATGACGGAGGCACTCGCCGCCGGCGGAACCAGCTTCGATTCGCTGTACGTCAACGTCAACGGCGCCTCCGGCTACTTCGACCGCTCCCTCAACGCCTACGGCCGCGAAGGTGAGGAATGCAAACGATGCGCCGCCGCCGGTCTGGTCAGCGTGATGAAGCGGGAACAGTTCATGAACCGGTCCTCCTACACGTGCCCCGTCTGCCAGCGCCGGCCGCGCAACGGCCGCTGGTAGGGGAGCCGGGGACGCGTTAGCACGGCACTACAGCCCGGGCGAACCGTAGTGCCCGGCCAGCCGCGCCAGGCCTTCGTCCAGTGACACGGCCGGGGCCCAGTCGAGGAGCTGGCGGGTCTCGCGCTGGTCGAACCAGTGGGCGGTGGAGAGCTGCTCGGCGAGGAACCGGGTCATGGGCGGCTCGTCCGCCCGGCCGGAACGGGTCCACACCTTTTCCACCACCGATCCTGCCGCCCGCGCGAGCCGTCCCGGCACCGACCACGACGGCGCCGGGACACCGCCCGCGGCGCAGATGCCCGCCAGCAGCTCACCGACCGGGCGCGGCTCGCCGTTGCTGACCACCAGCGCCCGGCCGTGAACGTGTTCCATCCGGTGCAGGGCGGCGATGATGGCCGACGCGGCATTGTCCACATAGGTGGTGTCGATCAGGGCCGCCCCGCCGTCCAGCAGCGGCAGGCGGCCGCGGCGGGCGCGGTCCAGCACCCGTTCCACCAGCTGCGTGTCTCCCGGGCCCCACACGATGTGCGGGCGTACCGCCGCGACCCGGAAGTCCGGCGAGTCCGCGGCCAGCGCCAGCAGCTCGGCGGAGGCCTTCGTGCGGGAATAGTCGCCGTGAGCCCGGGCCGGATCCGCCGGCTCTGCGCCCAGCCCGGCGATGGCGGCCCCGGAGTTTGCCACGGACGGGGAGGACACGAACACCATGTCCCGCACACCGGCCTCGCGGGCCGCCCGGAGCAGGCGGCGCGTGCCTTCGACATTCACCGCGTCGAAGTCCGCGGCGCGGCCGGCGAAGGAGACCTTCGCGGCCAGGTGGATGACGCCCCCGGCCCCGGCAACGGCGCGGCGGACGGCGCCGTCGTCCGTGATGGACCCGCAGACATCCGCAGCGCCGTCGACGCCGGCGGGACGGCGCTGGAAGGTGGTGACGGTGTGGCCGTCGCGGACCAGCTGGCGGGCCACTTCCCCGCCGAGCAGGCCGCTCGCGCCGGTGACGAGGACCCTCATGGCGTGCCCGGCCGGCCGCCGGCCAGCACCGCGGACGCCCACCGGGACAGGCGGGTCCGGTCGATCTTGGCGTTGTGGCGGATGTCGGTCGGCTGGGAAGGAACGCTGAGCACTGCAGAGACGCTGACGCCTGCCTCAGCGGCCGCGTCGCGCACGCGCGCTGCGAGCTCCGGGGCGGCAGGGCCCGCGCGGCGCACGGGCGGAACGGCTTCGACGACGGCGACGACCGCCTGCGTCCCGGCCGGGCCCACCCCGACGACGGCGGCCAGGCCGACGTCGTCCAGGCGTTCGATGGCCTGCTCGGCGCCCACGGGCGTCACGACTGTCCCGGGCGCCGTCACGACGTGCGCGAGGCGCCCCTCGACCCAGAGCCGGCCGTCGGCGTCGACGTGCCCCACATCGCCGGTGCGGTGCCAGCCGGCCGAGCGGACGCTCTCGCGCTGGGTCAGCCAGAGCCTGTCGTAGGTTTCCTTCACGTGCGGGGCGCTGACCAGGATCTCACCGGTCACTCCCGGTTCGGTGACGGGGTCGTTCCCGGGGGCGGTGCCGTCGTCGGCGAGCGGGATGATGGCCACCCGGGCGCGGTGCACCGGCCGGCCCACGCACACGCCGTTGCCGGCACCCGGCATGGTGCCGGCGGCCGCGTCTGCGCCTGCGGCGCGGATCTGTTCGAGGCTGATGTCCGTGACGGGCAGCGCTTCGGTCATCCCGTACGGGGTGTGCAGGGAGGCGCGGGGCAGCAGGCGCTGCACCTCGGCGAGGAGGGACGCGGGGACGGGCGCCCCGGCGGAAAGCACCAGCTCCACGCTCCCCAGGGCCTCGTGCCCGGCCCGGCTGAGGCTGCCCTGGGTCGCGAGGACGTTGCGCAGCGCCGCGGGCGAGGCGAACACCACGGTGGCGTCGATGGCCGCGGCGGCGTCCGCCAGCGCGGTGGCCGTCAGGGTGCGGGGCGCGGTGACGTCCATGGCGGGCGTCACTGAAACGGCTCCGAGCGCCGGTCCCAGCAACGCGAAGGGTGCAAAGCCCGCCACCAGGCGTGCGCCCGGCAGGATCCCCAGGGTCGCGGCCAGGGTGTCCCGCATCGCGGCCAGCTGAGCGTGGGTATACAGGACACCCTTGGCCGGACCGGTGGAGCCTGACGTGAAGAGCACGGCGGCGGGGGCGTCCGGGGCCGGGGCGTGCGGGGCGTGCGGCGGCGCCGCGGTCCGTTCCCGAAGCTGTCCCCGGCGGGCGAGGGCGGCCAGGGAGGTCTCCACCGCGAGGAGCCGCCGTCGCGCGGCCGGCAGGTCCTGCACACTGATGCGCCGGCCCGGCCAGCCCAGCACTGACGCGGCGGCGAGGGCCTTGTCGATGCCGATGAGGAAATCCGGGGTGGCGCCTTTGACGGCACGGCTCAGGCCGCGGGTGCCGAGCCCGGCATCGGCCACAACCACCACGGCCCCCAGCCGCAGGCACGCGTAGAGGACCACGGTCAGGTCCACGCCCGGCGGAACCATCAGGCTCACCCGGCTGCCGGGCCGGACGCCCGTGTCCTGCAGACCTGCTGCGAGGGCGGCGATGCTGTGTTCCAGTTCCCGCCAGTTCAGGGAGCGGGCGACGCTCCCGTCCGTTCCCATTTCGGCGACGGCGGTGTCCCCGCCGTCGGGTCCCGCCGCGAGCTCCGTGAGGGGCGCCCACAGGGGCGGGGCCTGGACGCCGGGCGCCGTCATCGGGACATCCGCCGGGGGAACCCCCGGCGATACTGCCTCAACGTCCGCGGGTCCGCTGTGCAGGCGGTGCTCGGCGAGCCACGCGAAAACGGGAGCGGCGATGTCCCGGTCCTCGGCGACCAGGTGGCCGGCGCCCTCGAAGCGGTGCACTTGCGCGGCCGGCAGCCGGTCGAGGAGATCCTTCAGGTACCGGTCGGAGAAGATCGGGTCCCGTGGTCCCCAGAGCATCAGGGCGGGCACGCTCAGCCCGTGCAGCCCGTCGGCGACCCGGCTGAGAGCAGGGAAGCTTGGGTGGGACGCTTCGGCGGGAATGTCCGCGACGAAGTTCCCCACGCCCTCGCGGCGGCCGGCGCCCCGGTACGGGGACATGTAGGCGGTGCGGACGTCCGCGGCCAGCGGCGGGCGCGCCAGGGAGTGCGTCACCCGCAGGAAGGCGTCCGACGTCGTGGTGCCCCAGCGGTGCACGGCCGGGTGCAGGGCCAGCCGCAGGGCCGGCGGGATGGGGGAGCCCGCGGGCTGGTGGACGGCGGTGTTGGTGAGCACGACGCCGGCGAGCTGCAACGGGTGGGAAAGGGCCCAGCCGAGGCTGATGACTCCGCCCCAGTCGTGGCCGACGGTGACCACCGGGCCTTCCAGTCCGAGGGCGGCGGTGAGGTCGCCGAGGTCGTTGATCCGGTCCGCCAGGCGCCGGAACGTGCCGGTGCGCTCGGAGAAGCCCATGTCCAGCTGGTCCACCGCCACGACGCGCCACGGCTGGGCGGGGTCCGATCCGGCGGCCAGCAGGGTCCGCCACAGGTAGGACCAGGTGGGGTTGCCGTGCACGCACAGGAGGGTACCGGCCGGGGTCAGGCCGCGGCGGGAGAGCTGGGCTCCGTTGTCGAGCAGGTGCCAGCTGCGCACGGTTCCGGGCTCATCCGCTGCGGACGTCGAGGCCACGCTGATTTCGCGCGACCATGCGGGGTCGACGCCGGGCCAGTCGGCGGCTACCAAACGATTTCCACCATCGCGGTGTTGAGGCCCGAACCGACGCCCATGCACAGCACACGGTCACCGGCTCCGAGGGTCTGCGCCTCCTCGGCGAGGGTCATCGGGAGGGAGGCCGGGCCCACGTTGCCCCAGTGCGGGAAGGTGATGGGCACTTTGTCCGGGTCCAGGTCGATGGCGTCGATGATGGCCTGGGTGTAGGCGGTACTCACTTGGTGCGTGACGTAACGGTCCATCGAACCCCAGTTCCACTCCGGTTGCGCCTCGTGCCAGGCGTCCACCACGAGCTGCAGGCCGCCGTCGAGCAGGGCCTTGGTGTCCGTGGTCATGCCGTCGATGCCGCCCACACACAGCTCATGGTGCTCCGTTCCGGCGCGCATCACGCCGCCGAGGATCCGGTGTGCCCCCGGGTGCTCGTCCGCCGGGCCGAGGACGGCCGCGGCGGCCCCGGAACCCAGGGTCAGCGTGGCAAACTCGCGGTTGAAGTCCTCACGCGTGGTTTCCGGCCGCTGCAGCCGGGCCAGGGTGGCCTCCTGCGTTGCCTGGGCATCCTCGCCGTTGACGATCACCGCGTACTTGATCTGGCCGGAGTCGATCATGTTGGCGGCCAGGGTCATACCGTTGACGAAGCCGAGGCAGGCGTTGGCGAGGTCGAAGTTCATCGCGGACGACGGGAGGCTGAGTCCGTGGTGGATCTTCACCGCCACGGACGGCTCGAGGTTCCGCCGCGTCACGGAGGTATTGATCAGCAGGCCCACCTCGGAGGCCTCGATGCCGGACTCGGCCAGGGCTTTCGCGCCGGCCTCGATGGCGGCGTCGTCGAACGAGGTCCCGGGGGCCCACCACCGCCGGTGCGTGACGCCGGCAACCCGTTCCAGCAGCTTCGGCGGGAATTTCAACCGGCGCAGCGTCGACGCCAGCTTGTGGTCGAAATCCGTGGAGCTGATGATCCTCGGAGCTTCGACGCTGCTCACCGAAAGCAGGGCGGTGTTGCGGTGCCGGAACGTTGCATTCCCTATCACTTCAGGCCTCTGTTCGTGTCTGTCCTGCGCCCAGGCGGGTGTCCGCACCTTCAGATGCAAGCCCAAGAGCTTAACTATGCCCCGTGCCGATCCATTCCTGCATCAGCAAATCGGAGCATCTGCACCGTCGTTGCCGGGCTTCTGCGCAGAAATGTCCCTGCCCCGCAGTAGATTGTAGGTATCCGCGGCTGTCCCCACCATCCGCGTCCGCCGAGCAGGAGACCAGAAACACCGTGCACCTCAAGAGCCTGACCGTCCGGGGATTCAAGTCGTTCGCTTCGGCGACGACCTTCGAATTCGAACCCGGGGTCACGGCCGTGGTCGGCCCCAACGGGTCCGGTAAATCCAACGTGGTGGATGCCCTGGCCTGGGTCATGGGCGAGCAGGGCGCCAAGACCCTCCGCGGCGGAAAGATGGAAGATGTCATCTTCGCGGGAACGTCCGGACGCCCGCCGCTGGGCCGCGCCCACGTCTCGCTGACCATCGACAACTCCGACGGCGCCCTGCCGATCGACTACAGCGAAGTCACGATCTCCCGCACCCTGTTCCGCACCGGCGGCTCGGAATACGCCATCAACGGTGCCGGCTGCCGGCTCCTGGACATCCAGGAACTCCTGTCGGACTCCGGTTTGGGCCGGGAAATGCACGTAATCGTCGGCCAGGGGCAGCTGGACAAGGTCCTGCATGCCACTCCCGAGGACCGGCGCGGGTTCATCGAAGAAGCCGCCGGCATCCTCAAGCACCGCCGCCGCAAGGAAAAAACCGTCCGCAAGCTCGAAGCGATGCAGGCGAACCTGGCGCGCCTCAGCGACCTCACCGGTGAAATCCGGCGCCAGCTCACGCCGCTGGGCAAACAGGCCGAAGTGGCCCGGCGTGCCCAGTCCGTCCAGTTCGAGGTCCGGGACGCGCGCTCCCGGCTCCTCGCGGACGACCTCGTCCAGCTGCAGTCCGCCCTGGCCCAGGACATCGCGGACGAAAGCGCGCTCAAGGCCCGCCGCACCGTCGTCGAACAGGACCTCGAAATCGGCCGGCAGCGCCAGGCGGCCCTGGAACAGCTCGCAGCTGAGGCCACGCCCAGGCTCAACGCCGCCCGCGACACCTGGTACCAGCTTTCTGCCGGCCGCGAACGGCTGCGGTCCCTCGGTTCGCTGGCCACGGAACGCCGCCGCCTTCTGGGCGCGGCCGATGCGGTCCCGGACTCCGGCCGGGATCCCGACCAGCTGGACCGGCAGGCCGCCCGGGTGCGTGAGGAACAGGCCGGGCTGGAGCGCCAGATCCTGGACCGGAGGAGGGCCCTCGACACCGCCGCCGCCGCCAAGCAGGAGGCGGAAAACGCCGCCGCCGCGGAGGACAAGCGCCTCGCGGCCCTGCTCCGCGCCGCCGCAGACCGGCGTGAGGGCCTCGCCAAACTCGCGGGGCAGGTCGGCGCCGCACGCTCTCGGGTGGAGTCTGCCCACGCTGAGATCGGCCGGCTCCGCGAATCCCTCAAGGCGGGGGAGGACCGGCGCCGGCTCGCCCACGGCGAGTTCACGGCGTTGGAATCCCAGGTGGCCGGGGTAGAGGACGGGGAGGAAACCCTCGACGCCGAGTATGAGGAGGCCAGCGCGGCGCTGGACGCCGTTGCCGCCGACATCGACGCCTTGAAAGCGGCCGAACGCGAGGGCGAACGGGAACGCGGCGCCCTCCTCGCCCGCCGCGAGGCCCTGCAGCTTGGCCTGAACCGCAAGGACGGCTCGGAGCACGTGCTCGGTGCCGGATTGCCGGGCGTGCTCGGGTCCCTTGCCGCCATGATCACCGTGGAACCGGGGTTCGAGACCGCCATCGCCGCCGCCCTCGGCAGCGCCTCCGACGCGGTGGTGGTCCAGGACGCGGACGCCGCTGCGGCCGCGGTCCGGCGCTTGAAGGACCACGACGCCGGCCGGGCCTCGCTGGTGCTGACGGGATCAACCGCCGCCGCCGGCGACCAGGAGCCCCCCGCCCGCGACCAGGAGCTCCCGGCGGGCGCCCGGTGGGCGTCCCTGCTCGTGACGGCGTCCGCCACCGACGATGCCGGTCCCCGCCTGCCGCTATCCCGGCTCCTGGCCGGAGTCGCGGTCGTCGAGGACCTGGACGCCGCGGCGCGGCTGATTGACGCACATCCGGTGCTGACCGCCGTGACCCGGACCGGTGACGTCTTCACCGCCCTGACCGTCAGCGGCGGGTCCGCCACCGCGCCCTCACTGCTGGAGGTCCAGGCCGCCGTCGACGACGCCGCCGGGAAACTGGCCACGGTGACGGCCGAGCTGGAGCGCAACCGCTTTGCCCTCTCCGCAGCACGGACCCGCAAGGCCCAGGCGCAGGACCGGGCCGATGCCGCCCTCGAAAAACTCCACGACTCGGACGCCCGGCTGGCAGCCGTGGCCGAGCGTTTGGCCCATCTCAACTCCGTGCTGCGCAGCGCCGTCGGCGAAAGTGACCGCCTCGCCGCGTCCCTCGCCAGGGCCGAGGCCAACATCGTCAGCGAGCAGCGATCCCTCGACGCGGTGGCGGCCCGGCTCGCGGCCGCCCAGGAGGCGCCTGCGGAGGCGGAACCGTCCCCGGAGCGCCGCGATGCGCTCGCCCTGGCCGCGTCGCTGGCCCGGGCCGCCGAAATGGAGGCGCGGCTGGCCCTGCGCAGTGCCGAGGAACAACTCACGGCCACCACCAACCGGGCGTCCTCGCTCGAACGCGCCGCAGCCACCGAACGGCGTGCCCGCGCGGAGGCCGCCGAACGGGCCCGCCGCCGCGGGCTCCAGGCCAGACGCGCCGCCGCCGTCTCCGCCGCCGTCGGCCAAGTGATCGGCTTCATCGATGTCTCGGTCGAACTTGCCCGCCGGGAGCGGGACGCCGCGGAGGAGCGCAGGGATCAGGTGGACCGCGAACTCGCCGGGGTGCGCAGCGGCAATGACGCCTTCGCCCGCGAATTGGCCGAGCTCACGGACTCTGTGCACCGCGACGAGCTCGCCCGGGCGCAGCAGCGGCTCCGGATCGAAGCCCTCGAGCTCCGCAGCGTGGAGGAGCTGGGGCTGACCGCCGAGCAGCTCGTCGCCGACTTCGGCCCGGACCAGCCGGTGCCGGTGCCGGCAGCCGAATCGGGGGACAAGTGGGCCGCGCTGCGCGCCCCCGTCGACGAGGACGGCCGCGACATCGTGGCGGGCCAAGCCTTTGTCCGTGCGGAACAGGAAAAGCGGCTCAAACGGGCCGAACGCGATCTGGCCGCCCTGGGCCGGGTCAACCCGCTGGCGCTGGAGGAGTTCGCAGCCCTCGAGGAACGCCACCAGTTCCTCAGCACCCAACTCGAAGACCTCAAATCCAGCCGCAAGGACCTGCTGGACATCATCAAGGAAGTCGACGAGAGGGTGCAGAAGGTCTTCGCCGAAGCCTTCGAGGACACCTCGGCGCAGTTCGTCCGGATCTTCGCCCGGCTCTTCCCGGGCGGTGAGGGCCGGCTGGTCCTCACCGACCCCTCGGACATGCTCACCACCGGCATCGAGGTCGAGGCGCGCCCGGCCGGCAAGAAGATCAAGCGGCTCTCACTGCTCTCCGGCGGGGAACGCTCACTCACGGCGGTGGCCCTGCTCGTCGCGATCTTCAAGGCCCGGCCGTCCCCGTTCTACGTCATGGACGAGGTGGAGGCGGCCCTGGACGACACCAACCTGGGCCGGCTCATCACCATCTTCGAGGAGCTCCGCGAGTCCAGCCAGCTCATCATCATCACCCACCAGAAACGGACCATGGAGATCGCGGACGCCCTCTACGGCGTCACGATGCGCGGCGACGGCGTCTCCACCGTCATCAGCCAGCGGCTCGGCGCGCAGGTGTGAGCGGTCCTTCCCCGGCGGCGCCGGCGCGTTTGGGGTTTGTGAGAAGCTAGGGGAGTGAACGACATCCTCCCCATTCTCCTGCCCATTCTCGCTGCCCTGGTGGTCCTCGGTGCCCTCATCCCGGTCCTCATGAAGACCCGGAGGAACATCACCAGCTACCCCGGAAAGCGCGACGAGAACGATCCGGTGAAGCCGGGCGGGGGCGGCGGAACCCTCCTCGAGGACCGCCCCGCGCCGCCGGGTGAACGCGTGGCCCCGGACGCCGCCGCCGTCGACCTGGAAGGCCTCGAAACCGTCGAGGTGCCGGATGACGTCGCCGGCCTGGAAACCGTGCCGGTGGAGACGCCGCTGCCGGTGGCCGGCCGCCTGACGCGGCTGCGTGAACGCCTCGTCAAGTCCAACAACATCTTCGGCAAAGGCCTGCTGGCGCTGCTCTCCGCGGACAAGATCGACGAGGACGTCTGGGACGAGGTGGAGGAGACCCTCCTGCTGGCGGATCTTGGCACCGAACCGACCCTGCAGCTCGTGGACGCGCTCCGCGAACGGGTCAAGGTCCTCGGCACACGCTCCCCGGAGCAGGTCAAGGCCCTGCTGCGCGAGGAACTCATCAAGCTCGTCGACCCCACCATGGACCGTGCCCTGCGCGTCGAGCGCCACGGTGACAAACCCGCCGTCGTGCTGGTGGTGGGCGTCAATGGCGTCGGCAAGACCACCACGGTAGGCAAGCTTGCCCGCGTGCTGGTGGCCGAGGACAAGGACGTGCTGCTGGGCGCCGCCGACACCTTCCGCGCCGCCGCCGCCGAGCAGCTGGCCACGTGGGGACAGCGCGTCGGCGTCCCCACCGTCAAGTCGGACGTCCACGGCGCGGATCCGGCCTCCGTCGCCTACGAAGCGGTCAAGGCGGGCATCGAGCAGGAAGTCGACGTCGTCATGATCGACACCGCCGGGCGCCTGCAGAACAAGGTGGGCCTGATGGATGAGCTGAGCAAGCTCAAGCGCGTCATCGAAAAGCTCGCGGAGGTGGACGAGGTGCTCCTGGTCCTGGACGCCACCACGGGCCAGAACGGCCTGAACCAGGCCCGCGTCTTCGCCGAGGTCGTGAACATCACCGGCATCGTGCTGACCAAACTGGACGGAACCGCCAAGGGCGGCATCGTCGTGGCCATCCAGAAGTCCCTCGGCGTCCCGGTGAAGCTGATCGGCCTCGGCGAGGGCGCGGACGACCTCGCGCCGTTCGACGCCGAAAGCTTTGTCGATGCCCTGCTGAACTGAGCCGGCATCCCAACCAGCCCGCAGTAGTTGCCGTTGAGAACCCTGAAAACGGCACCAACTGCGGGCTAGTTGCTTGTGGTGTCTAGTACTTGAAGTTCAGGACGGTGACGGTGCCTGCCGTCAGCTTGAACTTCTGCGTATCGGAGCCGTAGGCAAAGCCCGCGACGGTGGCACGATCGGCGAGCGGGATGGGTTCAGACTTGGCCCCGTCGATTGCCGTGCTGTCTTCAGCCGCGTAGCTGGGGCCGGTGAGTTGGGACATGGTCCCGGTTAGGGCCTTGCCGGGGAGCTGGAGGGCCACGTCAGTCTGGGCAGCTTTTTCAGGGTCGTTTTCATTGACAATAACAACCGTGGTGCTGCCGTCCTTTTGCTGGAGGGCATAGGAATATGCCAGGCCGCCGCCCGAACTCTTCAGTTTGAGGAAGTCGCCGGCCTCAATCCGGGCCGCCATGGAGAGGCCGAAATAGGGGGCGCGTTCCGTGATGGTGCCGTCAGGTTTCAAATACGGTCCTCCGGAGCAGATAGTGGAGAGCGGCGGACCGCCCTTGCACGTCAGCAGTGAGCTGTGGAAACCCAACCGCTTGATACCCTGCTGGGCTGAGCTCAGGACGTAGTCGGTACTCCACAGAGCGGTGGCGTGGGTCCGGCTCGTGGGGTTCGAGCCGTCGCAGGCGGAAACTCCCGTCTCGGAAATCCAGGTCTCGAGCCCTGCAGCACCCGCTTGGCTCAACGCCTGCTGTTGATAGCTAATGGTGCGGTCATGCATCCGACCGCTCACGAGGTTGGCCATCGTCGGTGCACTTTGCGGATCCTTGGCGTCGCAACTGGTCAGGGGGTAGTGGTGAAAGGACAGGATCTTTTGCTGGGGCAGGTCCGCCTTAATGAACGGCTCCCACCATGACTCTGCATACGCTCCCGGCCCCGCGATCGGAACATCCGGTGCTTGGGCCTTGATGGCGCCCGCGTATGTGTTGAGCTCGTCCAAGTAGTTCTTGAGGCCCCAGTTGCCGGGCCGGACACCGCTTGTAGGAAATCCGTTGGGCTCATTGCCGACGGTGATAGCGACCAGCCGGGTCCCGAAGATCCTTCTCGCATTTTTGGCCATATCTGTAGCCCTGGCGGGGTCGTAATGGCCTAGGTCCACAGTCAGGGCGATACTGGCGTCAGCAGCAGTCAGGAGCGTGTTGACTCGCTCAAGGTCGGCTGGAGTGACTGCCCTTACGGGGCGAGGCTTGTCCCCTTCATAGTTTCCGGGTACAGCCTCGCCGGTTGACGTCCAAAACATCCGGCGGTCAACCGAGCTTCCTCCGAAACGAAGAAGAGGCTTGCCGAGCCCTCGCAGCACGGCAACGATCTGCGGATTGTCCGCGCGGAGGCTCGTGTCGGCCAGATCCGTGGCTTCCAGGGACAGCCCCACTATGCCGTCGGGCAGCGACGTGCCGGTTTTCTCTGCTGAGATTTTGACTTGGAGGGGTTCCACAGGGGTCCGTGGAGACCCCGCCGGCGGACCCGCCTGGTCGTAGTACGTCACAGCCGGAGCAGGCGGAAGCAACTTGGTTGCCGTCGGCACTGCGCTGCTTGCACTGGGTGTTGGCGCTGAAGGTGGCGTCGGAGTGCCGACTGTAAGCGGGACGGCCACGGCCACTCCTGTGCCGAGTGCCACAAGCCCCGCGGCCCAGACAATCCGCCTCCGCGATCTCTTGTCGCGCAGCCGGTTATCGGAGCGAGTTTGGCCCACATTCCCGGATGGTGAATCGAATTCGGGCATAGGGGACTACCTCCGGAGATTTGTGACACGTGTCCACCAGCTTAGCCAAGGCCGCGGGGTGCTTTTGACGCGGAAGAATTCGTTGACGAAAGTTCATCTGGGACGCTGGAAAGTCTCCCGGGCCAGCAGCCAGCCGGCGGCCGCGGCGATCAGGATGCCTCCGGTGACGCCGAACGCCCAGCCGTAGCCCAGCCGGTCCGCCAGCACACCGGCCAGCACCGGACCGATGATTGCCCCGCTGTCCGCGGTCATCTGGAACACCGCGAGCACCCTGCCGCCGGAGCGCTGGTTGCCGATCACATCCGCCATGGCGGCCTGCTGGGCGGGCCCGAGCAGCCCTGATCCGATGCCGGCGACGGCGGTAGCTGCGAGGAACCACGGCAGCTCGTGGGTGAAGCCGATGGTGGCCGTGGCTGATCCGGTCACCAGCAGCCCGGTGATCATCAGCGGCTTCCGGCCCAGGCTGTCCGCCAGCCGGCCCGAGAACGTCAGGGCGGCAGCGTTGGCCGCTGCAAAGACCGCCAGCGCCCAGCCCGCCGATTCCGGCCCGGCGCTGAGGGCGGCGACGGCGAACAGCGGCACGGTGGCCATCCGCACCCCGAACGTTGCCCAGCCGTTGGCGAAGCTCGAGAACAGCCCCGCGCGGTAGGCGCTGTCCTTCAGCGCATCGCGCAGCTCCATGGGCGGAGCTGTCCCGCCCTCCGGACGGGAGCCTGCCGGGACGTGGCTGAGCTGGGTCTGCACCACAATGGCTGCCAGCACCAGGGCAGCAGCGTAGGCAAGGAACGGCACGCGCAGCCCGAAGCTGGCGAGCAACCCGCCCACGATCGGCCCGCAGACGTTGCCGATCAGGAAGGCGGAGGCTTACGCCCCCGAGACCCGGCCGCGGCTTTCGGGTGGTGCCAGCCGGACCACGAGGGCCATCGACGCCACCGTGAACATCACCGAGCCCGCGCCGCCCAGGCCCCGGAACACCAGCAGCTGCCAGTAGTCCTGGGCGAAGGCGCAGGCCGCGGTGGAGGCCGCGACGATCAGCAGGCCGGCCACATATACGGGCCGTTCCCCGAGTTTCACGATCAGGGCGCCGCCGGCCGGGGCGAACACGAGCCGCATGAAAGCAAAGATGCTCACGATCACGGCCGCCGCCGTCGCGCCGACGTCGAACGTGGTGGCGAACTGGGGGAGCACGGGCGCCACCAGCCCGAATCCGACGGCGATCAGGAACGCCGCGACCAACATCACCTTGATATCGCGCGGCAGCCGTGTCCGTCCGGGCTTGCTGTCGCTGGTCTGGGGCGGGGCTGCGGCCTGGCGTGGGGCCTTACTCATGTGCTGGCTTCCTGGCGGTGGGGGTGCGGGGCGTGGCCGCTGCAACGGCGTGATGGATCGCGTGAAACATAACCGTAACAAGAAGGAATTGCATCATTTACTTCCCGGGGGTTCTTGTAACAACCCGGCAATATAAATCCTCCGGCGGCGAAACACGGCCCCGCCACACTCTTCTTAGAGCGCAAACCGCGTTGAGGCATGCGGAGAAACTCCGCAAGAAGAAATCAAGATCGCATCCAAGCAAGGGAGGACGTGCACCATGGAACTTACCGCAGGTCACGTATGGCTGATGGTGGCAGCGGCACTCGTGCTGTTCATGACACCTGGACTCGCATTTTTCTACGGCGGCATGACACGCGCCAAGGCTGCACTGAACATGATGATGATGAGCTTCATCTCCATCGGCATGGTCGGTGTGGTGTGGGTGCTCTGGGGCGCCTCGATGAGCTCCGGTGAGGGCTTCCTGCAGATCGTCGGAAACCCCTTCGCCACCTTCGGGCTGGAAGGCATCACCTCCCCTGACGGACTCATCAAGGTCGGCTACGCGGCAACCTTCGCCATCATCACCGTGGCACTGATCAGCGGCGCGATCGCCGACCGCGCCAAGTTCGGCGCCTGGACGGTCTTCGTGCCGGTCTGGGTCACGCTCGTGTACTGCCCCCTGGCCTACATGGTCTGGGGCGGCGGGCTGTTCGGCCCGGAAGGCGCCATCGGCAAGGCCCTCGGACCCGCGATTGACTTCGCCGGCGGTACGGTGGTCCACATCAACGCCGGTGTCGCGGCCCTGATGCTCGTGCTGATCATCGGAAACCGCAAGGGCTTCGGCAAGGATCCCAACCACCGTCCGCACAACATCCCCTTCGTCATGCTCGGTGCCGCCATCCTCTGGTTCGGCTGGTTCGGCTTCAACGGCGGCGCGGCGACGACTGCGGAACAGGGCGGCCTCATCTGGGTCAACACCCTGGCAGCCCCGGCCGCGGCCATGCTCGGCTGGCTCATCACGGAACGCATCCGCGACGGCCACCCGACCTCGCTCGGTGCCGCCTCCGGTGTGGTCGCCGGCCTCGTCGCCATCACCCCGGCCTGCGCCAACGTCAGCCCCGTCGGCGCGCTGTGCCTCGGAGTTATCGCCGGTGTGGCCTCCGCACTCGCCGTCGGACTCAAGTTCCGCTGGGGCTTCGACGATTCGCTTGACGTCGTCGGTGTCCACCTCGTGTCCGGCATCATCGGCACCGTGGCGCTGGGCTTCATTGCCCTCCCGGTCGAGGGCGTGGGCGGCGGCCTCTTCTACGGCGGCGGCCTCACCCAGCTCTGGGCGCAGCTCGCAGTGGCGGGCATCGCGATCGCCTACTCCGCGATCCTGACCACCATCATCGCCCTGGCCATCCACAAGACGATGGGCTTCCGGGTCTCCCAGGAGCAGGAAGTCGTCGGCGTGGACCTCAGCCTGCACGCAGAGACCGCCTACGAATTCGGTGTCGGCGGCCACGGCGGAAGCTTCACCCCGTTGCACGAACTCATCACGGGCAAGGCCCAGGCCGCAGGGGCCCCAGCCGCACCGATGGACCCGGCGTCCAACGGCAAGAAGACCGCAGCAGGCAAGGAAAGTGTGGGGGCATGAAACTGATTACAGCAATCGTCCGGCCGGAAAAGCTCGAAGCGATCCGGGAGGGCCTGGAAGCCTACGGGGTGCAGGGCCTCACGGTCAGCGCGGCAAGCGGGTATGGCAGGCAGCGCGGCTACACCGAGGTGTACCGCGGCGCCGAATACAACGTTGACCTGCTGCCCAAAATCCGGGTGGAAGTCCTGGCCACCGACGAGCAGGCGGACGACATTCTGGACGTCATTATCGCCAGTTCCAACACGGGCCGGGCCGGTGACGGCAAGGTCTGGACGATGGACGTGTTCGAGGCGGTGCGGGTCCGCACTGGAGAACGCGGATCGGCCGCTATCTAGGCGGCGCGCAACCGAAAGCGGGCCGGGAACCTCACATGGTTCCCGGCCCGCTTTCGTGTCCGACGACGACGGCGGTCGGGCCGCCTCAGGCGGCGGCGGTCAGGCCGGCCAGCCCGCCGGCCCCGCACCGCCGGCGGGATACTCTTCCAGCGGCACGCTGCCCCGGCCCCAGGCCCTGAGGACGGGGTCGATGATCCGCCAACAGTCTTCCGCGATGTCCGCCCGGACTGAGAGCAGGGGATCGCCGGTCAGGACCCCCTCCAGGACTTCGCCGTAAGGGAGCAGCCCGGAACCGCTGAGTTCGGCCTTGAGCGTGGCCCGGTCCAGGCTGAGCACATTGCCCGGGCCGTTCACATCGACGTCGAACTCCAGCGTGTCCGGGCCGAACCCGATCCGCAGCTGATTGGGCGAGTCCACCCCGGTGAAGCCCTTCGGCAAGTGCGGGACGGGACGAAAGGTAACCACCGCCTCCTTGCGTTTTATGCCCAGGGCTTTGCCGGAGCGCAGGATGAACGGCACCCCCTGCCAGCGCCAGTTGTCGATCTCCACGTGGACCTCGGCAAGAGTCTCGGTCCCGCGGGCCGCGTCCACCCCCTCTTCCTTGGCGTAGTCGGGGACCTTGCGCCCGTTGATGGAGCCGGCGGCGTACCGGGCGCGGCGTGTGCTCTTGGCATAGGGCGCCTTGATGCTGCTGGCGCGCAGGGCCGTGGCCACCGCATCGCGCAAATCGCGCTCATCGACGGACGCCGGAGCTTCCATCGCCATGAGCGCCATGACCTGGAGAAGGTGGCTCTGGACCATGTCGCGGAGGGCGCCGGCGCCGTCGTAGTAGCGGGCACGCCCCTCAAGGGCGAGGTCCTCGTCGAAGATGATCTCCACCTTTTCGATGTGCTCCCGGTTCCACACCGGCTCGAGGAAGGCGTTCGCGAAGCGCAGGCCCAGGATGTTCAGCACTGTCGCCTTGCCCAGGAAGTGGTCCACCCGGTGGATGTGGTCCTCCGGGACAAGGCCGGCAAGGCTAACATTCAGGTGCCGGGCGGAGTCCTCGCTGGAACCAAACGGTTTCTCCATGACCAGCCGGGTCCCGGGCGGTACCTGCCCGGGAGCCAGCGCCTCGCAGGCCAGCTGGCTGACGCGCGGCGGTAGCGCGAAGTAGATGGCTACGGGCCCCTCCAGCCGGGCCAGGAGTCCGGCCAGCTGACCCGCGGCCGTGACATCCAGCTGGTGGTAGCTGCTGGTCTCCCGGATCCGTTTCAGTTCCCGCCTGCCGTAGGCCTCGGCCTGGGAAGCCTCATCGGCAAAGGACTCTTCAATCCGGCCCAGCCACTGTTCCTGCGTCCAGGCATCCGAGCCCGCCCCTACCAGCGTCAGCGCATCGGCGCGTCCGCGGGACACGAGCCTGGCCAGGCCGGGGAGCAACAGCCTGCCGGTCAGGTCGCCCGTCGCGCCGAGGATGAGCAGGGTTTTCACAGTTATTTGGCTGGTCACCTAAGCCAGCATGCCATCTTGAACGCGCGTCTTGGTACCCTAGATAGTCGAGTCCCGTTGTCGAGGCGGTTCGTTCAGGCGAACACCAGTCACGACGCTGGCATGCGGGACCGGCCGCCAACTGTAGATCCACTGAAAGAAGTGCACGGCGCGTGTTCAATTCACTCTCTGACCGGTTGACAGCAACCTTCAAGAACCTCCGCGGCAAAGGCCGCCTCACCGAGGCTGACGTTGACGGCACGGTCCGCGAGATCCGGCGTGCCCTGCTGGACGCCGACGTCGCCGTGCCCGTGGTCCGCGAGTTCACCGGACGCGTGCGCGAGCGCGCGCTCGGGGCCGAGGTCAACGCCGCGCTGAACCCTGGCCAGCAGATTGTGAAGATCGTCAACGAGGAGCTCGTCGAGATCCTCGGCGGCGAAACGCGCCGCATCCGCCTCGCCAAGACCGGGCCCACCATCATCATGCTCGCCGGCCTCCAGGGCGCCGGCAAAACCACCCTCGCCGGCAAGCTGGCCAAGCACCTCAAAGCCCAGGGCCACAGCCCCATGCTGGTCGCTTCGGACCTGCAGCGACCCAACGCGGTCAACCAGCTCCAGATCGTCGGCCAGCGCGCCGGCGTCCCCGTCTTCGCACCGCACCCCGGTGCCACCTCCGCGGAGCTTGAGCACCCGATCGGCGACCCCGTCGCCGTCGCCCGTGCCGGCGTCGAGGAGGCCCGCCGCACCCTGCACGACGTCGTGATTGTGGACACCGCCGGCCGGACCGGCGTCGACGCCGAGATGATGGAGCAGGCCCGCCAGATCCGCCGGGCAATCGTTCCCAACGAAGTCCTCTTTGTCATCGACTCGATGATCGGCCAGGACGCCGTCAACACGGCCCTCGCCTTCGATGAGGGCGTCAACTTCACCGGCATCGTGCTCTCCAAGCTCGACGGCGACGCCCGCGGCGGTGCCGCCCTTTCCGTCGCGTCGGTCACCGGCAAGCCCGTCATGTTCGCCTCCACCGGCGAAGGCCTCGATGACTTCGAGCTCTTCCACCCGGACCGGATGGCCTCGCGCATCCTCGACCTCGGTGACGTGCTCACCCTGATCGAGCAGGCGGAGAAGTCCTGGGACAAGGATGAAGCTGCCCGGATGGCGCAGAAGTTCGCCGACCGGGAAGATTTCACCCTGGATGACTTCCTGGCCCAGATGCAGCAGATCCGCAACATGGGTTCCATGAAGAAGATGCTGATGATGATGCCGGGCGCGCAGAACATCCGGCAGCAGCTGGAACAGTTTGACGAACGCGAAATCGACCGTGTGGAGGCCATTGTCCGCTCCATGACGCCGCACGAGCGCGTGGCACCGAAAATTATCAACGGCTCCCGCCGGGCCCGCATTGCCCGTGGTTCCGGTGTGCACGTCTCCGAGGTCAACGGCCTGCTGGAGCGGTTCGGCCAGGCGCAGAAGATGATGAAGAAGATGGCTGCCGGCGGCGGCATGCCCGGCATGCCGGGGATGCCCGGCACGGGCGGCGGTGCGCGCAAGGCCGCCAAGAGCGCCCCCAAGAAGAAGGCCCGTTCCGGCAACCCGGCCAAGGCCGCGCAGGAACTCAAGGACGCGGAGACCCGGCGTGCCGCAGGCCCCAAGGCACTGCCCACCGGGGCATCCTTCGGGCAGCAGGGTGCGGACTTCGATCCCTCCCAGCTGAACCTGCCCAAGGGCTTCGACAAGTTCCTCGGCGGCAACAAGTAGGCAGCCGCCCGCGGCGATGTCGCCGGCCTTATTGTCGGGCCGGTGGAATAGGGTTAGTGCATGTTCAAGCAGCGCGTTGTCTTCGTCCACGGGGCGGGCAGTTTCGGAGCTGCCGCGTGGCCGAAACAGCACGGGATGGCGCTGGGCTACGATTCATTGTTCCTGCGCCGGCACGGTTTCGACGCCGTCGCAGAGCCGCTCCCGTCGGACTTCTCCGCTGACGCCGCGATTGTCCTCGCCGCCCTGGCCGACGACGGCCGCGGGGAGGCCGGCGGCCACATCGTGGCGCATTCCCAGGGGGCCATCGCGGCGATGATGGCCGCCGTCGAACGGCCCGAGCTGGTGCAGTCCCTGACGCTCGTGGAACCGGCCTGCCTCTCGCTCACGGCCGAGCTTCCCGCCACGGCGGCGCACCGGGTGCTGATGCAGCCGCTCTTCGACGTTCGGCTGCACCTCAGCGACGATGATTTCCAGCGGGAGTTTATCCGCCGTGCCTTTGCAGTCTCGGACCCAGTCTCGGACCCCGCCCACGTGCCAGGCGCTGCGGCCTCGACACCGCCTGATCAGCGCGAGGCCCGACGGCTCCGGCTGCAGGCACCCCCGTGGGAGGCGCCGCTGCAGATAGTGCCCGGCGTACCCACCCTGATTCTCACCGGCGGGTGGGAGCCCCTCTACGAGGAAATCGCCGGCTACCTGCGCGAAACCGGCGCCCTGCACCGCACCGCCCCGGGGGGCCACCGGCCACAGGATTCCGCCGAGGGCGACGGCATCATCCGTTCCTTCATCGCCGATGTCAGCCGGAGCCAGCACGCCCGGGCCTCCTGACGTGGGCATCATCGAGTTCAGCGGCCCCATTCTTACCGGACCCGACCGGGAAGCGCGCGGGCTCTGGTCGGTGGACGGCCTGCTGACCTTCCGCCGGCCCGCCGGCTCCCCGGACCTGGTGCTGGACGGCTGGGTCCTGCCCGGGCTGGTGGATGCGCACTGCCACATCGGTCTTGGCCCCGGCGGGGACGTCACGGCCGAGCTGGCCGAACGCCAGGCCGTCACGGACCGGAACGCCGGCACGCTGCTGGTCCGCGACGCCGGGGCGGTCCATGACACCCGCTGGCTCCAGCAGCGGAAAGAGTTGCCGCGTATCATCCGCTCGGGACGGCACATCGCCCGGACCCGCCGCTACCTCCAGGGCTTCGCCGTCGAAGTGGAACCGGAGGGCCTCGTGGAGGCGGTGCGCAAGCAGGCCCGCGCCGGGGACGGCTGGGTCAAGCTTGTGGGGGACTGGATCGACCGCGACGCCGGTGACCTCACCCCCTGTTTCCCCGCCGCGGTGCTCAAGGACGCCGTGCGGGCCGCGCACGACGAGGGCGCCCGCGTGACGGCGCATTGTTTCGCCGCGGACACGCTCGATGGCATGCTCGACGCCGGGATCGACTGCGTTGAGCACGCCACCGGCCTCCAGTCCCGGCACCTGCCCCGTTTCGTGGAGCAGGGCGTACCGATTGTCCCCACCCTGATCAACATCGCCACGTTCCCGGACATCGCCGCGCAGGCCGGCGCGAAGTTCCCCCGGTACGCGGCCCACATGCGCACGCTCTGGGAACGGCGCGCTGAGCGGGTCCTTGAGGCATTCGAGGCCGGCGTCACCATCTACGCCGGAACGGATGCCGGCAGCGTGATCAGGCACGGGCGCATCGTGGACGAGCTCGAGGCCCTGCACGCAGCCGGGCTGCCTGCCCGGGCCGCCCTCGACGCCGGCGCCTGGGCCGCGCGGGACTGGCTCGGGGCTGACTCCATCACGGAAGGGGCTAGCGCCGATGTCCTCGTAGTCGCCGAGGATCCGCGGAACAATCCGGCCACACTGCGGGAGCTCACGCACATTGTGCTGCGGGGAGAGCTCGTCAGCCGGGGATATCGGGCCGATTCGGAATAAATTGAAGCTTCAAGTAATTTACTCTGTAGGAGGTCATCGAAGGTCGGTGGCCGATGAAGCACCGGAGCGATCACATGTCTGCAAAAGCCAGCACCCAGGACCTTCTTCCCGCCGAACTGGCCATGGGCACCGTGATGCTCAAGGTCGGTGACATGAAGGTCATGACCGCCTACTACCAGCAGGCCCTCGGCCTGGAGATCGTGGCCGAGCAGGACGGCGGGATCTACCTTGGACGCCGGCAGAAGCCGCTGGTCCACCTGGCCCCTTCACCCGGGCTCGCCATCCCCCCGCGCGGAGAGGCGGGCCTCTTCCATACGGCCCTGCTGTTCGAGGACCAGCCATCCCTGGCGGCCACCGTCGCGTCCGCCGCGCAGTACGAGCCGCAGTCCTTCACCGGAAGCGCCGATCACCTCGTCAGCGAGGCCTTCTACTTCAGTGATCCCGAGGGCAACGGCATCGAACTCTACTGGGACCGGCCGCGCGAGGCCTGGTCCTGGGACGGCAAGAACGTCGTGATGGACAGCCTGGCCCTGCCGCCGCGGCGCTACCTCGAGCAGCACCTCACCGAAGCGTCGCTGGCCGGACAGCGGGAGGCGGAGGCCGGCGTCGGGCACGTCCACCTGCAGGTGGGTGACGTCCAGTCGGCCCAGGACTTCTATGTGGGGACCCTTGGCTTCGAGAGGACGGCGGGCTGGCACGGCCAGGCGCTGTTCGTCTCGGCCGGCGGCTACCACCACCACATGGCCATGAATGTCTGGAACAGCCGCGGCGCCGGCCCGCGCCGGGACACCCTGGGCCTTGGTGAAGTGCTCATCGAAGTACCTTCGGGTGACGACGTCGGGGCGCTCGCCGAGCGCCTCAAGACCGCCCGCGTCTCCTTGCACCACACCGGAGCCGAGTTGCGTTTCGAGGACCCGTGGCGCAACCGCATCCGCGTGGCGGTCCGCTAAGGGCGCATTGACCCGGAGCCGACGCCGGCCCTTGAGCGGCCCGAGCAGCCCGAGCGGCTATGCACGGCGGCCGCGCATAGCCGCAGCTATTCAGGATGAGTTCGTCGGCTGGACCTCCCGGGACATGCCCCCCGGTCGCGGCCCGCAATGGACATAGCGGCATTATGTCCATTGGTCCGCGCCGAGGGAGGACATGCCCGGGGGCCAGGGGAGGACATGCCCAGTGGCGGGACCGTGTGGGGTTGGTTGGGGCGGGGTTCGGCCGGGCCCGTGAGTGGTGGGTTCTGCCGGGCCCGGGGAGGACATGCCCACTCGTCGCGGACCGGGCCGCGGCACATGTCCTCCGGTCGCCACCTGGAATGGACATAGCGGCATTATGTCCACTGGTGCGGGCCAGAGGAACGCATGCCCAGTGGCGGGACCGGGTGGGGCTGGCTGGGGC
>NZ_MQTQ01000019.1 GCF_020532805.1 Arthrobacter sp. SO5 | reverse complement strand
GGCAAAACAACCAATCCAATACAATAAATTGGTATCAACAAACTTGGCACACTATTGAGTTCTCAAACAACAGACACATTCGAATACTTGTCGAAACAATTCAAGTCAATGAATTCTTTTGTTTCGCTTTCCTTCGCTGCGATGTTTACATCTTATTTCATTCATATTCACTTTGCAAATCCGGGATATTCCCTCGAAATTCACTTCGTGCTACGAATCCGCCCACCAAAATTTGAAGCAATTTTCCATGTCCGCGTAAATGCAGTTGAAAACGCTTCTCTATTTAGTGGGGGTCGTTCGCCACTCATCGGTGGCGACTGAGAAGACACTACACGCTCCTTCCCGGCCGTGCAAATCAGCCTGGAAGGACGGGAAGGAGCGGTCAACCGCTGTCACGGGACGCGTAGCGCCACTGGCTAGGACGCCGAGACGTCCACTGTCGCCAGATTTTTCTTGCCCCGGCGCAGGAGCAGGTACCGTCCGTGCAGCAGCTGGCTTGACCCAATGACCGCCTCGGGATCAGCGACCTTGGTGTTGTTCACGTAGGCCCCGCCCTCCCCTACCGTGCGCCGGGCCGCGGACTTGCTCTCCGAGAGCCCTGTGGCGACCAGCAGGTCGATGATGCCGAGCGCGCCGGCGTCGACAGACGCGGTCGGCAGTTCAGAGGTGGCCGCCCTGAGCGTGGCCTCGTCCAGGACCGTGAGGTCGCCGTTGCCGAACAGCGCAGCCGACGCGGCAATGACCTTCTCCGTCGCGCCCACGCCGTGGACGAGCGATGTCACCTCGTACGCGAGTTTCCGCTGGCCCTCCCGGGCGAACGGCCGCTCGGCCACGGAGACTTCCAGGGCTTCGATCTCTGCCCGGCCCAGGAATGTGAAGATCTTGAGGCGGGCTGCGACGTCGCTGTCTGCGGTGTTGAGCCAGAACTGGTAGAAGGCGTACGGGCTGCACATCTCCGGATCCAGCCAGATGGCGTTGCCCTCGCTCTTGCCGAACTTGGTGCCGTCAGCGTTGGTGATAAGCGGCGTGCCCAGCGCGTGGACGTGCTTGCCCTCGACCTTGCGGATGAGATCGGTCCCGCTGGTGAGATTGCCCCACTGGTCGGAGCCGCCGGTCTGCAGGACGCAACCGTAGTCGCGGAACAGCTGGAGGTAGTCCATGCCCTGCAGGATCTGGTAGCTGAACTCCGTGTAGCTGATGCCCTCGTCGGAATTGAGCCGGTTGGCAACAATGTCCTTCTTGATCATTGTGCCGACGCGGAAGTGCTTGCCGATCCCGCGCAGGAAGTCGATGGCGCTCAGCGGCGCCGTCCAGTCCAGGTTGTTCACCATCCGTGCGGCGTTGTCCCCCTCGAAGCTGAGGAAGCGCTGTACCTGGGCCTGGAGCTTGCCGACCCATTCCGCCACCGTCTCGGGGGTGTTCAGCACGCGTTCGGCGCTCTGCCGGGGGTCCCCAATCAGGCCGGTGGAGCCGCCGACCAGTCCCAGGGGCAAGTGGCCGGCCAGCTGGATACGGCGCATCAGCAGCAACTGGACCAGGTTGCCCAGGTGCAGGCTCGGCGCCGTCGGGTCGAAGCCGCAGTAGTACGTCGCGGGATCACCGGCGAGAAGCTTTTCGAGCTCCGCCTCATCCGTGGAGACGTGGACAAGGCCGCGCCATTTCAGCTCCTGCCAGATATTGGCGAAGCCGGGGTCATTGTGCTGGGAACGGAGATCATCATTTAGCGGGGACACGGAATCTAAGGTAGCAGGATCGGGGCATCCGGAGCGCGTGTGGCCGCCGGGCAGCCTAGTCTTCGATGCCTGCCGGGACGGGGGCGGCGGCGATGAGCCGCAGCCGCTGGGTGGCCCGGGTCATGGCCACGTAGAGGTCGCCGACGCGGCCGTGCTCGTGGTTGAGCATGGCGGAGGGCTCCAGCACCACGACGCCGTCGAACTCCAGTCCCTTGGCCTCACGGGGACTGATGACGACGATGTCCTGCACATAGCTGCCGGCGCCCGTTCCGACGCGGCGGCCGTAGACGGCGCGCAGCGCGGCAGTGGCTTCCGGAAGGAGGGCGCCGTCGGCAATGACGGCCAGCAGGCCGCCGTCCAGGGCTCCGAGCTCCTGCGGAAGGACCTCAACCAGTTTGCTGACGATCCGGCCGGGCTCGACGCGGTCGATGATCGGGGACCAGCGGCCTTCCCGGACCGCCTTCGGGGCCGAAACGACGAGGCCGGCCGCCGTGGCCATCCGGGCGGCCGCTTCGGCAATCTGCGACGGCGTGCGGTAGTTGACCGTGAGTTCCTCGAGCTGCCAGCGGTCCCCAAACATCGGGGCCAGGGCGCCCTGCCAGGAATTGGCGCCAGCAACGGAGCTCGTCTGGGCGATGTCGCCCACGATGGTAAAGGATTTCAGCGGGCAACGGCGGACCAGGAGGCGCCACTGCATCGGCGAGAGTTCCTGCGCCTCGTCCACCACGATGTGCCCGAAGGCCCAGCTGCGGTCGGTCGTGGCACGCTCCGCGGCGGTCAGCCTGGCCTCGCGTTCCTGGTTCTGGTCCACAAGTTCCTCCGCGGAGATGAGGACATCCACACCTGCGGTTTCCATGTTGACCAGGGTCTGCTTGGCGTTGGCGATATCACGGGCCCGGTCGTTCTCCTGCTGTGCCAGTCCCCTGCCGGCGGCCGGGTCGAGCTCGCCGAGCAGTTCGGCGGCCTCGTCCAGGAGCGGGACGTCCGCTTCGGTCCAGGGAGCATCCGCGGGCCGGAGCAGCAGTGCGCGCTCCGCCGGGCTGAGGTTCGGCGTGCAGGCTTCCAGGACGGCCGGCTTGCTCAGGAGCTCCCCCACGAGCTTTTCCGGAGTCATCGGCATCCAGCACAAGTTGAGGGCGATGCGGACGTCGCGGGCCGAGCGGACGTCCTCGGCCAGGTAGGAGCGGTCGGCGTTGTTGCCGATGCTGCCCGCCTCCACCAGTTCCGTCATTTGTTCGGTCAGTTCGCGGAGCAGGATCTTGACGAAGGAAACCCGGGCCTCGTTGTGCGGCTTGCCCGTGGCGCGTGCCTTATCCCGGGCCCGGCGGACCTGCCGCGGAGTCAGGACGAGCTTGCGTCCGTCGACTTCAAGGATCCGGTTTTCGGCGGGGATCCGCTGGCGGTTGCCCACGGCGTTGGCCACGACGTCCACCATGTCCAGCCGCCCCTTGATCGCGGCGACGTCGGACTCCGGCTCGGGGACGGCGTTGATGCCCGGCATCAGGCGCCCCACGCTGGCCATCACAACGCCGGTCTCGCCGAGCGAAGGCAACACGCGTTCGATGTACTTCATGAACGACGACGACGGTCCCACGAGCAGCACCCCGGCGGTCTTGAGGCGGTCCCGGTGGGTGTAGAGCAGGTAGGCGGCGCGGTGGAGCGCGACGGCGGTTTTGCCGGTGCCCGGTCCGCCCTGAACCACGAGGGCTCCGGAGATGGAGGAGCGGATGATCCGGTCCTGCTCGGACTGGATGGTTCCGACGATGTCGGACATCCGGCCGGTCCGCTTGGAATTCAGCGCTGCCAGCAACGCGCCTTCGCCCTGGAGCGAATCGACGTCGGCGAGCATGTCGGCGTCCAGAACGTCATCCTCGATGGCCTTGACCTCGCGGCCCTGCAGGATCAGGTGGCGGCGGCGCCGGACGCCCTGCCGGTCGAACGCGGTGGCCTGGTAGAAGTGGCCGGCTTCGGGAGCGCGCCAGTCCAGCATGAGGCGCTGGAGGTCCTCGGTGGTCAGGCCGATACGGCCGATGTACTGGGCCTCCCCGCTGTCAAGGTCAAGCCGGCCGAACACGAGGCGGTCATCGACGGCGTCGAGCTGGGCGAGGCGGTCCTCGTACATCGCCGCAAAGGCGTCACGCTCCGAGACGTTCTGCATGGTGCCCACCGCGCCGGCACGGCGCACCTGGGCCAGCTGGGCGCGCTTTTCCGCCCGCAACTCATCGAGCCGGGCGTAGAGTCCGGCCACATAATCGCGTTCATGGACCAAATCAGCGTCGTGCATCGAACGTTCCCCTATCGAAAAAGACAGACCCACCATTCTACAACCAATTCGGCAAACGCGCCGTGAACTTCTCAGGAAGTGTACCGGGACAGCCGGAATGCTCCGGTTACACGCGCAGCAGGGAGCTGACCTGGTGTCCGCCCAGGGCACTGCGCCCCTGCAGCTCATCAAGTTCCAGGACGACGCCCACGCCGGCAACCTGGACGCCGCACCGCTCAAAGAGCCGGACCGCCGCGCCGAGCGTGCCGCCGGTGGCGAGCACGTCGTCAAGGATCAGTACCCGGCTTCCCGCCGCCAGGTCCGTGGTGTGCAACTCCAAGGTGGCCGTCCCGTATTCCAGGGAATAATCCTCGGAGACCACTTCACGCGGGAGCTTGCCGGCCTTGCGGACGGTAATCACCCCGGTGCCGGTGGAGTACGCCGCGGCGGCTGCGAGCAGGAACCCGCGGGCCTCCACGCCGGCGACGGCGTCGAACTGGCCCTTGAACGGTGCCACCAGCGCATCGACGACGGCCTTCAGGGCGGCCCCGTCGGCGAAGACCGGCGTCAAATCCTTGAAGCTGATCCCGGGTTGGGGATAGTCCGGGATGGTGGCGCACAGGCTGTTGATCAGCTCGTCCACCGTCGCAGTGCTGTTGATCTGGTCCTTAGCGCGTTGATTCACCCGTCTACCTTACGGGCTGCCGTGCGGACGCTGGCTCCATGGGCACGCCGACGTCCCTGGAATCACCCCGTGCGCAGCTTCGCCGCCTTGTAGCGGGAAACCGTGGGATCGCCGCTGAGCCAGAAACGCCAGGGGTAGTCGTGCGTGCCGCCTGCTCCGGAGACGCCGACCCTGGGCCCTGAACTGATCCCGGACGCCGGGGCGGGCGGCAGTTCCAGGCGGAACGGGGTGCCGAGGGCGTCCCGGCCGCTGTCCGCCGTCGTCAGTCCGAGCGCTGTGGCAAGCCTCGCCGGTCCGCTGGCCAGGTCCCTGGGGGATTTCGACGTCGGACGCCGGGCACGGGCAAGGTCCTCTCCCGCAACAATCTCGCCGGCACGCAGCAGCAAGGCGGACGCCACTCCCTCCGGACCGCAGACGATGTTGGCGCAGTGATGCATGCCGTAGGTGAAGTAGACGTAAAGATGGCCGGCCGGCCCGAACATAGGGGCGTTGCGGGCCGTGGCGCCCCGGAAGGTGTGAGAGCCGGGATCGGGGTGCAGGGAGTCGCGCGGGCCGAGGTAGGCTTCCACCTCCGTGATCCGGACGGACACGGGACCGTCCGGCCCGTCGTGCGTCAGTACAGCGCCCAGCACCAGCGCCGCCACATGCCGGGGGTCCCCGGAGAGCACTTCCCGCAGGCTGCCGGCGGACAGTGCGGCGGACAGCGCGGTGGTGGAGCGAAGACCTGCGCGGACTTCACCGTCTGCATGGCTGGAACTCATCTTCCGACTTTAACAAACCCTTTAACAAATCCTCGTTAACAAACCCCCGTTAACAAACCCTGACTTGCACTCCCTCCAGAGGGTCTACGGCCGTGTCCGATTTCCGCTAGCAGCAGCCACGGGAAGCTGGCAGGATGGACGAATGGACTTCTGGCAGCGCTACCGGGCAATCGACGCCCGGGACACCCGTTTCGACGGGCAGTTCTTCACCGCTGTCCGCACAACGGGCATCTACTGCCGGCCCTCCTGCCCGGCCAGGACCCCCAAGTCGGAAAATGTCACGTTCTACGAAACCTCCGCCGCCGCGCACGACGCCGGCTACCGGGCCTGCAAGCGGTGCCTGCCCGAGGCGGTCCCCGGCACGCCGGCGTGGAACCTCCGCTCTGACATCGCAGGCCGGGCCATGCGGCTGATCAACGACGGTGTCATTGACCGCGACGGCGTGGAAGGGCTCGCCGCCCGCCTGGGCTACTCCTCCCGGCAGCTCAACCGGATCCTGAGCCATGAACTCGGCGCCGGTCCCCTCTCACTGGCCCGGGCCAGCCGCGCCCAGACCGCCCGCACCCTGCTCGTGTCCACCCAGATGAAGGTTGCCGACATTGCGTTCGCTGCCGGCTTCAGCAGCGTCCGCCAGTTCAACGGGACTATCGGCGAAGTGTTCGCCATGACCCCCTCGGCGCTGCGGGCCACCGCCCGGCACCACCGGCCGCCGGGACTGACAGCGGTGTCCTCGACGGCGGTATCCTCGACGGCCCTGACACTGAACCTGCCGTACCGGGATCCGTTCGATCCCAGCGTGTTCGCTTTCCTCGCGGTCCGCGCCATCCCTGGGATCGAAGACGGATCGCCCACCTTCTACGCCCGGACCTTGCGGCTTGCCCATGGCGATGCCCGCTTCCGGGTGGAGTTCGACGCCGGGGCAAGGGGACGTCCGCTGGTGCTGACGATCGGCGCCGTCGACCTCCGGGACCTTGCCTCCCTGCTTAGCCGGGTCCGCCGGCTGCTGGACCTGGACGCGGACCCGGTCGCCATTGACGGCGCGCTGGGGGCCGATCCGCGGCTCGCCGACAGCGTGGCACGCGTCCCTGGCATGCGGATGCCAGGCGCCGTCGACCCGCAGGAGCTCCTGATCCGCGCCATGATCGGGCAGCAGATCACCGTGGCAGCCGCCCGGACCGCGCTCGTCCGGCTCGCCGAGTCCGGGAGCGGAAGCCTTGTCCCGGCCGAAGGCCTGCACCGGCTATTCCCCACCGCGGGCCAGATCGCGGAAACGGGTTTCGAACTGCTGCGGGGCCCGGCGCGGCGCATCGACTCCATCCGGGCGGCCGCCGCGGCCATGGCCTCCGGTGAGCTCGATTTCGGCTATGGCGAGGACCTGCGCGGGCTCGAGGCGAAGCTTCTTCCGCTGGCCGGCATCGGTCCCTGGACCGTGGGGTACGTTGCGATGCGCGTGATCGGGGCCCCGGATGTTTTCCTGGCCAACGACGCCGCCGTGCGGAACGGTATCCGCTCACTCGCCGGCGTTTCCGGCGGCCGTGACCTCAGTCCTGATTTCCGCGAGCTCAGCCCGTGGCGGTCCTACGCCACCATGCACCTGTGGCGCTCGGCCGCGGCAGCACAGGCCGCCGCGCGGACGGAAACACCGTCCGCCGCCCGCGCACAGAACCGTCTCCTCGAGAAAGTGACCCCATGAAAGCCCAGCTGTTAACCATGTCCACCCCGGATGGCCCGTTCACCATCATTGCGCGGGACGGGGCCGTGCTGGCCTCGGGCTGGACGGCCGTTCCCGGTGAGCTGACCGGGCAGATCCACGCGGACCTGCTGCCCACGGAGTATGAACCCGTCACGGATCTGGGTGCCATCTCGGCGGCCGTGGGGGATTTCTACGCGGGCAACCCGGCCGCGGCCAGGGAGGTTCCGGTCCTGCAGAAGTCCGGCCCGTTCCGCGGACACGCCTGGGAGGTGCTCCGGAGCGTGGAACCGGGCCACCCGGTGACGTACACCGACTATGCCGAGCTGTCCGGCAATGTGAAGGCCGTCCGGGCAGCGGCCAGCGCTTGTGCCTTCAACGCGGCGGCGCTGTTCGTGCCCTGCCACCGCGTCATCCGCACCGACGGCAGCCTCGGCGGCTTCCGCTGGGGTTTGGCCATCAAGGAGAGCCTGCTGGAGCGGGAGCGGCACCTGGCGCGCGCCCTGAAATAGGCACGGAACGCTGGCCCTGCCGCCGGGCCTACCGGTCTACCGGCACTCCGGCGGGCCAGGGCAGCAGCGCCGGGAGGTCGACGCCGTCGGCGGCGGCGGTGGCGCGCAAGCTGCCGAGGGTGGGTGTGCGTCCGGCGAGCCACGCAGCGATGTCCGTCAGCATGCCGTTGATCACCGTGGACCGGCCGCCGCTGCCGATCGTCACCGGCGGCAGGCCGAGGGGCTGAAGCACAAGCCGATCGCCGGCCGGCACCCGGTCAGCGAGAAACTCGAAGAGCTGTTCGCAGAACGGCCGGCTCCAGGTTTCAGGGCCGCGGCCCGTGCCCAGATCCGTGGCGTGGATGGTGAGTTCGCGCCACAGCGCCAGGCCGCCGTCGAACACGACTCCCCCGCGGTAGCTGACCGGCTCCTGCCAGCCGGCCGCATCGAGTGCCGAGAAGGCGCGCAGGGCCCGTGCCACGGCGGCGTCCACATCGGCGCGGTGTTCCTCGATGGTGTGCCCGGCGGCCAGGTCAATGGCGCGGGTGCGGCCTTCGAAGCCGCCGTCATACAGCTCGATGCTCTCGCCCCGGGCGGCATATTCGAGCTGGCGGGCCATCGCGTTGGAAATGCCGCTGATGTGCGCCAGCACGTGGCCCCGGGTCCAGTCCGGCAGTTCCGAGGGCGCCACGACGTCGTGGTCCGTCAGCTTCGCGGCGATTCCGGTGATCGTGACGGCCGCGCGGCGGAGTTCTGACAGCAGATTTTCTGGGGTGATGGGGGTCATGGCGCCATCCTAGCCGAGCTGCCGGGCTAACCGGGATTAACCCAGCCCGGCCGGACCGTAGTGGTGGCGGATGTGGCGCCGGTCGTGGCGGGCCTGCCAGAATTCGAGCTCGCGGGGGCGTAGGGCGTAGAGCTGCCAGTGCGGGTTCTCGCTGCCGTCGGCACCGGGCCGGGCGTGCCAGTCGGCGGCGGAGGCCTCGGCGGAGAGCTCCACGACGGTCCCGGCCACCCGCACCTGCCGGCCGTGCTGCTGCCAGTAGAAGTTGAGCGCGGCGTGCGGGTTGGCCGCGAGTTCCCGGCCCTTGCGGGAGGCGCGTGAGCTCGCGAACTGCCAGCCGTCGTCGTCGAGGTCCTTGAGGATCAGCATGCGGGAGGATGGCCGGCCGAGCCCGTCTACCGTGGCAAGGCTGAAGGCGTTGGGTTGCGGCACGCCGGCCTGAACAGCCTGGCCGAACCACTGGCGGAACAGCTCCGCCGGGTCCGCGGGGGCGGTGGACGGGTCAAAGTCCGGAAGTTCCTCGGGGAAATCGGGCAGGGCGCGCAGGTACTGGCGGAAGGATTCGCTCATGTACCCACTTTAAGCGCCGCGAGGAGGCATTTCACGGCAGTGTTTACGAAAAACATTGCCGCGAAATGCCCCCTCGCGTGGGTGTGATGCCCGCCCCGGTTACTCGCCCGCGTACCGGCGGACGCCGGCGAGCTCGCCCTCAAGGGCCAGCAACTGGCGCTCGACGGCGGCCGGCGCGGTGCCGCCCTGGGAATTCCGGCTGTTCAGCGAGCCCTCGGTGGACAGGACCGTGCGGACCTCCGGCGTCAAGTGCTCCGAGATGGCGGCGTATTCCTCATCCGTCAGGTCCCAGAGCTCGACGCCGCGGGTTTCGGCCTGCTTCACCGCGGCACCGGAGAGCTCATGCGCCTCGCGGAACGGAACACCCTGGCGGACCAGCCATTCGGCGATGTCCGTGGCCAGCGCGAAGCCAAGAGGAGCCAGCGATTCCATCCGTTCGGTGTTGAACGTCAGGGTCGCGATCATGCCGGAGACGGCCGGAAGCAGGACCTCCAGGGTGTCGGCGGCGTCGAAGACCGGTTCCTTGTCCTCCTGCAGGTCGCGGTTGTACGCGAGCGGCAGCCCCTTCAGGGTGGCCAGCAGCCCGGTCAGGTTCCCGATCAGCCGGCCGGCCTTGCCGCGCGCGAGCTCGGCCACGTCCGGGTTTTTCTTCTGCGGCATGATCGAGGAGCCGGTGGAGTAGGAATCGTGCAGCGTCACGAAGGAGAATTCCTTGGTGGCCCAGAGGATCACTTCCTCCGAGACCCGGGACAGGTCCACGCCGATCATGGCCGTGATCCACGCGAACTCGGCGAAGACATCGCGGGAGGCGGTGCCGTCAATCGAGTTGTGCGTGGCGGAGAAGAAGCCCAGCTCCGCGGCCACGGCCTCCGGGTCCAGGCCCAGCGAGGAGCCGGCCAGGGCGCCGGAGCCGTACGGCGAAACCCCGGCGCGCTTGTCCCAGTCCTGAAGCCGCTGCACATCGCGCAGCAGCGCCCAGGCGTGGGCCAGCAGGTGGTGGCTGAGCAGGACCGGCTGGGCATGCTGGAGGTGGGTGCGGCCCGGCATGGCCACACCGCGGTGCGACGTGGCCTGGCCCACGAGGGCGTCGATCGTGGCGAGCACGCCGCGGGCGATGATCCGGGCGTGGTCGCGCAGGAACATCCGGCCCAGCGTCGCCACCTGGTCGTTCCGGGACCGGCCGGCGCGGAGCTTGCCGCCGAGCTGGGTGCCGGCCCGCTCGATCAGGCCGCGTTCCAGGGATCCGTGCACGTCCTCGTCGGACTCCGCGGGCAGGTAGGCGCCGGAGGCCACGTCCGCGTCCAGCCGCGACAGGGCGTCGAGCATGCCTGCCAGCTCGGTGTCGTCGAGCAGTCCGGCCTTGTGCAGCACGCGGGCGTGCGCCTTGGACCCGGCGATGTCGTAGCGGGCCAGCCGCCAGTCAAAGTGCGTGGACTTGCTCAGCGCGGCGAGGGCGTCCGCGGGGCCGCCGGCGAACCGGCCGCCCCACAGCGCACCTGTATTCGTAGCCGACGCCACTACTGGCCTGCGACGCGGATGTCGCGGCCCGAGGCAACCTTGGCGGACATGCCCCACAGCTCGATGAAGCCGCGGGCCATCGACTGGTCGAAGGTGTCGCCGGTGTCGTAGGTGGCGAGGTCGAAGTCGTAGAGCGAGGTCTCCGAGCGGCGTCCGTTGACGATCGCCTGGCCGCCGTGCAGCACCATGCGGATGTCGCCGGTGACGTAGCGCTGGGTGTCCTCGATGAAGGCGTCGAGGGAGCGCTTGAGCGGCGAGAACCACTGTCCGTCGTAGACCAGCTCGGACCAGCGCTGGCCCACCGTGGCCTTGAAGCGGGCCTGTTCGCGTTCGATGGTGATGTCCTCGAGGTGCTTGTGCGCGGTGATGAGCGCCATGGCACCGGGCGCCTCGTAGATCTCGCGGGACTTGATGCCGACGAGGCGGTCCTCGACGACGTCGATCCGGCCGACGCCCTGGGCACCGGCGCGGCGGTTGAGTTCCTTGATGGCCTGCAGCGGGGTGACCTTGACGCCGTCGATCGCGACCGGGACGCCGGCCTCGAAGGAGATGGTGACCTCGTCCGGGGCCGGCGGGAATTCCGGGGTCGCGGTGTAGTCGTAGATGTCCTTGGTGGGACCATTCCAGATGTCCTCGAGGTACCCGGTTTCGACCGCGCGGCCCCAGACGTTCTGGTCAATCGAGTAGGGGTTCTTCTTGGTGGTCTCGATCGGCAGCCCCTTTTCCTCGGCAAAGGCGATGGCCTTGTCGCGGGTCAGGGCGAGGTCGCGGACCGGCGCGATGCACTTCAGGTCCGGGCCGAGGGTCTGGATGCCGACCTCGAAGCGGACCTGGTCGTTGCCTTTGCCCGTGCAGCCGTGCGCCACGGTGGTGGCTCCGAATTCGCGGGCGGCTTTGACCAGGTGCTTGACGATCACCGGGCGTGAGATCGCGGAGACCAGCGGGTAGTGGCCCTGGTAGAGGGCGTTGGCCTTCAGCGTGGGCATGCAGTATTCATTGGCGAACTCGTCGGACGCGTCAGCCACGTAGGCTTCGACGGCGCCGCAGCCCAGGGCACGCTGGCGGATCGTCTCCAGCGACTCGCCACCCTGTCCGACGTCGACCGCCACGGCGATGACCTCGGCGCCGGTCGCTTCACCGATCCAGCCGATGGCTACGGAAGTATCGAGGCCACCGGAGTAGGCCAGCACAATACGCTCAGTCACTTCACATGCTCCTTAGTTGTTTGGTTCTTAATTCTGTGGTGCAAGTTCTCTGGTGCAAGTTTATTGGCCGGCTTCCTCGGCGAGCTGCAGGAACCGGGCCGCCAGGGCCGCGCCGCCAAGCGGATCGCGGGTCACCAGCAGCAAGGTGTCGTCCCCCGCGATCGTGCCCAGGATCGAGGGCATCACGGAGTGGTCGATGGCCAGGGCCAGGAAGTTGGCCGCCCCCGGCGGCGTCCGGAGCACCACGATGTTCGCGGACGCTTCGGCGGTAACCAGCAGTTCCCCGCAGAGCCGGGCCAGCCGCGCGTCGAGGATCTCCTGGGTCACGCCGCTCTTGACCGCCCGTTCCCCGCCCTCCCCCGGCACCGCGTAGACGAGCACGCCGTCCTTGCCCCGGACCCGGACGGCACGCAGTTCCACGAGGTCCCGGGACAGCGTGGCCTGGGTGACCTGGACGCCGTCGTCCGCGAGCAGGGCCGCCAGTTCCGCCTGCGAGCGGACCGACTCGCCGGTCAGGATCGCGGTGATGCGCGCCTGCCGGGCGGTTTTGGTGGCCGGGCTGGCCCCCGGTGAAGCGGGCTGGGCGGACACTACGCGGGTCCCTCAAGCGGCGCCAGTCCTTCAACCACGGCGAGGCCGGAGCGGTGCATCAGCCAGGCCATCAGGGCCTTCTGGGCGTGCAGCCGGTTCTCGGCCTCATCCCAGACGATGGACTGCGGGCCGTCGATCACGGCTGCGGCGATCTCATAGCCCCGGTAGGCGGGCAGGCAGTGGAGCACGACGGCGTCCGGCGCCGCGAGCTTCATCGCCGCTTCGTCCACGGCGTAGCTGCGGAACAGCTGCAGCCGGGCTTCCTTCTCCTCTTCCTGGCCCATGGAGACCCAGGTGTCGGTGGCGACGACGTCGGCGCCGAGCAGCGCCTCGGCGGCGTCCACCGTGACGAGCACCGAGCCGCCGGTCTCCGCCGCCCGGTCCTCGGCCGCCGCGATGATCTCCGCGGACGGCAAGTAGCCGTCGGGTCCGGCGACGCGGACATGCATGCCGGCTGTGACGCCGGCCAGCAGGTAGGAATTGGCCATGTTGTTGGCGGCGTCGCCGAGGTAGCTCATGGTCAGGCCGGCCAGGCCGCCCTTGTGCTCCTTGATGGTGAGCAGGTCGGCCAGGAGCTGGCACGGGTGGTAGTCATCGCACAGGGCGTTGATGACCGGCACCCGGGAGTTCGCCGCCATGGCGAGGAGCCCGGCGTGGGCTCCGGTGCGCCAGACGATCGTGGACACCATGCGCTCCAGGACCCTGGCGGTGTCCTCGACGGATTCCTTGTGGCCGATCTGCGCCTCGCCCGGGTTGATGATGAGCGCGTTGCCGCCCATGTCCGCGACGCCGGTGGCGAAGGAGACGCGCGTCCGGGTGGAGGTCTTGTCGAAGATCACGGCAACGGTCTTGCGTCCGCTGCCCTCCGCCGCGAACGGCTGCACGCTGTAGGGGGCCGCCTTCATCCGGACGGCAAGGTCCAGGACCTCGGCCTGCTCGGCGGGGGTGAGGTCGGTGTCCTTAAGGAAGTGGCGGGTGGTCACGGTCGTATTCACTGGGCGTCCTTTGCGGTGCGGAGGAGGGCGGGCAGTGCCGCGAGGAAGAGGTCGGCCTGGCTGGTGGTCAGGATCAGCGGCGGCGCGAGGCGGATCGTGTGCAGGCCAGGGCTGTTGATGATGAAGCCCGCCTCAAGGCCTGCGGCCACAACGGCGGGGGCGACGTCGGCGTCCAGGTCAAAGCCGATCAGCAGTCCTTCGCCGCGGACCTCGGTCACGCCGTCAATTCCGGCGAGGCCGGCCCGCAGGTGCTCCCCCACAACCCGGACATGTGCCAGGACCTGCTGGTTTTCCAGGACGTGCAGGGTGGCCAGGGCCGCCGCGGTGGCCACCGGGTTGCCGCCGAACGTGGTCCCGTGCTGGCCGGCGGTCAGCAGCGCGGACGTTGCCGGCCCGAAGGTCACGAGCGCGCCGATCGGGAAGCCGCCGCCGAGGCCCTTGGCGAGGGTGACGGCGTCGGGCACGATCCCGGCGTCCTCGCTGGCGAGCCACTTGCCGGTGCGGCCGATGCCGGTCTGGACCTCGTCCAGGATCAGCAGGGCGCCGGCGGCACTTGTGGCCTCCCGCGCGGCCTGCAGGTACCCGGGTGGCAGCGGCCGGACGCCCGCCTCCCCCTGGATCGGTTCTAGGAAAACGGCGGCGGTGGTCTCGTCCACCGCAGCCCGGAGCGCGTCGATGTCACCGAAGGGGATGTGTTCGACGCCGCCGGGCAGCGGGGCGAACGGCGCCCGGTACGCTTCCTTCGCGGTGAGCGCGAGGGCGCCCATGGTGCGGCCGTGGAAGGCGCCCTCGAGGGCAATGATTTTGGTGCGGGGCTTCACTGTGTTGTCCGGACTGGCGCCGGTATTGCGCCGGGCCAGCTTGAAGGCCGCCTCGACGGCTTCGGTGCCGGAGTTGGCGAAAAACACCTTGGAACCGGCCGGCGCGTGGCTGAGTTCCAGAAGCTTCTCGGCCAGGGCGATCTGGGTGGGGCTCGTGAAGAAGTTGGAGACGTGGCCCAGGGTGGCGAGCTGGCTGGAGATCACGGAGGTCACGAAGGGGTGCGCGTGGCCGAGCGCGTTGACGGCGATCCCGCCCAGCAGGTCGAGGTATTCCTTGCCGTCGGCGTCCCAGACGAGGCAGCCGGCACCGCGGACCAGGACGCGCTGCGGGGTGCCGAACACACCCAGGAGCGAGGAGGAGTAGCGGGCCAGCCAGTCGGCTCCCGTGCCGGGTCCGCGGGTCCCGACGATGTCGCTGAGTTCGGGGGATTTTTCCAGCTGGTTCATGCGTTGTCCTCGTCCGGGACGACCTGCGTGCCGATGCCCGCAGTCGTGAAGGTTTCCAGCAGCATCGAGTGCGGCAGCCTGCCGTCCACGATGTGCGCGCGTTCCACGCCGCCGTCGACGGCCTTGAGGCAGGCTTCCATTTTCGGGATCATGCCCGATTCCAGGCTCGGCAGCAGCCCGCGCAGTTCCGAGACCGTCAGCGAGGAAATCAGCGAGGAGCGGTCGGGCCAGTTGGCGTACAGGCCCTCGACGTCGGTGAGGATGACCAGCTTGGAGGCGCCGAGGGCCTCGGCCAGGGCCGCGGCTGCGGTGTCCGCGTTGACGTTCAGGACCTGCCCGGTGGTCTGCGCGCGCAGGGTGCTCTCTGCCGCGCTGTCGTCGAAGATCTCCGGCGCCACGGTGGAGATCACCGGGATCCGGCCGGCCGCGATGATGTCCAGGATGCCCTCGGGGTTCACGCCGACGACTTCCCCGACGAGGCCCAGGTCCACCTCTTCGCCGTCCACCACGGTGCCGGTGCGGACCGCGCGCAGCAGGCCGCCGTCTTCCCCGGACATCCCGACGGCGTACGGGCCGTGCGAGTTGATCAGGCCCACGAGTTCGCGTCCCACCTGGCCGGTGAGGACCATCCGGACCACGTCCATGGCCTCGGGCGTCGTGACGCGCAGCCCGCCCTTGAACTCGGACTCAATCCCGAGCCGGCTGAGCATGGCGTTGATCTGCGGGCCGCCGCCGTGCACCACCACCGGATGGATCCCGACGTGGTGCAGGAAGACGACGTCCTCGGCGAAGGCACGGCGGAGCTCGTCGTTGACCATGGCGTTGCCGCCGTATTTGATCACCATGGTGGTGCCGGCGAAGCGCTGGATCCAGGGCAGGGCCTCGACCAGGGTGCCTGCCTTGCCCCGGGCATCTGACATGGAGGTGGTCTCGCGGGTCTGGGTGTTCATGGGTGTTCGTCCTTCCCGGACGGGCCTAGCTGGAGTAGGCGCTGTTTTCGTGCACGTACTCGTGCGTGAGGTCGTTGGTCAGGATGGTGGCCTCGGCGTCGCCGGCCTGCAGATCGATCTCAACGAGCACCTCGCGGGGTTCGAGGTCCACGAGGTTGCGGTCATCACCAATGCTGCCGTTGCGGCAGATCTGCACGCCGTTCATGGACACGTTGAGCTGGTCCGGCTCGAACGCCGCGTCGGTGGTGCCGACGGCGGAGAGCACGCGGCCCCAGTTGGGGTCCTTGCCGAAAATCGCCGTCTTGAACAAATTGGAGCGGGCGACGGCGCGGCTCACAGTTTCCGCGTCCCGCTCGCTCGCGGCGTTGAACGTGCGGATGGCGATGTCGTGGCTGGCACCCTCGGCGTCGCCGATGAGCTGGCGGGCCAGCTCCGCGCACACCTGGGTCAGTCCGGCACCGAACGCGGTGGCGGAGGGAACCGATCCGGAAGCGCCGGAGGCCAGCAGCACCACGGTGTCGTTGGTGGACATGCAGCCGTCCGAGTCCGCCCGGTCGAAGGTGACGCGGGTGGCGTCGCGCAGAACGACGTCGAGCATCTCCGGCTGGACCTGCGCGTCCGTTGTCAGGACCACCAGCATGGTGGCGAGCCCCGGGGCGAGCATGCCGGCGCCCTTGGCCATGCCGCCGATGGTGAACCCGTTTCCTTCGGCGTCGGTGCCGGTGAACACGGCCTGCTTGGAGACGGAGTCCGTGGTCATAATCGCGGCGGCGGCGTCGGATCCGCCGTCCGTGGTGAGGGCCGCTGTGGCGTAACCGATCCCGGCCAGGATTTTGTCCATGGGCAGCTGCTCGCCGATCAGGCCGGTGGAACACACGAAAACGTCCGTCGCGGATAGGCCGAGAGCCTCGGCGGTCTTCTCGGCCGTGGTGTGCGTGTTCTGGAAGCCCAGCGGGCCGGTGCAGGCGTTGGCTCCGCCGGAGTTGAGGATCACTGCGTCCACGCGGCCGTCCCTGACCACCTCGCGGGACCAGTGCACGGGGGCCGCTGCCACCCGGTTGGAGGTGAACACGGCTGCGGCGGCCTTCGAGGGCCCGTCGTTGACCACGAGGGCGAGGTCCGGGTTTCCGGAGGCCTTGAGGCCGGCGGTGACGCCGGCGGCGCGGAATCCCTGGGGTGCGGTGATACTCACGGGGCAACTCCCTGCAGATCGAGGCCGGCGGTTTCCGCCAGGCCGAGGGCGATGTTCATGGACTGCACGGCGCCGCCGGCGGTCCCCTTGGTCAGGTTGTCAATGGCGCACGTGACGATCACGCGGCCGGTGTGGGTGTCGAGCGCCAGCTGCATGACGGCATGGTTGGAACCCTGCACGGATTTCGTGGCGGGCCACCGGCCCTCGGGCAGCAGGTGGACGAACGGCTCGTCGTCGTACGCCTCGCTCCAGGCGCCGCGGAGCTCCTCGGCGGTGACGCCGGGACGCACCTTGGCCGTGGCGGTGGTGAGGATGCCGCGGCTCATCGGGGCCAGCGTGGGCGTGAAGGAGACGGTCACGGGAGCATTCAGGGCCCTGGAGAGCCCCTGTTCGATCTCGGGCGTGTGCCGGTGTCCGCCGCCGACGCCGTAGGGGCTCATGGAGCCCATGACCTCGGAACCGATCAGGTTGACTTTGGCGGCCTTGCCGGCCCCGGACGTGCCGGACGCGGAAACGATGACGACGTCGTCGGCCTGCAGCAGGTGGTTGCTGAATCCCGGGGTGAGGGCCAGCAGGGCCGACGTCGGGTAGCAGCCCGGCACGGCGATCCGTTTGGCGCCGCGGAGTGCCTCGCGCTGGCCGGGAAGTTCGGGCAGTCCGTAGGGCCAGGCGCCGGCGTGCGGCGATCCGTAGAACTTTTCCCAGGCCGCCGGGTCCGCCAGGCGGTGGTCGGCACCGGCATCGATGACCAGGGTGCCGGCGGGCAGTTGCGCGGCGATCGCGGCGGAGGCGCCGTGCGGAAGGGCCAGGAACACGACGTCGTGTCCGGCCAGGTTTTCCACTGTGGTGTCTTCGAGGAGGCGGCTGGCGAGACCGTGGAGATGCGTCTGCAATTCCCCTAGTCTGGAACCGGCGTTGCTGTGCGCCGTGATGGCGCCGATCATGACGTCCGGATGACCGGCGAGGAGCCGCAACACCTCGCCGCCGGCATAACCGCTTGCGCCGGAGACGGCAACAGAAATAGTCATAGCGTCCACTCTACAGCAAGAGTATGCATAGATGCCGATATTTATGCATCAGCGGGGTCGTGTCCCGGCCAAGGCACATGCGGGGAGCGTATGCTGGGCGGAGGGTGATCCAGACCGTGCGCTCCGAATGTCGGCCGCAGCGTTGCCCTTGACAGTTACGAGGCACGCCCTACATGACTCCCACCCTTACCGCCTCAGAGCCCCCGAAATCGCGGGTCCGGCAACCGAACGCCGTGGTCCTGAGCTATTCGGAGCTGCTCAAGACGGTGAAGTCCGCGGGCCTGCTCGAACGGCGGGTCCGCTTCTACGTCACGGTGTTCTCCATCCTGGTGCTGCTGATGACCGCCACGTGGTTTGGTTTCGCCCTCATCGGCGACAGCTGGTTCCAGCTCCTGATCGCTGCGGCCCTGGGCATTCTCTGCACCCAGTTGAGCTTCCTGGCGCACGAGGCCGGGCACCGGCAGATTTTCGCCTCCCGCCGCGCCAACGACTGGGCCGCACGGCTGCTCGCGACCTCGGTCGCCGGCATCAGTTACTCCTGGTGGGAGCAGAAGCACGGCGCGCACCACAACCACCCCAACGTCATATCCAAGGACCCGGATATCGCCACCGGCGCCATCGCGTTCTTTCCGGAGGCTGCCGCCACCCGGCAGGGACGGTTCTCCTTTCTCACCCGCAAGCAGGGCTGGCTGTTCTTCCCGCTGCTGTTCCTCGTGGGACTGGGCCTGCAGATCGATTCGATCAGGTTCATCTTCCAGCGCGCCAAGGTCACGCACCGCTGGGTTGAAATTCCGATCCTCGCCGTCCGGCTGAGCCTGCTGCCGGTTCTGGCCTTCACGTTCCTGCCGTGGGGCATGGCGCTGGCCTTCATCGGCGTCCAGCTCGCCGTCTTCGGTTTCTACATGGGCGCTTCCTTCGCGCCGAACCACAAGGGCATGCCGGTCCTGCCGGCGGACAGCCGCGTGGACTTCTTCAGCCGCCAGGTCCTGACGTCCCGGAACATCTCCGGCGGCCGCTTCATGGACATCCTGCTCGGCGGCCTCAACCGCCAGGCCGAACACCACCTCTTCCCCGACATGGCGCGCCCGCAGCTCGACAAGGCCGCCGTGATCGTCCGCGAGTTCTGCGCGAAACACCAGGTTCCGTACACGGAAACCACACTGCTGCAGTCCTACGGCATCATCGTCCGGTACCTCAACGAGGTGGGCCTCTCCGCCGGACGCCACTTCGAGTGCCCGATGGCCACCGTGACGCGCCGCTTCTAGGCCGCGTGCGGGCCTTCGCACCGGCGCACGTGCCCTGCGGAGGGCACCGGTAATTTGTTTGACCCGACGTGACGGCCGCTGACCGGCCGTCACTTCGTCGTTGGCGCCGGAGTCCCTAGGATGGGTGCAGGAACACGGTCAGGAAATCCCGGCAGGGAATATCCAGCCCAGGGAATTTTCAGTCCCTGATAATCCAGCCCCGGAGCATCCAGCCCAGCGAAGGACACACATGATGCACGCAATTCTCGCCCGCGAGGCAGGCGGCCCGGAGGTTCTCGCACCTGCCGAGGTGGAGCGACCGGTTCCGGGACCCGGCCAGCTGCTGGTCAGGGTCTCCGCCGTCGGCGTGAACTTCATCGACACGTACAAGCGCAGCGGCGCCTACAAGGTGTCTTATCCCTTCACCCCCGGTTCCGAGGCCTCGGGCACCGTGGAGGAATGCGGCGACGCCGTTACGGGCTTCTCCCCCGGTGACCGGGTCGCCACGGCCGAAGGCACCAGCTGCTACGCCGGCTACGCCCTGATCGACGCAGACAAGGCCTTGCCTGTCCCGCGCGGCGTCGACGATTTCACGGCCGCCGCCCTGCCCCTGCAAGGCATCACGGCGCACTATCTGATCAACTCCTCCTTCAAGGTGGAGGCCGGCCACACCGTCCTCCTCCACGCCGGGGCCGGCGGCGTCGGCCTCCTGCTGATCCAGCTGCTCAAGGCCAAGGGCGCACGGGTCATCACCACGGTCTCCACCGACGAGAAGGAACAGCTGGCCCGCGAGGCCGGGGCCGAGCACGTGCTGCGCTACGACGGCTTCGCCGCCAAGGTGCGCGAACTGACCCACGGGACCGGCGCGGACGTGGTCTACGACGGCGTCGGGAAGGACACGTTCGACGGCTCCCTCGCCGCCCTGCGCATCCGCGGAACCCTGGTGCTCTTCGGTGCCGCGTCCGGCCCGGTGCCGCCCGTCGATCCGCAGCGGCTGAACGCCGGCGGCTCGCTGTACCTGACGCGGCCGACGATTAGCCACTTCCTGCTTACCGCCCAGGAACGCCGCTGGCGCTCCGACGAGCTGTTCGCGGCGGTAGCCAACGGAAGCCTCAAGGTCCGGATCGGCGGGCGCTACGACCTCGCGGACGCCGCCCGGGCCCACGAGGACCTCGAACAGCGCCGCACCACCGGCAAAGTCATCCTGGTCCCGTGAGGCCCCCCGCCTGCACCGCAGCGTGGGGGGCTGGGTCCAGGAACCGGCGAAACGGCATCCAAACGTCCGGCCAGCGCAGAAAGACCAGAAAGTGAATCCGGACATCATCCATTCATCTAGCCCGGAGACAATGCCGCAGTGACTGAGCACCAGCATCCCAGCGATCATCCCGCACCGCCCGGCTCAGCTCCCGCAGCCGCGACCCGGATGGCCGCCGGCCGTCTCTATCCGGCGCAGCTTCCGGGATCGCTGTCCGCGCCGCCGGAGCGGACGCTGATTGACATCCTGCAGGAGACCGCAGAGCGGTTCCCGGACGCGTCAGCCCTCGACGACGGCCGTGAATCGCTGAGCTACACCGAATTGCTTGCGGCGGTGCGGGCCGCGGCACGGGAGCTGCATCTGGCTGGCCTGGGCGCCGGAGACAAAATCGGCGTCCGCATACCCTCGGGCACCAACCGGCTCTACATCTCCATCCTCGCCGTGCTGCTGATTGGGGCGGCGTACGTTCCGGTGGACGCTGACGACCCTGACGAACGGGCCAAGCTCGTCTTCGGCGAGGCACGGGTCGCGGGCATCCTGCGCGGCGGCGGCGAGATTGTCACTGACGGCAAGCGGCCCCGGCCGTTTCCCTCGGCCCGGACGCCCGGCCCGGACGATGACGCGTGGGTCATCTTCACCTCGGGTTCCACCGGAACGCCCAAGGGCGTCGCCGTGCAGCACCGGTCCTCGGCGGCGTTCGTCGACGCCGAGGCACGGATTTTCCTCCAGGACGAACCCATGGGGCCCCAGGACCGTGTCCTGGCCGGGCTGTCCGTCGCCTTCGATGCGTCCTGCGAGGAGATGTGGCTCGCCTGGCGGCATGGCGCCTGCCTCGTGCCGGCTCCCCGCGCCCTGGTCAGGACGGGGATGGACCTCGGACCGTGGCTGATCAGCAACGGCATCACGGCGGTCTCGACCGTGCCCACGCTGGCCGCACTGTGGCCGGTGGAATCCCTCGAAAGCGTCCGGCTGCTGATCTTCGGCGGCGAGGCATGCCCGCCTGAACTCGCGGAACGGCTCGCCGTCGAAGGCCGTGAAGTCTGGAACACCTACGGCCCCACCGAGGCCACGGTCGTCGCCTGCGCGGCGCCGCTGGGCGGTCCCGGACCGATCCGGATCGGCCTGCCGCTGGACGGCTGGGACCTGGCCGTCGTCGATGCCGATTCCCTGCCCGTCGGCGAAGGCGGGGTGGGCGAGCTGATCATCGGCGGCGTCGGCCTGGCCCGTTATCTCGACCCGGCAAAGGACGCGGAGAAATACGCGCCGATGCCCTCGTTGGGCTGGGACCGGGCCTACCGCTCCGGAGACCTGGTCCGCTACGAGGCGGCAGGCCTGATCTTCCAGGGACGCGCGGACGAGCAGGTCAAACTCGGCGGCCGCCGGATCGAACTCGGCGAGATCGACGCCGCGCTCCAGCGGCTCCCGGGCGTTGCAGGAGCAGCCGCCGCTGTCCAGACGACGGCGGCCGGGAACCAGATACTGGTCGGCTACCTCGCCCCCGTGTCCGGTGTGGACATCGACCTGGCTGCGGCGCGTGAGCTCCTGGGCACGAGCCTGCCGGCACCGCTGATCCCCATGCTGACCCTGGTGGACTCGCTGCCCACCAAGACCAGCGGCAAGGTCGACCGTCACGCACTCCCCTGGCCGCTGGCCGGCGCCGGGGCAGCCGACGCCGACAACGCGCCGCTGAACCTGCCGGAGGACGCGCACTGGATCGTGGAACAGTGGAGCGCCGTATTGGGCGCCGCGGTCAGCAGCCTCGACGCCGATTTCTTCGCCTACGGGGGCGGCTCCCTCGCGGCGGCCCAGCTCGTCTCGGCCCTCCGTGCCCGCTACCCCACTATCACGGTCGCGGACATTTACGCCACCCCGCGGATCGGTGCCCTCATCGACGTCGCCCGGCAGTCGCTGCCCGAGGGCGGGGCCGGCCCCGCCCCGGAACGCACCGTCCGCCCCACGGCCCGCAAGTCACAGGTCTTCCAGACGCTGATGGGGATACCGCTGCACATCCTCGTGGGCATGCGCTGGCTGACCTACCTGATGGCCGCCAACAACCTGCTGTCGGCACTGGCAGGATTCAGTGCCGCACCCACGCTGTCCTGGTGGTGGGTGGCCGCCTCCTGGCTCGTGTTCGTGAGCCCGGCGGGCCGGATGCTGATCTCCGTGGCCGCCGCGCGGATCCTGCTCCGGAACCTGGTGCCCGGAACCTATCCCCGCTCCGGGCGGGTACACCTGCGCCTCTGGCTGGCCGAGCAGATCCAGGACCTGGCCAGCGCCGTCAGCCTCGCCAGCGCGCCCTGGGTGCCCTACTACGCCCGGGCCCTCGGGGCGAAGATCGGCAACAACGTCCAGCTCCACTCCCTGCCTCCGGTGACTGGGCTGCTCACCCTCGGCAGCGGCTGCAACATTGAACCGGAAGTGGATCTGTCCGGCTGGTGGATCGATGGCGACATCGTTCACATCGGGGCCATCCATATCGGCGCCGGTGCCACCGTGGGCGCGCGGAGCACCCTCATGCCCGGGGCCACCATTGGCGCCGGGGCCCAGGTGGAGCCCGGCTCGGCCGTGCTGGGAAAGGTCAAGGCCGGGCAACTGGTCGCGGGCTCCCCGGCCGAACGGCGGGGCAAGGCCAAGCACTCCTGGCCTGACGCGGCCCCGGAGCACGCCCTGATCGGCAGGCTCTGGTTCGCCGGCTTCGCCACGGCCTCGGCCGTGCTGGCCCTGATCCCCATCGTCTCCGCCGTCGCCGCAGCGCTGGTGGTGTTCTTCTTCATTCAGGGCAGGGAATCACTCTCCGAGGCCCTGCCCCAACTGGCGCTCTCCCTCCCGCCGGCCGCACTCGTGTGGTTCCTGGCCAACCTTGTGCTGATCCTCGCCACCACCCGGCTCCTCGGCCTCGGGCTGGCCCCGGGCTACTACCGGGTCCGCAGCCGGATCGGCTGGCAGGTCTGGGCCACCGAACGGGTTCTGGACCTGGCCCGCGACCTGCTCTTCCCGGTCTACGCGAGCTTGTTCACGCCGGTCTGGCTTCGACTGCTCGGCGCCAGGATCGGCAAGAACGTCGAGGCCTCCACCGTCCTCCTGATCCCCAAAATGACCACCGTGGGGGAAGGCGCCTTCCTGGCCGACGACACCATGGTGGCCTCCTACGAGCTCGACGGCGGCTGGTTGCGGATTGCCCCCGCCAAGATCGGAAAACGCTCCTTCCTCGGCAACTCCGGCATGACGGCCGCCGGCCGGAACGTGCCCAAGAACTCCCTCGTCGCGGTGCTCTCGGCGACGCCCGCAAAGGCCAAGTCCGGGACGTCGTGGCTGGGCAGCCCGCCCGTGCGGCTCCGGCGCACCGCGATCGCCTCCGATGACAGCCGCACGTATCAGCCGCCGATGAGGCTCAAGGTCGCCCGGGCGCTCTGGGAACTGTGCCGCTTTGTCCCGGTCGTGGCGACGGTCGCGGTCGCTGCCGGGGTCTTCCTCGCCTTCGACTGGCTGGCCACCGCGTTCAACTACGGGATTGCCGCGGTCCTGGGCGGCATTGTGATCCTGCTGGCCGGCGCCGTGGCGGCCGGGAGCGCCGTCGTGGCCAAATGGCTCCTCGTGGGGCGGATCCGCCCCGGCGAGCATCCCTTGTGGAGCTCTTTCATCTGGCGCAACGAGGTGGTGGACACCTTTATCGAGATGGTGAGCGCGCCCTGGTTCGCCCGCGCGGCCAGTGGAACGCCGGCCCTGATCTGGTGGCTCCGGGCCCTCGGCGCGAATATCGGTGCGGGCACCTGGTGTGAGAGCTACTGGCTCCCGGAAGCGGACCTTGTCACCCTTGGCAGGAATTCCACCGTCAACCGCGGCTGTGTGGTTCAGACGCATCTGTTCCACGACCGTGTGATGAGCATCGACACTGTTACGCTCGAAGACGGAGCAACCATGGGCCCGCACGGAGTCATCCTCCCGCAGGCCCGGATCGCCAGGGGCGGCACGGTGGGACCGGCATCCCTGGTCATGCGGGGTGAAACTGTGCCGGCCGGGTCCTATTGGATGGGTAATCCGGTCAGCCCGTGGGTCGGGCCGGCCGAGCCGGCCCCCAGGCCCACGTAGCCACACCCCGTCCCGCCACACCGCACCTGCAATCGCGAAAGACCGGTTCTATGAGTCCCAGCGCCCCAAGTTCCAGCCCAGCAGCGAGCACCGGCGGCGCGCCGCCGTCGTTGTCGAAAGAATCCGGTGCGCCGGATCCCTACCTGCCGGGCCAAGGCACCAACGCCTACCGCGTCACCCGCTATGAAATCGATCTGGACTACAAGCTCAGCAGCAACCGCCTGAACGCGCGCGCCCTTGTCCACGCGGTGACGCGGCATCCGACGTCGGCCATCGTCCTGGACCTGGCCGGCCTCCGGGCCACCAAGGTCCACCTGAGCGGCCGCCGGGTGCGGAAATTCAGCCAGCGCGCCGAGCAGCTCGTCGTCGTCCCCGAGGCCGCCCTGCTGCCCGGCGAGGAATTCACTCTGGACATCCGCTACGAAGGCAACCCCTCGCCCCGGCGCGGGTTGTGGGGCGAGGTGGGCTGGGAGGAACTTACCGACGGGGTGCTTGTGGCCGGCCAGCCCAACGGTGCCCCTTCCTGGTTTCCCTGCAATGACCATGCCCGGGACAAGGCCAGCTACCGGATCAGCGTGACGACGGACGCCAACTACCGCGCCGTGTGTAACGGGGTACTCCTCTCCCACACCACCCGGGCGAGCCGCCAGACCTGGGTCTATGAACAGTCCGAGCCAATGTCCACGTACCTTGCCACGGTCCAGATTGGCCGCTACGAGCTTCTCGCCCTCAACCCGGGGGGGCCGGGGGCGCAGGTGCCGCAGTACGCGGCTGTTCCGCCGGCCCTGGCGGAGCGTGCCCGCAGCGGGCTCACGCGCCAGTCCGCCATGATGCGCACCTTCACGAACTGCTTCGGCCCGTACCCCTTCGCCGAATACACCGTGGTGGTGGCGGAGGACGAGCTCGAGATCCCGCTTGAGGCGCAGACCCTCTCCATCTTCGGTCCCAACCATCTGGGACTGGACTGGGAGTCGCAGCGGCTCATTGCCCACGAACTCTCGCACCAGTGGTTCGGGAACTCGCTGACGGCGGCATCGTGGCGGGACATCTGGCTGCACGAAGGGTTTGCCTGCTACGCGGAATGGATCTGGTCCGAGGAAGCCGGGGTCCTGCCCGTGGCGAACCGGGCTGCCGCCGCGTGGCGGAAACTCCGCGCCGGCAGCCAGGACTTGCTGGTCGGCGACCCGGGGCCGGAGCGGATGTTCGATGACCGCGTCTACAAGCGCGGCGCCCTGGCCCTGCACGCCCTGCGACTGCGCTGCGGCGACCTGGCGTTTTTTGCCCTGCTGCACGACTGGGCCGGGCAGCACCGCCATGGATCCGTGTCAACGTCCCAGTTCATCCTGGCCGCGGACCGCGCCACCGGCATCGACGCCGAAGCCCTGCTGCACCCCTGGCTGTACGAGGAAGCCCTTCCCCCGCTGCCGCACTGAGAAGATATGGTTGGGCGATGCGAGAACAGGATCTGAATCCCGCGCCTCGCGGGCGGCTGCGGGCGCCGGGAAACAGCATCTGAAGCAGCTGCCGCAGTCAGTGGGGAGGCCGAGCGTCGGCGGCCACGGAAGTCAACGCACCGGCAGGACTGCCAGCGCGGCAGCGAAACCCTCCGGCAGGCCCAGCGCGGTGGTGTCGAGGTCCAGCAGGACGGTGCCGTCTGCGGGCCGGGCAAATGCCTCCACCGACGCGGGGTTGACCCGCAGTCCGGTGCCGCTGGCCTTGAGCAGGGCCTCCTTGCGGGCCCAGGCCCGGGTCCGGAAGTGGTCCCGCCGTTCCGGCGCGAGGCCGCCGAGCAGCCGCCGTTCCGCAGAGGTGAGCGCGACGTCGTCGAACCCGTCAAAACGGACCCCTAAGCGGTGCTCCAGGTCGATGCCGATTGCCGCCCCAGCGACGGCGGCCGGCCCTGCGGCCACCACCGCCCAGCCACGGCAGCGCGACAGGCTCAGGGCGAGGCCCGCCGGGGCGCCGCCGATCACGTAGCCGGGCCGGCCGTGATCCTGGTCCGTTCCGCAGTCCGGGCAGACAGAGGCAGCTGTCAGGTTCCCGGGTCCGACGCCAAGGATCCCGGCGGCAAAGCCCCGTAGCGCGACCCTGCCAGCCAGGAAGTCCCGCCGGGCTGACGCGTCCCTGAGCTGCGCGGCACGCCCGCGTTCCGCGGGGTCGAGGAACGCCTCGCCGTCCGGTCCTGCGTCGGCCAGACGCACGGACCGGACGGCGACCCCGGAAACACCCGGGATTCCGGTAACGTCCAGGGCTCCGGGCACGTCTAGCGTTGGACTGCTCCGAAGCGCTCATGGGTGAGCGCCACAGCGCTCTCGCGGGCCACGGACGCCTCGTCGGCGGTCAGCGTCCGGTCCCCGGCGCGGAAGCGCAGGCTGAACGCCAGCGACTTCTTGCCGTCCTCGATGCCTTTGCCCGCGTACACGTCGAAGAGCGCGACGTCCTCGAGCAGCCCGCCGGCTCCCTCGCGCAGGGCCGCCAGCACCTCTTCCGCCGGGACCTCCTGCGGCACCACGAGGGCGACGTCCTGGGTGGCCACCGGGTAGGTGGAGATGTGCCGGGCGACAATGACGTCGGCTGCGGCGTCGAAGAGGGCGTCGGCGTTGAACTCGACGGCCACCGAGCGGGGAGGCATGTCGTGCGCGGCCAGCAGCTTCGGGTGCAGTTCACCGGCGTAGCCCACCACCTCGCCGGTGCGGAGCGCCAGCTGTGCGGCCCGTCCCGGGTGGAAGGCCTGGTGCCGGCCCTGGCTGATCACGATCTCGACGCCGAGCACGTCGCCGGCGGTCCGGGCGATGTCCAGCGCATCCGCCCAGTCCCACGCACGGGGCGTGTGGCCGGCGGCTGCTGTCGTCTCGTGGCCGGTCAACACGGCGGCGAGGTACAGCGGCTGGTCCGGGACGCCGTCGTACAGGGCATCGAGCACCTCATCGCTGGGCTTGGCGCCGAGCGGCGGGATGGAAGCCGTGCCCAGCGTCTCGCCCGGCAGGAACACGAGCCCGGCCTCGAACAGCGCCAGGTCGCGGAACCCGCGCGAGTGGTTGCGTTTGGCCACCTCGATCAGGCCTGGCAGGATCGACGTGCGCAGGTAGCCCTGCTCCTCGCTGATCGGGTTGGCGAGCTTGAGCGACTTGTGCGGCGCTCCTTCCGTGGCCACCCCGAAGGTGTCGTTGGCGGCCTTGGAGACGAACGGGTAGGCAAGGACCTCGGTGAGGCCCGAGGCGGCCAGGGCCTGGACCAGCCGCCGGCGCTGCAGCTGCACGCGGGTCAGGCCGCGGCCCGGGGGCGCCACCGGCAGGGTCGCCGGGATCTTGTCGTAGCCGACCAGCCGCGCAATTTCCTCGGTGAGGTCCTCCGGCGTCTCCAGGTCGTTCCGCCAGCTGGGTGCCGTGACGTCGTAGCAGAGGCCGGCGGCGGTGCCGTTCTTCTCGACGACGGCACCCAGGTCCTCGAGCGAGGTAACGATCTGTTCTTCGGTGAAGTCGATGCCGATCCGGGCGGCGGCAAAGCCGGCCGGAAGGGTGATGCTGACGGCGTCCGGCGCGGTCCCGACGTCGGTTCCCGCCTCGTCAGCGGTGCCGCCGGCGAGTTCGACGAGCAGGTCAACGACGCGCTGGGCGGCGATGCCCGCCATGTGCCAGTCGACGCCGCGTTCGAAGCGCTTGGAGGCTTCGGACGGCAGTTTATGCCGGCGTCGGGAGCGCCCGATGGACACCTCGTCGAAGTGCGCCGCCTCCACGAGAATGCTCGTGGTGGAATCGGAAACCTCGGTGGCGGCGCCGCCCATCACACCGGCGACGCCGATCGCGCCGGAGCCGTCGGTGATGAGCAGGTCCTCGGCGTCGAGCGCGCGCTCCTTCCCGTCCAGGGTGGTGATCTTTTCCCCGGCCACCGCCCGGCGGACCACGATGTCGCCGGACAGCTTGTCCAGGTCGTAGCAGTGAATGGGCTGCCCGAGCTCGAGCATGACGTAGTTGGAGATATCCACCGGAAGGGAGATGGAGCGGACGCCGGCGAGCCGGAGCCGGGACGTCATCCACGGGGGCGTGGGCTTTGCGGCGTCGACGCCGCGGACAGTGCGGGCCACAAAACGGTCGCAGCCGGGCTTGCCGTAGATCGGGGCGCCGTCGTTGAGTTTCACGCCGAAGCCGCCGGCCAGTTCCACGGGTGCCTGGACCCTGGAGGCCGGGTCGGTGAAGGACGTGCCCGTGGCGTGGGCGTACTCACGGGCCACGCCGCGGAGGGAGAACGCATAGCCGCGGTCCGGGGTGACGTTGATTTCGGCGGCCTGGTCATAGAGGCCGAGCAGTTCCATGGCGTCGGTGCCGATTTCCGGGTCCAGCCCGATCCTGGCCAGCACCAAGATGCCGTCGTGGTCCTCGCCGATGCCGAGTTCGCGCACGGAGGCGATCATGCCCGCGGACAGGTGGCCGTAGGTCTGGCGTGCGGAAATGCGGAAATCGCCGGGCAGCACGGCACCGGGAAGGGTGACCACCACCTTGTCGCCGGCCACGAAGTTGTGCGCGCCGCAGATGATGCCCTGGACGCCGGAGGGGTCGATGCCCTCGCCGGTGAGGCTCTGCGGCTGTCCGTCCGGGACTACCCGGACCTGGCACCAGTTAATGGTTTTGCCGTTGGTCTGGGGTTCCTTGACGATGCTCAGGACCTGGCCCACCACGATGGGGCCCTGCAGGGTGTCCGTGGGCCGGTGGACTGCCTCTTCTTCAAAGCCGACCTTGACCAGGTCGGCCATCACGTCTTCGGCCGTTGCTCCGGCCGGTACCTGCGCGAATTCACGCAGCCAGGAAATTGGGATACGCACGGTTAGATCTCCATCCCGAAGTGCTCGCTGAAACGTACGTCGCCCTCGATCATGTCGCGCATGTCGCCGACCTCGTTGCGGAACATCAGGGTCCGCTCGATGCCCATGCCGAAGGCAAAACCTGAATAGATATCCGGATCGATGCCGGCTGCGCGGAGCACATTGGGGTTGACCATGCCGCAGCCGCCCCATTCGATCCAGCCGGGGCCGCCCTTGGCACCCGGGTGCCAGATGTCCAGCTCCGCGGACGGCTCGGTGAACGGGAAGTAGTTCGGACGCAGCCGGATCTGGGCCTCGTCGCCGAACATCTGGCGCGCGAAGTGCTCCAGGGTGCCGCGGAGGTCCGCCATGCTGAGCTTCTTGTCGATGGCCAGGCCCTCGAACTGGTGGAAGACCGGGGTGTGCGTGGCGTCCAGCTCATCGGTGCGGAACACCTTGCCGGGGCACAGGACGTAGATGGGCAGCTCGCGTTCCAGCATGGAGCGGACCTGCACCGGGGAGGTGTGGGTGCGCATCAGCAGGTGGGCCTCGGGCGGCTCCACGAAGAAGGTGTCCTGCATTTCGCGGGCGGGGTGGTCCGGCTTGAAGTTCAGCGCATCGAAGTTGAACCACTCGGACTCGACCTCAGGGCCTTCGGCGATTTCCCAGCCCATGCCGACGAAGATGTCCGCCACGCGTTCCTGCAGGGTGGACAGCGGGTGGCGCGAACCGGCACGACGGCGGCGCGGGGCTGCGGTGACGTCCACGGTCTCCTCGACCAGGATCCGCGCGTCGTTCTCTGCCTCCAGCTCGGCCGTGCGGTCCGCGAGCGCCTTGTTGACGCGTCCGCGGGAGGCACCCATGAGCTTGCCGGCGGCGGCCTTCTGGTCCTTCGGCAGCCCGCCGATCCCACGGTTGGCCAGGCTCAGCGCGGACTTTTCGCCGGTGTGGGCGAGGCGAACGGCCTTGAGTTCATCAAGCGTGGAGGCAGCGGCAATAGCGGCAACAGCCTGGTCTACAGCGGCGGTGATAGCGGCTTCATCCAGAGGATTCGGGACGCCGGCGCCCGGCAAAGTTTCAGTCATCTACTGTTCTTAGCTACGAGTCGGTTCATGCCGGCGGCACTGGACCTTCGAAAGGTTCCGGGACCAGTGCGCCGGCAAAGGGCAGGGCACGCCTCAATCGCTCCGGCGGCCATTCGCCTCCAGTCTAGTTGAACGCATCCCCGTGCCCGAACGTGACAGCGGCGCCCTCCCCCTGGCCGGCCCGGCTCTTCGAACGGCACAGCTTCGCGGGGCTAGCATGGCCTCATGACGCCGGGACAACGGCTGCGGCAGCTGGCCAATGTACTGAATGCAACAACTCCGCTGGGGTTGCTGCTGGCCGGCTGTGCCCGCGCTCCCGTCCGCCGCGGACCCCGCGGACTGCTCATTGCCACCGGCTACCGCTGGCGGCTGCCCGTCGCCGCCGCCTTCACGGTGGGCAATGTGGTGCTCTTTCGCGCCGGGCCGGAACAAGCCCTGGCCAACCCCGTGCTGCTGGGACACGAAGAGCGCCACAGCACCCAATACGCCTGGTGCCTGGGCCTTCCCTTCCTGCCGTTGTATTTCCTCGCGGCAGGCTGGTCCCTGCTCCGGACGGGCAACCCCGGCTCACGTAATTTCTTCGAACGCCAGGCAGGGCTCCAGGCCGGCGGCTATCCGGAACCGGTCACCGGATCCCGGCACACGATCCGACCAACCGAAACGGAACGAGGCATGACATGACCGACAGTCCCAGGACAATTTCAGTCACCGGATCCGGCAGCGCGGAAGCCGCCCCGGACCTGCTGACCCTCTCGATCGGCGTCGAATGCCGCAGGGAGGACGTCGGCGCGGCGTACAGCGAGGCGGGCCGCGTCTCCGCGGCCATCACTGCGGCGCTCCGCGGTCACGGCGTCACCAATCCGGACATCACGACGTCGGGCCTCAACGTCCGGGCCGAGGTGAACTGGCAGGAGGGCCGGGGGCAGGTCGTCTCGGGATACCTGGCGTCCACCGTCCTGAGTGTCCGGATCCGGGAACTGGGAACGTCGTCGGAGGTCATTGCCTCCGCGGTCGCGGCCGGCGGCAACGATGTCCGGCTCAACGGGCTGGAGCTCGGCTTTGCCGATCCCGCCGCCGTCGCCGCCCGGGCCCGCGAGGCCGCCTGGCAGGACGCCGTCACCACGGCCGGGCACTTCGCGTCGCTCGCCGGGGCCTCCCTGGGCAACGTAGTCTCGCTCGAGCAGCAGCCCGGGCACCCGGCGCCCATCCCGGTCGCGAAAATGCAGCGGGCCGCCGCCGTGGAGTCGCTGACCGTGGAGGCCGGAGAGTCCAGCGTCAGCGCCACAGTAGGCGTCGTGTGGGAACTGCTCGCCTGAGGGCGGCTGCGCCCTTAGTGCGTGGCTCCCGCGGCGATCTTGAGGTCCGCTGCGGCCGCCAGCGCGCTCCGGACGACGACGGCGAGCGCCTCCGCCAGCTGTTCCAGGGGAAGGGACGGATCAGTGCTCCCCGGCGGCAGCTGGGCCGGCTCGTAAGGAACATGGACAAAGCCTCCGCGGCTTCCCGGCCGAAGCCGCAGGGCATGCATCAGCCCGTAGAAGAGGTGGTTGCAGACGTAGGTCCCCGCTGTCTGGGAAACCTCGGCCGGGATCCCCGCGGCAGTCAGCGCCGCGAGGGCTGCCTTCACCGGCAGGGAGCTGAAGTACGCAGCCGGCCCGCCGGGAACCACGGGCTCGTCCACCGGGGCCTTGCCCGCGTTGTCCGGAATCCGCGCGTCGTCGCAGTTGATCGCGATCCGCTCGAGCGAGACCCGGGACCTGCCGCCGGCTTGGCCGGCGCAGACCACCAGCTCCGGGCGGTACTGGTCCAGCGCCTCCTCCAGCGCCCTGATGGAGTCCCCGAAAACGCAGGGCAGCTCCACAGCCTGCGCGTCGAGCCCCTCGGCGCGGAGCCGGGCCGCGGCCACCCGTGCAGCCGTCCATGACGGGTTGGTGCTTTCGCCGCCGAACGGTTCGAACCCTGTCAGGAGAATCATCGCCCCAGCCTAACAATGCCGCCCGCCGCCGGAGCCGAACGGCAATCCACAGTCTCGAAACTTGCCGTCCGATGCGGCGCGGACCCTTGACTTAAATTCGAACATACCTTCGAATAGAGGCATGAGATGGGACGCACAAGCACTCACCGTGCACGGGACCGGGGCCAGCGGAGAAGGCGCCTCGGGGGCACTCAGCGGAAGCAGCAGACCCCCGTCCGTCCCGGCCACGGATGCACTGCTGCCCCTCATCGGGCTGGTGCGCTCAGTGACCACTCCTGAGTTTGCCGGGGTCACTTTCCATGAGGTCACTGCCAAATCGGTGCTCAACAGAGTGGTCGCCGGTTCCCGGATGCCGTTCGAGTGGACCATCAACCCTTACCGCGGCTGCAGCCACGCCTGCGTCTACTGCTTCGCCCGGAAGAGCCACACCTACCTCGACTTCGACGCCGGCCTGGACTTTGACAGCCAGGTGGTGGTCAAGATCAACGCCGCGGAGGTCCTGCGCCGGGAGCTGGCCAAGCCCTCGTGGGGGCGGCAGCACGTGGCCCTGGGCACCAACACCGATCCCTACCAGCGCGCCGAGGGCCGCTACCAGCTGATGCCGGGCATCATCGGGGCCCTTGCCGATTCCGGCACTCCCCTGTCGATCCTGACCAAGGGCACGTTGCTGGCCCGTGACATTCCGCTGCTGAAGCATGCCGCAGCCCAGGTCCCGGTCGGGGTGGGCATCTCGCTGGCGATGACGGACGAACGGCTTTCGGAGGCTGTGGAGCCCGGCACGCCCGGTCCCCGTGCGCGCTTCAAGCTGATCTCGCGGCTTCGCGAGGCTGGCCTGCCGTGCGGCGTGATGGCCATGCCGATCCTGCCCTGGCTCGCGGACAGCGACGAGGCCCTCGATTCCCTGTTCGGCTCCCTGGCTGCGGCGGGCGCCACGGGAGTCACGGCAGGAGCGCTCTACCTCAAGCCCGGAACCCGGGAATGGTTTATGCAGTGGATCGCCAGGGAACATCCCCAGCTCGCCGGGAAGTACCGCAGGCTGTACGGGACGGGCTCCTACGCCTCCAAGGAGTACCGGGACTGGCTGTCTGGCCGCATCCGGTACTTCAAGGCATTGCACGGCTTCTCCGGCTCGCGGGGCTTCAGCCACCGCGACCTCGACGGCGGTCCCGTCAACAACGATCCCGGCAGCATTGATCCCAGGGACGAGGAAGCGCAGTACCCGGCCGGCAGCATCCCGGAGCCGGCCGCGCTCCCCGGTACCCGGCACGGGAACCAGGCCGCTGAGGCGGCGCAGCCCACCCTGTTCTAGAGGGCACCGTTCTAGAGGGCCTTGATCTAGAGTGCCTTCACGGCGCCCAGCACCTTGGCGAGCGAGTCCTTTGCGTCGCCGAACAGGAGCGTTGTCTTCGGATCGTGCAGTAGTTCGTTCTCAATGCCGGCGAAGCCCGGCCGCATGGAGCGTTTGAGGAACACCACCTGGCCGGCCAGCGCCACCTCCAGGATGGGCATCCCGTAAATGGGCGCGCCCGGGGTGGACTTGGCGGCCGGATTGACGACGTCATTGGCGCCTACAACCAGGGCGATGTCGGTGTTGGGGAATTCCGGATTGACCTCGTCGAGTTCCCGGAGCGACTCGTAGGGCACATTGGCCTCGGCGAGCAGCACGTTCATGTGCCCGGGCATCCGGCCGGCCACCGGGTGGATGGCGAAGACCACCTCCACGCCGCGGGCCTGCAGCGCTGTGGCGAGCTCGGCGACCGTGTGCTGGCCCTGGGCCACGGCAAGGCCGTAGCCGGGGACAATCACCACCCGCTGCGCGTAGCCAAGCTGGACGGCGACATCCTCCGGGGAGGAGGAACGCACCGGCCGGTCGCTTTGCACGGTCGATCCCGCCGTCGAGCCTCCCTTGAAGGCTCCGAACATGATGCCGGCCACCCCCCGGCCCATCGCGGCGGCCATCACCTTGGTCAGGATGGTGCCGCTGGCTCCGACGAGAGTCCCGGCGACCACCAGCAGGACATTGCCCAGCACGATTCCCGAGGCCGCCACGGCGAGGCCGGTGAAAGCGTTGAGCAGCGAGATGACGATCGGTACATCGGCCCCGCCCACCGGGAGCACCAGCAGCAACCCGGCTGCGAGTCCCAGCACCAGGAGCACCAGGGCCCAGCCCGTCGACCCCGTGAGGATGATGAATGCGCCGGAGACGACTGCACCCAGCAGGACAACGGCCATCACCACGGGCATTCCCGGAAAGAGCAAGGGGCGCGTGCTGATGAGTTCCTGCAGTTTGCCGACCGTCACCGCGGAGCCGGCGAAGGACACGGCACCCACGCCCATCGTGAAGACGACGGCCAGCCGTACCCACGGGTCCTCGGTGTGGCCGAGCTCCAGGACGGCGACCAGGGCGGCAGCCGCGCCGCCGACGCCGTTGAACAGGGCGACCAGCTGGGGCATCTGGGTCATCTGGACGCGCCGGGCCACGGGGACCGCGACGGCCGAGCCGGCGGCAATCGCGGCCAGGATCAGCGGGATGTTCGCCAGCCTCGCGGACAGGAACACTGTGACCACGGCAAGGAGGGCGCCGGCGGCGCCGATGGCGTTGCCCCGCCGGGCCGTCCGGGGCGAGCTCAGTCCCTTCAGCGCGAGGATGAAGCAGACGGCGGCGACGAGGTACAACAGTGCTGTCCACCCCGGGGCGAGGATGCTCACGTGCCGTCCTCCCCCGCCGGACCGCCAGCGCGCGGACGGGCCGGGGTCCGTGCGCCCTTCCGGCCGCCGAACATCTCCAGCATCCGGTCCGTCACCACGAACCCGCCGACGAGGTTTGCGGTCGCGAGGACTACGGCCACGAGGGCAACTGTCAGCAACCACGGATCGCTGGCCTGGCCCGCCACGATGACGGCGCCAACGAGGATGATGCCATGGATGGCGTTCGCCCCGGACATCAGCGGCGTGTGCAGTTTGCTGGTCACCTTGGAGACCACTTCGAACCCGACGAAGACAGCGAGCACCACCACCGTAAGCAACGTGATCGGATCCATCAGCTGGTTGCCTCCATGGCGTCGGCGGTGGCGGCGTGCCGGACGGAGCCGCCGTGGGTGAGGCAGGCCCCGGCGACGACGACGTCGTCGAAATCCGGCGTGACTTGGCCGTCCACAGTCATCAGGGCGAGCAGGTTCGCGACGTTCTTGGCGAACAGGCGTGAGGCGTCGGACGGCATTGCGGAGGCGGCGTCCCGCAGCCCCACAAGGGTCACGGAACCGCCGGCAACGGGTATCTTGAGGTCCCGGCCGGCAATCACGCCTTCGACGTTGCCGCCGGATTCGGCTGCAAGGTCGACGACGACGGAGCCGGCCCGCATGCCGGCCACCATTTCCAGGGTCACCAGCAAGGGGGCGGCCCGGCCGGGAATTGCTGCCGTCGTGATGAGGACATCGGCCGCAGCGACGTGCGGGGCCAGCAGGGCGCGCTGGCGCGTGGCCCGGTCCTCGCCCAGCTCACGCGCATAGCCGCCGCCGCCTTCCGCAGCGGCATCGAGGTCAAGGTGGATGAACGTGCCGCCCATCGAGGCGACCTCGTCGGCGGAGGCAGTCCGGATGTCGTTAGCCGAGACGCGCGCGCCCAGGCGTTTTGCCGTGCCGATGGCCTGCAGCCCGGCGACCCCGGCTCCCAGGACCAGGACCCGCGCCGGCGGGATGGTTCCTGCGGCGGTCATGTAGAGCGGGAAGAAGCGCGGGTAGCGCAGGGCAGCTTCCAGCACGGCGCGGTAGCCGGAGACCAGCGACTGCGAGCTGAGCGCGTCCATGGACTGGGCGCGGGAGATGCGCGGGACGAGCTCGAGAGCGAAGGACGTGACTCCGGCATCGGCGAGGGCACGCACGGTGGCCAGTTCCGAGGCCGGCGAGCCGAAGCCTAGCGTGATGGTGCCGGGTCGCAGCCCGGCGGCGGTTTCGGGTGCGAGCGCCCTGACGTGCAGCAGTACGTCCACGGCGTCGACAGGGAGCTCCGTAACAATCCTTGCACCCGCCATGGCGTAGGCGGCGTCCGCGAAGCCGGCCTCGCTTCCCGCGCCGCTTTCCACCGCCACGTTCAGGCCAAGAGCCGTCAGTTGCTGCACCGTCTCCGGCGTGGCCGCAACGCGCCGTTCCCCGGCGCGCTGCTCCCGTCTGACACCGACCTGCACGGGCGACTCCTCTCGGTTCGCTTCAGAGTAGTCACATGCTGAACGCTTTGGCGAGAGGCAGGGACCGCGGCTTGCCGCCGGAACACCTCAGCGAATCAATTCGCCACTGCGGCGTGGGAATCCGTGACCTGGAGTCTGTCCCTGGAGCCGGTCAAGGAGTGCCTCGACGATGGGCAGGTCCGCGGGAATCCACGGCAACCCCAGGACGTCCCGGCGGTTCCCCAGCTCGATCCAGCGCAGCTCATCGTGGTCCTGCAGGGGGCGGGGGTCTCCGTCCACCAGTTCCGCACACCAGACCCGCATCACGGCGCGTGCGTTCAGCGGCCAGCCGGCAGCGGACCCTGCTTCAAGTTCTGCGCCGAGCCGGACCCGGACGCCCAGTTCTTCCAGCAGTTCACGGTGCAGAGCCGTTTCGGCGGTCTCACCTGACTCCACTTTTCCGCCGGGGAACTCCCACATGCCGGCAAATTGCGGCGGCGCCGTCCGCCGGGCCACGAGCAGCCGGCCCGGTTCGGAAAGGGAGTCCAGTACCGCGCCGCCAACGACGTCAATGAGTCCAGTCACGCCCCCAAGTCTAGGACGGCGGGCGCTTAAGGGAGAATGGAGGAGGCCGCCGTCCCGATCAGCCGGAATACCTGGCGCGCCCGCCCCGTTGCACAGCTCGGGCCACACATCAGATTTAAGCTGGCGCATTCCCCTGGCCTCTCCGGGGAACGTCACGGAAAAGCAGACGAATGACAACCACCACACAAGCCCCGGCGACACCCCGGACCGGGAACCGCCACCTTGCCCTTGCCATCGTTTCCTTGGCCATGGGCGGCTTCGGCATCGGCACCACAGAGTTCACCATGATGGGCCTGCTCAAAGAAGTGGAGCAGGGCCTCAACATCAGCACCCCGGAGGCCGGCCACCTGATCTCGGCCTATGCACTCGGCGTCGTCGTCGGCGCCCCGCTGCTGGCCGCCGTCGGCGCCAAAATGCCGCGGAAATACCTGGCCCTGGGCCTCATGCTGTTCTTCAGCATCGCCAACCTCACCTCGTTCATTGCCCCTGACTACGGCACCATGCTCGTCTCCCGCTTCGCGGCAGGACTCCCGCACGGGGCGTTCTTTGGCGTAGCGGCCGTCATCGCGGCCTCCCTGGTCGCCCCGACCAAACGCGGCTGGGCCATTTCGATGGTGATGGCCGGGCTGACGATCGCCAACGTGATCGGCGTGCCCTTTGGCACCTGGCTGGGCCAGACCTACGGCTGGCGGCTGTTGTTCCTGCTGGTGGGCCTCATCGGCATCATCACGCTGGTGATGCTTTGGAAGTTCGTGCCGTTCCAGAAGCCCCACGCCGATGCCAGCTTCCGCCGCGAGCTTGGCGCGCTCAAGCGGCTCCAGGTCTGGCTTGCCATCCTGATCGGCATCGTGGGGTTCGGCGGGTTCTTCGCCACGTACACCTACATCGCCCACACCATGACCTCCGTGGCCGGCATTCCCTCGGCCTGGCTGCCGCTCGTCGTCGCGCTCTACGGACTTGGCATGGTGGCCGGCAACATCGTCGGCGGCCGGATCGCGGACAAGTCCGTGATGGGGACCATCTACTGGGTTCTGCCGTCCATTGCCGTGGCCCTGGTGGTCTACGCATTGGCCGTGCATTGGCCGTGGTCGGCCCTGGTGATGGTGTTCGTGGTGGGGGCCGGCGGCGCCATGCTGGTCCCGGCCCTACAGACCCGGCTCCTGGATGCCTCCCCGGACGCGCCGTCACTTGCGTCCTCGCTCAACCACGCCGCACTGAACGTCGCCAACGCCCTGGGCGCCTTCCTGGGCGGCCTCGTCATCGCGTGGGGCTGGGGCTACGTCGCCCCGGCCCTCGTGGGCGCCGGCCTGGCAGTGCTCGGCCTCGGTGTCGCGGCTATCAGCGGCTTCGTGGAACGCAAGAGGCCGCTGGCATCGTAGCCGCAGAGCGGCGCCGGCCCAGCGGCCCCTTCGTCACCGGTCACCCGGCGCAGCCGGCGGAACCCGTCAGGAGGCGCTGACGCGCTGCACATCCGGCTCAAGGTAAATGACCCGCGCAATCGGGACAGCCTCCCGGATCCGGGCCTCGGCGTCGTTAATGGCCCCGGCGATGTCCTGGCCGGTGTCTGCCCGGTCAACGCTGATCTTGGCCGCCACGAGCAATTCCTCGGGACCCAGGTGCAGGGTCTTCAAATGGATGATGCCGCTGCCGGCGGACTCGATGGCGTTCCGGATTTTCGCCACATCGTCCTTCGTCGCGGACTCGCCCAGCAGCAGCGATTTCGTTTCCATGGCAAGCACCACGGCGATGGCCACGAGCAGCAATCCGATCATGCCGGTGCCCAGGGCATCCCAGATGCCGTCACCGGTGAGGAGGGTAAGCCCCACGCCGAAGAGCGCGAAGGCCAGGCCCACGAGGGCGCCGAAGTCCTCCAGCAGAATGACCGGAAGCTCCGGCTGTTTGGCATTGCGGATGAACTTGATCCAGCCCTGCTGGCCGCGGACGAGGTTGGATTCGGCAATGGCGGTCCGGAAAGAGAATCCCTCGGCGCAGATGGCGCCCACGAGTACCGCCAGCGGCACCCACCAGAAGTCGCCCTCGATGGCATGCGGGTGCTGGATCTTCCCCCACGCTTCGTACAGCGCGAAGAGGCCGCCGACGCTGAACAGCACAATCGACACGATGAAGGCGTAGATGTAGCGTTCGCGGCCGTAGCCGAAGGGGTGTTCGGGACTCGCGGCCTTCTTCGCGCGCTTGCCGCCGATCAGCAGCAGGATTTGGTTGCCGGAGTCCGCGAGCGAGTGGATCGCCTCGGCCAGCATCGACGAGGACAGCGTCAGGGCGTAGGCAACGAACTTCAGGGCGGCGATAGTCAGGTTGGCGGCCAGCGCCGCAACGATCGCCTTGGTACCGCCATTTGCAGCCACGGGTGCTTCTCCTTAGGGGTTCTGCCGGGGTGGTCGCGGACACGGCTGATGCCTGCGCCCACAAGGAATACCGTACCCGCTGGACCGGGCCCCCTGTACCGCGCAAGGGCCGGCCGCCGCCAGTGCCAGGTCCTCAACCCGGCAGCGGCGCCGTAGATGACGCGGGAGGTAACGATTGACTGTGATCCTGCTGACAAGCAACCGCGCAGGTGTTAGCTTGAAGCCATAATCGGGATTCACAATTTGGATGCCGACGAATATGTAGGAGGAGTAATGGGCTTTCTAGGCTGGATCATTCTCGGACTCATAGTAGGTGCAATCGTTAAGGCAGTCATGCCTGGCAGGGTTGGCGGCGGCTGGGTTACCAGCCTCGTGCTCGGCGTTGTCGGTGCCATTGTCGGCGGCTGGATCGGCGACCTCCTGTTCGGCGGCGGCAAGATGGAATTCTGGAATCTTGGTTCCTGGCTCCTCGCCATCGTCGGCGGCTTGGTTGTTGCCCTTGCCTACGGCGCCATCACAGGCCGGAACAAGACCACCTGATTTCACACAACGACATTGCACACAACGACGGCGGGGCCCACCATGTGGTGGACCCCCCGTTTTTCGTTGTCCCGCTGTCACCTGCCGGTACCGGCTCATCCCCGGTACCGGTCCCGCACTTTCCAGCAGATTCCCGCAAGGAAGGCTACGGCAGCGAACGTGCCTGCTGGGACCGGGCGCTGGCGTAAAGGCACACCGTCGCGGCGGTGCCGAGGTTGAGGCTTTCGGCCGCCCCGTAGACCGGAACGGCCACCCGGTGGTCGGCGAGGGCGAGTTCTTCCTCGGCCAGGCCTTGCGCTTCGTTGCCGAACAGCCAGGCTGTGGGGCTTTCCAGCGCGTACCCGGCGTCCTGTGCCGGTGCACCCAGCCGGCGCGCGGCGTTCTGGTCCTGGAGCCGGTCCAGGTTCAGTTCCCCGTTGCCGTCTGCGGCCAGAACGCCGATGCCGCGTTCCCTGCAGCGTGCCACCAGTTCGTCGGTCTCGGCACCCAGCACCACAGGAAGATGGAACAAGGAGCCCGCCGTCGACCGGACGGCCTTGGGGTTGTAGATGTCCACGCTGGAGGCTGTCAGGACGACGGCGTCGGCGCCGGCGGCGTCGGCAGCCCGCAGTACGGTCCCCGCGTTGCCGGGGTCACGGACCTGGCACAGTGCGGCAATCAGCTGGGGGCGGGCGTCGAGCACCGTGTCCAGGCTGACATCCAAAAACCCGCAGACCGCGAGGATGCCCTGCGGGTTCACCGTGTCCGCCATCGCGGCGAGCACTTCGTCGGTGGCGAGGAAGGCAGTGGTGCCGTCCGCGAGTGCCTCCAGGTCCGGGTGCCGGTCCAGGCAGGATTCGCTCGCGTAGACCTCGTAGACCACGCCGGGCTCCCCCGCGGCCATCCTCTTCTGGTGCAGGACAAGGGCTTCCCGGACTGCCTGCGGCCCCTCCGCGAGGAACTCGCGGCGCTTTAAACGGGCCGGGCGCCCGGCAAGCTGTGCCACCTTCCTCACCCGATCAGCTCGAGGGTTGGAGAGTGGAACATCTTGCGGGCGCCCGGTTTCGTTCATACAAGAACCTTAGTAGCTTTTGCAGCCGGTTCTGGAACGAGGCAGATCGTGAACTCGTTCAGGAACTACTTGGCAGCCGTGTCAGCGGCCGGCTTGGCAGCCGACTTCTTGGCGGGGGCCTTCTTCGCGGCGGGCTTCTTGGCGGCCGGTGCAGCGTCGGCCTGGACGGCCGGAGCCGACGTGTCGGCGGGCAGCGAATCCTTGGCGATCTGGACCAGAGCGGCGAAGGCGTTGGCGTCAGAAACGGCAAGCTCGGCCAGCATACGGCGGTCAACCTCGACCTCAGCGGCCTTGAGGCCCTGGATCAGACGGTTGTAGGTCAGGCCGTTGGCGCGGGATGCGGCGTTGATGCGCTGGATCCACAGGCGGCGGAAGTCGCCCTTCTTCTTCTTGCGGTCGCCGTAGCTGTATACAAACGAGTGCAGCAGCTGCTCTTTGGCCTTGCGGTACAGGCGTGAACGCTGTCCGCGGTAGCCCTTTGCGCGTTCGAGGATAACCCTGCGCTTCTTGTGGGCGTTTACCGCCCTCTTCACACGTGCCACGTGCGTACTCCTTAGAAAATTCTGATCCCAAGCGACTACTGCCGGAACAACCGGCTGGCCTGAGAAGCCTTATTGGTAGTTGACTGCTGCCAGGTGGCTAGCAGTCAGAGAACTTGGAACTTAGATGCCGAGCATCTTCCGGATGACCTTGGCGTCGCCCTTGAAGACGATCTTGTCGCCGGCGAGGCGGCGGGTCAGCCTGGAGGACTTGTGCTCGAGGTAGTGGCGGCGGTTGGCCTGCTGGCGGCGCAGCTTGCCGCTGCCGGTCAGCTTGAAGCGCTTCTTAGCACCACTGTGGGTCTTCATCTTCGGCATGGGAACCGATCTCCTTACGTATCCGCAGACGGAGTCTGCAGTCATTCGTGCAGCCGCCCCTGCGGGCGGCGTGCTGGTTGCTTGCTGCCGGGCATTGCTGTCCGGCAGCCGTGAACTAGTTGGTCTTCTTGGTACCCGGTTTGGCGGCGGCCTTGGGAGCCGCCGGCCGCGCGGCGGGCTTCGGTGCCGAAGGACGCGGTACCGGCTTCGGAGCGGCTACCGGCTTCGGCGCCGCTGCCGGAGCAGCCTTTTCAGCCTCGGGCGCCTTCGCGGCTTCCGGTGCCTTGGCGGCAGCCTTGGGCGCTGCGGGCGCCTTGACTACTGCCGGCTTGGCGGCGGCCTTGGGAGCCTCAGCCTTCGGGGCTTCACGCTTCGGAGCGGCCTTGGGAGCCTTGGGGGCCTCCTGCTTCGGCGCTTCCTGGACGGGAGCCTTGGCAGCCGGGGCTTCCTTGACCTCGGCGGCCGGGGCCTCCGCAGCGACGGCTTTGTCCGCGCCGGCTTCGACCTTTTCGGCCGGGGCGACGTCGGGAGCGGTTTCCGCGGCGGGGGCTTCCGTTGCCGGAGCCGCCGTCTCGGCCACCTTTGCCTCGGGTGCCGCAGTCCGGACCTCGTAGCCTTCAGGAAGAAGATCCGCGAGCGACTGCGTCAGGGGTGCGTCGGGGCGGGAGGTTTCAACCCGACCCGAAGCCTTGGCTTCGTTCTCCGCCTTGGCTTCTGCGCGCTGCGTTGCGCGGCGCGCCTCAGCCTTGGCTTCGGCCTTGTTCTTCAGGGGACCCACCACCATGACCATGTTGCGGCCATCGATCCGCGGGCTGGACTCTACAACGCCGACTTCGGCGACGTCGTCCGCGAAACGCTGGAGCAGGCGGATGCCCATCTCCGGGCGCTGCTGCTCACGGCCGCGGAACTGGATCATGGCTTTGACCTTGTCCCCGGCGCCGAGGAAGCGGAGCGCGTGGCCGCGCTTCGTCTCGTAGTCGTGGGTGTCGATCTTCAGGCGGAAACGGATTTCCTTCAGGACCGTGTTGGTCTGGTTCTTCCGGGCCTCGCGTGCCTTGACGGCGGCTTCGTACTTGTACTTGCCGAAGTCCATCAGCTTGCACACCGGAGGCTTGGCCTGCGGTGCAACTTCAACGAGATCAAGATCGGACTCGGCAGCCAAACGCAGGGCATCCTCAATACGGACAACGCCTACTTGCTCGCCTGCAGGGCCGACCAGCCGCACCTCGGGGACGCGGATACGCTCATTGATTCTTGGCTCGCTAATGTTAAAGCTCCTGTGTTCGTGAGGGGTATTCCACCGGCAAAAAGAGAAGGCCCCCAATTGCCGGAGCAATCGAAGGCCTCGAAGATCGGTACTGCCTGCCCCGTGGGAGGCGGCATACATTCCCGCCAGGCTGACGCCCGTGGTGAATGCCCGACCAGATACCCGGCAACCTTGCTTCTTGCGAAGCTTCCCGAAGGAGAGCGGCTGACGCGGGTGGGAGAGAACTCCGCTTGCAAACTGGATACCGATACTACAGAACAAAACCCGTCCGCCGCACATACATGACGGAGCATGTATGGATCGGAAGGGCTTCCTCGGTAGTTCCCCGCTGCGGCGCTTCATCGTCACGATGAAAGAGCCTAAGCGAAATAACGACATCCAGTCGGTCTGTGACAAGCTTACCAGCATGAGCACTTCAGAAAGTAATTCACACGTTTACGAGCCCGCCGGCGCCCAGGGCGACGTCTCACAGCAGATCCGCGACATCTCCGAGGTCCCCGCGATCGAGGTCATCACCACCGCCGCAGTGCACCTCATGAGTGCCGCCGCAGTGAAGCTCGGGCTCGCCGCCGAGGAAAATGCCGAGGAGCTCAAGGACCTGGATGAGGCCCGCAAGCTGATTACGGCCCTTGCCGGCCTGGTCACCGCGGCCGCGCCCGAGATCGGCTCTCAGCACGCCGGACCATTGCGCGACGGACTGCGCTCCCTGCAGCTGGCCTTCCGCGAGGCCTCCGTCATTCCGGATGCCCCGGGCAAGGGCCCGGGCGAGAAGTATACCGGGGCCGTCAACTAGGAGCCTCACCAACCCAGCCACGACGGCGGCGGTGCTGCAGTACCAGTCCCACGACGCACAGGACGACGCCGGCTGCCCCCACCGAGACGAATCCGGCCCCCGGGCCCACCTCGTCGATGAAGAGACCGGCGAGCGGCGCCCCGAGCGCCACGCCGCCGGTGAGGGCCGAGCCGTACCAGCCCATCGCCTCGCCGCGGCGGCTCTCGTCGACGAGCTCGGCAACTTTTTCCGAGGCGGCCGAAAGGACGGGGGCGCACAGCAGCCCCGGCAGCAGCGAGAGCAGGCTCAGTGTCCAGGTGTCCGCCGCGAACGCCATCGGGACGGTCAGTGCGGACATGCCCAGGAGCAGCAGGATCGGCGAGATCGGCCGGTGCATGGCGCCGTAGATGAGGCCGCCGACCACCGAAGCCGCGCACCAGAACAGGAACACCATCCCGATCTCGGCCTGGTGTCCCCCCGTTTGAAGAGCGGCCACGATGCCGACGTCGGTACCGCTGAGCACCATGCCGGCCCCGGCGGCGACGGCGAAGACGGCGCCGACCGCTGCCGTGAGCCAGGCGAAATTATGGACGACCCTGTGCCGCAGACCGGAACCGCGCCGGCGCCTTTGCCCAGCGGCGGCCAGCGGGGCGAGCTCAGCGGCAGCTTCGTGCACGTGGGCCGGAGCGGCGGCCACCAGGGCGGCTTCGGCGCACTCAAGCTGGTCCGCCTCGAACCCTGCGTCGGTCGCGGCGCTGCGGGTCGGTGGGTTGAACCACATGAGGAACAACCCGGACACGGACGTGGCGATGCCGACGATGGTCAGTCCAAGGACCGAGTACCCGGCGGTGGCGACAAGGGCGCCTGCGGCCGGTCCGATCATGAAGACAAGTTCCGTCGTGATCGCGTCGAGGGCGAACGCCGTGCGCCGCTGTTCACCCGTGGCCAGGACGCCGAGGGATTGGCGCACCACGCTGAAGATCGGCAGGGTGAGCAGGCCGCCGACAAAGACCAGAGGCAGGAGCAGCTCGTAGGACACATGCGGCACGATCGACCAGATGACGGTCTCGGAAATAACCGACGGGATCAGTGCCCTCCGCAGGCCCACTGTATCGACGCGCCGGCCCCGCCAGGGTGCCCCGACAGCGATGCCGATGGTCATGACGGCGGCGGCGGCTCCGGCGGCGGCATAGCCCTGGCCAAGGGTCAGGACTATGTGCAGCGTCAGCAGCACGCCCGCGGCCGAATGCGGTATGCGGGCGATCATCCCCACCAGCAGGAGCCGCCTGATCGGCCGCACTGCCAGTAGTTCCCGGTAAAGCGTGAAGTTCACTGACACATCCTTCAGGTACTGCCCCGGGCAGCACGGGAATGCTCCCGGGCGGCCGTCAGCTACGGTGCTGCCCGCTGCAACTTGACTTCGATCGAGTCAACCCGGCCGGCGAACATTTCATTCCGGGCCCACTCGTTGTTCAGGCCCGCGACGATCGACTGCACGCCCGCGGCGTCGAGGCCGTCCTCAAGGTAGAGGATCACCCGCAGTTCAGGGCCGGCGCCTCCACCGGGCAGCTGGCGGCCGTCCGCTGCCAGCGAAGCTACTCCGCCGCCTGGTTGAATTTCAACACGCCGGACCGCCGGAATGCCAACCGCGGCCGCGCCGAGGGACTGTGCCAGTTCGGGATCAGCATACGACGGCGTCCAGTGCTGCTGCTGGGCCAAGGCCCAGACAGCCGGGCGGCGCACCACAAAGGTGACCGCGGAGCCTGGGTCGAGCACGAGGAGTTCGGCCCCTTCCGCAACGGCAGAGAGCGCCGCGCGGGCTGCGTAGACCGCGACGGGGCGTGCTTCGGGGTGCCAGGCCGCAAGTGAAGCCGCGGAGGTGAAGACGGGCAGCGCCGTCCGGCCGTCGGGCGCCTTGAGCGTCACGAGGGCCATGTCTGCCTGCTTGTCCCCCTGGAGTCTGTCGCCGCGAGGCCCCACGGCACCCTCGCCGTCTTCCGCCAGCTGGGCAACGATCGGCACGAAGACCCGCGCGGTGGCCAGGGCAGCGACCACGGCCGCTTCGTCGCCGTCCCCGGCGGCGAGGGCCGCCAGCGCGGCGGCGTAGCCGGAATCCGCGGTGCCGTCGTCGTCCTCGAAGTTGTGGATCGTGGCGTCGTCACCGCTCAGGCTGCGCCCGGCCCAGGGCTGCCCCGCCGAGTCGGCAGGGCCGCCCGCGGCTGCCAGGGCTGCGGCGATGTGGCCGGGCAATGGGCGGGAGTGGCTCCCGGCGTCCGCCGGCTGGGGCTCCATGGCGGCGGTCCGGCTAGCGGCGTCCGGCGACGTCAAGCGCCTCGGGCAGCGTGAAGTTGCCGTTGTAGAGGGCCTTGCCGACGATTGCACCCTCGACGCCCAGCGGCACCAGGGACCGCAGGACCTTGAGGTCGTCAAGGCTGGAAATCCCGCCGGAGGCCACGACGGGCTTGCCGGTCCGCTCGACCATCTGGCGCAGCAGTTCCACGTTCGGGCCCTGGAGGGTGCCGTCCTTGGTCACGTCGGTGACGACGTAGCGGGCACAGCCGGCTTCTTCGAGACGGCCGAGGACCTCCCAGAGGTCACCGCCGTCCTTCGTCCAGCCGCGGCCCGCGAGCGTGGTTCCGCGGACGTCGAGTCCGACGGCGATCTTGTCACCAAAGCGCTCGATCACGCGGGTCGTCCACTCGGGATTCTCCAGCGCAGCAGTGCCGAGGTTCACCCGGGCCACGCCGAGGTCCAGCGCCTTCTCGAGGGATTCGTCGTCCCGCAGACCGCCGGAGAGCTCCACGTTGATGTCCAGCCGGCCGACCACCTCGCGGAGCAGCCCGGCGTTGGAGCCCCGGCCGAAAGCGGCGTCGAGGTCCACCAGGTGCACCCATTCGGCGCCCTGCTGCTGCCAGTTGAGTGCGGCTTCCAGCGGTGTCCCGTAGCTAGTTTCGCTGCCGGCCTCGCCCTGGACGAGGCGGACGGCCTGGCCGTTGACGACGTCGACGGCGGGCAGCAGCTCAAGCACGGGCAACGGGGTTTCGGTGGTCATCGTGGGATCCTCAGCTTTTCGGGGACGGCGGGGTGGTGGGGGCGCTGCCGGCGGCTAGCTGGCGGGCAGGGTCAGGAGATAGGCGGCCAGCAGGGACATTCCGGCGAGCCCATAGAAGACGACCTGGACCCAGCGCGGGCTCTTCTGCTGCCGGAAGGACAGCGCGCCGCCCACCAGCAGACCCGCAAGTCCCATGAGCACGAGGGACCACATCTAGGCGGTCCCGGCTTCAGTGGTCCCGGCTTCAGTGGTCCCGGCTTCAGTGGTCCTGGAACGCGCACGTAGGCTCTCGACCCAGTTCCGCAGCAGCCGGGCTCCGGCATCGCCGGACTTCTCCGGGTGGAACTGGGTGGCGCAGAGCGGACCGTTTTCCACGGCCGCGATGAACGGGGCGCCGTGCTCGGACCAGGTGACCAGCGGCGCTGCCATCCGCGGCTGGATAACGTCAAAGTCCCACTGCTGGACGCCGTAGGAGTGCACGAAGTAGAAGCGCTCGTTCTCGACTCCGGCGAACAACGTCGAACCTTCCGGGACGGACACCGTGTTCCAGCCCATGTGGGGCACTACCTCGGCAGGCAGCAACTCGACTTTGCCGGGCCACTCCCCCATGCCCGGGGCTTCGGTGCCGTGTTCGACGCCGGCCTCGAAGAGGACCTGGAGGCCCACGCAGATGGCCAGGACGGGCCGTCCGCCGGCAACGCGCCGGCCGATCATGCGGAGGGCGTCGACGGCCTTGAGCTCGCGCATGACCGTTTCGAACGCTCCCACGCCGGGGACCAGGAGGCCGTCAGCGTTCAACACGTCTTCCGGCTTGGAGCTGAGGATGACCTCGGCACCGGCACGCTCGAGCGCCCGGACGGCCGAGCGGATGTTGCCGGAGCCGTAGTCGAGGACCGTGACGGTGGGCTTGCCCTCGGGCGAGGCGGGCTTGCGGCCTGCGTCGGGGTTGATGATGGCGCCGTCCTGCAGCACCTTGCCGGTCACAGCGCACCCTTGGTGGAGGGGATGCCTGTGACGCGGGGATCGGGCTCCACGGCCGCGCGCAGCGCACGGGCAAAGGCCTTGAACTGGGCCTCGACGATGTGGTGCGGGTCGCGGCCGGCGGTGACGTTCATGTGCAGGCAGATGCCTGCGTGCAAGGTGATGGCCTCGAACACGTGGCGGGTGAGGGATCCGGTGAAGTGTCCGCCGATCAGGTGGTACTCCTGGCCGGCGGGTTCTCCGGCGTGCACGAGGTACGGGCGACCGGAAACGTCGACAACAGCCTGCGCAAGGGCCTCGTCCAGGGGGACCGTCGCTTCACCGAAGCGACGGATGCCGGCCTTGTTGCCCAGCGCGGTGCGCAGGACCTCACCGAAGGTGATGGCGACGTCCTCCACCGTGTGGTGGACGTCGATGTGGATATCCCCCGTGGCCTTGACGGTCATGTCGATCAGCGAGTGCTTGCTCAGCGCCGTCAACATGTGGTCATAGAACGGCACCGAGGTGCTGATGTCCGAGACGCCGGTGCCGTCCAGGTTGATCTCGACCAGCACGGATGACTCGCTGGTGGTCCGTTCCATCCGTGCGGTCCGGGCAGCGGTTGATCCGGTGTTGCTCATGTGGAGGTGTCCTTTGGATGAGGCGGGATGTGGGGCCGTTCAGCTCCTGCTTGCGGTGTGCTTGCGGGGTGCCAGCGGGGGGGTGGTGCGGGCTCCGCGCTTAAGTCTAGGCCTGCTGTGCCGCGGGGCCGGTCAGGATCCGTTCGAGGGCCTCGAGGAACGCTGTGGTTTCCGTCTCAGTTCCTGCGGTGACGCGCAGATGACCCGGAATGCCGACGTCGCGGACCAGCACACCGGCCTCCAGCAGGCCTTGCCAGGTCTCGTGGGGGTTGTCGAGACCGCCGAAGAAGACGTAGTTGGAGTCGGAGGCGGCCGGCTTGAGGCCGATCCGCCGCAGTTCTGCGACGATCCGGTCGCGCTGGCGCTTGATGTCCTCGACGTCGGCCATCAGCGCCACGCGGTGCTGCAGGGCGGCCAGGCCGGTCGCCTGGGTGATGGCCGAGAGGTGGTACGGGAGCCTGACAAGGCGAAGGGCGTCGGCGACCTCCGGGGCTGCCGCCATGTAGCCCAGCCGTGCGCCGGCGAGGGCGAAGGCCTTACTCATGGTGCGCGAGACGATCAGCCGCTCGCGGCCCGGAAGCAGCATCAGGGCGCTGGGGGTGCCGTCGTGGGCGAACTCGTGGTACGCCTCATCGACGATCACGATACTCTGGCTGGCCTCTCCGGCCTCGTAGACCGCTTCCACGACATCCAGGCCCAGGCCTGTTCCGGTCGGGTTGTTGGGAGAGCACAGGAACACGATGTTGGGCTGAAGTTCGCGGACCTGGCGGGCCGCGGATTCGGCGCTGAGGCCGTAGTCATCGGCGCGGAGCCCAGTGATGTACTCCGTATCCGTGCCGGCCGCCAGCAGGGGGTACATGGAGTAGGTGGGGGGGAATCCCAGGGCGGTGCGGCCCGGCCCGCCGAAAGCCTGGAGGATCTGCTGGAGGACCTCGTTGGAGCCGTTGGCTGCCCAGATATTCTCCGCTCCCAAGCCGTGCCCGAGATATTCCGCCAGGGCTTCGCGCAACTCGGTGAACTCGCGGTCCGGATAGCGGTTGAGCCCGGCTGCGGCAATCGTCACGGCCTCGGCGATGGCGGCACGGACATCGGCCGGCACTCCGTGGGTGTTTTCGTTAACGTTGAGCAGGATGGGAACGTCCAGCTGCGGCGCCCCGTACGGGCTCAGGCCGCGCAGGTTGGTCCGGAGGGGCAGTCGGTTCAGGCGCTCTAACTGGTCGTTCACTGCACCAGTTTAAGTGGAAGGACGACGGGCTCTGAAACTGTGACTCCCCCGGGCCGGCGCCGGGGGTGTTACTTCGACGGGACAAAGAGGGTCTGGCCCGGCACCACGCGCGCCGCATCCAGGTTGTTGAGCTGCACAATATCGGCAACAACGTCGCGGGGATCGCGCTCCGGTGCCACGGTTCCGGCAATGGCCCAGAGCGACTCTCCGGACTTCACGGTGACCGACACGGTGGGTGTCAGCGACAGCTCCGCCGCGGACTCAGACGCCTTGGCCGGGGCGTTGAGGAAGCCGCTGAAGGAAAGCATGAGGGCGGCCAGCAGGATCAGCGGAACGCCGAAGAAGACGAAGCGGCCGCGCCTGGTCAGCCGCAGCGGCGCCTGCCGTGTGGGGGCAACCGAGCCGTACCCGCGGACGGTTCCGCCCGCGGGGCGGGAATGTGAACGGGACGAATCACTCCCGCCCGAGGCGACGCCAAATGCTGCCTCACCGAATGTGTCGTGAAATGCGCTAGATGCTGACATGAACTGAGCCTTCCTGGACCAAACTGTGCCGCCCGGCGTACTCCACGTACTTTCCGCCAACCGGCCTGACCTTCGAACATAGAACCGAAACTTGTGCACTGGCCAAACCACTGCTGAATCGAACACATATTCGAACTCTGTTGTTTCTGTTTTAGCACCTATTGACGAACATTGTCGAGACTCGCTAGAACAAATGTTTGAAAAAGCTGCGCGGCTGGCCTACGTTTGAGTCACAGAACAACCACATCTGCAGTTGATCAGCAGGGTCTGACATTCAGGCCGGACGTTCCCGGCACCTGCAGCCACGGCAGCCGGGCGGAATGGAAAGGCGTTGGCGAATATGGCAGCACAAGCCCCGGGCAGCAGGGCCACGCCGCGGAACACGCAGGCAGCGCGGCCTCCCAAGAGTCTGACCGTCCGGCAGAAAAAGATCCTGGAGACCATCCAGCGCTCCGTCTCGGACCATGGCTACCCGCCCTCCATGCGCGAGATCGGCGACACTGTCGGACTGGCCAGCCTCTCCAGCGTCACCCACCAGCTTTCCCAGCTAGAGAAGCTCGGCTACCTGCGCCGCGATCCGAAGCGCCCGCGGGCGATGGAGGTGCTGATGCCGCTCACCCTGGACGAGGGAACAACAAAAATTTCCGGTGTGGAGAAGTCGAGCGGCCTGCGGTCCGTCGGCGGCCATTCCGTCTCGGAGCTGGCCAGCGCCACAGACACCGCGATGGTTCCGCTCGTGGGCCGCATTGCCGCCGGCGGCCCCATCCTGGCCGACCAGGTGGTGGAGGATGTTATGCCGCTTCCGCGCCAGCTCGTGGGCCACGGCGAACTGTTCATGCTCAAGGTCGCGGGTGACTCCATGATCGACGCCGCCATCTGCGACGGCGACTGGGTGGTTGTGCGCCGGCAGGGCGATGCCGTGAACGGCGAGATTGTGGCCGCCCTGCTCGACGACGAAGCAACTGTCAAGACATTCCGCCAGCGCGACGGCCACACGTGGTTGTTGCCGCAGAACACGCAGTACGAGCCCATCCTCGGCGATCACGCCGTGATCATGGGCAAGGTCGTCTCGGTGCTGCGCTCCCTCTAGGAGCAGCCGGGGCGTGGACGTGCCTGCGGCAGGCTCCCGCTGTCACAGCTCCCGCTGTCACAGCCCCGGCCGTCACAGCCCCGGCCAGCGCCGCCTATTGGGCCGGCTGCCCTGATTCCTTGGCGAGCCGCTCCAGCGCCGCGAGGGCAATCGCCGGATCGGTCGTGGGCCAGAACGGCGGCAGTGCGGCCCGGAGGAATGCCCCGTAGCGTTCGGTGGAGAGCCGTGAATCGAGCACTGCCACCACTCCCTTGTCCGTCGTCGTTCGGATGAGGCGCCCGGCGCCCTGGGCTAGCCGGATCGCCGCGTGGGTTGCGGAGACGCTCATGAAGCCGTTCCCGCCCGCCTGGGCCACGGCACGGGACCGCGCCGTCATCAGCGGGTCATCGGGCCGGGGGAACGGAATCCGGTCGATCACCACGAGCCGGCAGGAATCGCCCGGGACGTCCACGCCCTGCCAGAGGGACATGGTGCCAAAGAGGCAGGTGTCCGGCTCGTCCGCGAACTGCCGGACGAGCGCCGTCATGGTCGAGTCTCCCTGGCACAGAATGCTGACGTCCAGCCGCGGCCGCATGGCCTCTGCGGCGTCCTCCGCGGCGCGCCGGGACGAGAACAGGCACAAGGCCCCGCCGCCGGAGGCCCGGATCAGCTTCTCCAGCTCATCCAGCGCTTCCGGAGACGTGCCGCGGCCGGGTTTGGGGAGGTGCCTGGCAACATAGAGAATGCCCTGCTTGGGGTATTCGAACGGCGAGCCGACGTCGACGCCGGTCCAGCTCGGCGCACCGGGGCCGACCAGGCCCAGGCCGCCGGCGGCGGGCTCGAACGCGGACCCGATCGCCAGCGTGGCCGAGGTCAGGATCACGGTGTGGTCCGCGAACAAGCCCTCACGGAGCCGGCCAGCGACGCTGAGCGGTGCCACATTGATCAGTGCCGGTGCATTCTCGTCCGGCTGGGAGTAGCCCTGCGCCGGGTCGAAGGTGCTGTTGCGGGAAAACCAGACCACTTCGCGGTTTTCCCGGGCCGCGAGCAAACGCTCGCAGAGTTCCAGGATCACCATCAGGCGGGATCGCGCGAGCTGCCTGCCGCCGTCGGCCGTGTTGGCGCTATCCCCCTTCGAATCGGAGAGCGCGGCGCGGCACGCGTCACGCAGTTGGTCCACGCAGTCCAGCTGGTCGCCGTTGAGGCCGTTGGGCATGAGTCCGCTGGGGACGCCTTCGATGGCGAGTTCGAGGTTGGCCGCGGCGTTGTTGAGCGCGTCCACGGTGATTCCGGTGTGCTTCCGGGCACCGGAGGCCGCAACGTGGACCATCGCGGCGGAGAGCTGGCCGGACACGGCGCCGGTCACGCGGTCCTGCAGCTCGTGGGCTTCGTCCACCACCACGACGTCGTACTCGGGCAGCACGGCGAGGCCCTCGAAGGCGCTCACAGCAAGCATGGCGTGGTTGGTCACGACGACGTCGGCGTCCGCGGCGTTTTGCCGGGCCAGTTCGCTGAAGCATTCGGCCGCGAGCGGGCATTTTTGCGCGCCGAGGCACTCCATTGAGGTGACGGAGACCTGCCGCCAGGCGCGGTCGGTCACGCCTGGCATCAACTCGTCGCGGTCGCCCGTGGCGGTCTCCTCGGCCCAGTCGCGGAGCCGGACGACTTCCTTGCCCAGCTGGGAGGACGGCCCGCCCATGGCTGCCGCGAAATGCGGCACACTCGTGTCCTCGCCGAGCGAGAAGAGCTGGCCCTCGGAGGGTTCCTCGGAGGGGAAGCCGCCTTCGAGCTTGTGGCGGCAGACGTAGTTGGAACGGCCCTTGACGAGGGCCACCTTGACTGGCCGGTCCAGGGCAGGGGTGATCGACTTGAGGAGCCGGGGAAGGTCCCGGCCCACGATCTGGGTCTGCAGGGCCAGGGTGGCCGTGGAAACGAGGGTCGGTTTGTCGCTGACCAGCGAATGGGCGATCAGCGGGATCAGGTAGGCGAGCGATTTGCCCGTACCGGTGCCGGCCTGGACCAGCAGGTGGTCGCCGGAGTCGATCGCGCGTGCCACCTGCCGGGCCATTTCGTGCTGTCCGGTGCGGCTCTGGCCGCCCATGCCTGCCACCGCCCGGTCGAGGAGCTCGACGACGAACTCCTCGCCCCGCGGCTGGAGTGCTGCTGATCCGTCTGCCGCGTCCTCTTCTGCCACCGCCGCCCCTGCCACCGCTGACTCAGTCATGGGTGATGAACAGATCCAGTTCAGCCGCGAAGCCCTCACGCACCATCACCACGGCACGGGTGCCGGCTTCCTCATGGTCGAGGCTGAGGATCTCGGCGTCGGCATCGTGCAGTTTGCTGAGCAGGTCCCCGCGGTTGTAGGGGATCATCAGTTCGAGCTTCACGCTGGGCCGCGGGATGCCTTCGCTGATGGCCTTGAGCAGTTCCGGAATGCCTTCACCCGTGCGCGCCGAGACCACAACGTGGCGCGGTTCGCGCTGCTTGAGCCGTTCGATCACGAACGGATCCGCGGCGTCGGCCTTATTCAGGATGATGATTTCCGGCACCTTGCGCGCATCGACTTCGCTGAACACCTTGCGGACGGCGGCGATCTGGCCTTCAGGATCCGGGTGGGAGACGTCGACGACGTGCAGGATGAGGTCCGCGTCCGCAACCTCTTCCAGGGTGGAGCGGAACGCCTCCACGAGCTGGGTGGGCAGCGACCGGACGAAACCCACGGTATCGGCGAGGGTATAGCCCAGCCCGTCCGAGGTTTCGGCCTTCCGGACGGTCGGGTCCAGGGTGGCGAACAGGGCGTTCTCCACCAGGACCCCGGCGTCGGTCAGCCGGTTCAGGAGTGAGGACTTGCCGGCGTTGGTGTACCCGGCGATCGCGACTGACGGCACGGCATTACGACGGCGGCTGGCGCGCTTCGTTTCCCGGGCCGGCTTCATCGCGGCGATTTCGCGCCGCAGCTTGGCCATCCGGGTGCGGATCCGGCGACGGTCCAGTTCAATCTTGGTCTCACCGGGACCACGCGAGCCCATGCCGGCACCGGCGCCGCCTACCTGGCCACCGGCCTGGCGGGACATCGAATCGCCCCAGCCGCGCAGGCGCGGAAGCAGGTATTCTAGCTGGGCCAGTTCCACCTGCGCCTTGCCTTCGCGGCTCTTGGCGTGCTGGGCGAAGATGTCCAGGATCAGGGCCGTCCGGTCGATGACCTTGACCTTGACGATGTCTTCGAGGCTGCGGCGCTGGGACGGGGCCAGTTCGGCATCCACCACCACCGTGTCCGCGCCCGTGGACACCACGATGTCCTTGAGCTCCTGGGCCTTGCCCGAGCCGAGGAACGTGCCCGGATCGGGCTTCTGCCGGCGCTGGACGATCCCGTCGAGGACCTCCGAGCCGGCGGTCTCGGCGAGGGCAGCAAGCTCGCGGAGCGAGTTTTCGGCGTCGGCGAGGGTGCCCTCGGTCCAGAGGCCGGCCAGGACGACACGCTCGAGGCGCAGCTGCCGGTATTCGACTTCGGTGACGTCTTCGAGTTCCGTGGACAGGCTGCCGGTGCGGCGCCGGGCGTGGCGGTCCTCGAGGTCCTGCTGGTCGCCGTCGAAGGTGCTGTGTTCCTCGTCCAGCCGGGAAATCGCCTGGGCCTTGCCGAGCACCGAGGTGGGCTCGGCGCCGGCCGGGGCTGTGTTCCGGGCAGGGGTGTCCTTGGAGAGGATCCGGTCGATGACAGCCTGGATTTCCGCAGGACTCATGTCCTGGGCTGCTGAATCGGGTCCGGTGTTGGGCTGACTGGTCA
>NZ_MQTQ01000018.1 GCF_020532805.1 Arthrobacter sp. SO5 | reverse complement strand
CAGCTGTGGTGTTGTTATTTTGTTGTCGGTTCTCAAGCAACGGGTTTGTTGGTTGGGAACCACATAGTGGACGCAAGCGTATCTTGTTATCTTTGTACCCTCTTCGTGGTGTGAACGTCTTTTGAATCCGTTCACGGAAGGGGGTGTGTGGTGTAAGTTATCGGCCTATTAGTACCGGTCAGCTTCACGAGTCGTTAGTCCTCGCTTCCACATCCGGCCT
>NZ_MQTQ01000017.1 GCF_020532805.1 Arthrobacter sp. SO5 | reverse complement strand
GGTGTGTGGTGTAAGTTATCGGCCTATTAGTACCGGTCAGCTTCACGAGTCGTTAGTCCTCGCTTCCACATCCGGCCTATCAACCCAGTGGTCTGGCTGGGGGCCTCTCACACACAAGGTGTATGGAAATCTCATCTCGAAGCGAGCTTCCCGCTTAGATGCTTTCAGCGGTTATCCCATCCGAACGTAGCTAATCAGCGGTGCACTTGGCAGTACAACTGACACACCAGAGGTTCGTCCGTCCCGGTCCTCTCGTACTAAGGACAGCCCTTCTCAAATTTCCTGCGCGCGCAGCGGATAGGGACCGAACTGTCTCACGACGTTCTAAACCCAGCTCGCGTACCGCTTTAATGGGCGAACAGCCCAACCCTTGGGACCTACTCCAGCCCCAGGATGCGACGAGCCGACATCGAGGTGCCAAACCATGCCGTCGATATGGACTCTTGGGCAAGATCAGCCTGTTATCCCCGAGGTACCTTTTATCCGTTGAGCGACGGCCATTCCACAATGTACCGCCGGATCACTAGTCCCGACTTTCGTCCCTGCTCGAGATGTCTCTCTCACAGTCAAGCTCCCTTGTGCACTTACACTCGACACCTGATTGCCAACCAGGCTGAGGGAACCTTTGGGCGCCTCCGTTACTTTTTAGGAGGCAACCGCCCCAGTTAAACTACCCATCAGGCACTGTCCCTGACCCGGATTACGGGCCGAAGTTAGATGTCCAAAGTGACCAGAGTGGTATTTCAACGATGACTCCACCCGAACTGGCGTCCGGGCTTCAACGTCTCCCACCTATCCTACACAAGCCACTCCGAACACCAATACCAAACTATAGTAAAGGTCTCGGGGTCTTTCCGTCCTGCTGCGCGTAACGAGCATCTTTACTCGTACTGCAATTTCGCCGAGTTTATGGTTGAGACAGCGGGGAAGTCGTTACTCCATTCGTGCAGGTCGGAACTTACCCGACAAGGAATTTCGCTACCTTAGGATGGTTATAGTTACCACCGCCGTTTACTGGGGCTTGAATTCTCAGCTTCGCCTTGCGGCTAACCGGTCCTCTTAACCTTCCAGCACCGGGCAGGAGTCAGTCCGTATACATCGTCTTGCGACTTCGCACGGACCTGTGTTTTTAGTAAACAGTCGCTTCCCCCTGGTCTCTGCGGCCCCTGCACGCTCCGGACAGCTAGTGTCCATCACGATGGGGGCCCCCCTTCTCCCGAAGTTACGGGGGCATTTTGCCGAGTTCCTTAACCATAATTCTCTCGATCGCCTTAGTATTCTCTACCTGATCACCTGTGTCGGTTTGGGGTACGGGCGGCTAAAACCTCGCGTCGATGCTTTTCTTGGCAGCATAGGATCACCGAATCCCCCCTTACGGGAGTCCCATCGGGTCTCAGGCATCATGAACGGCGGATTTGCCTACCGTTCGCCCTACATCCTTAGACCGGGACAACCATCGCCCGGCTCGGCTACCTTCCTGCGTCACACCTGTTAATACGCTTGCCTCCCAGG
>NZ_MQTQ01000016.1 GCF_020532805.1 Arthrobacter sp. SO5 | reverse complement strand
GGTGGGGCGCGAGGGGCGGGAACTGGGCGGTGGCCTGTCCGGACTCGCCGCCGGGGCGGTGTCCAGTAAGGTGGTGACGTGACTTATGAGATTGAGATTGGCCGTGGCAAGCGTGGGCGTCGTGCCTACTCCCTGGATGACATTGCGATCGTCCCGAACCGGCGCACCCGTGACCCCAAGGACGTATCCGTCGGCTGGCAGATCGACGCGTACAAGTTCGACATGCCTGTCATCGCGGCGCCCATGGATTCGGCCATGTCGCCGGAGACCGTCATCGCGCTGGGCCGTCTGGGCGGACTCGGAGTGCTGGACCTCGAAGGCCTCTGGACCCGCTATGAGGATCCGCAGTCCGTGCTGGACCAGATAGCGGCACTCGAGGACGAGACCAACAGCCCCGCCGTGACACGCCGGATGCAGGAGCTCTACCAGGCGCCCATCCAGCCGGAGCTGATCACCTCGCGCCTCGCCGAGATCCGCGCCGCCGGCGTCACCGTCGCCGGGTCCCTCACCCCGCAGCGGACGCAGGAGCACTACAAGACGGTGGTGGCGGCCGGCGTCGACATCTTCGTCATCCGCGGCACCACCGTCTCCGCCGAGCACGTTTCCAAGGACCACGAGCCGCTGAACCTCAAGCAGTTCATCTACGAACTCGACGTGCCCGTGATCGTCGGCGGAGCCGCCGGCTACACTCCGGCGCTGCACCTCATGCGTACCGGTGCCGCCGGGGTGCTGGTCGGCTTCGGCGGCGGCGCCACCACCACCACCCGCCGTGCCCTCGGAATCCACTCGCCCATGGCGTCCTCGATTTCCGACGTCGCCGCAGCCCGCCGGGACTACATGGACGAATCAGGCGGACGCTACGTCCACGTCATCGCCGACGGCGGCATGGGATCCTCCGGCGACATCGTCAAGGCCATCGCCATGGGTGCCGACGCCGTCATGCTCGGCAGCGCGCTGGCCCGCGCAGAAGAAGCCCCCGGCAAGGGCTGGCACTGGGGCCAGGAGGCCCACCATCTGGAACTTCCCCGCGGCGACAGGGTCAACGTCGGCACCGTCGGACCGCTCGAAGAGGTCCTCTTCGGGCCGGGCCACCACACCAACGGGACGTCCAACCTGATCGGGGCGCTGCGCCGTTCGATGGCGACCACCGGCTATTCGGACCTGAAGGAATTCCAGCGCGTCGACGTCGTCGTGTCGCCGTACGCAGGTAACTGATCACCCCCTGCCCATCCGGGGAACTTGGAAGTAGTGTGGTGCACTACGAGCATTGATCCGGATGGAGGCTTGACATGAACAGTTTTCCCGGCGGTTCCCCCATGGCCGGCGGTGCCCTCGGGCCCGCGGAGCGCGAGGCTTCACTGGCGGTGCTCAGGGGCACCACGGTCCCGGGCAAGGAACTCGACATCCTCATCGTGGGCGGTGGCATCGTCGGCACCGGGGCCGCCCTCGATGCCGTCACGCGCGGACTGAGCGTCGGCATCGTCGAGGCCAATGACTGGGCCGCGGGAACGTCGTCGCGGTCCTCGAAGCTCATCCACGGCGGCCTCCGGTACCTGGAGATGCTCGACTTCGCCCTGGTCAGGGAAGCGCTGCACGAACGCGGGCTCATTCTCTCCGTGCTGGCCCCCCACCTGGCGCGGCCGGTGCCATTTCTCTACCCGCTGACCAAGCCATTTTTCGAGCGGCCCTACGTCGGCGCAGGCATTGCCCTGTACGACGCCATGTCCATCACCGGCGGGCACAACCGCGGGGTCCCCTTCCACAAGCACCTGAGCCGCCGGGGCACCCTGCGCGCCGCACCGAGCCTCAAGGACGACGCCTTCGTGGGGTCAATCCGTTACTACGACGGGCAGGTCGACGACGCGAAGTACTGCGCTAACCTTATTCGCACGGCGGCCCACTACGGCGCCCACGCGGTGAACCAGATGTCCGTGGTCTCGTTTCTCCGCGAAGGCGAACGCGTGGTCGGCGCGAAGGTGGCCAACCATGAGGACGGCTCCACCTTCGATATCAAGGCCAAGCAGGTCATCAATGCCACCGGCGTCTGGACCGACGAGACCCAGGCCATGGTGACCGACCGCGGCCAGCTCAAGGTCCGCGCCTCCAAGGGCATCCACCTCGTGGTGCCCCGGGACCGTATCCAGTCGACTGTGGGGATGATCCTGCGCACTGAGAAATCGGTACTCTTCGTCATCCCGTGGGGCCGGCACTGGATCATCGGCACCACGGACACCGACTGGCACCTCGACAAGGCCCACCCCGCGGCGTCCAGCAAGGACATCGACTACCTCCTTGAGCATGTGAACAAAGTGCTCAAGCGCCCGCTCACCCGCGAAGACGTCGAAGGGGTTTACGCCGGGCTGCGTCCGCTGCTGGCCGGCGAGAACGATTCGACCGCGAAACTCTCCCGCGAACACGTGGTGGCACACCCCGTGCCGGGCCTGGTGGTGGTGGCCGGCGGCAAATGGACCACGTACCGCGTTATGGCCAAGGACGCCGTCGATGAGGCGACCCGCAGCATGGACGAGCGTGTCCCGCCCAGCTGCACCGAATCCATTCCGTTGCTGGGCGCAGCAGGATTCAAGGCCGCCTGGAACAAGCGGAACAGGATGGCCGAGGAGACCGGCGTCCATGTCGCGCGGATCGAGCACCTGCTCAACCGCTACGGCTCCATGGCCCCCGAGGTGCTGGCCCTCATCAGCGGCAACCCCGAACTGGCCGAGCCGCTTCCGGGCGCCGATGACTACCTCGCCGCCGAGGCCGTCTACGCCGCCACCCATGAGGGCGCCCGCCACGTGCAGGACGTGCTGACCCGCCGCACGCGGATTTCCATCGAGGCGTGGGACCGCGGTGTGTCCGCCGCCCCGGTAGTCGCTAAACTGTTGGGGGAAGTTCTCGGCTGGAGCGACGCGCAGCGCGAGGGCGAAATCAAGAACTATCTGGCCAGGGTCGACGCCGAACGGCTGAGCCAGGAGCAGCCGGACGACGAGTCCGCCGATGCCGCACGATTGGGCGTCGAGGACATCGTGCCGCTGCGCTGACGCGCCGCGCCGGCAGGGCTGCTGACCCGGCTTGCCGCACGGCGCACCCACGCCACTTCGAAGGGACACCACTTGGCGGAACCACTGGACCGGTACGACGCCGGGCTCACCACCCCCGAGATGGTGATCCTCGAGATGGACGCCACTGACAAGCTCGATGCCACGTCCCAGCTTGCGGAGCGTTTGCACGCTGCGGGCAGGATCACCGATCTTGACGGTTTCCTGCAGCACGTCAACGCCCGGGAGCACCAGTTGGCTACCGGGCTGCCGGGGGGCATCGGGCTGCCGCACGCCCGCAGCGAGTTCGTGTCCCGCACGTCCATCGCCGTTGGCATCACCAAATACGGCAGGGCCCTCGATTTTGGCGCCGCCGATGGCCCTGCCACTGTGGTCCTGCTGATTGCGACGCCCGAGAGTTCCTTCTCGGACCACCTCGAAGTCCTCGCAACGCTGGCCAGGTCGCTGTCCAAGGAATCCTTCCGCGAATCGCTCCGGCGGGCCTACGATCCCGAAGTGATCGCCGAGCTCATCAACTCCAGTCTGGTCTTCTTCGACCACTAGGGCGGGCCCGCCCTCAAAAGCCGTTCGTTGTTCTACACGCCGACGAAGTACGGTTAAGGGGTGCTGAAAACTGCCCTCAAACCCCGCTGGATCGCAGGACTCGTCTTTGCGATCGTTATTTCCGGGGTTTTTGTGCTGCTGAGCCAGTGGCAGTTCGGCCGCTCGACCCAGCCGGAAGCCCCCGTCGCCACCACCACCGAGGAACTCAAGCCGCTCACCACCGTGCTGCAGCCGGGGGACTTCTTCCACGGATCGGACGCGGACCAGATGGTCACCGCAACGGGCAGCTACGATCCGCAGAAACAGGTCCTGGTCCCGGGCCGGCTAAACGACGGCGAAAAGGGCTACTGGATCGTGGCGGCATTCGCCGTGCAGGACGCCCCGCTCCTGACGGGCGCCGGAGCCTCGCCGCAGACCTGGATTCCGGTTGCCCGCGGCTGGGTAGCGGACCCCGCGGACGCCGCGACGCCGCCGTCGGGCATCATTGAACTCACCGGCCGGCTGCTGCCGTCCGAAGCGCCGCTGCCTAATACCGACGCCGGCCCCGGCCGGGCCACGGCCGTCTCCATCGCCGAACTCATCAATGTCTGGGAGGTCAGCAGCTACCCCGGCTTTGTCGCGGCGAGCACGGAGCTCTCGGCTGCCCGGGACGTCGGCGCGGCGGCAACCGGCGTCGACGTTAAGCCGCTCAACATCGGCCCCCAGCCGCCGGCCCAGAAGGTCAACTGGCTGAACCTTTTCTACGCGGCCGAATGGGTCGTCTTTGCCGGATTCGCGCTGTTCATCTGGTGGCGCCTGGTCAAGGATGACTACCACCGCGGACTTGAGGATGCACTGGACGAGGCGCACGCCGCCGAAATGCAGCACACCCAACTGCGCCCCGCCGAACAGCACCCCGAAGAACCGCGAACCCCCGACCCGCGAACCCCCGACCCGAAAGTGCAATCATGATCGAGCCCCAGCCGGCCATCCAGCCGCAGCAGTCCAACGGAACGGGAACGGCCGCGCGGAAGCGGCGCTTCGGCGGAACCGAAGCCCAGATCCGCTCGGCCCTGAAGTTCTACAAGGTGCTTGCGTACCTGACCGGCAGCATGCTGCTCCTGTTGTGCGCCGAATTGATCGCCCGGTACGCGTTCGGCCAGTACCTCTTCGCCGGCGGAACCGACGCCGTCACCGGCCAGCCCCACGGCTTCGGATTCGCCAACGCCGAGCCGCCCGGCGTGATCGGCGGGATAAACCTCTCGGTCACGGTGCTGATCGTGCACGGCTGGATGTACGTCGTGTACCTCATCTCCAACTTCCGCCTGTGGTCCCTCATGCGCTGGCCTTTCGCCAAGCTCGTCGTGCTCGCGCTCGGCGGCGTCGTGCCGTTCCTGTCGTTCTTCGTGGAGAAGAAGTTCCACGCCGAGGTCGAAGCGGAGCTGGCCGCGAACCCGCAGGCGCCGCAGCGCTACTGAACGGCGCCTGGCGGCGGCATCCCGCCGTCGGCCGCCACTTCCTGCCCCCGCGGCGCCATGCCGATGGACCGGACGCCCGTGTGAGTTCGCTTACCCGGAGTATGATTCCGGGTCCGGGCGGGCTTCTCAAGGTGCGGCCGGAGGACGGCGCAAAGTAGGCTGGTACGGTGACTACTCCGACTTCATCCCAGACGTCCCACAAGCCAGTGCTGGTTGTTGACTACGGCGCCCAGTACGCGCAGCTGATCGCCCGCCGCGTCCGGGAAGCGAACGTGTATTCGGAAGTGGTTCCGCATACGTTCAGCACCGAGCAACTGCTGGCCAAGAACCCCGCCGCGATCATCCTTTCCGGCGGCCCCGCGAGCGTCTACGCCGAAGGCGCCCCCAGCGTGGGCGCCGACCTGTTCGAGGCAGGCATCCCGGTCTTCGGCATCTGCTACGGTTTCCAGGCCATGGCGAACGCCCTGGGCGGCGAGGTGGCCCAGACCGGACTCCGCGAGTACGGTGCCACCGAGACCACCACCATCGGCGAGGGCCGCTCCATTCTTGAGGGCATGCCGCAGCACCAGAGCACCTGGATGAGCCACGGCGACTCCGTGCATGCGGCCCCGGACGGCTTTGAGGTCCTCGCGACGACGGCGGGCGCCGACGTCGCTGCCTTCGCAAACGAGGAGAAGCGCCTCTACGGCGTGCAGTGGCACCCCGAGGTCAAGCACTCGGCGTACGGCCAGCAGGTCCTGGAGAATTTCCTGTTCAAGGGCGCCGGACTGGAACAGAACTGGACCACGGGCAACATCCTGGACGAGCAGGTCCAGCGGATCCGCGACCAGATCGGCGACTCCCGGGTCATCTGCGGCCTGTCCGGCGGCGTGGACTCGGCAGTAGCAGCCGCCCTGGTCCAGCGCGCCGTCGGCGACCAGCTGACCTGCGTGTTCGTAGACCATGGCCTGCTGCGCGAGGGCGAAGCCGAGCAGGTCGAACGCGACTTTGTGGCCGCCACAGGCGTCAAGCTCTACGTCGCCAACGAACAGGAGCGCTTCCTCAGCGCCCTGGCCGGCGTCAGCGATCCGGAGACCAAGCGCAAAATCATCGGCCGGGAGTTCATCCGCGCCTTCGAGGAAGCCGAACTGGCGATCATTGCTGAGGCAGCGGCCCACGGTGAAAAGATCAAATTCCTGGTCCAGGGCACGCTGTACCCCGACGTCGTCGAGTCCGGCGGCGGCGAAGGTGCGGCCAACATCAAGAGCCACCACAACGTGGGCGGGCTCCCCGAGGACCTGAAGTTCGAACTCGTCGAACCGCTGCGCGCACTGTTCAAGGACGAGGTCCGCGCCGTCGGTGCCCAGCTCGGACTCCCGCAGGAGATCGTCGGCCGCCAGCCCTTCCCCGGGCCGGGCCTCGGCATCCGGATCGTCGGCGACATCACCAAGGAGCGGCTGGACCTGCTGCGCAAGGCCGACGCCATTGCCCGCGCCGAACTGACCGCTGCAGGCCTCGACAACGAGGTATGGCAGATGCCGGTGGTGCTGCTGGCGGATGTCCGCAGCGTCGGTGTCATGGGCGACGGGCGCACCTACGGCCACCCGATTGTCCTGCGTCCCGTGTCCTCGGAGGACGCCATGACAGCGGACTGGTCACGGCTTCCGTACGATCTGCTCGCCCGCATCTCCAACCGGATCACCAACGAGGTGGACGGGGTCAACCGCGTAGTGCTGGACGTGACCAGCAAGCCGCCGGGAACCATCGAGTGGGAATAGCCCTCGCGATCTAGGCGAGTGCAGCGGCCGGCCCATTGGAGGCCGGCCGTTTCGCGTCCACGGACCGGCCGGAGTCTCGGTCCGGTGCTCCGCGGCAATCTTTCGAACAGCGCGAATTCGAGTCCAATTTGGCCGCTGTCAGTGTTGCGGGCTCTCACCGGAGGCGGATTCGGGCTACCCTCGAAAGCATGCCGGTATGGTCCAGGACGTCCCGCGCGGGTACAAAATACGCGGGTACAAAACACGCGAGCACAGAAAAGAAGGCAGAAGTGTCAGTTGGTCAAGGCCACCCCGAGGGCTTCGAGGAGCTCAGGAAATGGCTGTCGGGGCTTAAGCCCGTCACCGGGGCAGATACGATGCTGCGCTTCACCAAGACGCCCGAAGGCTCCATTGACCTGACGCATGCGCATCCCTCGGGCCTGGCACAGCTAATGGCGGGCCGCCGCACCCGGCTCTCCACCCTGATCCGCGACCGCCAGCAGTACGTCGTCGCAGCGCGGGCCTCACGCAACCTCCGGTCCAAGATCTTCGAACTCACCAACGATCGCGGCATTGATGCAGGGCATTTCTCGGCCGGTACGGTCGTCTGGACCTCAGCAGTCGGGGGGAAACCGCAGCGGGTCTCCGCCCCGGTCATGCTGACCGCCATATCGCTGACCGTGCGTCCGGATGAGGACGACTACGAGCTGCAGCTGACCGAGCAGGCCAAGATCAACCCCGCCCTGGTCCGGCACCTGAAGACCGTCCACGGGATCGTCTTCGACGTCAACGCCGTGACCCGGATGGCCTACAGCACCGCTCGTTTCGATCCCCAGCCTGTCCTGGACCGCCTGAGCACGCTTATCCAGCCGATCCACGGTGCCGAAGTGGAACACAACCTCCTCGTCTCCACTTTCGCCGATCTGTCCGGAAACCTGGACGACCCGTGGATCAACACCAGCAACGCCCTCGTGACAGCGCTGGGCCGCGCCGCCGCGGGCGGCCCCGTGGAGGTGCCCGAGCTGAAGGTCGGCCGCTTCCCGAGCACTGATGAGCGCGACCCGGCGGATGAGTTCCTGTTGCTCGACGCCGACACGGACCAGCAGTACGTCGTTGACGCTGTCCGTGCCGGGGATTCCCTCGTGGTCAGCAGCCCGCCGGGCACCGGCCAGACCCAGACGGCCATCAACACCATCGGCGCTCTCGTCGATGAAGGCAAAACCGTTCTCGTGGTGGGGGACAGGCGCGCCAGCCTGGACGAGATTTCCGCGCAGCTGGATTCGCTCGGACTCGATTCCATGCTGTTCCAGCTCAACGGCAATGCGACCCCGCTGGAACTCAAGGGCCAGCTGCTCCGGGCCATTGTGCGCAATGAGAAATCCCTCGAGCCGCAGTTGAGCAACCTGCACACCACCCTGACAGGTCACCGGCACGCTCTCAGGGACCATGTCGCATCGCTTCACAACGTCCGCCAGCGCTGGGGTTGCTCCCCGTATGAGGCCATGCAGTCGCTGGCCGCGCTAACCTCCATCCAGCCGGAAGCGCCGGCCACCACGGTCCGGCTCAAGCGCAGCGTGCTGGACAGCATCCGGGACCGTGAGGAGCTGGCCGGACGGCTCCGCCGCGCCGCCGAGCTGGGCAGCTTCAGCCGGGCCTCGACCACGAGTCCGTGGCACGGGGCGCGGCTCCTGACCCGCAAGGAAACCCAGGAAGCCCAGCAGGTCGCCCGCTCCGTTGCGGAAAAGCTCCCCGTTTTGCAGGGGCGGATGGACGGCGTCGCCGAACACGCCGAGATCAGCCTGGGGCAGACATTTTCCGAGTGGGGCGAGCAGATCGAGCTCCTCGTCGCGGTCCGCGAAAGCCTCGACAAGTTCACCCCGGACATCTTCGACCGCCCCGTTCACGACCTCATCTCCGCGACAGCCGCTTCCGCCTGGCGCCGCGAGCGGAACATCGAGATGCCCTCCATGCAGCGCTCCCGCCTGCGCCGGGTGGCGAAGGAATACGTCCGGCCCGGCGTGCACATCGCGGACCTGCACAGTTCGCTGGTCCTGGTCCAGGACCAGCGCGCCGCGTGGTCCGGCTACGCCACGACGCAGCGCCATCCGGCCGTCCCTTCCGGGCTCGCGGACATCATCACGTTGTACCGCGAGCTGGAGACGGAGCTCGCCGAGCTCGGACAGGCCGTCCGGCACACCGCCGCCGGCAGCGAACTGTATGACACGCCGTACGAAGAACTGATGGAACGCCTCTCGCGCCTGGTCGAGGACACCGGCACCCTGGAGACCCTCCCGGAACGGACGCTCCTCGTAGAGAACATGCGTGAGCACGGCCTCGGCGAGTTGCTCGCCGACCTCGCCGAGCGCGAGGTCCCCGCAGAGTCCGTGGCAGCGGAACTTGAGCTGGCATGGTGGCAGTCGGCGCTGGAGGCGATGATCAGCGGCGATGACTACCTCGCCATGTCCGACGGCGACGCCCTCCGGCAGCTGGAAGCCGAGTACCGCCTCGCGGACAACGCCCACATAGCAAGCGGCGCGGCGCGGCTGCGCTGGCAACTCGCTGAACGCTGGCGGGCGGCCCTCGCGGAAAACCCGCGCCAGGCGGACCTGCTCCGGAGCCTGCTCAAGGACGGCCGGGTGACTCTGGCAGCCCTGACCGGGCAGGCCCCGGAGCTGCTGCCCATGCTCGTACCGGTGTGGTCGGTCAGCCCCTACCTTATGACCGGCACGCTCCCGGTGGAGCAGAGGTTCGACGCCGTCGTGATCCTCGACGCCGAGGCGACTTCCCTGCAGGCCGTGCTCCCGGCGATCGCCCGGGCGAAGCAGGTCATTGCCTTTGGCGACGACCGAATTGCCAGCCCGCGGACCTTCACTGTCAGCGTGGAACGGCTTGCCGCGGGGGAGAGCTCCCACCAGGGTGTCGAAAGCGCCTACAAGGCCCTCGCCGGCGTGCTTCCCGTCTGGAACCTCCGGACCGTGTACCGCGCCGTGGACGAAGACCTCGTGCGGCAGCTGAGTAAGGGCTTCTACGACGGCGGGCTCCGCCGGCTTCCCGAAGGACAGTCCGCGACCGGCCTGGACCGGGCGCTGAGCGTGGAGTACCTGCCCGACGGCACGGGACTGCCCAGCGCGGACCACGACGGCGTCGAGTCTGTCGTCGCCGAAGTGAATCGGGCGGTGGAGCTCGTCTTCGAACACGCCCGGCTTCGGCCGCGGACGTCGCTGGCTGTCGTCACCGGGAGCCTGCGTCATGCGGCACGGATCGGCGAGGCCATCCGCCTGCAGTTGCCCAACTACCCGTCGCTGGCCGGTTTCTTCACAGCCGGCGACGAGTCCTTCCGGGTGGTGGACCTCGAACGCGCCCAGGGACTGGTCCGCGACCACGTGATCTTCTCCCCGGGCTACGGCCGTACCCCGCACGGGCGAGCTCTCCACAACCTGGGCCCGCTGTCCGCAGAAGGCGGGCGCGCCAAGTTCGCCCTCGCAATGACCCGGGCGCGACGATCGCTGCATGTGCTCAGCTGCTTCCGTCCGGAGGACCTGGACGTGACACGGCTGAGCCACGGCGCTGTTGACTTTTATGAGCTGCTGGACCGCGAAATCGCAGGCAACACCGATCTGGGCAGTCCGGCCTCGAGGGCGGCTGCCAGCGAGCAGGCGCTCGGCGCGGACCCGCTCGTGGCAGATCTCGGCGACAGGCTCAGGGCCCGCGGCGCGCGTGTGTGGCACCAGTACGACGGCGCGCTGAACATGGTGGCGGCGGCCGACCCGTTGAGCACCATCGGCCAGGACGATGCGGAAATCCCCCGGCCCGTGGCCATCGAGTCCGACGGTACCGAGCAGTACCGGCAGCTGACCGTCCGTGAACGCAGCAGGCTCCGGCCGCAGCTGTTGGAGCGGCTTGGCTGGCGTTACATGCCACTGTGGACCATCGAGGTTTTCACTGATCCCTCGGCGTGCGCCGACCGCATCGGCGGTTACCTGGGCCTGGAGAAGCCGGCAGTGTCCAGCCGGAACCGGACCTCGCCGGGCTTCTTCGATGATGACGTCGAGAACCTTGCGGTCAGCGATGCGCAGGCCTCGCAAGCCTCGCAGGCCGGCGGAGGGCAGCCACAGCGGCAGCCCGGGTTGTCGGAGGGCGCGGGGCACGAAACAGAGAACGGCAGTGAGGAGACCGGCGGCATGAGTACAGACGGGAATGACCGGAACAACAGCGACGTCCAGAACAGCGACGTCCGGAACAGCGACGCCGGTGATTACGCCACCGATGACCGGCAGGAGGCCCCGGCGGACGAAGCAGGCCGCCAGCCCGCGGCCCACGCTGCGGTTCCCGAGGGTGTGCTGCCCAACAAGGCCGCTGAGGACGATCCGCGGCGCTGGGGCGACCAGTCCAGCGGATACGATCACGACTCCTGGCTTGAGGAGCAGAAGCCCCCGCACTGGGGGTAGCCCGACACCGGGAGGCCAGGACACAGTCCTAGCCTGGACCCGCGGCGACAAGCACGAAGAACAGCTTTCCCTGCGTGGACGCGCCTGCCAGCCGTTGCGCCTGCGCGGCGTCTGCGGCGACAACCATGAGGCCTTCCGTCTCGGCGGTGCCCAGCCACTGGCCGGTCTTCCCGGCGTGCGCGGAGGTCCACAGCACGGGAACTGCGGCGGCCAGGAGCTGGGAGGCCGCGGCCTGCTCGAAGCCGTTCCCGCTCGTCATGACCACGTCGACGAGCTGTCCGGGGGAGACGAGCTGGATTGAGGCGGGATCGGCCATCCGGAGCGGGACCGCCGCGGACCCGGGGGGGCTGCCGGCCAGCATGCCCGGCCCCACGAGCTGAGCGTCAGTGAGGACCTGGCCCAGGCGAAGGGCCACGGCCAACTGCTTGCCCCGAAGTTCCGTGCCGGTGATGAAGCTGCCGCTGGGCACCAGTTCGCGCGGGACTTTGAGCACCGCGAGATCCTCCGTGGCCAGCGTCTTGCCGGCCGGCAGGTCCCTGGCCGCGGCGATCGCACTTACGGTCTCGGCCGGAACCGGAGTCAGTTGCTGCACTGCCAGGCCAGCGGCGACGCAGAGCAGGAGCGCTACGGCGAGACGCCGGTTGCGGTTGATCCAGCGGCCGAGACGGCGGCGCGGTGGCATCGTCGGCGGTCTGCGGGGCGGCGGCCGGACGCCGGGATCGGGCCTGGTGAATCGGCCGCGGGTCCGTGCCGGGGGTAATTGCCGCCAGGGCTGATAGGGACTTGGAACGGTAGGCATGCCGCCACGCTACGCACTAAGGCAGCCGGGCGGCAGGGCAGGAGGCGTCTATGTGGACAATCATCCTTCCCCTGCGTCGGAGACGGCTGCGGCGGGCGTTGCCTGGCTGGAGGCGGCGCTGGCGGTGGTGGAGCGTTACCTAGCTGGCGGCGGCGGGGGCCGGCGTGGCCGCGGGCGCAGTCGCGGCTGGCGCCGGTGCCGGGGAAACGGTGCTGCCCTTGGAGTCGCGGGAGTCGGTGCGGTAGAAACCGGAGCCCTTGAAGACGACCCCGACGGTGCTGAACTTTTTGCGCAGCGCACCCTGGCACTCCGGGCAGGACGTGAGGGAGTCGTCGGTGAAAGACTGCACGATCTCGAAGTCGTGGCTGCAGTCCTTGCAGGCGTAGGCGTAGGTGGGCACTGGAAATCCTCCTCTAGGACAAACGAGCAGGTCCCGGGCCGCCTCGGGGCGATCCCTGCCGGAATCTACCGACAGGTTCCGCCCATTAGCAGTCGCAGGGCCTGAGTGCTAATTCTATCACCCCGGACTGGTGGCCTTCCGGGGGCTCCCAATGCTGTTTAGGGCGTTCAGAGGAGCCGGATCAGCCCGGCCGGCGTCAGCGCTGCAGCCACCCTGCGGTCAAAGGACTCCGCGGGGATGCTTGAGGCCGGCAGCACCTCGGCGACGTAGACGACCGCGGCAGTAGGCAGCGGCGGGCGTGCGCTTCCGCCGGGCACCGTGGTGCCCGCCGGAAGACTGACGGCCAAAGCCGCAAGGAACTTATCGTAATAGCCGCCACCCTGGCCGATTCGGTTGCCGGTGCGGTCCACCGCGGTGGCGGGCAGGAAGATGCCGGCGACGTGCCGCATCACCGTTGTGGTGTGGCGGTCCCCCGCGGGCTCCTGGATCGGGGCATAGCGGCTGCGGACAAACTCAGACGACGGCGTCCAGTACACCCAACTCAGGTCCAGCCCCGGCTCGCAGACGGGGAGGAGCACCCTGTGCCCGCCGTCGTGCAAGGCGGTCAGCAGTGCAAGGGTGGGCGGCTCTGAACCCACCCCCAGGTAGGCGGCGAACGTCGAGGGCTTGCCGGCGGCGACAGCGGTGGCCCACTCCAGTCCGTGGCGGGCAATCCCGGCGCCGGCGTTCTCCAGCTCGGCCGCTGACAGGGCCGCACGCCGGCTGCGGTGCCCGGAGCGTATCTCTTCCTTGGATGCCATGGCTGGTCCTTCCACCTGGTGCAGCCCGACGGCGGACGCCCCGAACACTGGCATGATTACCGATTGTTTTGGTACCTCCGTTAGATTAGTCCAGTGACTACACCTACCGCTTCCGTCCGCAAGGCCGTCATCCCCGCCGCGGGCCTTGGTACCAGGTTCCTTCCCGCCACCAAGGCGATGCCGAAGGAAATGCTGCCCGTCGTCGACAAGCCGGCTATCCAGTACGTCGTCGAGGAAGCCGTCAACGTTGGCCTTCACGACATCCTGATGATCACGGGCCGCAACAAGCGTGCGCTCGAAGACCACTTTGACCGCGTCCCCACCCTCGAGGCCACCCTCCGGGCCAAGGGCGACACCGCTAAGCTCGAGTCGATCCAGGCGGCCAGCAACCTCGGCGACATCCACTACGTGCGCCAGGGCGATCCCCTGGGCCTGGGCCACGCGGTCCTCCGGGCCAAGCAGCACGTCGGGTACGAGCCGTTCGCGGTCCTGCTGGGCGATGACCTGATCGATGCCCGCGACGAACTGCTCAGTACCATGATCGAGGTGCAGGCCAAGACCGGCGGATCAGTGGTCGCACTGATCGAGGTGGACCCTTCCCAGATCAGCGCTTACGGCTGCGCGGACGTCGCTGCGATCGCGGGTGAAGAGTACGTCCGGATCAACCAGCTGGTGGAGAAGCCCGACGTCGACGACGCGCCGTCCAACCTTGCCGTGATCGGCCGTTACGTCCTCCACCCGGCGGTCTTCGAGGTGCTTGAACGCACCGAACCCGGCCGCGGCGGGGAAATCCAGCTCACTGACGCCCTGCAGGAACTCTCGTCCGGCACGGGCGAAGGCTACGGCGTCTACGGCGTGGTCTTCCGGGGCCGTCGCTACGACACAGGCGACAAGCTCAGCTACCTCAAGGCCTGTGTCCAGCTTGCGTGCGACAGCGAGGACCTGGGCCCTGGCCTGCGTGACTGGCTGCCCGGCTTCGCCTCAAGCCTCGCCCCCAGCCTGACCAAGTAACTACCGTGGCGGGCTTTAAATGGCCGGTCACGCTGGAAAGCGGCGACCTCGTGCTGCGCCCGATCCGCTACCGCGACCGCAAGGAATGGACGGAAGTCCGCTCCCGCAACAGCGACTGGCTGGCGCCGTGGGAAGCCTCCAACCCCGCTCCCGGCGGCGGCCTGCCGGACTACCGGCAGATGGTGAGGTCCCTCAAGGCGCAGGCTGCACAGGCCATCGCACTGCCCTTTGTGATAGCAGCCTGGACGCCTGGATTCCAGGAACCTGTGATCGTGGGCCAACTGACGGTTTCCTCGATTGTGTGGGGCTCCGCGATGACGGCAACGCTGGGCTACTGGGTGGACAAGGACAGGGCGGGCCACGGGATTGCCCCGACTGCGGTGGCAATGGCGACGGACTACTGCTTCAACACGCTGGGCCTGCACCGGATGGAGATCAACATCAGGCCCGAAAACGGACCCAGCCTGCGGGTAGTTGAGAAGCTCGGCTTCCGCGACGAGGGCTACCGGCCGCGCTTCCTGCACATCAACGGCGAATGGGCGGACCACCGCAGCTTCGCGCTGACCTCCGAAGAGGTGCCCGGAGGACTGCTTGCCCGATGGCTCCAGAGCCGCCCCGCGTGAGCCTGTGACGGGTTCGCGGGCCGCTCAAGGCACGTAAATCCAGTGAATTGCCAGTTGCCGCGCGACACACCGGGGACAATGCGGCGCCGGTACCGCTGTTGCTCATACGGTTTTGAGTGTGGACTTCCCTCTGAGCAGCTCTGTGATCCTTGTCATTGCTGTTGCGCTCTGGATTGTGTGGGTCGCCCCCTACATGCTCCGGAACGGACGCCACCAGTTACAGCCTGCGGGAGAGCTCCTGGCAGACGTCACCGAACAAGAAACAGCAGCCCCCCAAGCCGGGAGTGTCATGAAGATGGCGGCCCAGCAGGAGAAACCCATGACCAGTACGCAGCGCACGGAATCGTCCCCCAGTACCACGGACCCCGACGGCGTCCGGAAGCCTGCCGTCCCCGGTCCCGCTTTAAAAATCCGCTATGGCCGACTCGCCCTCGCCCTGGCCGGCCTGGCGCTGCTGCTCACCGGAGTGATATCGGGCGCCCTCGGGATTTTCGGCATCGGCGACGCGTGGCTGCCCGTTGTGGCGCTGCTGGGTGCCGTCGGCGCCGTCGTGATGCTCCGACGGCTTGCAGTCCGGGACCGCCGCCGCAAGGTCAACGCGGCGTTCCACGCGGCAATGAGCGCACCGGCCGGCCCGGCCCGGCCCGCTCCGGAGCGCGCCGGCACCGGGGGGACAGCAGCATACGCGCCCACCACGCGGACCGAAACTACTCTCTTCGATGCCCAGGCCGAGCCTCCACTGCGCAAACCTGCAGCAAAGCCCCTGACCGCCCAGGAACTCCGCCAGGCGGCCCTGGCGGAAGCAGCGGCCTCAGGCGACATGTCCGTACGTGTCCCCGCGGCTCCCTTCGTGGCGGCCACCGAGGGTGCCCGCTGGGAGCCGGTAGCGGTGCCCAAGCCCACCTACGTTGAGGCGCCGAAGGCGGAACGCGCCGCACCCGGGCCGCTGGATCTGCCTGCCGCTCCGAAGGCAACCGGCAAACCCTCGCTCAAGCAAGGCGCTGCCCCCGAGACAGCATCGGCCCCGCCGCTGGGTTCGGACGCCGACGCGAAACCGCTGGGGAAGGCGCAGAGCGCGCTAAGCAACCTGGACGACGTGCTGCAGCGCCGCCGCGCCTAGGACACTTCCTCGGAGCCCCGGGCAGCCAGCCAAGGCGGCCCGGGGCTTTTTCGTGCGGTTTGGGGACTGCCGCCCACCGGGACAGGACGGTAGCCTCGGGGCATGACACGAATCTGCGTTGCCGGGGGAACCGGCCAAGCTGGCCGCGAGGTGGTCCGGCAGGCTCTCGCCGCCGGACACACGGTGGCCGTCGTCAGCCGGAACCCGCCCCCGGCCGGGACGCCAGGGCGCATCGGGAGTGCGGAGTACTTCCGGGCTGACGTGACCACGGGGGAGGGGCTGGCGGCGGCGCTCGCCGGCGCCGACGTCTTGATCGATTGTCTGGAGGGGCGTTCCGGCAAGGCCCTGAAGAACTTCGCCGACGGCGGTGCGAGGCTGCTTGCCGCCGCCCAGGACGCGGGGGTGGCCAAGGCGGTGCTGCTGTCCATCATCAACTGCGACAAGAGCAGCTTCGGTTACTACAAGTCCAAGGCGGCCAAGGAGCAGGTCTACGCGAGGTGCGGCCTTGAGACCATAGCGTTCCGGGCCACCCAGTTCCATTCCCTCCTGGCCGCGATATTCGCCGCCGGTTCGAAGGTCCGCATCGTCCCGGTCTTCACGAACGCCAGTTTCCAGCCGATTGCTCCCTCCGACGTCGCGGCGGGGCTGCTCGGGGTGGCTCTGGAGCCGCCTGCCGGGATAAGGCACCAAGCCCGTACCGTCGGCGGACCGGAGATCGCCGGGATGAAAGAGCTGGCGCTGGAATGGAAGCGCGCGAGCGGTTCCCGCGGGCGCCTGGTACGGCTCCCGCTGCCCGGTGCGATGGGCAAATACCTGTGTGAAGGGCTGAATCTCATCCCGGAGGAACGACACGGCACCGTGACATTCGCCGGCTGGCTGGCAATGCACGCAGATAGTTTGTAGCCTAGGGACACCGGCAACGCCGTTCCTGCGGGAGCGGCGTTGCTTCGGGGCTATAGCTCAGTTGGTAGAGCGCTTCGTTCGCATCGAAGAGGTCAGGAGTTCGAATCTCCTTAGCTCCACATCGAAGGCCCTCTGACCTGAGGAAACGTTGGGTTGGAGGGCTTTTCTCTTTCCTGTTTTTGGGTCGACCACACGGAAACCACACGCTTTGGAAAACTTCCGGTGTTCATCCGGACTTTCGTTCCGGGTGTGGCGTTGGCTCCTTGCCAAACTTTAGGAGGGCCGCCGTGAGGTCCGGTGATTCGGTTGCCTTGGCGATGTGGTGTTTCTCCGTGATCGCGGTTCCGGCATGACCCAACTGGGCGGCAGCTTGCTTGGAACTTTATTCCTGGTCGATGAGAGCGGCAACGGATTTCCGGTAGACATGAGGGGTAGCCCACTCATGGGGCGATCCCGCGCGGGCGTCCCGCCATTGCCTGCGGAAGTTGTGTGGGCTGCGCACAGTTCCTGTGGAAGACGGGAACAACATGTCTATGACAACAGTTCCCGCGATAGTGATGGTTGGCGGTTCCCCTTGGAGATCGACGCGCCGACCGGCTAAAACGCTTCGTCGCCGCCGGAGACACTGCACGCCACCCTTGGATATGTCACCGCCGGTCCGTCAACCCTCGTACGAAGGGTGCTTTTCCCAAGGCTGTCCGTTCGAGTTGGTCGACCACCTGCACGTCAATTTGGGTGTCTACTACTCCTGCTTCCTTGAGCGCGCCTGATACTGCGTCGCGGACTCCTTCGGTGGATGTTCCGGGGGCGAGGCCGGAGAGGAGTACGCGGAGCCGGGAGGGCTCCTGGATGACCTGCCACCCGTTGGTTCCGGCTTCATCGAGGACGTGGTGGAACACGATCGGATGAACGGTCACCCGGCCTTCCTTGCCTGGCAGATGCAGGACGTCTTCGATCCGGCCCTCGATGTCCTGGAGCAGGGTGAAGGAGCGTCCGCAGGGGCAGCCCCGTCCGCCGAGCTTTATGGTGTCGGACATTTCGTAGCGGATCAGCGGAAGGGTCCGGGAAAACAGGACTGTGACGAGGAGCTTTGCTCCGGTTGTTCCGGCCGGTACGGGGTTTCCGGCCTGGTCTACGGGTTCGATGATGAGCAGGTCTTCGTAGACGTGGCGGTTTCGGTAGGTGCAGGGGGATGCGATTCCTGCCGTTTCGGTGGCGGCGTAGACATCGAAAGGTTTGCTTCCCCAAGCGGCCTCCAGTTCCGAGGCGGTGTGCGTGCTGAGGACCTCGGATGCTGACATCACGCCTTGCGGTGAGACGTGCAGCCGGCCGGCGCGCTGCTCCGCGGCGAGGGGTTTGAGTGCTGAGGCGTAGCCGACCAGGATCCTGGGTTGGAAGCGGTTCAGCGCAGCGACCGTCTCGTCCATGGGGGCCGTGACGTCCAGGCGGAGGGCGGGAACGAGTATGGAGCGCAGGGACGCTCCAACGACGGCGGACTGGTGTGTGGGCACGCGGGAACTCACCAGTGCCATTTTCAAGGGCCGGGTTAGCCCGGCGGAGATCCCGGCCCAGTCGTTCGCCCGGGCGTACGAGGCCAGTACGGTCGCCCATTCGGTGCGGTCCCAGACGAAGGTTCCGCGCCGGCCGGTGGTCCCGGCCGTTGCCGCAGCCCTCCACCGGCCCTTCCAAGCCAGCCCCGGGTCTCCCCCGATCTGGGTCAGGGTCCGCAGGTGGTTTTCCAGTTCCGCCAGTCTCAGGTCCGGTGTGGTGACGGCTTCGTCGAAGTGCTCCATCAGGTCCGCTTTCGTGACGGGCGGCAGCTGGTCCAGGGGAGCGTCGTGGAGGCCGTCGTGGTGGCGCCGGTAGAACTCGGAGCCAGCGTAGGTTGCGCGGCGAAGCTCCTGCAGGGCGTGGTCCTGGTGCGCAGTGATCCTGGCGGCGTCCCAGTGGTCCCGTCTCCGCCACGCGGCCCGCAGGAACAGCACCCGGGAGATGAGGCGGAGGTCCATGGCGCTGTGCGCTTAGCGGGTCCCGGCCGGGGCCAGCGGCCGGTCAGCACGGGCGGTGGTGGCCTCGGGTTTTTCGGGCCGGGGCAGCCTGAGCCTCTTCAGGAGCAGGGCGTTGACGGCGACCAGGAAGCTGGACCCGGACATCGACAGGGCCGCGATCTCCGGGCTGAGGACAAGGCCTGCGAAGGCGAAGACCCCTGCCGCAATCGGCAGGGCTATCGCGTTGTACCCTACAGCCCAGCCCAGGTTCTGGCGCATCTTGCGCAGGGTGCCTTTGCCGATCCGCAAGGCGATCGGCACATCCAGGGGGTCCGAGCGCATCAGGACGAGGTCGGCTGTTTCGATGGCCACGTCGGTGCCGGCGCCGATCGCGATGCCAAGGTCGGCCTGGGCCAGGGCCGGGGCGTCGTTGACGCCGTCGCCCACCATGGCGACTTTCTTCCCCGACTGTTGAATGTCGGCGATCTTCGCTGATTTGTCGCCGGGAAGCACTTCGGCGATGACGGTGTCGATGCCCAGTTGCCCGGCGATCCTCCGGGCGGTCGCTTCGTTGTCTCCGGTGAGCATGACGACTTCGATCCCGGCCTCGTGCAGGGCCGCGACGGCGGCGGCCGCGGTTAGCCTGGCGGCGTCCGCCAAAGCGATCACCGCCGCGGCTTTGCCGTCGACGGCGACGAGCACGGCGGTCCGTCCGGTGGCGGCAAGTTCGTCGCGCACCGCAGCCAGAGGGCCCAGGTCTATGCCTTCGTTGGCCATGAGTTTGCGGTTGCCGACCAGCACCCGGCGCCCGTCCACGGTTGCGCCGGCACCGTGGCCGGGAACGTTGAGGAAGTCCGAGGCCGCCAGGACGGGTGCACCCTGTTCCTGGGCGTGCCGGACGACGGCGGCAGCGAGCGGGTGTTCGGATTCGTGCTCCACCGCCGCGGCCAGTGCCAGAAGTTCGTGGTGGTCGATTCCCTCCACGACGACGTCGGTGACTTCCGGTTCGCCCTTGGTCAGGGTGCCGGTTTTGTCCATGACGACGGTGTTGATCCGGGCGGAGACTTCCAGGGCCGTCGCGTTCTTGAACAGGACGCCGCGTTTGGCGCCGAGGCCGGTGCCGACCATGATGGCCGTGGGGGTCGCCAGGCCCAGCGCGTCGGGGCAGGTGATCACGACAACGGTGATAGCGAACAGCAGGGCCGTCTGGACTCCGGCGCCGAGGGCGAGCCAGGCGGCGAACGTCAGGGTTCCGCCGATGAGGGCGACCAGGACGAGCCAGAACGCGGCCCTGTCGGCCAGGCGCTGGCCTGGTGCCTTGGAGTTCTGGGCTTCCTGGACGAGGGCCACGATCTGGGCCAGGGCGGTGTCGGCTCCGACTTTGGTGGCCCGGACCCGCATGGTGCCGGTGGTGTTGATGGACGCGCCGATGACTCCCGAGCCGGTGGTCTTGGTCACCGGAAGGCTCTCGCCCGTGACCATGGACTCATCGACCTCTGACTGGCCGTCCTCGACCTCCCCGTCAACGGGGATTTTCGATCCCGGCCGGATCAGCAGCAGGTCGCCGGTCTGGACTTCTGAGGTGGGGATCTCGACCGTGTCGCCGTCGCGGATGACGACCGCGACGGGCGGGGCGAGCTCGAGCAGTGTGCGGATGGCCTCGTTCGCCCCGCCCCGGGCGCGCATCTCGAACCAGTGGCCCAGCAGCACGAAGGAGGTCAGGACGGTGGCGGCTTCGTAGAACACTTCACCGCCGCCCGTGAAGGTGATCCAGACGCTGTAAAGCCATCCGGTGCCCACGGCGATCGCGACCAGGACCATCATGTCCAGCGTGCGGGCCTTCAGCGCCCGGTATGCGCCGTCGAAGAAGATCCAGGCCGAGTAGAAGATGACCGGGAGGGACAGGATCAGGGCCATGACGTCATCTCGAAGCCCGAACGGGGTCGGCGCGGTGAAGCCGAGCATGTTCCGGCCCATCGGAGACCAGAGCGTCACGCCTACTGACAGGATGGCTGCGACCAGGAACCGGTTGCGCATGTCCTTGACCATGTCATCCATCGACATTCCGGCGTGGTGTCCGCCGTGGCCCATCGTGTCCTGCGGGGTCCGGGGCATCGCATCGTGCGGGCCCAAGCCGTGGCCGGCACGGCTGTCCGTTGCAGCGGGGGCATGCCCGGGGTGGGGTTCCGTCGTCTCCGGCGCAAAACCGTGGTCCATGGCGCGCTGATCAGGCTCCGTCGGGTAGCAGACGTGGTCGGGGACCGCTTCGCCCCGGCAGTGGTATCCGCAGTCCCGTATCCACCCGGAGATCTGCTCCAGGGATGTCACGGACGAGTCAAAGCTCACGGTCGCAGTCTGGGCCACAGGGTTCGCGTCGACGGCAGCGACTCCGGGCCGCTGCAGCAGAACGTGTTCAACGACCGCTTTGGAGGTGGCCCATTGCAGGCCGCGGACCTCCACGACAGTGCGTTTCAGATGCGTAGTCACTTCTCCTCCTTCAGCGCTGCTGGTTGGTAAGCAGTCCGGGCGTGCTGGGATTCGGCAGGCATGGTGCGTCCTTTGGCGATGAGTGGTCCGGGCGGGGCAGCGGGTTGTCCACCTGTTGCCGGACCTTCAATGCGTAGAGGCCTTCGCCCGCGACGACGTTTTCCGGTTAAGCCGAACATATACCCCCTAGGGGTATACGTCAAGGCTCCGCCCGGACATGGCGGCGGATTACGTCCGGCGTCCCCGGCACGATGAACGCAGAAAAGCCGCCCAGCGCCCGCCAATCCAGCCTGGTCCTGGGCGGGACGAAGCTGGAGGCGAAGATGATGAACACGGCCGAATTCAGGATCACCAGCCACTACAGGTCATAAACGTAATCAGTGGACAGGGCGCCACCTCCCTCAGGCCCGGGGCGGGCAGGTCCTCCCGGGGCTTCCTGCTCGCCGTGCCCCTGATGGGTGGAGCTGCCGCCGTGGCCGCCGTGGCCGAACATGCAAAAGCCCATCACCAGCACCGCACCCAGATAGGGCAGCGCTTCCGGGATGTGAAGCCAAGGGTTGGAGATCAGTTACACGCCGGGGGATGCCGCATTCGCATCGAAACCTCTCGCGCAATATACCCCTAGGGGGTATTATTTCTGTGTTGCCAGTGACGTGGTATGTCCAGGCCCAGGCCAACACAGCCGTTCAACCGCAACATCCCCATTCCTATCCCTTGATCGAAGGAAAACTGACATGTGCGGAACATCCGAATCACGGACCCAACTGCCACTGGCCTCCACGGCCCAGCAGGGCTGCAGCTGCTGCTCCCCGGCCGCGGAAACCCGTGCGGCGGCTACCGCCGAGACGGGGCCGGCTGCCCAGGGATCCGACGTAAAGTACGCCTTGGAAGGGCTGACCTGCGGACATTGTGTCCGGACCGTTGAAGAAGCCGTTTCCGGGGTATCCGGAGTTGAGTCGGCAACAGTGGACCTCGTGCCGGGCGGAACATCCCGGTTGCATGTCACCGGTACCGCGGACCGGGAAGCGCTGGCGGAGGCCGTCAGTTCCACCGGCTACGTCCTGGGCGCAAACTAGCTGGCCGCCCATGGGCTGAAACCGAAACCGGGGCCCGCTCGTTGTACCGGAAGCCGTCCTGCCACGGGGCCGGTAATCTTGGACCAAAGCCCGCAAGGAAAGAAGGAGGACCGTCATGACCGCATCGGTGCATACCACCGCGATCACGTTCCTTCGCCGCGCGGGTCTTTTCGGAGCCGTCCTGGCGCTGATTGCCGGAATTTTCGGCATGCATGTCATGACGACCACCCACGCGCTGCACTCACCCTCCATGGCGGCAGGGGCCGGCCACGGCCATTACGCCACATCCGTTGCCGGGCATCCCGGAGGACACCTTCCCGAATCTTCGGCCGCGGACGTGCCAGGTTTCCAGGCCGGTTCAGGTCTGGATGCCCTGCAGTGCCAGGACTCGGGCAACTGCGCCAGCATGCAGCCCATGACTGCGTCCTGCACCCCGTCAGCGAAGTCCGGTTCCCTGGCCGCACCGCTGCCAGGGACCTGGGTCATCGCCAGGAGCACCGACACAGCGCCGCCCACCGATACCAGCGCGGGCTGGTCCTATCTACCCGGCAGTCCTTCGCCGGGTGACCTCTGCATCAGCCGAACGTAAAACACCTGCCTGCGCTGTGACCTGACCAGCGCTGCCCCTGCCCGGTGCCGGCTCGTTCGGGCCCTCCGGCGCATCAGCGATTCACGCTCACCCACCACGGCGCCCACGCGCCCCTGACGTCTTGAAGGACCCGAAAACCATGATGAACAAGAAATTCCTTGCCCTTTCCACCACCGCCGTCGCCGCAGCACTCCTCCTCGCCGGCTGCTCCACCGGTACCACCGGTTCCACCGCCGCCTCCAGCTCCGCCTCGACCGGAACTTCGATGCCGGGCATGGACCACGGCAGCTCGGGGATGATGTCCAGCAGCGCACCGGCAGCCGCTGCCGAACACAACGCGGCCGACACCATGTTCGCCCAGGGAATGATCCCGCACCACGAACAGGCCGTGCAAATGAGCGAGATGATGCTGCAGAAGAAGGACATTCCCGCGGCGGTCACGGACCTGGCCACGAGGATCAAGGCGGCCCAGGCGCCGGAGATCGAAACGATGACGGGCTGGCTGAAGAGCTGGAACGAATCCGCAACCATGGGCGCCGGCCACAGCATGGACGGCATGATGGGCGACGATGACCTGAAGCAGCTCGAAGCCGCCCAAGGCACCGAAGCGGCCAAGCTCTTCCTGACCCAAATGATCGCCCACCACGAAGGTGCCGTCATGATGGCCAAAGCCGAAACGTCCCAGGGCAAAAATGCCGACGCGATCAAGCTCAGCAAAGACATCGTGACCGCGCAGGAAGCCGAGATCAAGGAAATGAAGGACCTGCTGGCCACCCCGTAACCAGCACAGGGCAAGGCACCGGCCCCTCCCGGGGCCGGTGACTTGCCCGACGTTCCCCTGGCCCCCATCCTTTTTGGAGTTCCCCATGCCCCTGCACGCTTTGACCCGCCACCGGCCCGCGACTGCCCTCGCCGCAACAGCCGCCCTGATCCTCGCTTTGTCCGCCTGCAGCCCGGGCCCCACACCCGGAACTGCCGGTACCGCCCAGTCCGCTGCCGCCTCGGATATGCCCAGCTCCCACGTCCACGGCATCAGCGTGAACCGCGAAACCGACCAGGTGCTGCTCGCCACCCACGACGGCCTCTTCGATGTCACCAAATCCCCGGCCACCAAAATCGGGGCTACCAACGACCTGATGGGTTTCACCGCAGCAGCCGAGCAGGACGTGTTTTACGCTTCCGGGCACCCCGGCCCCGGCTCAGACCTGCCCAACCCCCTGGGTCTGATTAAATCCGTGGACGGCGGCAAGACCTGGGAGCAGCTCTCCCGCCAGGGCGAATCAGACTTCCACGCCCTCGCTACAGCCAGGTCCGGGATCGTCGCCTACGACGGGACGCTTCGGATTAGCTCTGACGGCAAAACCTGGACCGAAGTCGCAGCCGGCTTCGTTCCCGCCGTCCTGGCCGGCACACCGGAGACGGACACTGTTCTCGCCACCACGCCCGATGGGCTCCAACGCTCCACCAACGGCGGTAAAACCTGGGAACGACTCACCACGGCCCCGATCGTCCAGTTCGCGGCGTTTGCAAGCGGGACTGAAGTCGTCGGTGTTGAACCCGACGGCACGGTCCATCATTCGGCCGACGCCGGCAATACCTGGACCCGCGCGGGCCGGATCGAGGGCCGGGTCCAGGCAATCACCGCAGTGAAAGGAGCAGAAGGCAAGCCCTGGATCTGGGCCGCCAGCACTGAAGGGGTCGTGGTGTCCACCGATGGAGGGACGACGTTCCGTCCTGCCGACGCAGCCTGACCATCGTTGGTGGGACGCGTTCCCCAGAGCGCCAGATGTCGGTGAGGCCCAGGCCTTGATCGTCGAGGCAGGGTCGGGGCGCGTCCGGGGGCCGTTAGGAGGCCGCCGTTTGTTGTGCGGTCGTGGCGTTGTCGAGTTCCTGCGCGGGGAGGGGGCGTGAGATGAGGTAGCCCTGGGCGGTATCGCAGCCCAGTTCGCGCAGGACGGCAAGCTGTGCGACTCTTTCCACGCCCTCGGCGGTCGTCATGAGGCCCATGGCTTTAGCCGGGGTGAGGACGCCGGCGACGAGGATCGCGGAGGTGGGATCGGTGTCTATGGTGTCGATGAAGGATTTGTCGAGCTTCAACCCGGTCAGAGGCAGGTCGCGCAGCATGGCAAGGGAGGAATACGCCGTTCCGTAGTCATCGAGGGCGACGCCGATGCCGGCGTCGATCAGGGCACGTAGTTGTACCGCGGCGGACGGGAGGTCCGTGACGGCGGCGGTCTCGGTGATCTCGATGTTCAGCAGGGATGTCGGCACGCCGTGCCGCGCCAGGGCGGTGTGGAGATCGTGGCCGAGGCTGCCGGCGGCCAGCTGGAACGGCGAAACGTTCACCGAAATTGCCCGCGGGCTGCCGGCGTCCGCCCAGCGGCGGGCCTGGGCGCAGGCGGCGTCGATGACCCACCGGCCGATCGCATGGATGTCGCCCGTGTGTTCGGCAACGTGGATGAATTCATCGGGGGATACCTTGCCCAGTACGGCGTCCTCCCACCGCAGCAGCGCTTCCACGGCGCGGCAGGAGCCGGTGGCAATGTCCATGAGCGGCTGGTAGTGGAGGCTGAACCCGGCGTTGGCGAGGGCGTGCGGCAGCCGCCGGCGGATGAGGGCCTGGCGCGCGAAGCGGGTGGCCGGCAGGAAGGGGTCGATCCGGCCCAGCCGGCGTTTTCCCTCGTGTTTGGCCTGCAGCATGGCGGCGTCGGCGTGGCGGAGCAGTGACTCCAGCCGTGCGGCGGGGTCCTCACCGTCGATGTCGTTGGACATGGCCAGGCCCAGGGTCGCCGTGAGCCTGAGGTCGTGCCCGTCATGGCTGAAGGGCTCTGCCAGCGATTCCAGGATCCGTTGTGCGATGGAGCGGGCCGTGGCCTCGTCGACGTCGACCAGCAGGACGGCGAACTCGTCGCCTCCCAGCCGGGTCACCAGGTCGGCGGGCCTCGTGCATGCCCGGAGCCTGGCCGAAAACACGGCCAGCACGGCGTCCCCGGTCCGGTGTCCGAAGGTGTCATTGGCAACTTTGAAGTCATCGAGATCGATGTACAGGACCGCCGTCGGGGATGAGCCGGTGGTGCCCACCAGCGGGGGGCCGAGCTCTTCGAGCAGGCGGCGGTTCGCCAGTCCGGTCAGCGGGTCGTGGAGCGCTTCCTGCCGGAACAGGTCCGAGAGGCCCTCGAAGACTTCCGACACCGGCACGACGCGCGGCCCGGCCGGTGCGAGAACGAGCAGATCCGCATACCGGTGCTCTTCCGGCCTGCCCAGGAGCGCGGCGGCGGCAGCCCGGAGATCCAGCGACGGCGCGAGGCCGCAACCGGCGGACGTCAGCAAATCCGCCGCCTTGACCCGTGCATTGAGCGCCCGGCCGTAACCCAGCCGTCCCGTCATCCGGTGATCCAACTGGTCCCGCGTCAACAGGTACAGCGTTCCGGCGACGTCAAGAACGATGGCCCGAAGGGTGCGGTCGGACCGGAACAGTCCCTCGATTTCAATGGAGGGCGTGTCGCCTGCCAGAACGAGAGCGGCATATCCCAGATCGCCGAGCGTGCGGGGAGCGGGGCGAGGCCTACGGCCGGGATCGCTGGGGTCAGGGGTCACTGACTCTGAGTACCAGAGATAAGCGAACAAAACATGAACACCGCGCCCCATCGTGGCGCGACGCAGGCTCCTCGGCCAAGGGCCCGTTCCCGCAGATGCCTGCTGTGCCGGCTGCGCGGGTTCCCGCTCTAGCCGACGTGGATGCCGGGCCCGCAAGCCGGGGACTTCACCCGGAGCACCCGGTAGCCGCCTACTTCAACCCCCTCAACCCTGAGCGTGGTGCTGGAACTGCCGCGCTCCGGACGAGGGATGAGGTGACGATGAGTCCGGCGACGGCCCGCCACCGCCGGACCGCCGGACCGCCGAACCGCAGAACCGCCGAACCGCCGGACCGAAGGCCGGCGGTTCGGCGTGCTGGTCAGGAGCGGTGGGCGCCGTTTCCTGCGGTCTGCTCCGCCGGCATGTACTTCTGCGCGGCGTCCTTGATCTGCTCGGTGGCCGGGGGTGCGTTCTGGGCCTGGGCCTTGATCCGCGGGGCTTCTTCCTCGGCTTTGTTCAGGTACTGCTCCCAGCGGGCGGACATCGGCTTGATCAGGCCGCCGCCGACGCCGACGACGAGGATCCCGACGATGGCCGCCAGCACGGCGATCAGGATCGGGGTGGTCACAGTGGTGGCGATATCGACCTGGTTCAGGGCCGCGATGATCCCGATGCCAAGGATGAAGATGCTGGCGATGTTCGCCAGGGTCTTCCCGTAGGAGAGCCCGCCGAGGGATCCCTGGATGAGGGTCTTGACGGCGGCGGCGATCGCAGCGCTGATGATCACAATGATGATGGCCACGACGATGCGGGGCAGGAACGCGATGATCGCTGCCAGCAGGGTGCTGACCGGGTTGGGTCCGAATACACCGAACGCGAACTGGAGCACGAACAGCACCAGGGCGTAGTAGATGATCTTGGAGATGATGTCGCTGGCGTCCAGAGCGGAGTTCGCCAGGGCTTTTTTCACGCCGCCGCGCTCAACCGCCCGGTCGAAACCGACCTTGTGCAGCAGCTTGGACAGCGCCTTGGAAATGGCCTTGGCGATCAGCAGTCCAATGATCAGGATGACCAGGAACAGGACGAGTTTTGGAACGAATTCCACGATGGTTGCCAGTCCGGCCTTGAGTGTGTCTTCCATGCTTATTCCTCAGGTTTAAGGGGCGGGCGAGTGTGGCGCAGCCCGGACGCTTCTCGTCAGGACTGAGTAAACACAGCGCGTAGGCAGAAAGCAAGCATGCTTAGTAATAAACCCAAGCATGCTTAGTAATGTTCGACCGACGGCAATCCGTTTAGCCTGCGGCTACGAATCTGCACGGTGCCTACCGCTTTTCCGGGGCGTTAAGACGTAAGGGGCTCGGCCTGCCGCGGGGCAGGTCTCTATCCTGCGATGAGCTCCTGGACCGGACCTTCGTGCAAGGCCAGGTAAACATCGTCTCGGATCTGGTTGGCCTGGGGATCCGTCATGGTCCGGGCCAGCGGACGCAGCACCAGGCGGATCAGCGCGTTTGCCTGTCCCTCGATGATGCGGAGTCTCTCCTGCGCTGCTGCCGGAAGCTTCCGATACGGAGTGAGGGCCAGGAGTTCGACGCTTTCCAGGTCTTCGGCTTGCTCGCCCAATGCTGATCGCACCCGGTCGCCGAGCACTTCCGCATCCATGTCCGCGGGAACGACGATGGAAATGTCCCTGCGGATGGAGGGCATCTGGGAGACCGGCCTCCACCGGGTCAAGTCCAACATCTGCCGTTGGATTCTCGCGTCAGTCGACCTCAGCAACCTGATGTCGGGGATGCCCTTGCGGAGCATCAGGGCCCGGTCCAGACCCATCCCGAGAGCAAGCCCCGACCATGTTGCGGGATCAAGGCCAGCCTCGGAAAACAGATGCGGCGCCATGAGCCCGCATTCTGCGAGTTCAAGCCATTCCCGGTCCATGAGGACGTCAACCTGCAGACCTTCAATGGTGTAGGGGTGAACTGCCGGAACGGCGCGCCATTGCGCCCCCGGAATTACCGCGTGCACAAGGGAAGCGATCATTTCCTGCAAGTTGCCGGCGTCGAGTACTTTCCGCGAGCTGATCCGCCACAAGTCGACCTGGTGGGGAGTGCCGACGTGGGTGCGGTCGATTGCATCGCGCCGGTAGACCAGGCCGGGGATGGCCCAGAGCTCGTCCAGGGATGCGTCGGTGTCCAGTGCCCGCAGCAGCGACGGGATGGAGGCCGACGTGTGGCTGCGGAGCATGACCGTGGGGCTGACGTAGCGGGAGTATTTTTGATCCCGCGTCACGTCCGATTCGTTGAACCCCAAGCGGTCGTAGTTGTCGGCCACACTCACCAGGGGGCTGTGGCGAACCATTCGTTCCGGCACGCCCCAGTTGCTCAAGAGCGAGTCCATGACGCCCCGCAGGAGGGGCTGCATCGCATGGGGCCCATCGTCCGGATGTGAGAGATTACGGATGGTCAGAGCGGCATGGAGCTCGGAGGGACTGAGATAAGTGGGCATTGCTGGTCCTTCAGTTCGGATGTGAGTGGTGGGTTCATCCCCCCGACTGACATCCGGCGCCAGGACCTAGGTGTACTCGGCCAGGACGTTGGTTACACGGTGAAAGGGTGAAGACCTCTTAGGTTGGTGGTTACCACACACACC
>NZ_MQTQ01000015.1 GCF_020532805.1 Arthrobacter sp. SO5 | reverse complement strand
CCTCCCGCCCGCCCAAGATTCCGTCCGTTTAAGGAGATCCCCATGGCTGCAGCACGCAAAGTCATCATCACCAGCGCCGTCACCGGCGCCATCCACACCCCGTCCATGTCCAAGTACTTGCCAGTATCACCGGATGAGATCGCCGACGCCGCCATCGGTGCCGCCGAGGCCGGCGCTGCGATCGTGCACATGCACGCCCGCGATCCCAGGGACGGGCGGCCCTCCCAGGACCCGGAGCACTTCGTCCCGATCCTGGACAAGCTCAAGCGCAACACGGACGCGGTCATCAACATCACCACCGGCGGCTCGCCCCATATGACGGTTGAGGAACGCATGCAGCCGGCCGCCCTGTTCAAACCCGAGCTGGCGTCCCTCAACATGGGCTCGATGAACTTCGGTCTCTACCCGATGCTGGATCGGTTCACGGAGTTCGGCCACGAATGGGAGCGGGAAGGGCTCGAAAAGAGCCGCGACCTGGTCTTCAAGAACACCTTCCAGGACATCGAGACCATCCTGGACATCGGCAACGAGAACGGCACGCGCTTCGAATTCGAATGCTACGACATTTCGCACCTGAACAACCTGGCGCACTTTCACTCCCGCGGCCTGGCCCGGGGACCGCTGTTCGTCCAGTCCGTGTTCGGCCTGCTCGGCGGGATCGGCGCCCATCCGGAGGACCTGATGCACATGCGCCGCACCGCGGACCGGCTGCTCGGGGATGCCTACGAATGGTCCATCCTTGGCGCCGGGAAGAACCAGATGCCATTGGCCACCATCGGCGCCGCAATGGGCTCGCACGTCAGGGTGGGACTGGAGGATTCGCTGTGGATCGGCCCCGGCCAGCTCGCGACGTCCAACGCCGAGCAGGTCACCCGGATCCGCACCATCCTTGAGGCCCTTAACTTCGAAATCGCCACCCCGGATGAGGCACGGGAAATGCTCCAGCTCAAGGGCCGAGACAAGGTCGGTTTCTGAGCCGATGAGCATCCTCGTGGCCCCGGACAGCTTCAAGGGGACGTTTACCGCCGTCGAGGTAGCCGGGTACCTGGCCGGCGGCATTCGTTCGGCCGGCGGGACCGCGCTGGAACTGCCGGTGGCCGACGGCGGCGAGGGAACCTTTGAGGTGCTGATCCGGGGACTGAACGCCCGGCCGGTCACGGTCAGCACCGTCGGGCCCTGGGGGGACGCCCTTGACGCGGACATCGGCTTGGCTCCCGACGGAACAGCCGTCGTCGAACTCGCCTTTGCCAGCGGACTCAACCTGCCCTCAGTCCATGAGCGGGACCCGGTCACGGCCAGCAGCTACGGCACCGGGGTCCTCATGGCCGAAGCCGCGAGGCTTGGCGCCCGCCGGATCCTGGTGGCGGCCGGCGGTTCCGCCACGAGCGACGGCGGCGCAGGCGCCATCGCAGCGATCGAGGAACGCGGCGGCCTCCGCGCCGCGGAGGTGGTGATCCTCAGCGACGTCACCACCCGTTTTTCCGACGCGGCACGGGTATTCGGGCCCCAGAAGGGTGCGGATCCGGCCACCATCGAGGTGCTCACCCGGCGCCTTGAGCGGCAGGCCGGGGACTTCCTCCGCGAGTACGGCCGGGACCCCCGCTTGTTGGACCGGACCGGCGCTGCCGGCGGATTCTCCGGCGGCATGTGGGGCCGCTACGGGGCGGCGCTGGTCTCTGGGGCCGACTATGTCCTGGACCTGCTGGACTTCGATGCCCAGCTCGCCGACTGCACCACCGTGGTGGTCGGCGAGGGGCGGCTGGACTCCCAGACCGGCCAGGGGAAGATCATCGCTGCAATCCTTGCCCGGTGCGGCTCAAAGCCCGTTTACGCCGTCGTCGGGTCCGTTGCCGCTGACTTGGGCGGTTACGCAGACAACTTTGCCGGCATCGTCCTCGCCCCCGACGCCCGGGCCATGAAGGCCGCCGGCGCAGGATTGGCGCGCACCGCGGCGTAGCTGGCCCCGCGTCCAGTGGACATGCCCCGCGCGCCCCTCGGCCATTGGACATAATCCCCATATGCCCATTGCCTGGACCCAGGACTGGACATGTCCCCGCGGATCCGGGCCGAAAGATGGGCATGCCCCACTCGGACCCCCTGAATCACGCTCAGCCCGTTAAACGCCTTCGACGGTCGGCTCCCCCAAGGAGCCGACCGTCGAATGGTGGGGACTGGTCCGATGTCGGCGGACCAGTTCCGAGGACCGGCCGGGGGAGCCGCTCCTGCAGGGGATTTCACTATAGCTGAAGTTTGTCACACATATGACAGACTTGTCACGCTACACACTGACTTCCGGAGATTCCCGTGGGTATTCTGGAGCCATGGACCACACCGCGGCACCGCAGACCCCAATGATCACCCGATCCGTATTCCTCGACAAGGAACACCCTGCGGCCTGGCGGGCCCTCAACGGACTCGGCCTGAAAGCCAAGGAAGCGGCCGAGGACGCGGGGCTGGACCGGACCCTGATTGAACTCCTCAACGTCCGGATTTCCCAGATCAATGGCTGCGCCTTCTGCCTGGACCTGCACGTCGGTGATGCCTTGACCAACGGCGAATCAGCCCAGCGGCTTGCGGTGCTCCCGGCCTGGCGGGATGCGGACCTCTTCACCGAGAAGGAACGCGCGGCGCTGACCCTGGCCGAGGCTGTCACCAACATCTCCGATGCGCATGCCCGGGAGCGCGAGGGAACCCTCGCCAGGAAACACCTAACGGCCGCTGAATTCTCTGCCGTGAGCTGGCTCGCGATCACCATGAATGCCTTCAACCGGGTTTCGATCGTCAGCCGGCACCCCGTCCGCAAACCCCGGTCCTGACCGCCGGACACCCCGCCCGCGGCCGCCCCACCC
>NZ_MQTQ01000014.1 GCF_020532805.1 Arthrobacter sp. SO5 | reverse complement strand
GTCCGGGGCGATGTCCCGGAGACCATCAAGGACAAGCAGCTGTACACCTTGGACCTCGGGTCCCTGGTGGCCGGCTCCCGGTACCGCGGTGACTTCGAGGAGCGGCTGAAGAAGGTCCTCAAGGAGATCCGTACCCGCGGGGACATCATCTTGTTCATCGATGAGATCCACACGCTTGTGGGTGCCGGTGCCGCGGAGGGTGCCATCGATGCGGCCTCGATCCTGAAGCCCATGCTGGCGCGCGGGGAGCTGCAGACCATCGGTGCCACCACGCTGGATGAGTACCGCAAGCACATCGAGAAGGATGCCGCGCTGGAACGGCGTTTCCAGCCCATCCAGGTCAAGGAGCCCTCGGTTGCGCACGCGATCGAGATCCTCAAGGGCCTGCGGGACCGGTACGAGGCGC
>NZ_MQTQ01000013.1:9848-82466 GCF_020532805.1 Arthrobacter sp. SO5 | reverse complement strand
CCAGACCCCCGACGAATCCCCCGCCCCGGCCGAAGCAGCACCGCGGGAGTTGCGTTTCGCCTACGTCGCCGGCGTGACCCCCGGCAAATGGATCCGGCGCTGGGAAGAACGGATGCCTGAGGTTCCGCTGCACTCCTTCATGTCCGACGACGGGGCCCAGCTCACCGTGTTAAGCGAGGGCGCCGCGGACCTGAGCTTCGTCCGGCTTCCGGTGGAACGCGAGGGCCTGAGCGTCATTCCCCTCTACGAGGAACAGCCCGTGGTGGTGGCGCCCAAAGGGCATGAGATCTCGGTGTTCGAGGAGGTGGCCCTGGTGGACCTGGCCGCGGAGACGTTCCTGGACGTGCGCGGACTCGGCGGAGCGGAAACGGCGCTGCAGGTGGTGGCCTCCGGCGCCGGCCTCGTGGTCCTGCCGATGTCCGTGGCGCGGCACTTCAACGTCAAGGACACCGTGGCGCGCAAGCTCACAGGGGCGCCGGCGACGGAGATCGCCCTCGCCTGGCTCAGCGACACCACGGACGAAGTGATCGAGGAATTCATCGGGATTGTCCGCGGCCGGACCGCCGCGAGCTCCCGCCAGCCCTCGGCGCAGCAGGAAAAGCCGAAGAAGGAACCCAAGCCGGACCGCCGGGGGGCCGGGGTCAAGAAGCCCAAGGTGGCCCAGCGCTACGCACCGAACCCCGACAAGGGCCGCGGCAAGGGTTCCCGGAAAAAGGGCAAGCGCTAGGCCGATCTTGGCCGGAGGACCCGCCGGGCGTGCCGGTGCAGCAGCTACTTGGCGCAGGCGTCCCTGAGGGCCTTGACGGACTCCGCCGGAACCTGGTCGCCCGATGCGGCGATCTGGCGCAGCGGAGTGGTGATCTCGGACGGAACGCCTGCGGTTTCCGCACCGGCCACGAGGCCGCCGAGGAGTTCCTTGTCCTTGGCACTGACGAGGCCGTCCTCAACAAGGGCGCAGGCCTGTTTCTTCACCTCACTGCCGGCCGCCGTGGCGACTTGCGAAGCGCCGTCGCTGACCGCCTTGTTGGCGGCGTCCTGGACCTGGCCGCAGCCGGCCAGCACGATCATGAGGGATGCGGCGGACAGGGCGGCGAGGCGTCGTTTCATCGATCCAGCCTAGCGCGGTTCCACCTTGCCCGGCCCTGCGGGAACGACGCGCAGGGTGTTTCGTGACGCGCAAATTTCCTTTCGACGCGGGAATCCCGGTGTCGGCAGGCATTTTGCGCGTCGCGGGGCTGAATGTGCGTCGCGGGACCAACTCAGTCCCCGTCGGCGCCCACGCGGACACGGCGCCGGGATTGCACGCTTCTTCTGTAGATTGGATCCATGCCGATGAATGCCGCACTCGAAGGGATCTCGGACGAGGTCCCGGCCACTCACGCCCACACCGGATCGTGGGTGGCCGCTGTGTTGCGTTCTCGTATCTCGGCAGGCCAGCTCGCCCCTGGAACGAAACTCTCCGAGCAGAAACTCTCCGAGGTCCTGGGCGTTTCACGGAATACGCTGCGGGAGGCTTTCACCGTCCTCGCCGGTGAGTCCGTGGTCCTGCGCATTCCCAATCGCGGGGTGTTCGTGTCCTCGCCCCAGGCCGAGGATGTCCGTGAGATCTACCGGGTCCGCCGGCTGATAGAGCCGGCGGCCGTGCTGTGGGGGGAGTACCGTGCAGAGACACTGGATGCGCTGGGCGCCATCATCGACCGGGCCCGCGCCGCCCTGAGGGTGGGGGCCGTGACGGACATGGCCGATGCCAACCAGGATCTGCACAAGGCGCTGGTGGCGCTCTCAGGGAGTGCGTCGGTGGCCGGACTTATGGACAAGGTCCTCGCCCAGATGCGGCTCGTTTTCCACGCCATGGAAACCACGGCGGACTTCCACAGCCACTACGTGGAACTCAACGCCGCCCTCGTGGCGCAACTGCAGGCCGGCCGCAGGGAAGAAGCCGCGGCAGAGTTGCGCCGGTACCTGGATGCCGCCGAGCGCGAACTCCTAGTGCATATCGGAGCCCTTTCGCGGGATGGAAGCTCCGTGACTGACGCTTCGTGAGTTTGAGCGCTGACCACGGCAGGCCGCCGGAGTCATCGGTTCAGGGCGGACTGCCGGGACGGACTGGTCCAGGGCTTTCGGCGCCCAGTAGCCTAGGGGACCTGGTACGACGTATCGCGTGCGTCCGTAATGAGCATGTGCCCCGGGGCGTGACCAATGGCAAGTGCCGGCCTTGACTCCATGACGGCCGCCTGCGGTGTCACCCCACACGCCCAGAAGACAGGTATATGCCCGTCCGGGATCCGGACCGGGTCGCCGAAATCCGGCCGGCCCAGATCCGCGATGCCCAGTTCAGCGGGGTTGCCCACATGGACCGGGGCGCCGTGAACGGCCGGATAGCGGGACGTGATGCGGACGGCGTCGGCCACTTGGGAGGCCGGAATGGGGCGCATGGAGACCACCAGGGGGCCGGCCATTTGTCCGGCCGGTTCGCAGCGGACGGACGTGCGGTACATCGGCACGTTCACTCCCTGATCGATATGGGCCACCCGGATGCCGTTGTCCTGCAGGGCGGATTCGAAGGTAAAGCTGCACCCCACAATGAACGTCACCAGATCATTGCGCCAGTGGTCCATGAGGTCTGTCGGTTCATCGACTTTCCGGCCATCGCGGTACACCACGTACCTGGGCACATCGGTGCGGATATCCCCTCCGGCCAGCAGCACGCCGGATGTTTCTCCGGCATCCAGCACGCCCAGGACAGGGCAGGGCTTGGGGTTACGCTGCGCGAACAGCAGAACGTCGAAAGCCTGCGCCTTGGGCACGATGATCAGGTTCGCCTGCGCGTAGCCGCTGCTCCAGCCGGAGGTGGGCGTCACCAGACCGGCGCGGAACAGGGCCCGCGCGTCGGCCGGGAGCAACCCTGCGGGGTCTGCGGGATGGCCGGCGGCGGAAGGCACGTTAACCTCGGGAAGCGTCATTGGTTCTAGGCCCACAGCTTGGACAGGCTGGTCAGTGAGCTGTAGCCGAGGAACAGGGTCAGGAGCCAGGCCACGACCCCGATGGCGAGCAGGCCCTTGGGGTAGACGTAGCCCTGCATCAGGTCCCGGCGGCGCCAGGCCACCCAGAGCAGGACTCCGAACCCGACGGGGAGGATGAGGCCGTTGAAGGCACCGGCGAAGATGAGGAGCTGCTGCGGGGCCTGGCCGATCAGCAGGTAGGCCACGGTGCAGAAAGAGATGAAGCCGACGGTGATCAGGTTGCGGGTGCGGTCTTTGGTGGTGGGCTTCGTGACAAAGGAGACCGAGGTGTACGCCGCTCCGATGACGGAGGTGATGGAGGCAGCCCACAAGATGACACCGAAGACGCGCATGCCGATATCTCCTGCTGCTGCCTGGAACGCGGAAGCGGCGAGGTTGTTGCCGGTCAGGGCCACGCCGCCGGCGACGACACCGAAGATGGCCAGGAACAGCAGGATGCGCATGACGCACGTGACCATGATGCCTACGATCGAGCTCTGTGTGATTTGTTTGACGTTTTCAACGCCGGTGACGCCGGTGTCCAGCATGCGGTGGGCCCCTGCATACGTGATGTAGCCGCCGATCGTTCCGCCGATGAGGGTGGTGATGACCAGGAAGTCGACCTTCTCCGGCATCACGGTGTTCTTGAGGGCCTCACCCAGCGGCGGAGCCGAAACCACAGCCACATATAGCGTCATCAGGATCATCAGGGCACCGAGGATCACGACGATCCGGTCGAGGGCCACTCCTGCCCTCTTGCTGAGGAAGATCAGGATGGCCAGCACGGCGGACACGGCCCCGCCGATTTTGGGGTCCAGCCCCATCATGGCGTTGGTGCCGAGCCCGGTTCCGGCGATATTGCCGATGTTGAAGACGATGCCGCCGAGGAAGACGAGCGCGGCGAGGAACCAGCCAACGCCGGGGAGAACCTTGTTACCGAGCTCCTGGGCCCGCAGGCCGGAGACGCCGATGATCCGCCAGACGTTGGCCTGCACGGCAATGTCGACCAGGATGGAGACCAGGATCGCGAAGGCGAAGGCGGCGCCGAGCTGGACGGTGAAGGCCGTTGTCTGGGTGATGAACCCCGGGCCGATGGCACTGGTTGCCATGAGGAACATGGCGCCCAGCAGGGCGGATCGCCGGGCGGCCGGCTTGAGGGCGGCCTTGACGTTGGTGGATTCCATGGGGGTCCCAACAGTTGGGTGACTTGCGTCACAACGATTGTCTGCAGCCACTCTACAGACTGTTGAACAATCTACGCAAGGGATTGTTCAACAACAGGCCGGCTTTCCGCGCTGCCCACTGCCGCCCAAGGCGGCCCTGAAACCGCCCGCCACCCAGCCGGGGGCGAGCACGTCGGAGTGCGGTCAATGTCGGCTCAGTCCCCGTGGACGGCGCTCTGCTTCTCCTCCGAGCGGTCCAGGTAGGCCAGTAGCAGGTCCCCGGCGCGGTCCAGTTGACCGGCCTCCAGGGCCTTGCAGATTTTATCGTTGTCATCGAGGTAGCTGCGGTAAAAATGTGCATCCACGGTGGCTTTGTGAAAGAACAGGCGCATCTCGGCCAGCACCTGCGCCATGATGGTGTTGAGGCGCCGGCTCTCGGCCAGCGCCACGATCGCGCCGTGGAAGTGCTGGTTGGCGCTGCCGAGGGCTTCGTCGTCCGCCGCCGCCGCTGCGGCCCTGCCTTCTTCCACGGCGGCGCGGACGGCCGTCACCCGCTCCGGGCTTCCGCCGCCCCGAATGGCGCTCACTTCGATGAAACGGCGCACGGTGTACACGTCATGGATGTCGCCGGGCCCGAGGCTCGCTACGAACACTCCCCGGTTGGGGTGCCGGACCACCAGCCGCTCGGCCGCGAGCTCGGCAAAGGCCTCGCGGACGGTGTTGCGGGAAACGCCCAGCTCCTCGGAGAGGGTTGACTCGGTCAGCCGTGCGCCCGGCAGCAGCAGTCCTTCCGCCAGTTGCAGCCGCAGCTCCGCCGCCACCCGGTCCGCCACGGAGGGGACGGCCATTCGGAGCCGGGCCGCCGACCCCAGGGTCGCGCCAGCCCTGCCGGCGGCCTGCTTCGTCCCGGTGGGGGCTGAGCCGGGAATGCCGCGGAATCCTGATTCGGCGCTCGTCATACCTGAGAATTTACACGATCGTCCCATTGTGAAATCGAAGAATTGTTGAACAATCAAAGGATTTGGTGCATCCTAGAAAGGGAATGACAACGAGACGAGGATCACAAGTGGCAACCATCGACCTAAACAGCGACGTCGGCGAGTCCTACGGACGCTGGAGCCTGGGTGACGATTCGGCGATGTTCCGTTCGGTTTCCAGCGCTAATGTTGCCTGCGGATTCCATGCCGGTGACCCCAGCGTGATCCGGAAGACCTGCCGCGAGGCGGTGGCCGCCGGCGTCGTGATCGGCGCGCATGTCGGCTACCGCGACCTCGCAGGTTTCGGCCGCCGCTTCCTGGACATCGACCCGATCGAACTCGCGGACGACGTCGTCTACCAGATCGGCGCGCTGCAGGCCCTGGCCGCCGCGGAAGGCGGGAAGGTCACGTACGTCAAACCGCACGGCGGGCTCTACAACGCGATTGTGGCCCACACCGCGCAGGCGAGAGCCGTCGTCGACGCCGTAAAATCCGTCGACCCGAACCTGCCCATCCTGGGCCTGCCGGGCTCGGAAGTGCTCCGCCTGGCCGAGGCCGCCGGCCTCCGTGCGGTGACCGAAGCGTTCGCGGACCGGGCCTACAACCCGGACGGCACGCTCGTGTCCCGCACGCTCCCCGGAGCCGTCCTGCTTGACCACGCTGAGGTCATAGAGCATGTCCTCCGGATGGCCTCCGATTCGGCCGTCCGCACCATTGACGGCTCCATCCTGAAGATCCGCGCAGAGAGCATCTGCGTGCATGGGGACTCCCCGGGAGCCGTGACCATGGCGGCCTTAGTCCGCGAGGCCCTGACCGCCGCCGGGATCAGTACGAACGCATTCGTCCACGCCTAAGCGGCGCGGAATCCAATTCACCGGCACCGGCAATGATGGAAGCAGCTGATGGTTAAGACATCGGGGGACACCCTGGCAGGACAGCAAGGGGCAGCTCACAAGGTGAGTTCCGTAAGGGCAGTGGGAACCCGTGCGGTTCTCGCCGAGCTCACGAGCACCCAGGACGTGCTCGCCCTGCAGGCACTGCTTCTGAAAAAGCCGCTGCCCGGTCAGCTGGACGTGCTGGCCGCGGCCGAGACGGTCCTGGTCAGGGCGGACTCGCCGGCCGCCGCGCGGCGCATCGCCGCGCTCCTGCTCCAGCTCGACCTCACCGCATCGGTACAGCGCGAGGGTGACCTGGTGGTCATCGACACCGTGTACGACGGCGCGGACCTCACCGAAGTGGCGAAGCTGACCGGCCTCGGACCCGACGGCGTGATCGCGGCGCATTCGGGCCAGATCTGGACCGTGGCCTTCGCCGGCTTCGCCCCCGGCTTCGGCTACATGGTGGGGGAGCACCAGGAACTGGAAGTCCCGCGGCGCAGCTCACCGCGTACCGCCGTCCCCGCGGGATCCGTGGCCCTGGCCGGCAACTACTCCGCGGTCTACCCGCGCAGTTCCCCCGGCGGCTGGCAGCTGATCGGGCACACCGGCGCCAGGATGTGGGGCCTGGACCGGGAGCAGCCCGCGCTGGCCAGTCCCGGCCACCGGGTGCAGTTCCGCGCCGTCAGGGAGTCTGTGGCGCTGGCGGCTGGACCGGCCGCTGCCGGCCCCGGGCCGCAGGACGTGCACTCAGGACTCCGGATCGTGTCGCCGGGACTCCACAGCCTGATCCAGGATCTTGGCCGGCACGGCCACTCCGCCCTGGGCGTCTCCGCCGCCGGCGCGCTGGACCGGGCCTCGCTGCGCCGCGCCAACCGCCTCGTCGGGAATGCGCCGTCGGCCGCCGCGGTCGAAACGGTCGCCGGCGGGCTTACCGTCCAGGCTGTCGGGGACCAGGTCCTCGCCGTAGCCGGGGCACCGTCGGACCTGACCATCGAATCGCCGTCGGGCGCCGCTTCCGGGCCGGTCCGGCGGACCGTCCCGATGGCCACGCCGTTCGCCCTGTTGGACGGCGAAACCCTGACCCTCGGCGCACCGGAGAGCGGTTTCCGCAGCTACCTCGCCGTCCGTGGCGGCGTGGACACCGCCCCCGTGCTCGGCAGCCGTTCCACGGACACGATGTCCGGGATCGGCCCGGCACCCTTGGCCGCAGGCCAGCTGTTCGCCGCCGGCGGGGAGTCCGAGTCCGGCGTCGTCGGAGATCCCGAACTCCAGCCTGACTTCCCGGGTACCGGGGTGACCGTGCTGGAGGTGGTCCCGGGACCGCGCGCCGACTGGTTCGACGCCGCCGCGCTGGCGTCCTTCTGCGGCCAGGATTGGGAAGTAAAACCGCAGTCCAACCGGGTGGGCATGCGCCTGGCCGGAACCCCGCTGCAGCGCAGCCGGCAGGGCGAACTGCCCAGCGAGGGCACGGTGGCCGGGGCCATCCAGATCCCGCCGGAGGGCCTGCCCGTGCTCTTCCTGGCGGACCACCCCGTCACCGGCGGCTACCCGGTAATCGCCGTCGTGGTCGACTCCCAGCTGGACGTCGCGGCCCAGATCCCGATCGGCGGCACCATCCGCTTCCGCTGGGCGGACGCCCGCAACACCGAACACGCCACCCCCGAAGAAGAAGTGAGTAACTGATGCGCAAGGTCCTGATCGCCAACCGCGGTGAAATCGCCGTCCGGATCGCCCGGGCCTGCGACGACGCGCAGCTGGCGTCCGTCGCCGTGTACGCGGATATTGACGCCGATGCCCTGCACGTCTGTGCCGCGGACGAGGCCTATGCCCTGGGCGGCAACTCGCCCGCGGACACGTACCTGAACATCCCCAAGCTCCTCGCCGCGGCGGCGGCGACCGGCGCCGACGCACTGCACCCCGGCTACGGCTTCCTGTCCGAGAACGCCGACTTCGCGCAGGCCGTCCTCGACGCCGGCCTGACCTGGATCGGCCCCACCCCGGACGCCATCCGGCTGCTCGGCAACAAGATCACCGCCCGCGAGACCGCCGTCCGCGCCGGTGCGCCGCTGGTCGCCGGCAGCGACGGCCCGGTGGAGTCCGCCGCCCAGGCCCGCGCTTTCGCCGAACAGCACGGCCTGCCGATCGCCATCAAGGCTGCCTTCGGCGGCGGCGGCCGCGGCATGAAGGTGGTCCGTGCCCTGGACGAGGTCGAGGAGGCCTTCGATTCCGCCGTCCGCGAGGCCGTCGCCGCCTTCGGCCGTGGGGAGTGCTTCGTGGAGCGCTACCTCGACCGTCCGCGCCACGTCGAGGCGCAAATCCTGGCCGACATCCACGGCAACGTCATCGTCGTCGGAACCCGCGACTGCTCGCTCCAGCGCCGGCACCAGAAGCTCCTCGAGGAGGCGCCCGCACCGTTCCTCAGCGAGGACCAGACGCAGCAGATCTACGACGCCGCCAAGGCCGTGTGCCGGGAAGCCGGCTACTCCGGCGCCGGGACAGTGGAATTCCTGGTCGCCGCCGACGGCACCGTGGCGTTCCTCGAGGTGAACACCCGCCTCCAGGTGGAGCACCCCATCACCGAGGAAACCACCGGGATCGACCTCGTGCAGGAGCAGTTCCGCATCGCCGCCGGGGAGCCGCTGCGCGTCACCGGGGACCCGGCACCGCGCGGGCACTCCTTCGAGTTCCGGCTCAACGCCGAGGACGTGGGCCGCGGTTTCCTGCCCTCACCCGGCACGATCGGCGAGTTCTCCGGCCCCACGGGTCCGGGGATCCGCCTCGATACCGGGGTCCGGTCGGGGTCCATCGTCGCACCGCAGTTCGACTCCCTGCTCGCGAAGCTGATCGTTACCGGCGCGGACCGCCAGCAGGCGCTGCGCCGTGCCCGCCGGGCCCTCGCCGAGATGCGCATCACCGGAGTGGCCACCGTGCTGCCCTTCCACCGGGCGGTCCTCGAATCCCCGGACTTCACCTCCGAGACCGGCCTGGGCATCCACACCCGCTGGATCGAAACGGACTTCGCAGACAGTACCGCCATCCCCGCGGACCCGGGCTACAGCACCACCGCGCCCGACGGCGAACGGCGCACCATCACCGTCGAGGTGGACGGCCGCCGGATGGCGGTGGGCCTGCCGGCTGACCTGCTGGACGGCTGGGCGCTGTCTGCCCGGACGCTGTCCGGCGGGCCGGTTCCGGCGGGAGTGTCCGTTCGTCCGGAGTCCGACGGCGCCGCCGCTCACCCGTCGGAGCTGCGCGCCGACATGGCCGGCACCGTGGTGAAGTGGCTCGTCGAACCGGGCGCCGAAGTTTCGGCGGGGGATCCCGTCGTCGTGCTGGAGGCGATGAAGATGGAAACCCAGGTCTCGGCCCACCGCGACGGGACCGTGACCGGCCTCCGCGCGGAAGCCGGCGGCGTCGTTAGTGCTGGAGCGGTGCTGGCCCTGATCGGGTAGGCGCGGATTGCTGGGTCTCCGACCGCTGGGTCGCGGCCCAGCTGGCCAGCATCCGCAGGGCGTCCCCGGTGGTCGAGCCGGGCTCGGCGGTATAAACGAGCAGCGACAGCCCGGCGTCGGCCGAAAGATTCAAGGCCTCGAACATGAGGTGCAGGTCGCCGGCCACGGGGTGCCGGAGGTGCTTGACCCCGGTGTAATGCTGGCGCACGTTGTGGGCCGCCCACCGCGTGCGGAACTCCTCGCTTCGAGTGGAGAGTTCCCCGACCAGGTCGGTCAGGCCGCGGTCGTACGGGTCCCGGCCGGCCTCGGTGCGGAGGATCGCCACAGTGTCGTTCGCGGCGCGGTCCCAGTCGGGGTAGAACGCGTGGGAACGGGTGTCGAAGAAGATAAACCGGGCGTGGTTCGCCGGACGGCCGGGGCTGGGATACATCTCGGAGTACAGCGCGTAGCCGAGCTGGTTGGCCGCGAGGATGTCCAGTCGCCCGTTGTGCACGAACGCCGGTGCGTTGGTAATCGCGTCGAGCGTGAGCTGCACGCTCGTACGGACAGGCTGGGTTGCGGCGCGGCGGCGCTGCGGCCTTCTGCTGGTGCTCGCTGCACGGGCGAGGTCGAACAGGTGCGCCTGCTCCGCCTCGTCCAGCTGCAGTGCCCTTGCCAGCGATTCCAGGACGCCCTCGGAGACTCCGGAGAGGTTTCCCCGTTCCAGCCGGGTGTAATACTCAACACTGACGCCGGCCAGCAGGGCAACCTCGCCGCGCCGCAGCCCGGGGACCCGGCGGTTGCCGCCGTAGACAGGCAGTCCTGCCTGCTCAGGGGTGATTTTCGCCCGCCGGGTGGCAAGGAAGTCCCGGGTCTCGCTGTGATTGTCCATGCCTTCAACGTTAGAGGGTGCGGCCCCGTATGGGAGGCCCTGCCGGAAGGGGTACTGGCAGTGACTCCCTCAGCGGCGGACGGATGGTGTTTGATGGAGAGTGCCCCCGATGACGTCCGGGCCGCAAGGCCGCACCTGACCGGTGCCGAACGCCGGGGCGACCTCCCCCTGAACCCCACACGCAGGAGATCCATGCTTACCGTTAATGCTTACGCCGCCACCTCCGCGACGGAACCCCTCATTCCGACGACCATCGAACGCCGCGACGTTGGCGCGCACGACGTCCTGATCGACATCAAGTTCGCCGGCATCTGCCACTCGGACATTCACACCGCCCGCGGCGACTGGGGACCGGCCAGCTACCCGCTGGTCCCGGGCCATGAAATCGCCGGCATCGTCAGCGAGGTCGGCTCGGCCGTCACCAAGCACGCCGTCGGCGACCGGGTCGGCGTCGGCTGCATGGTCAACTCCTGCCGCGAATGCGTCAACTGCCTCGCGGGCGAAGAGCAGTTCTGCGTCAAAGGCAATATCGGCACGTACGGCGTTGTGGACCATGACGGCACCCGCACCCAGGGCGGCTACTCCACGCATGTTGTGGTCACCGAGGACTTTGTGGTGCGGATCCCCGAGGGTCTGGAGCTCGACGTCGCGGCGCCGCTGCTCTGCGCGGGCATCACCACGTACTCGCCGCTGAACCACTGGGGCGCCGGCCCCGGCAAGAAGGTCGCGATTGTGGGCCTGGGCGGCCTGGGCCACGTCGGCGTGAAGATCGCGCACGCGATGGGCGCCGAGGTAACGGTCCTGTCGCAGTCGCTGAAGAAGCAGGAGGACGGGCTTCGCCTAGGCGCGGACCACTACTTCGCCACCAGCGATCCGTCCACCTTCGAGCAGCTCGCCGGCTCCTTCGACCTGATCCTGAACACGGTCAGCGCGAAGATCGACCTGGACGCCTACCTTTCCCTGCTGGCCGTCGACGGGGCCATGGTCAACGTCGGCGCTCCGGCGGAGCCGCTCTCCCTCAACGTCTTCTCGCTGATCGGCGGCCGCCGGTCCTTCGCCGGCTCGCTGATCGGGGGCATCCGGGAGACCCAGGAAATGCTGGACTTCTGCGCCGAGCACAAGCTGGGCGCGGAGATCGAGGTCATCCCGGCCGGGAAGATCAACGAGGCCTACGAGCGCGTGCTGGCCTCCGACGTGCGCTACCGCTTCGTGATTGACACGTCGACGCTGGTCTAGTCCAAGCCGCACCTCAGGCAGGACCCGGACCTCAGGCAGGACCCGACGCCGGGTCCTGCCTGAGGCGCACGCCCGGACTTACGCTCACCGGAAGCGGGGACTGCATCAGGGAGCGAGGGGGCCGCGCAGAACGCTGAGGGCGAGGTCGGTGTCACCTTCGATGGTCGCGCTTGCCGCGAGGTTTGACCGGCCCCAGAGGCCGAGGTACATTTCCTGCACGGGGGCGGTAATTGATGCCGCGGCGGTCCCTTGGCCGAGCGTCCAGCTGCCGGCACCGGCCACGTGGAAGGTCACGGCCGCTTCGGGGTGCGGCATCCGCTCCAGCCGCAGCTGCCGCGGGGTGAACATGGTGAGGACCTCGTCGATTCCGTCGATCATGAAGTCCTTGCCGGGAATCTGGGGGACCAGGTCCGAGGCTTGGCAGGCGTCGACGAGGTGGATGGCGTGTTCGTGTGCCTGGCGCCGTAGCCAGAATCCGGCCGTGCGCGGTGGCGGGCCAAAGTTCCAGCACCGTGCCTCGGGATCGATCGCCGCCATTGACCCGAGGAAGGTCTCTGCGCCAGCGAGGAACCATGCCGCTGCGCCCGTGGCCGGCGGCGTCGGTTCCCCGACGAACTTTCCCTCCCGGACCACGTCAACTGCCCAGCGTTCGATTGAACCGAGATGCCCGAACACCTCATCGAGTGTCCAGCCCGCGCAGGCCGGAACAGGACGGGCCAGTATTTCGTCCGGCTGGCGCGCAAGGACACCGAGAAGGTCCAGGCTGCCGGCCAGCTCGGCAAGGTAACGGTCGGGTGACATGGGTCGAGCATATCGGGGCGCAGGGAAGCCGGCTCCTGGCGGCAGGGTGGTCCAAAAGGCCCGGTCGTAAATCAGCGTGACGGCCTAGACTGTGGCTCGGGTGACGTTTCCGCCGCCGGCAACGTCATCGCGAACCTGTCGGCGCCGCTTAGCGAGGAAAGAAAATGCCAAATACCGGTTCATTCGTGATTGTGGTTGGCTTCGACGGTTCCGAGTCTGCCCAGAATGCGCTGAGCTGGGCCCGGGACGAGGCTCAACAGCGCAACGGGGAGATTCGCCTCGTGACAGCCTGGAGCAAACCGCCGATGTCGTGGTTTCCGGCGGTGTTGGAAACGGCCGCCGGTGAAATCGTGGCCGAGGATTCGCCCCAACAGATTGCCGAGAGGCTGCAGGCTGAAGCCCTGAAGATTGCTTCGAGTGGGGGCGCGGCCGCCACCGGGCAGGTCGTCCACAGCGATTCACCGGCGTCAGCCATCATCGACGCCGCCAGGGACGCAGATCTCGTGGTTGTCGGCTCCCGCGGGCATGGCGGATTTCGCGGCCTGCGCTTGGGTTCGGTCTCGCACCAGGTCATCAGCCACGCTCAGTGCCCGGTCCTCGTAGTCCGGTCCAGGGCTTCCTGACGCGCCGGCTGTAGGAGGAGACACGAGGGGGACAGCGCCGGACGAAACTTCACCGCGATGGTCTGGGCGCGGCGGATCGCTGGGTCGTATGCTGTTCCCATCGGTTTAGCAGGGAGCCGGCGTGTCCGAACATTGAGCGTGGACCATGACCGAGGGAAGTACAGCGGGCGGCGGGCCGAAACTCCCCGCCGTCGTCGTCGGTGAAATGCGTTTCGACAGCCGGGACATCGGCGCCTACTTCGGTGATGCCATGGCCGAATTCGTGGAAGACATCGGAGGCACCGGCCGCGGGATCAGTTGGTCGATCACCGTCATCCGGTCCGGGGAGGCTGCTACGCTGACGGCCGGCAGCGCGGCGTCTGCCGCCGTGGACGCGGTGGAGGCCTCATTCGACGACGGTCCGGCCCGCGCCGCGGTTCGTTCGGGAGAATTTGTCCTCGTCGCGGACACCAGAATGGAGCGCCGCTGGCCCGGGTACGCCAGCGCCGCTGCTGCCCTGGGAACCCGGTCAGTGTTGTCCCTTCCCCTGGTCCCCGCGGACGTATTCCGCGCCGTGATCAACTTGTATGCGCCGTGGCCGCATGTTTTCACCAGCGCGGACATCACCGCAGCAGCCAGATTTGTGCGTCACACGTCCCGGAACCTTCACCTGGCACAACAACTTGCGCTCGGCATGAAAAACGGCGCGGACCTGTCCTCGGCACAGCTGTCCCGTGCCCTGGCCGGGTTGGCATTGCGGACCCTGATACGTGAGTACGGATTCAGTAGCGAGGCGGCTCTTGAGTACCTTCGCAGCGTCGCCGGAAACTTTTCGCCGGAATTCCTGGAGGTCAACCTGCGCGTCCTCATCACCGATTCCGATGCGGATCGATCCATGAAGGCCCGGAGCAACCCCGGCGTCGGGGCGGCGCGCTCCGCAGCAGCTCCGCTCGTTGGCATGACGGACCACAGGACGGAGAGTCCCGCCGGAGCGTAGTAAACAGCAACGCGGGGTCACTTAAAGCCCATCCCGGCCCCTGGGACCGGCGCTAAGTGACCCCGCGTTGCTGTGCTCCGGCCGCTGGGCAGATCGGCCCTATCGCCTCCCTTGGGCCCGGAGCTCCCGGTCTGTCAGCTCCTGGTCTGTCAGCGCCTGGAGCACTGCGGGCAGCAATACCCCGTTCCGTCCCCAAACGGGGTCGAAAATCTCCACGTACCAGGAGTCTGCGAGGACCAGGGCCAGCGTTTCGTTGGCTTCGTCGGCCCAGTCGCGGAGCTGGTCATCGCCGACCGGTCCTTCGCTGCTGCCCAGCACCGTCACCACTTCACCGTCCAGGACGGTCACGGGAATGGCTGACTCGCTGGCTTCGCCGGGGGCGTGGGCTACTGTCACCAGATCGGTGCGGGCGGACAACTCCAGCAGAGCTGCCGCCGACTCAGCGCTGCAGAACCCCGTCACGTAGGCCCGCTGGGCATGTCCCCCGGCGGGCACGCCCGGCTGGGATTCTTTGGTGAAAAGTCCGTTGCGGTTCAGCCCGGCGAGATCAGCTGCGATGGCCTTGGTTTCGTCGTCGGGGCCGGGAGTGAACGTTCCCGGCTGGTACTCGCTGCGGCCCTCGAGCCAGCGCGCGGTCAGCTCGCCGGCCGCCGGAATCGTGCCCGCCTGCCGCCAGATCTCCCGGTCTGCCAGGAGCCGCCCGAAGCTGTCCCGCTCCGTCGTGTATCTGTCATCTGCCATGTCTGCACGCTACGCCCCTAACTCCGCGGATGGCTTGGCGTTGTACACAGCCCTTAACAATTGCTCAGCCGCCCGCGGGCCGCCCACCAGGGCCCAACCGGCTAGAGTTCAAGCTGGAGTCCAGGTGGACGGCATTTTCAGCACCGGCGGGAACCCGTAGCGAACAATCAGGGGGCAATCAGTGCGGCAAGGATCCAGGCCCACCATCCGCGACGTCGCGGAGGCGGCCGGCGTGTCCCTGACCACTGTCTCCTATGTGCTCTCCGGCCGGCTCGGCGGCACCACCCGCATCAGCCAGCCCACCCAGGACCGGGTCCACGCCGCCGTGCGCGAACTCGGCTACGTCGCCAACCGGTCGGCCCGGGGGATGCGGCGCGGCCGGACAGACCTCGTGGCCGTGGCCATCGCGGACCTCGAACAGCCCTGGGACCGGGCCCTGGCCACTGCCGTCGCCGGGATCCTGCCTCGGCACGCCTACCAGCCGGTCATCCTGCTCGGCGACAGCTGGCGCCAGTTCATGTTCTCCGGCGGGGCCGACGGCGTCATCCTCGGTTCCGTGCCGGCTGACCGGAACCCCCGCGACCTTGAGGCGATGGCGGAGCTCGACGCCCGCGGCGTGGCCCAGCTGGTCGTCTCGGACACGCTGGAGCCTGACGGGTTCGAGGTTCTGTCGCCGGGAACGTGGGGACCTGAAGACCTCGCGGAGCAGGCCGTTTCGCTGCTGCTCGCCCGGCTGCGCGGCTAGAACCGGGCCCTAGGCGTCCTTCAGCGGGCGCCGCGCCAGCCACGCGGCGACGGCCGCGCCGGAAACGTTGTGCCACACCGAGAACACGGCGGATGGCAGGGCTGCCAGCGGGGTGAAGTGCGCGGTCGCCAGGGTCGCGGCCAGCCCCGAGTTCTGCATGCCCACCTCGAAAGCCAAGGCGCGTCGTGCCTTGTCGTCCAGGCGTCCCAGCCTGCCGGCGAGGTACCCCAGGCCCAGGCCGAAGCCGTTATGCAGCACCACGGCGAGGAACACGATTCCGCCTGCGGCAACAATCTTATTGGCGCTTCCGGCCACAACAATCGCCACGATCAGCGAAATCACGACGGCGGACGCCCACGGCAGGGCCGGCAGCGCCTTGGCGATGAGCTTCTTGAGGAACAGCCGGGCCAGCAGTCCTGCGATGACGGGAAGGAGGACGGTCTTCACGATGTCCAGGACCATGCCGCCGGCGTCGATCTGCAGGTAGGAACCGGCCAGGATGAGCACGAGCAACGGCGTCACGATCGGCGCGATCAGGGTGGATACGGAGGCTACGGCCACCGACAGGGCAACATCGCCCTTGGCGAGAAACGCCATCACGTTGGAGGCGGTCCCGGACGGAGCGCAACCCACCAGAATCAGTCCCACGGCCAGCTCTGGCTCGAGGTTCAAGGCCCGGGCGATCAGCCAGCCGGCCCCCGGCATGATGACGTAGTGGGCCACGATGCCCAGCACGACGGCCCAGGGGCGTTTGGCTACGGACGCGAAATCAGCCGGAGTCAGGGTCAGGCCCATGCAGAACATGATGATGCCCAGCAGGTAGGGCACGCTGGGGCTAAGGGGCTTGAAGGCACCAGGCAGCAGGAAACCCAGGACGCCGGCCGCCACCACCAGCAGGGGGAAGACGGTCACCGCGATCCGGGCGATCTTGGCCTCGGCGGCGAGAGCGGGATTGACCGGGACGGGACTGGACGCCACATCAGTGTCAGCGCCGGCCACGGGGACTTTCTGCGGGGATGTGGTTGCCTCAAGCATCCATGTATGGTGCCACTGGTTCCCGCGCCGGAGCGAGTTCATGACCAATCACTGGAGGAATATGTCAGATGTGTGGCATGGAGTACTGCCGGCCCGGGAAACTAGGGTGCCGGAGCCAAGGGCTAGGCTCTCAATCATGACGCAGACGTGGGAGCACGGCGGGGAGGGAGTCCTGGAACTTCCTTCGGGCAGGCTCGTCCGGGGTCGGGGCTTATGGTCGCCGTTTCCCGCAGGTCCTAAGCCGGACTTTGGCGTGTATCTGCTGAGCAAGCCGCCGATTCCGCCCGGCTGGGACGCCCGTTGGGTCCGCTGGCACGATTTCCGGCTGCCGGATGACAGCGCCGATGCCTTGGATGCCTTCAAGGAAGCCTGGCGCCGCGTAGAAACGGAGCGGGTGGAGCTCGCCTGCTGGGCCGGTCGCGGCAGAACGGGCACTGCCCTGGCCTGCATCGCCGTCCTCGACGGTGTCCCGCCCGCCGAGGCCGTGGCCTTCGTGCGGCGGAACTACCGGCGCAGCGCGGTGGAAACGCCGTGGCAGCGGCGGTACGTGGCGCAGTTCCGCGGGTCAGGTTCCTGAGGCGCGAGGCGCGCTACCCCTGGGTGAGCCGGTACCGCTCGATCTGCTTGAGCCGCCGCAGCAGGCTGTCCCGCCGCGGGTGCGGGACGGCGTCGGCGGTCTCGGCGGTGAGGTCGATGTGCCTGGTGCCGAACTGCCAGAGCAGCAAGTCATCGAGCAGCCGGTCCGGGCCGGGGGAGTAGCGGTGATCCAGGGCCTTGCGGACCTCGGTAATCCGATTGGCGCTGAGCAGCCCGGCGAGCTGGACTGTCTGGTTGAGGCCGTGGGCGGCCATGAGTTCGGCGGCCCAGCCCCAGTCGTCGTCGACCTTGCGGTCCACGTGCGGCAGCAGGGTCCGCCAGACGTCCCGGATCCGGTTCGGGGTCAGTTGCATGGCGCCCTCCCCGTCCATGTCCCAGTAGCTGCGGACTTCCTCGTAGCGGTCGTGCAGGTCAGAGAAGGCGCCCTCTACGGTTTCCAGCATCGCGGCCGTCGCAGTGAACTGGCGGTCGAAGTGCGGTGTCCAGGCCCGGGGGTCCTCGGCTTTGAAGCGGATGTCGTGCTCGATCTCGCTCCAGGCGTGCGCGAACACCGTGCGGATCTGGCATTCGAAGAAATAGCTGCCGTTCGGCTGGACCTCCGGGTTGAAGGCCTGCTGGTACTCCTTAGCGGCCTCATTCTGGAGGGTCCGCAGGATCAGGTGCCGGCTGGAGTAACCGTAGGTCCCGGACTCGATCGAGCCGATGTCCTTCTCGCGGTCCCCGCGGCAGTCGAAGAGCTGGCGCTGGCGCTTGATCAGGTTGGCCACCACCGCGTTTTCGGCCGGCAGCTTGGTAATGACGCGGATGCCCACCATGTCATTGAGGGTCCGGAAAGGATCCGGAAACTTCAGCACCGGCGGGCCGCCGGGTTCCAGCGGCTCCTCCGTCCGGGAGATCTTCTCGCGGAACGACTCGACAGTCTTGGTGCGGCCGGTGACGAACAGCGGTGTGACCTCGGTGCCCTTGAGCATGCTCCGCAGGGTGAGCAGGACCTCGCGGGTGACCAGCTTCAGGGCAGGACGGACCCGCTCGTAGAGTTCCACGTTCTCCTGCACCGATTCGCGCAGGCTCGGCTCAAGCCGATCCCAGTTGCTCGCCATGCGTCCAGCTTACGGCCGGGGTACGACGGCGGTTGCCTGACACCCCCGCGGGCGGTGTCGCGCGGGCATCGCGGCCAGCGGGCGTCCGCCGACGGGCCCCCGCGGGCCTTCGCCGTGCCGGGCGGCGCGCAGGGTAGGCTCTGCACATGGCTGATGTGCGGCGTCGGGCTTTGCTTGCGGCCGCAGCGGCGGTGACATTGGGGCAATCTCCGCCGCCTGTTCACCGGGCCCCAAGGAGGACAGCGTGAAGCGGCTTAAGTACAGTTACGGCGATGACCCGAGCCAGTGGGGTGAGCTTTTTCTGCCGGAAACTGCCGCGCCCAAAGGTGTGGTGGTGGTCATCCATGGCGGCTACTGGCGTTCCCAATACGGCGCGGAGCTTGGTGAGCCGCTGGCCAAGGACCTTGCAGCGCATGGCATGGTGGCCTGGAACCTGGAGTACCGCCGCGCAGGCAACGGCGGTGGCTGGCCGCACACCTTTTCCGATGTGCTGGCAGGGATCGACAAGGTGCGCGACGTCGCCGTCGAGCACGGCTTCGGGCTGGACAGGGTTGTCGCCCTGGGCCATTCCGCCGGGGGGCACCTGGCGGTCTGGGCGGCCGGCCGGGACCGGCTCGGACAGATCGGCGCACCGGACGCGGACCGCCAGCTGCTGCGCAGGGACGACGGCGCCGTGCGGCTCACTGGCGTGGTCAGCCAGTCGGGAGTGCTCAACCTCGCCGCCGCCGAGCGGCTGAACCTCAGTAATGGGGCGGTCAGCAACCTGCTGGGCGGTTCCTCGGAAAAATACCCCAAGCGGCATAAATACGCGGACCCCATGAGCGCAGTTCCCCTGGCTGTCCCCGTTTATGCGGTCCACGGAACCGAAGACGACACCGTCCCGATGAGCCAATCCGAGACGTACGCGGGTGCAGCCAAAGCAGCGGGGGCGCCAGTTCAGCTTCTGAAGGTCCCGGGTGACCACTTCGCGCTGATCGACCCGAAGGCCGCGGCCTACCGCAAATGCCGCGAGCTGGTCCAGGGGCTGCTCACCTGAGCCGTCGCCGTGACTGCCTCCATCGGGTGATAGCGTGACGCGTATGCACGTTGAAGTTCCCGCTATCCTGCGCGCCCCGGCAGCGGGCTTCACAAAGTTCGTCAGAGCGTTCGCACCCCGCCACCCGGCGCAGGTCATTGTGCTCGGCTTCGCGGGCGCGGTCGCGGCGGGAACCGGGATGCTCCTGCTTCCCGTGGCCAAGGCCGGCGAGGGCGGCGCCACATTCCTGGAGGCACTTTTCACTGCCACCTCTTCGGTGTGCGTAACAGGCCTCATCACCGTTGATACACCGGTCTTCTGGAGCGGCTTCGGCCAGGTGGTCATCCTGGTGCTGATCCAGATCGGCGGCTTCGGCGTGATGTCCTTCGGTACCCTCCTCGGGGTGCTGACCGCGCGCCGGCTTGGCCTGAAGTCCAGGCTCTCGGCAGCCGCCGAAACCAAAAGTAGCGGCTTCGGCGACGTCCGCCGGGTGCTGCTCGGGGTGCTCCTGATCAGCCTGGCCGTGGAGGCGGGCCTGGCCCTGATCCTGGCGGCCCGATTCATGGCCGGCTACGGCTACCCGCCCGGCGAAGCCCTGTGGCACGGTCTATTCCACTCGGTTTCCTCTTTCAACAACGCCGGATTCGCCCTGTACTCCGACAACCTGATGGGTTTCGCCGGCGACGCGTGGCTGTGCCTGCCGATCGCCGGCGCCGTGATCATCGGCGGGCTCGGGTTCCCGGTCCTCTTCGAACTGGGCCGCCAGTACCGGCGCCCCATCCACTGGAGCATGAACACCAAACTTGTCCTGGTGGGCTCAGCAGTCCTGCTGGCGGGCGGCACCGTCTTCCTCACCGCCGTCGAATGGTCCAACCCCGCTACGCTCGGCGGCCTTCCCCCTGCGGAGCGCGTGCTGGCAGGCTTTTTCCAGTCCGTCATCACCAGGACCGCGGGCTTTAACAGCATCGACATCGGGCAGATGCACCCCGTCTCCTGGCTGGGGATGGACATCCTGATGTTCATCGGCGGCGGCCCGGCCGGTACCGCCGGCGGCCTGAAGATCACCACCTTTGCCGTCCTGTTCTTCATCATCTCCACCGAACTGCAGGGCGGCACGGCCGTCAACATCTTCGGGAAGCGGCTGTCCCGGGCGGTGCACCGCCAGGCGATCACCGTGGTCCTGCTGGCGATCGCCCTCGTCACAGGGGCGACCATGTTCCTGATGGTGATTACGGACTTCGGGCAGGAGAGGATCCTGTTCGAGGTGATCTCTGCGTTTGCCACCGTTGGACTGTCCACCGGGATCACGGCCGGGATTCCGCCCGCCGGCCAACTTGTGCTGATTCTGCTGATGTTCGTCGGAAGGCTGGGTCCGGTCACACTGGGCGCCGCCCTGGCCCTGCGGGAACGCCCCGCGCTCTACGAGTACCCCAAAGAAAGGCCGCTCATTGGCTAGGAACATCTTCTCCGCACGCAGCGCCGGAACGATCGCCAAGGCATCTTCCGTGGTGGTCATCGGCCTTGGCCGTTTTGGCGGTTCCCTCGCCCTGGAGCTGGAGGCGCAGGGCACCGAGGTGCTGGGCATCGACGCCAACGAGGAGATTGTGCAGTCCTTCAACGGCCGATTGACCCATGTGGTCAGGGCCGATTCCACCAAGGAGGAAGTGCTCCGCCAGCTCTCGGTCCATGAATTTGACCGGGCGGTGGTGGGGATCGGCTCGGACATCGAGGCGAGCATCCTCACGACGTCGAGGATCCTGACGTTCCGCCATCCGCAGATCTGGGCCAAGGCCATCAGCGAACCCCACGCCGAAATCCTCGGCCAGCTCGGCGTCGAACACGTCATCCGGCCGGAACACGACATGGGAAAGCGCGTCGCCCACCTGGTCCTCGGCTCGATCCTCGACTACGTCGAGTTCGAGGACGACTTCGTGATGATCAGGACCAGCCCGCCCGCGAGCGTCCGCGACCGGCCGCTAGGCGTGCTCGGACTCCGGGAGAAGTACGGCGTCACGATCGTGGCAGTCAAGCGCCCCGGCGGGACCTGGGGTCACACCACTGCCCAAACCACCCTCTACGACGACGACCAGATCATCGTCCAAGGCAGCAAAGCAAAAGCTGAACAATTCAGCATCATGCCCTGACCCGGTAGAGTGGGCTCTGGTGCGCCGGGAAGTCTGGTCGGCATAGTTCCGTCGACCCAATTTTAGGACTGCCGCATGAGCACCCCCCCTTCCACACCGCCTCCCGCCCCGCCGCGCCTCAGCGTGTTCGGCCGCGGCAGCTACGCGGAATCCCTCCGGATCGGCGAAATCCTCCGCAAGGAAACAGTCGGCGGCGCCCTGCTGGTATCGGCCGCTGTGATCGCCCTCATCTGGGCCAACTCGCCGATCTCGGCCAGCTACTTCGCCCTCCGCGACTTCACGGTCGGCTACGGGCCCTGGCACCTCGAATTGAGCCTCGGGGCCTGGGCCGCCGACGGGCTCCTGGCCATCTTCTTCTTCCTGGTCGGACTCGAGCTCAAACGGGAATTCGTGGCGGGGGATCTGCGGCAGCTGAACAAGTCAATCGTTCCCGTCACTGCCGCGGTCGGCGGAGTGGTGGTCCCGGCGCTCATCTACGCCGCGGTCAATATCGCCAGTCCGGAGACCCTCCGCGGCTGGGCCATCCCCACGGCCACCGACATCGCCTTCGCCGTCGCCGTGCTCGCCATCATCGGCTCGCACCTGCCCAGCGCCCTGCGCATCTTCCTGCTGACGCTCGCCGTCGTCGATGATCTGCTCGCCATCAGCATCATCGCCGTCTTCTACACGAGTGATCTGCAACCGACGCCTCTGCTGCTGGCGCTGATCCCGCTCGCGGTGTACACGTTCCTGGCCCAGAAGTACCGGCGCTTCTTCGGGACCAAGCCCGCTGCGGCGTGGCTGATCCTGCTGCCCCTGGGTGCGGTCACGTGGGCGCTGGTTCATGCCTCGGGCATCCACGCCACCGTGGCCGGCGTCCTGCTCGGATTCGCCGTTCCGGTGATCCGGTCCCAGGCCAGCGGCGGACCTGATGCCGGACCCGGGCTGGCGGAGGTCTTCGAGCACCGGTTCCGGCCCATCTCGGCCGGAGTGGCCGTTCCGGTCTTCGCCTTCTTCTCCGCCGGCGTCGCGGTGGGCGGCTGGGACGGGCTCCGCTCGGCGCTGGCGGACCCCGTGGCCATCGGCATCATCCTTGCCCTCGTTCTGGGCAAACCAGCCGGCATTCTCGGCACCACGTGGCTGCTGACGAAGGCCACCAAGGCCCGGTTGGATGACTCGTTCACCTGGGTCGACATCTTCGGAGTGGCGCTCCTGGCCGGGATCGGCTTCACCGTGTCCCTCCTGGTCGCCGAACTGAGCTTCGGCCAGGGCAGCCTCCACGACGACCATGCCAAGGTGGGAATCCTCGCGGCCTCCCTGCTCGCGGCGCTGCTGGCGTCCGCTGTGCTGATGACCCGGAACCGGCAGTACCGGAAGGCCGAGGAAGCAGAGAAGATCGACTCGGACCACGACGGCATCCCTGACGTCTACCAGCAGGGGACCTGAGAGGGCCCCGCGCAAGGCCCCGGCACCTCCTCATACCCCAGGGGGTATCATTGGGGGACTACGCCGGCCGGATCACCCGGCATCGCCCGAAAGGACAACCATGAAGAGCATTTCCGTCAAGGAACTGGCAGCGCTGGGACAGGACGCCGCCATTGTCGATGTCCGCGAGGATGACGAATTCGCCGAGGTCCGGGTGCCCGGCACGCAGAGCATTCCGCTGTCCCGCTTCGTGCAGTCCCTGGCCGAAGTTCCCGCCGGCGGCACCGTCTATGTGATGTGTGCAGCCGGCGCCCGCAGCGCCCAGGCCACCGCCTACCTCGCGGACCAGGGGTACGACGCCGTCAACGTCACCGGCGGCATCAACGAGTGGCAGCTCGACGGACTCCCGGTCGACCGCGGCTGAGTGGGCCGCTGAACTGACCCCCCAGCCGCCGTCGGCTGAGGGGGCAGGCAGGGGGCAGGCAGGAGTGAATCATGGAAGTGATTGTCATCGAAACCCCGCAGCTGGGGGACCGCAGCTACCTCGTTCATGACGGAGCGGTGGCGCTTGTCATCGACCCGCAGCGGGACACGGACCGCGTCGAAGCGGCCGCCCGCGACGCGGGCGTGACCATCACGCATGTGGCCGAAACCCACATCCACAATGACTACGTCAGCGGCGGCCTGGAACTGGCAAAGGCGCACGGCGCGAGCTACCTCGTCAACGCCGCGGACCCGGTCACCTTCGAGCGCACCCCCATCACCGACGGCCAGAGGGTCCGGGTCGGCTCCTTGACCGTGAGGGCTGTCGCCACCCCGGGCCACACGCACACGCACCTGTCGTTCATCGTGGACGACGGCGGGCAGCAGGCCGTCTTCTCCGGCGGCAGCCTGCTCTATGGCTCGGTGGGCCGCACCGACCTCGTCGCGGCCGCCGATACTATCGGCCTGACCCATGACCAGTACGCCTCGGTGCGGCGCCTCGTCAGGGAGGCCGCGCAGGACGCGGCGCTTTTCCCCACCCACGGCTTCGGTTCCTTTTGCTCCTCGGGCCCGGCCAGCGGTGCGGGGTCCTCCACCATCGGCGAGCAGCTCACCGCCAACCACGCCATCACGGACCCGGACGAGGAGCACTTCGTCCAGGAACTCATCGCCAACCTCACGGCCTACCCTTCCTACTACGCCCATATGGGGGTCGGGAACCTCCAGGGCCCCGGCCCGGCCCGACTGGCCGTCCCTGAATCGCTGGACGCCGCCGAGCTCACCCGGCGCCTCACGGCCGGCGAATGGGTCGTGGACCTCCGGCACCGCGTGGCGTTTGCCAGCAGCCACTTGAACGGCAGCGTGAGCTTCGAGTACGGCAACAGCTTCAGCACCTACCTGGGCTGGGTGTTGCCGTGGGCGGAGCCGCTGACCCTGGTCGGCTCCCGCCAGGACGTGGAGAACGCCATCCGTGACCTCTCCCGGATCGGCGTCGACTCCCCGGATGCCGCCGTCGGAACCGACCCCCGCCAGCTGGCACCCGGGGCCGCCGCCGCGGCCTATCCCCGGGTGGGCTGGGACGGATTGCTTGCGGGGCGGGCCCCCGCGGACACCGTCCTGGACGTCCGCCGTGCCGATGAATTCGCCGTGTCGCGGGTGGCCGGGGCCGTGAACATCCCCCTGCACGAGCTGCTGCGGCGCCTCGACGAGGTTCCGGCAGGGAAGCTCTGGGTGCACTGTCACTCCGGGTACCGGGCGGGCATCGGCACCAGCCTGCTGCAGCGCGCCGGCAGGGACGTGGCCCACGTGGACGCGAGGTTCGACGAGGCGGAGGCGGCCGGGGTCCGCATCGACACGGCCCGGGCGCCCTCGGGCTGAACGAAACATCCCGGCCCGAAACGCCGGAGCGCGGTGCCGTGTTCTCTGGCAGAGTATGAGCATGCTCACAGTAATCGGCGAGGGCCTTGTTGACGTGGTCCAGCGCTCCTCAGGTATCCAGGCCCACGTGGGCGGAAGCCCCCTCAATGTCGCGGTGGGCCTGGCCAGGCTGGACCATCCGGTGCAGTTCATCGGCCGCTACGGGCGCGACGCCTACGGCGACGCGCTGGCTGCCCACCTGAAATCCAGTTCCGTGCTGCTCCCGCTGGCGCCGGATGAGCTGCCCACGTCCGTCGCCACTGCCCTGATCGACGACGACGGCGCCGCCAGTTACACCTTCGACCTCGCGTGGGAGCTGCCCGGTCTCATGGACCGGCTGCCGTTCATGCTGCAGGGGACCACCCTGCTGCACACCGGCTCGATCGCCACCATGCTGGCGCCGGGCGCCGCCGAGGTGCAGGCCGCCGTCGAACATGCCCATCCCTCGGCCACGATCGGCTTCGACCCCAACTGCCGGCCCAGCATCATCACCGACGTCGACTATGCGCGCCGGCAGGTGGAAAAGTTCGTCACGCTCGCGGACGTGGTCAAGGCCTCCGATGAGGACCTGGAGTGGCTGTATCCCGGCGAGGATCCGCTGGATTCCGCCCGGCGCTGGCTCTCCGTGGGCGGCTCCGAGGGCCCTGCCATGGTGGTGGTGACCCGCGGCGCCGAAGGGCCGTGGGGTGTCAATGCCGCCGGGGAGGCGCACTTCAAGGCACCCTCGGTCACCGTCGCGGACACGGTCGGGGCCGGGGATTCATTCATGGCGGCGCTGCTCTCCGGGGTGGTGGACCTTGGCTTGTCCGGGGCGCAGAACCGCAAGCGCCTCCGTGAACTTTCCGCCGGGACGCTCCGCGATCTCCTGGCCCACGCCGCCTTTGCGGCAGCCGTCACCGTGTCCCGGGCCGGCGCCAACCCGCCCACCAGGGTGGAACTGAACCGGACGGAGCAAGGGGCCCGGGCCGCTGACCGCACGAGTAACTTGTAACTGAAAGGCAGTCATGGCACACCCCGGTATTCCAAGCTTCCACGTCAGCAGTGAGTCATTCCAGGACGGCCAGACGCTGCCGCCGGCACAGTGCGGAGCCGCAACCGGGCCCGGCGCAGCGGACGAATCGCCGCACCTGAGCTGGCGCGGCGCCCCGGCCGGAACCCGAAGCTACGCCGTCACTGTGTTCGACCCCGATGCGCCCGGGCACGGCGGATTCTGGCACTGGGCCGTGCTGGATATCCCGGCCGACACGGCGTCCCTGCCGGCCGGAGCCGGGTCCCGGCATGGCGGCGGCCTACCCCGAGGAGCGTTCCAGCTCAGGAACGACGGCGGGTCGGCCGGGTACCTCGGCGCGGCGCCGCCCAAGGGCCACGGGCCACACCGCTACATCGTCACCGTGATGGCGCTGGACGTAGCGCGGTCCGGGCTGGACGCCGCCGCGTCCCCGGCCAAGCTCGACTCGAGGCTCGGCGCCCACATCCTGGCCCGGGCGAGCCTGACCGGTATCTTCGAGCGACACTAGGTCCCCCCGGCCGGGCCCACCAACGCGCGGGCGCGGCCAACGTAGACTGGCTGCATGCGGCTGGTAGCAAGTGACATTGACGGAACGATCCTCGGCCACGACGGCAAAATCAGCGGCCGGACCGTGCGTGCGTTCCACGCCTGCCGAGACGCCGGCGTCGAACTGGTGTTCGTCACGGGACGCCCGCCGCGCTGGCTGCACCCCCTCCAGGACCAGCTGGGCCACAACGGAACGGTCATCTGCTCCAACGGCGCCGTGGTCTGGGATCTTGAGGCGGACCGCATGGTCTCGGCCCGGGCCCTCCAGCTCGACGCCGTGTTCGAGGCCCGCCGCATCATCCAGCGCCTGCGCCCCGAGGCCCTGTTCGCCGCCGAAACCCTCACCGGCTTCCACGTGGAACCAGGGTTCATCGAGAACGGTTCCAGCGCGCTGCTCGCAGAATTCACCCCCGCGCCCCTGGAGAGCACCCTCACGGCGGCGGACTCCGTGGTCAAGTTCCTCGCCATCGTCCGTGAGGGCACCGCCGACGAGTTCCTGGCCGAGGTGACGCCCGCCGTCGCCCATCTGGCCGCAGCCACCCACTCGGCGCCCAACATCGCGCTCCTGGAACTGTCGTTGCCTGGCGTGAACAAGGCCGTCACCCTCGCCGAATACGCCGCCTCCCTGGGGATCGATTCGGGCGACGTGGTGGCGTTCGGGGACATGCCCAACGACATTGAGATGCTGCGCTGGGCCGGAGACGGCTACGCAATGGCCAGCGGACACCCGGAGGCAATCCGCGCCGCCGGCCAGCAGGCCCCGCACTTCGACGACGACGGCGTGGCCCAGGTCCTCGAGGCCAGGCTCGCCGCTCTGGGCCTCCGGCTTCCGTGACCGGCGCTTCCGTGACCGGCGGTTGCTGACGCCCGGCTCCGGTCACCGGACTCCCAGCTGGTGGTCAACTGGCGTTCATCTTTGCCCCCTACGGTGAAATCTCACGACGGATTTGATTGATGGTGGGAAATCATGGGCAAGTACCGCACACACAACCTGGATGAACAGCCGCTGCGCCGGGTGGACCCGGACGAACGCTGGAAGAGCCTGCGCGAGGGCGACCGCGTGCACGTTCGCCTCGCCGCCGGCTACGAGACCGGCGGCCTCGTGGACGCCGTGACGGCCGACCGGACCGCCGTGTGGGTTGACCTCGACGGCGGACGCGGCCGGACACTGCTGCACTGCAGCGACGGCGTCGAAATCCTCCCGCCCGCCTCCTGATCCGGGCCCGCCGCATCCCGTCTGAACCGTCCGTGCCGCCACTTCGGTGCTCAGGTACGCTTCAGGTGTGACCACCCCGCACCCCTTCTTTGCCCCCGGCGGCGTGCCCGGCACGCCCGTCGCCATGGCCCATCGCGGATTCTCCCGGGACGGCCTGGAAAACTCCATGGCCGCGTTCCGCGCCGCCGTCGAGCTCGGGTTCCGGCACCTCGAGACGGATGTCCACACCACCGCCGACGGTGTCCTGCTGCTGTTCCACGATGAAACCCTGGACCGGGTGACCGGCGGCAGCGGGCGGATCTCCGAGCTTTCCGCCGAGACGGTGGGCCGTGCCAGGATCGGCGGGTCCGAACCCATCCCGCTCTTCGATGAACTCGTCACCGCCTTTCCGGACGTCCGGCTCAACGTGGACGTCAAAGACTGGAACTCGGTGAACGCCCTGGCCGCCGCGATCGAACGCCACGGGCTGCACGACAGGGTGCTGGTCGCCAGCTTCTCGGACCGCCGGCGCCGTGCGGTGCTGAAGCAGCTGAGCCGTCCCGCCGCGGGTTCCGCCGGCCTGGTCTCCAACGCCCTGTTCGTCCTGCTGGGCCCGGTGCTGCCGGGGTCCCTCCTGGGCCTGGTCACCGGCCGGGCCCTTCGCGGCGTTCAGGCCCTTCAGGTCCCCGTTAGTTACGGTGCGCTCACCGTGGTGACGCCGGGCTTGATCCGCCGCGCCCACCGGCAGGGACTGCAGGTGCACGTCTGGACCGTCAACGAGGCAGCTGAAATGCGCCGGCTCCTGGACCTCGGCGTCGACGGAATCGTGACGGACCGCGCGGACCTGCTCAAGGAAGTCCTGCAGGAACGCGGCGACTGGCGCTAGCAGGGGGCCGCCGTCCGTCCCGGCTGGCAGGATAGAGCCATGCGTATCCTCATCGCCCCGGACAAGTTCAAGGGCTCCCTCACAGCCGCCGAAGCCGCCGCCGCCATCGCCGAAGGCGCCCTGCGCGTCTATCCCGACGCCGAGGCGCTCCAGTTTCCGGTGGCCGACGGCGGCGAGGGCACCCTGGCGGCTGCCGTCGCCGCCGGCTACGAGGAGCGGCTCAACGCCGTCGTCGGCCCGATCCTGGCTCCGGTCGGTGCCGCGTGGGCACTCCGGAAGGACGCCTTCGGCGGCGGCACCGCCGTGATCGAAACCGCGCAGGCCTCCGGCCTGGCGCACATGGAGCCCGCCCCGGCGAACGCCCTGCGCGCCCACAGCTACGGCTGCGGCCAGCTCATCGCTGCCGCGCTGGACGCCGGCGCCACCGAGATCGTGCTGGGCCTGGGCGGCTCGGCCATGAGCGACGGCGGAAGCGGCGCCCTCCGCGCGCTCGGCCTCAAACCGCTGGACGCCGCCGGAAACGTGGTGCCCCTGGGCGGCGGCTCGCTGGCGGATGTGGTGACCGTGGACGCGAGTGGCCTGGATCCCCGGCTCAGCTCCGTGAGGTTCCGTCTCGCCGTGGACGTCCGGAACCCGCTGTTCGGAAACGACGGGGCAGCCCATGTTTTCGGCCCGCAAAAGGGTGCCGACGGGGACGCCGTGGAACTGTTGGACGCCGGGCTGAGGAACTGGGCCTCGGTGCTGCGCGAGGTGACCGGCCGGGACGTCAACGTCCCCGGGGCCGGAGCGGCCGGCGGCTTCCCGGCGTCGTTCCTGGCCTTCGGCAACGCCGTGCTGGAAGGCGGCTTCGAGCTGGTCGCCGGGCTCACCGGTCTGGCCGGAAAACTCGCCGGGGCGGACCTCGTGATCACCGGCGAGGGGTCGATGGATTCCCAGTCGCTCACGGGCAAGGCGCCGATTGCGCTGGCCGACGCCGCGCAGAGGCTCGGGATTCCCGTGATCGTGGTCGCCGGACGGATCCTGGTCACGCCGGAGGACCTCGCCCGGCACGGCGTGGTGGCCGCCGCGCAGCTCCTGGACCTCGCCGGAAGCCCGGCCGACGCCATTTCGAACGCCGCGAAGTACCTCACCTGGGCCACCAGCCAAGTACTCGAAGGCGCCTGAGGCCCCAGGTGCCGGCCTCGTAGTGCGGATCCGCGGCCGTGGAGCTTCACAGGACGCAGCCGCTTCGCCGGACCTGCCGCGGGCGGCGACCGTGACCCAGGAGCCTACGGTTCCTCCCTGCAGTGTGCTGCGTTGCCGGCGTGCAATTTTTCGAGGGTCATTCCCCGGGTAGGTTTCCCCTTCTGGCACGCTGGCGGAGCCTCGTCGGCACATAGACCAGCAGGATGAGCAGCGTCGCCAGCAACACAGCGCCAGCGGTCAACCCCGCCGTTCGTCCCGCCGTGACATCGAAGACGAGTGCGGAGGTGCCGACGCTGAGGAGCCCGATGCCCGCCAGGGCCGCCTTGGCAAGCCTGTCGGCGCTGGACACCAGGGCGGCCCTGAGGTGCTGGCGGAACAGGCGGCGGTGCACGCTCACCGGCAGCAGGATCAGCGCCGTCGTGAGCGCTGCCAGCGTCACGTTGGCCAGGTAGAGGGTGATCTGGAAATCGTCCAGTGTCCCGAACCGGGCCTGGAACGGCAGGGTGAGGAGGAAGCCCGCCATGATTTGCACGCCGGTCTGCAGCACCCTGAGTTCCTGCAGGAGCTCCATCCAGTTTCGATCCAGTTTTTCGGCGGCAGACTCGTGCCTTCCGTCACGGGCGGAATCGTCGGTACTGGACACTGGCGCACCTCCGGATGACTGAGGATCGGACTGCTGGTGGCTGCTAGCACTCAACCTATGCTTGAGGCTTGCTAAATTCAAACAGGTACTAAGCCTGCTGACCTTTCCCGGGTAAGGTGGAAATGTCATTCCGGCCGGACCAGACGCGAAGGGGAAGTGCTGCCCGTGATTGGCGGCAGAAGCCCTGAACGGTGTTCGGCGCCGTGACCAGAACAGCCCAAGCCGGAGCATGACGCCCCGGAGATACGGAGGATCACATGAGTTCAGACAACGCCGGTACCGGATCCGATGCGGGCCGCAGCAGCGGTGCCGCCGTACCGTCCGCGGATGCCGAGATGGATGAGTCCAACACCGAGAAGCCCGACGCCGGGCGGCCGTTTTCCTCGGAGCCGGGCCAGGATGCCGCGGGACTGCCCGACGGCTCCGGCACGGACCTGCCCGAGGACCAGGCCCCCAAGGACCGCGACGGCGACGACGAGGATGCCTTCGACGCCGGATAAACGGTCGCTGGAGCAAAGGCCGGAACAGCAAAAGGCCGGCCTCCTGCCAGTACGCATCACGCGGTGGCAGGAGGCCGGCCTCTAAGCCTGACAGTCGGGACAGGCCCCGGGGAGCGCTTAGCGCCGCTTCTTCGGCGCGCGCTTTGCTGCCGCGTTCGCCGCTGACCTGACCGCAGCAACAACGGCCGGCTCTTCGGTTTCCGGCTCCGTGACAGTGCCGCGGGCCTTCGCGATGGCCTTCATTCCGTGGTAGATCACCAGCGCCGCGGCGGAGCCCAGCGCAATGCCGGTGAATTTGAGGTCGCCGATGGTCCACGTGTAGTCGGCGATGCCCACGATCAGGGCGACGGCGGCCGTGGTCAGGTTGATCGGGTTGGCGAAGTTGACCTTGTTCTGCACCCAGATCTTCACACCGAGGACGCCGATCATGCCGTACAGCATGGTGGCGGCGCCGCCCAGGACGCCTGCGGGGACGGTGGCGATGAGTTCGCCGAACTTCGGCGAGAAGCTCAGGACCACGGCGAAGACGCCGGCCACCCAGTAGGCCGCCGTCGAGTAGACCTTGGTCGCGGCCATGACGCCGATGTTCTCCGCGTAGGTGGTGGTGCCCGAGCCGCCGCCCAGGCCGGCCAGCACGGTTGCGGCTCCATCGGCCAGCAGCGCGCGTCCGGAGACGTCGTCGAGGTTCCGGCCGGTCATGGCGGACACGGACTTCACGTGGCCGATGTTCTCCGCCACGAGCACCAGGACCACCGGCACAAACAGGCCCACCACGCCGACGTGGAACTCCGGGGTCTGGAAGAACGGCAGGCCAACCCACGCCGCGGCGTCCATCTTGGTGAAGTCCACTTCGCCGCGGATCATCGCCACGAGGTAGCCCACCACAACGCCCACCAGGATGCTCAGCCTGCCCAGGATCCCGCGGAAGAACACGCTGCCCACAATGATTGTGGCCAGCGTGATGAGGGCCGTGATCGGAGCGGCGTCGAAATTGTTCTTGGCCGCGGGCGCGAGGTTAAGGCCGATCAGCCCCACGATGGCGCCCGTGACGATCGGCGGCATGAGCCGGTTGATCCAGTCTGCGCCGAACTTCTGCACCACCGCGCCGATGATTGCCAGGGCGACGCCGGCCAGCACCACGCCGCCAAGCGCCCCGGCGACGCCGTACTGCTGCTGGGAGGCCATTATCGGGGCGATGAAGGCGAAGCTGGAGCCGAGGTAGCTGGGCACCCGGCCTTTGGTGATGACCAGGAAAAGCAGGGTGCCGACGCCCGAGAAGAACAAGGTGGTGGCCGGCGGCATGCCCGTGATGATCGGGACCAGGAAGGTGGCGCCAAACATGGCGACGACGTGCTGCATGCCGACGCCGATGGTAAGGGGCCACGCGAGGCGCTCATCCGGCTTGACGACCTCGCCGGGGCGGATGGACTTGCCGTTGCCGTGGAGCTTCCATTTGGTACCGAGCATGCTCATTGCCGGAGCCTTTCAGAGAATGTGTGGAAGGAATCTTCCGGAGCAACTTTACCGCGCCGGGTTTCCGGCACGCTCCGGCGGGCGGTCCCGCTGTGCCTTACATCACGCGGCGTCCAGGGAAGCTGCCGGGGTCAGTTGAAGTTGCAACTATTGATAACACAAACGCCGGCCCATCCCGGGCAGGCAATCGAAGGGACGCGAATGACGATCGCCCATGACGAAGCAGTAATCGACGCCGCCGCGGTGGACGTCATCTTTGCCGAGGCCCGCACCGCCGACGCCTTCACCGGCGAGGTCACGGACGAACAGGCCCGCGCCATCTACGAGCTCACCAAGTTCGGCCCCACCGCCTTCAACTCACAGCCGCTACGGGTGACCTATGTCCGCTCGGCTGAAGCCCGCGCGAGCCTCGTGGACACGCTCGCGAAGGGCAACCGTGCCAAGACGGCCTCCGCGCCCCTGGTCGCCATCCTCAGCTACGACACGTCCTGGCATGAGCGGTGGGACAGCTTCCTTCCGGGCTACAACGCCCCCAAAGCCATGTACGACGCCGACCCCGAGCTCGCCGCCAGCACGGGCAACAACAATGCCCACCTGCAGGCCGGCTACTTCATCCTCGCCGTGCGCTCCCTCGGGTTCGCCGCCGGTCCGATGACGGGGGCGGACTTCGCCGCGATTGACGCAGTGTTCTTCCCCGACGGGGGCCAGAAGAGCTTCCTGGTGGTCAACATCGGCCAGCCCGCCGCCGATGCCTGGGGCGCGGCAAAGCCTAAGTTCGCCTACGAGGACGCAGTCCGCACCGTATAGGTGCACTCGCGGAGGTGCCTCCGGCGTCGTGCACTCGCGGAGGTGCCTCCGGCACCATGGGGGACAGGCCGGAGGCACTCGGGACGCTATTCTGCGGTTGAGCGCAAGGCCGCATCCGGGGCCGCAGTTCAGTTTAGTCCGCATCGGGGCCTTAACCACAGGGGCGGCCGCCGCACATCGGACCAGCCACTTCCGACCCGGGCAGCCCTACATAGCGCGCCGTGATGTCCGCCACAATTCAGGCAGGTGCGATACTGAGGTCACGCGCGGCGCCTGGTAGAGAGAAAACCGGCCTGGCATGAGCCGAAGGGGGCCACAACTCGATGCTTGACACCGCGACCTTGCGCGTCGCCTTGGCAGTGGTCGACCTGACCCTGCTGCTGCTCTTCTTCTTCATCACCTTTCGCCGGACCCGTTCGGCCTACAGCGGCTGCTGGTGCCTGGCCCTGCTGCTGTTCCTGGTGGGCAACGCCGCCTATCTTCTTGACGGCACGGCCCAGCAGGTATGGGCAAACCCGCTGGGCAACGTTCTGATGGTGGCAGCCGCGGCGAGTATCTGGGCGGGTGCCCGTTCGCTGCGGACCGACCTCCCAAGCCTTTGGTATCTTGCGGCCGGCCCGGCCGTGACTGCCGTGGCGTCCGTGACCGACGAACCGGCCACCAATGTCTGGGCGGGCGGCCTGGTGTACCTCGCGGTCATGGCCGGGCTGCTGGGTCTCGCGTGCCGGGAGCTGTTCCTGCTGGACCGGAATTATTCACGCGTGCACCGTGCGCTCGCCGTGGTGGCCGGACTCCTCGCCCTCTTCTACCTGGGCCGCGTTGCCGCCTTCGCGGCGGAGGGGCGGGACGGGGCCGTCTTCCTGGCAGTCTTCGGATCGGCGACGACGACCCTCTTGTCCGCGGTGGTCCTGGTGGTGGCCTCCTTCACCATGGCCGAGCTGAGCAACGAGCAACTGACCCAGGATTTGCGGGCGCGGGCGACGTTCGACGGACTCACCGGGCTGCTGAACAGGGCGGCGTTCCTTGACCTTGCCGAGCACGAGCTGCGCCGACTTCACCGCGCCCGGACCGCCGGTTCCCTGGTGCTGGCCGATCTGGACCATTTCAAGGCCATCAACGATGAATTCGGGCACGCGGCCGGCGACATTGCGCTGCAGACCTTTGCGAAGGCCTGCACATCGACGGTCCGGTCCACGGACCTCGCGGGCCGGTACGGCGGCGAGGAATTCGTCCTGCTGCTGCCCGGAGTGACGCCGGAGGTGGCCAGGGAGATTGCCGCTGACGTCAGCCGCCGGCTTGCTGCCTCACGGCCGGCCACCATTCCACGCCTGCCCACAGTCAGTTACGGCATCGCTGAGATTGTCCCCGGCCAGCCGGACCTCGCGGCGCTGATCGCGTCCGCGGATGCCGCGTTGTACCGGGCCAAAATCCTGGGCCGGGACCGTTCGGTGTTGGCCGGCAGCCCTGCTGAGGAAAAATCAGCCTGACTGCCGGCAGGCGGAACCGGGTTCCCCCGGGGGGACAGCGCGCCTAGGAAATGACGCTGTCCACGAGGGCTTTCGCCTCGGCCTGGACCTGCTTCAGGTGCTCGGCCCCTTTGAAGGACTCGGCGTAGATCTTATAGACGTCTTCGGTGCCGGAGGGGCGCGCCGCGAACCAGGCGTTCTCGGTGACCACCTTGAGACCGCCTATCGCCGCACCGTTGCCCGGCGCCTTCGTCAGCTTGGCGGTGATGGTTTCGCCTGCCAGTTCCGTGGCGGTGACATCCGACGGCGACAACTTACCCAGGGCGGCCTTCTGCTCCCGGGTGGCCGCTGCGTCGATCCGCGCGTAGACGGGGTCGCCGAACTGGTCGGTCAGGCCCTTGTACAGCTGCGACGGCGACTTGCCCGTCACCGCCGTGATCTCCGACGCCAGCAGCGCCAGCAGAATGCCGTCCTTGTCGGTGGTCCACACGCTGCCGTCTTTTTTGTTGAACGAAGCACCTGCAGATTCCTCGCCGCCGAACGCCCCCTCGCCGGAGAGCAGCCCGGGAACAAACCACTTGAAGCCCACCGGCACCTCAACCAGCTTGCGGCCCAGGCTCTCGGCCACGCGGTCGATGATCGAGGAGGAGACCAGGGTCTTGCCGATCACTGACTGCGGATTCCAGCCGGTCCGGTGCCGGTACAAGTAGTCGATCGCGACGGCGAGGTAGTGGTTCGGGTTCATCAGCCCGCCCTGACCCCCAACAAAAGGTGTCACGATACCGTGCCGGTCAGCGTCGGCGTCGTTACCGGTGGCAACGTCGAAGGCTGCGGACCCGTCCGCACCAGCAGACATCCTGTTGATCAGGGAGGCCATCGCCGACGGCGAGGAGCAGTCCATCCGGATCTTCTCGTCCCAGTCCAGGGTCATGAAGGCCCACTGCGGGTCAACGGTGGGGTTGACCACGGTGAGGTTCAGGTGATGGCGTTCACCGATCTCGCCCCAGTAGTCCACGGACGCACCGCCCATAGGGTCCGCGCCGATCCTGACGCCGGCGTCGCGGATCGCATTGAGGTCCAGGACGGAGGGGAGATCGTCCACGTAGCTGCTCAGGAAATCGAACTTGCCTGTGGTGCCGGCGCTGATGGCCTGCGCGATGGGTATCCGCTTCAACCCGCGCAGGCCGTTCTCCAGCAGTTCGTTGGCGCGGTTGGCGATCCAGCCGGTGGCGTCCGTGTCCGCGGGTCCGCCGTGCGGCGGATTGTATTTGAAGCCGCCGTCGCCGGGCGGGTTGTGGCTGGGGGTCACCACGATGCCGTCCGCCTGCGGCGACCCGGCGGGGGAGTTGTTGTTGTGCGTCAGGATGGCGTGGCTCAGCGACGGAGTGGGGGTATAGCCGTGCCGGGCGTCGATCAGGACGTTCACGCCGTTGGCCGCGAGCACCTCAAGGGCGGAATTCTGCGCCGGTTCGCTCAGCGCATGGGTGTCTTTGGCCATGTACAGGGGGCCGGTAATGCCTTGGCCTGCCCGGTATTCGACGATCGCCTGGGTGATGGCGAGGATATGCGGTTCGTTGAAGGAGGCTTTCAGGCTCGAGCCGCGGTGGCCGGAAGTACCGAAAGCCACCCGTTGGCCCGGGTCCGTCAGATCAGGGGATACGTCGTAGTACGCGTCCAGGAGCGCAGTGAGATCAACAAGGTCATGGGGTTGGGCAACAGTGCCCGCGCGGCTAGCCATTGCACCAGCATGCCAGACGGCGGCGGGGTGCAACACGGTTTGGCCGGAATCAGGCCACCATGGCGAAGAAATATCCTGCCCATCGGAACGTTGCGGCGGTACGCTGAAGCCAGGGACTTCCAAAGGGGAAAATCAATGACTGACCAGCCCAAACATGCCGACGACGGGACGCCTGAGGGTTACCAGCCGCCGTCCTACACCCCGTCGCAGGAGTCTGCGCCGCCGCCCGCCCGGCCCGCCCCGCCCGCAGAGCTGAGCTTCGAGAAGCCGGACTACGAACAGCAGCAGACCCACGGTGCGCAGGGCCAGCCCACAAGCCCCTACCCTGCGGCCTACGGTGCGCCGAGCCAGCCGCCGTACGCCCGGCCCTCCGGACAGCCGTATGACCAGCCGTCCTACAGCGCGCCCGGACAGCCGTACGGCCAGCCGCCCTACCTCCAGCCGGGAGGCCCCTACAACGCCTACGGACAGCCGGCCTACTACGGCGTGCAGCCCGAACCCAAGGGCCTGAGCATCGCCAGCCTGTGCTGTGGAGTCGCCGCGTTTGTGGGATTGGGCTTCTTCATCCTGCCGCAGATCGCCGCCGTGATCCTGGGGCACCTGGCGCTGAGGCGCGAGCCGGGCGCTAAGGGCATGGCCATCGCCGGACTCGTCCTGGGCTACGTGGCGTTGGCACTCACGGTCCTGGTCATCGTGATCATCTCGCTGGTCGCCAGCGCTGCGCGGTACACCGGTTCCGGGGCCTAAAAGTCGGTTTTTCGTGTGAAGCGTCGGTGAGTGCCTCGACCAGCTGCCCGGCGTTGGCCTCCAGCCAGGCCCCCCGGCGGCGGATGAGTCCGCCCACGCCGTCGTCCCACATTCGGGCCCAGCCCCCGCCGAGAGTCCTGGCGTTGTGCCGCATCCGTGAACGGCTCAGCGCGGCGGCCTCGACCCCAGAGGCCGGCAGCCGGCGTCGTTCCTCCTCGCTCCAGCCGTAGGCGTCGGCGAAAACCCGCAACCGCCGGAACGGGTCCGTCCGTTCCCAGCCCGGCCAGAGGTCGGCGGGGTCCCTGAGCGGGATCCAGTGCATGGCGGCGTTGTAGGAATCCTTGAAGGCCGTCGAGGGTCCGGCGAGGTCGAAGTCCACCAGTCCGGCGGCGACGCCGTCGCGGACCACCACGTTTTGCGGGGTCACGTCGAGGTGGCAGACCAGCGCTGCCGAATCCTGCGGCGGTGTGTCCGGGCGGACCGGCTTCGGCGGGAAGGGGTGGTCCCTCGGCACGAATCCGGCCGAGGCGGTGTGCAGGCGTCGGACCAGCTGCGCCACTGAGACCAGCAGGTCTTCGGGCTGCACCCAGGCCTCGGGGACGGCGCCGGCGCATTGCCCGGGCAGGAAGGTCAGGACGTCCCTGCCCTCGGCGTCCCGGCCCAGGAACCGCGGCGAGCCCTCGAACCCGGCGTCGTCCAGCCAGTCGAGGTACCCGGCTACGGCCAGCGATTGCGGCTGGTGCGGGCGGCGGATCGTTCCGCCCACCCGCACCACGCCGTCGGTGACATCACCAGCCGGCATAAGTTCGACGTCGGACCCCTCGCCGGGGGCGGGGACGTAGACGCGTGACTCAAGCGGCGTGCGGTGCCTGGGGCTCATCGGGTCAGCGTACGCCGCCCATGAGCTTTTTGATCGCCGGCGAGGCCGCTGCCAGGCCGACGGCCAGGAGCATTGCGGTTCCGCCGATGCCGATGAAGTACGGCAGTTCATCAGCCGGGTTGTACAGGCCGGACAGGATGCCGGCCAGGGTGGTGCCCAGTGACACTGAGAGGAAGAACAGCGCCACCATCTGGGTGTGGAAGGCCTTGGGGGCGAGCTTGGTAGTCACCGACAGGCCGATGGGGGAGAGGAACAGTTCCGCGAGCGTGAACAGGAACAGGATTCCGACGAGCGCCAGCAAGGGGGTCTTGCCGCCGCCGGCCAGCGGGATGAAGGCCAGGAAAGCGAGGCCCATCACGAAGAGGCCGATCGAGAACTTCAGCGCGGAGCCGGGCTGCTTGCGTCCCAGCCGGGTCCAGAGCGCGGCCATGACGCCCGCGAAGATGATGATGAACACCGGGTTGATGGACTGCACCCAGGCGGCCGGCATTTCCCAGCCGAACAGGTTCCGGTCCAGCTTCTCTTCCGAATAGACCGCAATGAACGTGAACTGCTGCTGGAACAGGGCCCAGAACGCGGCCGAGGCGATGTACAGCGGGATGAAGGCAACCACCCGCTTGCGCTCGGTGCCGTCGACCCTCTTGCTGCTGAAGATCAGGGCGAAGTACAGCACCGACGCACCGATGGCGGCGTAGGCCATGGACATGGCCAGGTTTTCCGCGTTGACCGTGCCGGTGGCAAGCAGCACGGCGATGACGGCCGCGATGCCGGCGAAGATCAAGCCGTACCTGGTGCGCTGCGCAAGGGGCAGCGGGTTGGACACCCGGTGGGCGTCCGCAGGCAGCTTCTTGCGGCCCAGGGCGTAGATGCCCAGGCCCAGGGCCATCCCGACGGCGGCGGCGCCGAAGCCCCAGTGGAAGCCCTGGCTGTCCTGCAGCCAGCCGGTGACCAGCGGGCCGATCAGGGCGCCGGCGTTGATGCCCATGTAGAAGATGGAGAAGCCTGCGTCGCGGCGTTCGTCCTTCTCGCCGTAGAGGCTGCCGACCAGCGCGGTGGCGTTGGCCTTCAGGCCGCCGGAGCCGACGCCCACCAGCACGAGGCCGGCGATGAGCCCGGACACGCCGGGGACGACGGCGAGGGCGATGTGCCCGGCCATGATCATGACGGCGGCGCCGAACAGCACACGCTCCGAACCGAAGAGCCGGTCCGCGAGCCACGCGCCGAGGATCGTGGAGAGGTAGACGCCGCCGCCGTAGGCGCCGACGAGGCTGGCCGCAAGGCCCTGCTCAATCGCCAGGCCGCCCTGGGCGGCCGTGAAGTACATGTAGTAAAGGAGGATGCCCTGCATGCCGTAGAAGGAGAAGCGCTCCCACATTTCTACGGAGAAGAGGCTGGCCAGCATCTTCGGGTGGCCAAAGAAGGACGTGTCGCCCGGCGGCGTAGCGGGGATATTCGACGTGGAATCGCCCGGCGTTACAGCGGGGGGATTCGATAAATGAGTTGTGCTCATTTACTTAATGGTGACATTATGACGCGCGATTGTCACATTGGAGCGGGTCTGGGGCAAGCAACCCGGGCCGTGTTTTGCCTCTCCATCCCGGGCTTTCGCCGGCAACGCCCCTGCCGTCTGGGCCGTCCCCCACGCGTGTCCCCTTCGCGTGTTCCCTGCCGGGTCTCCTACGCCGTGTCGGCGGCGTCGAACATGATGACCTGGCGGACCGCTTTCCCGTCGGCCAGCTGGTCCATGGCCTCGTTGATATCCGCCAGCGCGATGCGCGCGGAGATCAGTTCCTCGACGGGCAGTTTTCCGTCACGCCAGAGCTGGGCGTACTTGGGGATGTCCCGCGCGGGCACCGCCGAGCCGAGGTAACTTCCGACGACGGTCCGGGCCTCCGCGGTGACGGTCAGCGGGGAAATCCGGGCGCGGGCGTCCGGGTGCGGCAGCCCCGCGGTGATGGTGGTGCCGCCGACGGCGGTGGCCGCGAACGCGGTCTCGAAGGCGCGCGGGTTGCCGGCGCACTCGATCACGTACCTGGCCTTGATGCCCTGCTCGGCGACCTGCTGCGGGGTGTACGTTTCGTGGGCGCCGAGCCGGCCGGCGTGCGCGAGCTTTTCCTCCATCGTGTCCACGGCGATGATCCGGGAGACATTCTGCGAGATGGCCGTGATCAGCGCCGCCATGCCGACGCCGCCGAGCCCCACAATCATGATGCTGTCCTGCGGCCTGGGCCGGGCCGCGTTGAGGACTGCGCCGCCACCGGTGAGCACGGCGCAGCCCAGGACAGCGGCGATATCCGCGGGGATGTCATCGCCGACGGGCACGGCCGAGGCCCGGTCCACGACGGCGTGGGTGGCGAAGCCGGAGACGCCGAGGTGGTGGTAGATCTTCTCGCCGTCCCGGTTCAGGTGCATCGAGCCGTGCAGCAGCGTTCCCTCGCCGTTGCTCTTCGAGCCGGTGCTGCACGGCAGCCGGCCGTCCTCGGCGCAGTTTTCGCACTGCTCGCAGCGCGGCAGGAAGGACATAACCACACGCTGGCCCGGCCGCAGATCCGTGACCTCGGAGCCGACCTCGACCACCCGTCCGGCGGCCTCGTGCCCCAACAGCATCGGCACCGGCCGTACGCGGTTCCCGTCAACAACGCTCAGGTCCGAGTGGCAGATGCCGGCGGCCTCGATCCGGACGAGGATTTCGGTGGGTCCGGGACCGTCCAACTCCAGCTCGGAGATGGTGATGGGCCTGGAGTCCGCGAACGGGCGCGGGCGGCCGATTTCCTCAAGTACTGCACCGGTGATCTTCATCGATCCCTTTCGTCTCATTTCCGGCTCCGCTGCTTTCCGGAGGGCGGCCGTTCAAGAGTGGACATGTCCACCGTACAGCGGCCCCCTCGCTAGAACCCCAGCTGCGCTGCCACCTGCAGCAGCAGCGCCTCTGATCCCATCGGCCCGATCAGCTGGATGCCCATCGGCAGTCCGCAGCCCTTCACGCCGCCGGTCCAGTGCACCGGAATGGTGATGGCCGGCAGTCCGCACACATTCACCATCGAGGACCACGGCGCGTACTCGCATTGCTTGCGATAGTCGCCGTCGGCGTCTCCGGCCCACTCGGCCGCCGGCCAATAGTCGTCGCCGTGGGCCGCCCCCGTGAACCAGCCGACGGGACGGGGGGTCTGCGCCAGTGCCGGCATCAGCATGAGGTCCCAGCCGCCGTACTGGAGGATCGTGTCCTGCTGGAACTGACGCAGGAAGCGGAGAGACTCGTTGAGTCTGGCCGGGCTGCGCTGCTGGGCGCGGCGCCGGAAGGTCCGGGTCAGCGGGGTCAGGAGCGCCTCGCGCTGCGGAACGATCCGGGCGCTGCCGACGGCGGCCGTCCAGGCCGTCGTGAAAGCGTCCGGGTAGCGGTTGTCGTAGCGGATCGCGGCTTCGCCGGTTTCATGCCCGGCCGCCTCCAGCAGCCGGATGCCCGCGTCGAGGGCCTCAACGGCCTCGCGGTCCGGTGCGAAAGGGAAGATCATCTGCCACGGGCTGTCCAGGCTCACCCCGATGCGCAGCCTGCCGGGTTCCCGGCCGGTACGTTCGAGGTAGCCGGGCGCGGATTCGCCCGTACTCCCCGGCGGAGGAGCAGGCACCAGCGCGTCCAGCATCAGTGCCGCGTCCGCGGCGGAGCGAGCCAGCGGCCCGGTGACAACGAGTCCGGCGGGATCGCCGGTGCTTTCCCCCGCGGGAACCAGCCCCCGGCCCGGCTTGAGGCCGACGAGCCCGCAGGCGGCGGCCGGAATGCGGACGGAACCGCCGCCGTCGGATCCGGGCGCGAACGGCACCAGCCCGGCGGCAACGGCGGCTGCGCTGCCCCCGGAGGAGCCTCCCGAGCTGCGGCTGAGGGCATAGGGGTTGCGCGACGGCGGCGCGATCCGGTTCTCGCTGTACGCCGTGAGTCCGAACTCCGGAACCTGCGTCTTGCCCAGCGAGATCATGCCGGCGGCCCTGAGCGCGGCGGCCGGGGCGCCGTCGAGCAGCGCGGGCTTGTGCTCGAGGGCTGCGCTGCCATGAGTGGTGATGACGCCGGCGACGTCCGTCAGGTCCTTGAATGCTACGGGCACCCCGTGCAGCGCTGGCAGCCCCGCCCCGTCCCGGCGGGAACGGCTAAAGAGCTCATCCGCCGCTGCCGCATCAAGCATGCCCTGTTCGGCTGTGACCGTGATGAAGGCGCCCAGCTGCGGGTTTTGGGCCGTGATGCGGTCCAGGAAGTGGCGGGCGGCCTGCCGTGCCGAGAGGTCGCCGGAGCGCAGGGCATCGCGCAGCTCCACGGCCGAAAGTTCATGGATGTCAGCCAAGGAAGCGCGGCTCCAGCCGTTCCTCGGCCGCGGCGGCCTCCCCGCCCGGGGGACATGCCCATTCCCCGGCCTCCCGGGTGGACATGGTGGCACTATGCCCGGTCCCCGCACCCGGGGGAGGGCATGTCCGCGGCAGGGCGCTGGACATGTCCCCCGTGGCGCCCGCGAGCCGCCGCACAATGTACGCGCCCTTGCCCCTGGTCTCGCTCACGGCCTCGACAAGTTCGGTCCCCTGATAGACCAGTCCCACGCCGTCGTCCGTGCAATGGGTCTCGCCGAGGGTTCCCTCGGCCACAAGGCGGTGCACCAGGGGGCGGCGGCGTGCCTCGGAGTCGTAGTGCACGCCGTTGGCGTAGGGAAGCAGCGCCAGGCCGTTGGTCACTGCGGCCAGCTCGGGGCCGAACGAGTCGGTGGTGCCGCCCTGGAACCAGCAGATCGATCCCGCCGAGACGCCGGCCAGGACCACGCCCTGCTGCCACACACGCCGCAGGATGCTGTCCAGTCCGTGCGCCCGCCACACCGCGAGTAGGTTCACCACCGAACCGCCGTTGACCCAGACGACGTCCTGTTCCAGCAGGTGCGACTCGGGGTCCGGATGGTTGGGCATGGTGAAGAGGTTGAGGTGGCTGAAGTCAAAGCCCGCGATCCGGGCGGCCTCGTCGAGTTCGGCGTTGAACGAGCGCTGGTCTCCCGAGGCAGTGCCGATGTGCGTGATCCGCGGGGCGCGTCCGCCCACCCCGGAGAGCTCGACGGCGTGGTGGACCAGGCGGTCGAACTCCAGCCTGCTGCGGCTCCCGGCCCGGTAACCGCCGGACGTCGCCAGAATGGTGGGCTGATCAGCTGTCATGGTGTCTCCTGTGCGCCATTCCAGAAGCGTAACGTGCTGCCCGCAGGGGCGCGGCGCAGGCGGCTGGCGATACGCTGGAGACAGACCATGCATTTTGCGGAAAGGACGACCATGAGCGACTTCGACACCGTCACAGTGTCCGAGATCCCCGAGGGTGCCAGGATCCTGGATGTCCGCGAAGACTATGAATGGACCGCGGGCCACTCCGAGGGTGCCTTGCACATTCCGCTCGACCAGCTGCCGGGCAGGATCGACGAATTGGATCCCGACGAGGACCTCTATGTCATCTGCCGCACAGGAGGCCGGTCGTTCCGCGCCGCGCAGTGGCTAGTGGGGCTGGGGTACTCGGCCCTGAACGTGGCCGGCGGCATGGACCAGTGGATTGAAACCGGCAGGCCGCTGGTGTCCGACAACGGCCTCAAACCCGTCATCCTGTAATCAAAGAAAGTAGCGCCGATGCCCGCTTCCCCTCCCACCTACACGTTCCTCGGACCCGCCGGCACGTTCACGGAGGCCGCCCTGATGCAGGTTCCGGGGGCCGTGGACGCCATCCGCATCCCGGCCTCGAACGTTAACACGGCGCTTGATAAGGTCCGGGACGGCTCTGCGGACGCTGCCATGGTGCCGATCGAGAACTCCGTGGAGGGCGGCGTCACGGCGACGCTGGACGCGATCGCCACCGGCAAGGAGCTGCGGATCCTCCGCGAAGCCCTCGTCCCGATCAGCTTCGTCCTCGTGGCGCGGCCCGGCGTCCGGATCGAGGACATCCGTAGGGTGTCCACCCACGGCCATGCCTGGGCCCAGTGCAGGCTCTGGGTCGAGACTAATATTCCCCACGCGGAATACATCCCGGGCTCCTCAACAGCGGCGGCCGCCATGGGACTTCTCGAGGACGGCGCACACTACGACGCGGCGATCTGCGCCCCGATCGTCGCCGCCGAGCAGCCGGGTCTGTCGGTGCTGGCGGAGAACATCGGGGACAACCCGGGTGCCGTGACGCGCTTCGTCCTGGTCGGCCGGCCCGGCGAACTGCCCGGGCCCACCGGCGCGGACAAGACCACCGTGGTGGTACCCCTCCCGGAGGACCGGCCGGGTGCACTGATGGAGATCCTCGACCAGTTCGCCACCCGCGGCGTGAACTTGAGCCGGATCGAGTCCAGGCCCACGGGCCAGTACCTGGGCCACTATTTCTTCAGTATCGACGCCGACGGCCACGTGGCCGACGCCCGTGTGGCGGACGCGCTGGCCGGACTGCACCGGATCAGCCCTGCCACGCGATTCCTGGGGTCCTACAGCCGCGCCGACGGCCAGCGGGCAGTTGTGGCACCCCACACCTCCGACCAGGCGTTCCGGGCCGCACAGGCGTGGGTGAAAAACATCCTGTCCGGAGCATCTTTGCTGCCGGAATATGCGCCGGAGGCTTCGCCGAGAGCGTAGACAAATGCCACAGCAGGCACTTCCGCCCCTCTGAAACTATGCGTATGCTTGCCTGATCCATATTGGGGAAGTCCTCTACCGGAGGGAGCAGGCCATGTCAGGTTCCAGCCTCGAAAATGACGGACAGGGAATGATTGTCAATCCCAAGCCGACCGCTGACAACCAGGACTGGGACGGCGACGACGCCGACCGCGCGGACCGCCTGCGCTTCGAAGAGGAGCAGGCGATGATCCGCGAGCAGTCCGAAGCGCGCGCCGCCAGGGCGGCCGCTGAAGCGAAGAAAACCGCAGACGCGGACAAGGAAGCCGCGGAGAAGGCAGCCAGCGCCTAATCCGTTGCGGCGCCTTCCTTGACGCGAACCAGCAGTGAACCCGGCGCCACCTGCACGGTGACCCGGGTAGCCGGGCCGGACGGATCGCCGTCGACCTGGGTGGGCATCGGTTCCGCGCAGCGAATGGAAATCCTGCCGGAACGGTAATACGTCATCACCGGTAGGGTTCTCTTGTGCTTGAGCACGATCTTCCAGTACATGGCCAGCCAGCCGATCGCGCTGCGCGGGCTCATCACCACCACATCGAGCATGCCGTCATCGATCATGGCCTGGGGGATAAAGTCGATCCCGCCCGGGATCAGGCCGCAGTTCGCAAACAGCACGCTCCGGATTTTCCGGGACTGTTCGGGCTGGTCGTCGAGGGCGATGGAGACCTTCTTCCGCCGCCCGGGAAGATGCCGGACCCCCGCCTCGGTGTAGGCCAGCCAGCCCACAGCCTTCTTGAGCCCGTCACTGGTGTCGCCCACCACTTCGGCATCCATTCCCATGCCCGCGATCACCAGGAAAGTGTGCTCCGAGGCCGTGCCGGTCCGGGAATTCTCGACTCGCATGCGGGCTGTGTCGATGAAGCGCTGGTGCCCGAACAATGCCGTCTGCACGCAGTCGTTCAGGTCGTTCAGCTCAAGGTGGACGTTGCGTGCCAGCAGGTTGCCGGTGCCGAGCGGAATCAGGCCCATGGCGATATCGGTGCCGGCGAGAATCTCGGCCACGACGCGCACCGTGCCGTCACCGCCGCCCACCAGGACGACGTCGGCCCCGTACTCCACAGCTGCACGGGCCTGCGAGGATCCGGGGTCTTCGGCGGTGGTGTCGAAGAAGCGCGGCGGCGCCCAGCCGGCCGCGGCGCACGCTTGCTCGATCAGGGCGCGTGCCTCGTCGGACTTGGCCTTGATCGGGTTCATGACGACGGCGACCTTCTGCTGGCCCAGGCCCGGGCTGTGGGTTTCCTCCCAGACGGCGCTCCGGGTGTGCCTGGCCCTCAACCGGCGCACTCCCCACCAACTGGAGACGGCAAACACCAGGACTCCAGCGATGACGAGGTACAGCAGCCAGTCACGCATTCTGCTCCAACCCTATCCCGCACCGGCACGGCGGCCGGATTGCCCACCGGTGGGCACCGGATTGGATAGTCTTAGCGGGTGATCGACGTAAAAGACCTCAGCGAAAATCCGGACAAGTTCCGTGCAAGCCAGCGCGCCCGCGGCGCAGACGAATCCGTGGTGGACGCGATCATCGCCGCAGACGCAGCCCGCCGCGCAGCCCTGATCCGCTTCGAGAACCTCAGGGCCGAGCAGAACGCCTTCGGCAAAAAGGTCGCGCAGGCCAAGGGTGAGGAGAAGCAGGCCCTGCTGGCAGAGGTCAAGGCCCTCGCCGCCGAGGTCAAGGCCGCCTCCGCCGAGGCCGACGTCGTCCAGGCCGCGCACGAGGAACTGCTCCGCGGAATCCCCAACCTGATCGGGGACGGCGTCCCGGAAGGCGGCGAGGACGATTACATTGTGGTCAAGACCGTCGGCACGCCGCGCGAATTCACCGACTTTGAGCCCAGGGACCACCTGGAGATCGGCGAGCTGATCGGCGCCATCGACATGGAACGCGGCGCCAAGGTCTCCGGGTCACGCTTCTACTTCCTGCGCGGCGTGGGGGCACGGCTGGAAATGGCCCTGCTGCAGATGGCCATGGAGCAGGCTATCGATGCTGGCTTCGTGCCCATGATCACGCCCACCCTCGTGCGCCCGGAGATCATGCAGGGCACCGGGTTCGACGTCAAGCACGACGCCGAGATCTACCGCCTCGCCGAAGACGACCTTTACCTCGTGGGCACCTCGGAAGTGCCCCTGGCCGGGTACCACTCGGACGAGATCCTGGACCTCTCCGCCGGCCCGGTCCGCTATGCCGGACAGAGCTCCTGCTACCGCCGCGAGGCCGGCTCGCACGGCAAGGACACCCGCGGCATCATCCGCGTGCACCAGTTCAACAAGGTGGAGATGTTCGTCTACACCACGGTTGAAGAGGCCGACGCCGAGCACGCGCGCTTGCTGGCCTGGGAAGAGGAAATGCTGGCCAAGTGCGAGCTGCCCTACCGTGTGATCGACACGGCTGCAGGTGATCTGGGCAACTCCGCGGCCCGCAAGTTCGACTGCGAGGCCTGGGTCCCCACCCAGGGCGCCTACCGCGAGCTGACCTCAACCTCCAACTGCACCACCTTCCAGGCCCGCCGGCTCAACATCCGCGAACGCGCGCTCGGCGAGGACGGTGCACCCAAGGGCACCCGCGCCGTGGCGACGCTTAACGGCACCCTCGCAACCACGCGGTGGATCGTCGCCATCCTGGAACACCACCAGAACCCGGACGGCTCCGTGAACATCCCCAAGGCACTGCAAAGGCATCTCGGCGGCATGACGGTCTTCCCGGTCATCTGAGCCGGGGCCGAGTGCCGGCGCGCAAGGTGTTCACCATCAGTTAACGGCCTGCTGTGGCGTGGATCCTAGCGGCCGTCTGGGGTGTCTGGTCTACTTGTTAGATGACAACATTGACTGAAACCTCAGTCGCCGGCAACGATGACCGGCGAGATAGCCACCAGAACAGCGCCAGCGAAAACACCGCCAGCCGAATCAACGCTGGCGACAAGATGATGATTGCCCTGGACGTCGACGGGACGCTCGTGGACCACGACGGCCACATGTCGGTCCCCGTCCGCGACGCCGCCCAGGACGTCGTGGCCGCCGGCCACCACGTCATGATCGCGACGGGCCGTTCCCTGAACGCCACGCTGCCCATCATCGAGCACATCGGCATCGAGAACGGCTTTGCCGTGTGCTCCAACGGCGGCGTGACCCTCCGCCTCGATTCCAGCCTGGCCGATGGCTACGAGGTCATCCACAAGGCAACCTTCGATCCCGGTCCGGCCCTGCGCGCCCTGCGCAAACGGCTGCCCTCGGCCAAGTACGCGCTGGAGGACGAGGACGGCAACTTCCTGTCCACCGAGCGTTTCCAGGACGCCAGCTTCGGGGTTGAGGCGATCGGCGTCGACTTCCAGACCATGCTGGAGGCCACCGCGGTGCGGGTGGTGGTGTTCAGCTCGGAGAACACCCCCGAGGAGTTCAACACCGCCATCCGCCACATCGGACTGGCCGGCGTGACGTACTCGGTGGGCTGGACCGCGTGGCTGGACATTGCCGCCGCCGGCGTCACCAAGGCCAGCGCCCTGGAACAGCTCCGGCTTCGGCTCAGCATCGCCAACCACCGAACGGTCGCCGTCGGCGACGGGCGCAATGACATCGAAATGCTCACCTGGGCGGCCCGCGGCGTCGCCATGGGACAGGCACCCGGGGAAGTCATCGCCGCCGCGAATGAGGTCACGCACTCGGTCTACGACGACGGCGCCGCCCACGTGTTGCGCAGCATCCTGCTCTAGCCGGGCCAGGGCGGTCCTAGACTGGGGCTGTGCTCTACGAGGAGTGTCCCGCGCCGCCGGCCCTGCAGCCCTTCGTCGCTGCCTTCTGGCTGGTCCGCGGAGAACCGGCGGCCCGGTACGAGAAGATCCTGCCTGGCCCTTCCTCGCACCTGGTGCTTAATCTGTCGGAACCGTACCGCGTGATCGAGCCGTTTCGCCGCGGTCCCGGCCCGGATGGCCCGGGCCGGCCGGCCGCTACGGAGATGACCGCCGGCTTCCATGCCGGGCTGCAGCGCAGCTTCCTGATCAGCGAGAACCCGGAGCGGATCTTCAACATCGGCGCGGTGCTCGCACCATTCGGCCTGCCCGCGTTCACGGCGGAGCCGCCGGCGGCACTGCAGGGCCGGGTGGTCGACGCCGACCTCATCTTCCCCGGCTTCAGCGGTCTTCGGGCGGAACTCCGGGACCCGACGCCGGCGCAGGCCTTTGCTGCGCTCGGCGCCTTCCTCACCGACAGGCTGCGTGGGGCCTACCGCTCCGACGAAAGGGCCGTCAGCGCCGTCGCAGCCCTGACCACGGAGGACGTGCGGGTGGGGGTGCTTGCCGGCCGGCTCGGCGTCAGCGAATCGACGCTGGAGCGGATCATGGCCCGGGAGTGCGGGGTCGGGCCGAAGGCGTATGCGGATGTCTGCCGTTTCCACCGTTTCGTCACCGCAGCGTCCACGCTCCCGAAAGGGGCCGCTGCGGGCCGGGAACTGCTGGCCCTGGCCGACTACTACGACCAGCCGCACCTGATCCGGGCGTTCCGGCGCTTCGCCGGATATACGCCGTCGGAGTACCTGAGGGTGGTGTATGAGTACGGGCCGGAGTTCGCCACGTTCGTGCCGCTCACCGGGGTGCCGGGAGGGTCAGCGGGGGAACGGCCAGGCAGTGCTGCCGGTGCGGGATTTATACAAGACCGCCGGGAGGCCGGCCGGTAGCGTGGGTGCATCGCCCCGCTCCGGGGGCGCAGCCCCGCGGGAGGCCGACATGGCAATGAACATCAACTGGCTGGCGGTCCTGCTGTCGGCGCTGGCAGGGTTCCTGGTGGGCGGCCTCTGGTACTCGGTGCTCTTCGCGAAAGCGTGGCAGCGCGCAGCAGGCCTCACCGATGAACAGCTCAAACACGGGACCGTGCGGGTGTTTGCCGGTTCGTTTCTGCTGTCCGCGGTGGCGAGCGTCGTGCTGGCCGCGTTCATCGGCACTGCCGACGTCGGGTCCGGGGCATTGGCGGGCCTGGCTGTCGGCGTGGGTTGGGTGGCCGCCGCGTTCGGCGTCAACTATCTCTTTGAGCGCCGGAGCCTGGCGCTGTTTGCCATCAACGCCGGTTACAACATGGTGACCTTCACAGCCATGGGCGCCATCATCGGCGCGCTGCAGTAGCAGTGGACTCCGGAGTCGCCGTCCGGGGGAGCCGTCAGCGTACCTCCAGGATGAGGCCCAGTAGCCGGGCGGCGGCGGGGCGCGCTGCGTGTTCCTCGTTCCACTGCGCCCGGGCCACGGCTTTGCTGACAGCCTGCGTGGTGATGCCGAGTTCCTCCGCGACGGCTTTCTGCTGGCCGCGGACCCCGGGGGTCAGCAGGTCAAGCACGCGCCACTCTGCGGGGCTGCGGTCATGCACGATGTGGCCCAACAGGCGCAACACGGCCTCGGCTTCGGCCGCGACATCGGCGAGCGGGCCCTCTACTGCCACCGGGATACGGTCCTTGCCGTTGCGCAGCCGGTCTACGGCGCGCCGGGCGTAGATCAGGCCGTGGCCGGAGGCGTCCTTGATCTGGTTCGGGAGCGGCTCGTTAACCGGGCCCACGCCGATTCCGACGTACCACCTGCCGCTGCGCAGCGCGATCATTGCGGCCTCGACGGCCTGCCGGGGACAGTCCACGATGCCCTGGACTTCGTCTTCCACGGAGCGGTCGAAATCGAGGCGCGCCGGAATGTGCCGCAGGTCCTTGAGGAGCTGCGGCACCTGATCGCCGTCGCGCCGGCTGTCGGTTTGGTTGATGGTCAACGTGAACATTCTTGGACCACACTACCCGCTGGTAGATGGGAGGCAACAGGAGCCGGCGGCAGCCCGGGAGGTGTACCGGTGCAACCATCCGGAGCGCCTGGCGGGAGCCGGGATCGGCGCAATCGCCCGCCGGCCGGGGCCGTCCGGGTTACCCCCGGTTAAGCCCGTGCAGCCCACCGGTGGGCAGATGGATCCAGCCCTCGGTCCGGGCAGCCCGGGCGTGGCCGGCGTCGGGGCGGATACTCGCGCCGAGGGCCACAGCCCGGGCTGTGAGGGAAGCGATGAGCGCATCGAACATGTCATCGGAGCCAGCCAGCTGGTCGTCGTATTCGGCCAGGTCCAGCCAGGGTGCTGCGTGCTTCAGCCCGCCAAGGATCCCGGCCAGCTGCTGCGTTTCCGCGCCGCCGCGCCCTTTGTAGCCGCGGGCCGGCAGGCCCCAGATCTTCAGGGACGCCGCCGGGTAGACCTCGGCCAGCCGGCCGCTGCCGTCCCTGGGCTGCGGTCCGTAATCCCGGGCGATCTTCGCCTGGATCACGGCACACCGCATCGCCGGATGGGCCAGCCGGTCCGCGGAGACGCTGAGGGGGATCAAGCCGGTCTGGCGGGTGACGAACCTGTCCGTGTCCCGGTAGGCCAGCAGCCGGCGGCCCTCGATCCCGTCGTGGTCCAGCACCGGATGCGCGTCGAGCGCCAAATGCCCGGCGATGAAGGGAAGAAAGGCGTCGGGCCAGCCAACAGGGCAGTCGATGCCGGTCATGTCGCTCGAGGAGAAGAGCCGAACAATCTCCTCGTCACCGACCTCGAGGGAGAGGTGCACCAGGCGGGCGGTGCCGTTGCCCCACTCGATGACGGCGGCGGCGGTCTTCCTGGTGGCCGCGGCGAGGTCGACGCCGAGGGTCCTCACCGAGGGCCGTCCGAACGGTAAGGCGGAGGGGAACCTGGGAGAAGAGGCGTGGGCACGGGATTAAACGGCTCCGACCGCGCGGTACCGGAGGGCACCGGGAATCCCGCCGCGGTTATCCAGGCCGTCCCCGTGGGCGAACCGCGCCCACACCGCGCGGAGGGCCCGGCCCTGGGCGTGGATTTCCTCCCAGGTGGCGCCCGCAACCAGCCCGGCGCCCGCCCAGGTCTTTTCGTCTCCGAACAGCAGCGGCAGATCAACGGTGTGGGCGGCTCCGTAGATGTTTCCCGGGGCGGCCCAGGACAGCACGTAGCTGTAGGCCGTGCCGCCGGCCCGGGCGTGCCGCCGGGCGAACTTCCTGGCGGACCGGCCGTACACTGCCTCGGTCACGCCCCAGTTGATGGCCTTAACGACGGCGGTTCCGAGCACCGGGAACTTGGCCAGGCGGCTGACGGCGCGGTTGCGCGGCAAAAACATCCGGGCCTCCTCCGAGGTGTGTCCGATCAGGACCTCGATCCCGGGCGCGATGGTGTTCCAGGCATCCTCGATGCCGGATTCCGGCGGCAGGGGAGCGTGCCCGTACTGGGTACCGAAGGGCATGGCCGCGATCAGCCCGAACTTCCGGGCCACCTGCGAGACCTGCCCCTCAATCTCCACAACGTCCATCGCCGGGGTGTCCTCGGTGACGGTTTCCGCTGCGATGCCCATGGCGGCGCTCATCTTTTCCCGTCCCCGGGTGATGCCCAGGGGTGCGCTTTGGATGATGGCGCGCTGGAACAGGGCCGGGGCTTCCGCAGTCGCCATGAGGTGCGCGACGGCGTCGCCCCCGGCGGACTGTCCGAAGGCGGTGACGTTTCCGGGGTCGCCGCCGAAGGCGCTGATGTTGCGCTGGACCCAGCGGAACGCTTCGAGCTGGTCCAGGAGTCCGAGGTTCGCGGGCCGTCCCGTGCCGCTGGCCAGATAGCCGAACAGGCCCAGACGGTACGTCACGGACACAACAATGACCCGGTTTTCAGCCACCAGGGCCTTCGGATCAAAGATCGCCAGGTCGCCGGAACCGGAGGTGTAGGACCCGCCGTGCAGCCACACCATCACCGGGACATGCTCATCCTCGGCCAGGTCCGCCGGCAGGGTGATCGAGAGCTGCTGGCAGTGCTCACTCCCGGGGAGCTCGCCATAACGGGTGCCCAGAATATCGTCCAGGAACGGCACCGGGGCCTGCGGGCACGCCGGGGAGGGGGCGGTGGCCGACAGCACTCCGGTCCAATCGGGTGCGCTGACCGGTGGCTGGAAACGTTCCGCTGTGGCGTACGGAATGCCCGTCGCGCGCAGGACGTCGCCCTCCCGCCATCCGGCGACCGGACCACAGGGCGGGCTAAAGGCAGGCTCGGAGTTCATGAGCCAACGATTTCACAGTTTCCTGACACACCCCTGACATGTCACATCCACGACACAGACAACCGCCGTCGTGGCCTAACAGCAACGCGGGGTCACTTACGGCCCATCTCCGGTGGTCGGATGGGCGGTAAGTGACCCCGCGTTGGAGGTGGGGTGTTAGTGCGTGTGCGGAACGTAACGCTTGATGGATGCCTCGAGCTCGGCTTCGGCGGCGGCGCGGTCGCCCCAGCCTTCGGCCTTGACCCACTTGCCCGGCTCCAGGTCCTTGTAACGGGTGAAGAAGTGCTCGATTTCCTTGATCAGGTATTCGCTGACGTCGCTGATCTCGTTGATGTGGTCGAATCGCGCGTCCGCCGGAACGCACAGCACCTTGGCGTCCCCGCCGCCGTCGTCGGTCATGTTAAACACGCCGATCGGGCGGGACTCGACAATAACGCCGGGGTGCAGGTCGAAGTCCTGCAGCAACACCAGGGCGTCCAGCGGATCGCCGTCCTCACCCAGGGTGTTCTCGAAGAAACCGTAGTGAGTGGGGTACTGCATGGAGGTGAACAGGACACGGTCCAGGCGGACGCGTCCGGTCTCGTGGTCGATTTCGTACTTGACGCGCGATCCCTTGGGGATCTCGATGGTCACGTCATGCTTCATGGAATACTCCTTGACGAATTCTGGGGGGTTCGCGGCACCCGTGACATCCAGAAAGCAGTGCCGGTGCCGCCGACTACTATTGAGGATATAGCGAGAGGGCCTGGTTTCAGGAACCAATGGGGACATTTCAGGACTAAAGGACCATCAGCAGCATGAAACGCAGAACGAGCCGCGCCGGCGCGGACCCGGCGCCCGGGCCGCCCCCGCGGATCCTGCCGCTGGTGCTCCAGACCCTCCTGGTCCTAGCGCTCGCCGTCCCCGCCGGGGCCGCCATCGCCCCGGCTTTTCTTGGCCCGGACCGTTCCGCGGAGCCCGCACCGTCCGTCCCGCCCTGGCAGCAGGCGCCGGGAACCCTGACCGGCGACAACCCCGCCGGAATCCGGCCGCTCAGTGACGCGGCCCCCGTTCCCGCTCCGGGTTCCCTCGCCGCCCAGCTCAACGAGACCCTGAACGCCGACGGCGCCGGAGACTTCACCGGGGTGGTGCAGGACGCCATCACCGGGGAGGTCCTCTTCGACCGCTCCGGCGACCAGCCCCGGGTTCCCGCCTCGAATATGAAGCTCCTGACCGCCGCTGCGGCGTTGCGTACCCTGGGCCCGGAGCGGCGCTTCAGCACCCGCGTCGTGGCCGGTTCCGCCCCCGGAACCGTGGTACTCACTGGCGGAGGAGACGTGCTCCTGGCCGCCGGTGAATCGACCCCCGGCGCGGTGCTGGGCCACGCCGGACTGGCCACCCTCGCGCAGTCGACGGTCCGCGCCCTGCAGAACGACGGCGTCTCGGGCACCGTGACCGTGCAGCTGGACGACTCCCTGTTTGACGGCCCGTCCCTCAGCCCGGCCTGGAGCCCGGATGATGTGGCGGCCGGCGAGACGGCCCCGCTGTTTCCCCTGGCGCTGAACTCGGCGCGCTTCGACCCGGCCAAGTCCACCGGCCCGCGCCCGCAGGACTCCGCGCTGACCGCCGCCGAGGCGTTCTCCGTCCAGTTGTCCGCCGCCGCAGGGGCTGCCGGGCTCGGCGTGGCGCCCGGCGTGGCGCGGATCCCTGCCCGGGCGGAAGGAGCGGAGGGCCCCGCCGCCAGGGTCCTGGCCGTGGTCCAGTCGGCCACGGTAGCGCAGCAGGTGGACCTGATGTTGCGGACCTCGGACAACTACCTCACCGAGGTGATGGGCCGGATGGCGGCCCTGGCCAGCGGCAAGCCGGCCAGCAACGACGGCGCCATCGTCACCGTGCTGGCGCAGCTCGGGGAGCTGGAAATTCCCGCGGAAACGCTCCGTGCCGCTGATGTGTCCGGCCTGGCCCTGGCCAACCGGGTTACGGCCCGGCAGCTCTCCGAGGTGGTCCGCGCCATCACGTCCGGCCCGGACACCCGGCTGCGGTCCGCTCTTGCCGGGTTCCCGGTGGCCGGACTCACTGGCACGCTGGGGGACCGCTACACAGATGTTTCCACGTCCCGCGGCGCCGGCCTGGTCCGGGCCAAGACGGGCACCCTGAATACTGTGATCGCGCTCAGCGGCTACGTCGTGGACGCCGACGGCCGGCTCCTCGTGTTCTCCTTCATCGGCAACGGCCTGACGCCGGGTGCCGCCAACAAGACCGTGCTGGACCGCACCGCGTCAGTCCTGGCCGGCTGCGGCTGCCGCTGACCGGCGGACCCGCCGTCGTCAGCGTTCGCCGTTCGGCGCAATTTAAGGCGCAAGCACGGGGCCCTGTGATCTGATGGACCCTATGGAGTCCTCTGCAGCCGAGACATCAGCCCAAGCCCAAGCCCTCATCAACTGGGAGCTTGCCGCTTCAACGGCCGCCCGGCTCACGCCTCCCGGGCCCGTCCTTAAGCCCGCCGAGATCGGCGCCGCCGTTGACAACCTGCGGCTCATGGCGGACCTTTCCGTGCCCCACGTCCATGACATCACCGGCCTCGAGGCCGCCCGGGACCTGCGGGATTCCTCCGTCCTTGTGGTGGACCGCGCATCCTGGGCCAAGGCCAACACTCAAAGCTTTGCCGTGATGCTGCAACCGGCGATGGAAAAGATGCTGGAAGGACGCAGCGGCACCGTGAGCCCCGGCGCGGCCAGCGTCAGCGGCGCCATTACCGGCAGTCAGTTGGGCGCCATCCTCGCGTTCCTCTCCAGCAAGGTCCTCGGCCAGTACGATCCCTTCTCCGCCCTCGCCGGGAACTCCACGGCCCCCGCCGCGGGACGGCTCCTGCTCGTAGCACCAAACATCATCTCCGTTGAACGCGAAATCAACGTCGAACCTGCTGACTTCCGGCTCTGGGTCTGCCTCCATGAACAGACCCACCGCGTGCAGTTCGCGGCGGCGCCCTGGCTCCGCCACCACATGCTGGACGAGATCGAGAACCTCAGCGGCCAGCTGCTGGGAAACGTCGATTCCCTGATGGAACGGGCCGCGGCTGCCGCGAAATCACTCAAGGACCGGACCGGGAACGGGGCTGTCCCCAGCCGCGGCGCCATCCTTGACCTGCTCCAGAACCCGGAGGAAAAGGCCGCTCTCTCGCGTCTGACCGCACTGATGAGCCTGCTCGAAGGCCACGCCAATGTGGTCATGGACGCCGTCGACGCCAGCATCGTCCCGTCCGTCAAGACCATCAGGCAGCGCTTCACTTCCCGCGGCCAGGACCGCGGCGTGGTGGAAAAGTTCATCCGCAGCCTCCTGGGCCTCGACGCCAAGATGCGCCAGTACAGCGACGGCGCCAAGTTCGTCCGCGAAGTGGTCGACGTGGCCGGGATGGAAGGCTTTAACAAGGTCTGGGAGTCGGCCGAACAATTGCCCAGCGAGCCGGAAATCCACGATTCCAAGCTTTGGCTCGAACGGATGGGGCTCTAGTCCCCGTGCCCGCCAGCAAGCCGCCCGCCGTTTCCCCCGGCTCCCTTTCCCCCGCAGCCCCGGACGGACGACGCCGGCCCGGCCGGCTGGTGCCGGTCGTCGGCACCGCCCGGAAGATGCTGCAGGACGCCCTGGCCGGGGCGGGCTACCCGGAACGGGTCCTCGTCGCCTGCAGCGGCGGACCCGATTCGCTCGCCCTTGCCGCTGTCGCCGCCTATTTCGCCCGCCGCGGGCACGTTGACGGCCGCAGCATCTCGGTTGGCGCCGTCGTCGTCGACCACCAGCTGCAGCCCGGTTCCGACGCCGTCGCCGCCACCGCCGCCGCGGCATTGCGGGACCTGGGACTGTCCCCCGTCGACATCAGGACCGTGGAGGTCGCCGCCACCGGGATAGGACCGGAGGCGGCCGCCCGGGACGCCCGCCACACCGCCCTCGAGGCGGCCGCGGAAGCGGCCAATGCGTCCGTGATCCTGCTCGGCCACACCCTGGACGACCAGGCCGAACAGGTGCTGCTGGGGCTGGCGCGCGGTTCCGGGACCCGGTCCCTGGCAGGGATGCGGCCGGTCCGCGGGCGGCTGCTGCGGCCGTTCCTGGGCCTGCGGCGAACCGACACCCTGGCCATCTGCGCGGCCGAAGGCCTTGAGCCCTGGCATGACCCCAGCAACGCGGACCCCGCCTTTGCGAGGTCCCGGACCCGGGTCGAAGTACTGCCGCTCCTGGAGGAAAAACTCGGCCCCGGGGTCGCCGAATCACTGGCCAGGACCGCCGCGATCCTGCAGCTCGACGCCGATTACCTCGAGGGCGTGGCCAATGACACCTTCGCCCGGCTGCAAGAACAATCCGGTTCCACGGTCAGCCTCCCGGAGGAAGCCCTGCGCGCACTGGCCCCGGCCGTGAGATTCCGGGTCATCGCGAGGGCCGCCGCCGCCGTCGGCGGCCAGCAGCCCAGCTACCAGCGGCTGCTCGCCGCCGAAGCACTGCTGCGCCGGCGGGGATCGGCCGGCCCGGTGGAGCTCCCGGGCGGCGTCAGCGTCTACCGGCTCTCGCTCGCGCAGCTGCTCGCCGACGGCCCATCCACGCCCCCGGGCGTTCCCCGCGAGGGCGCCCGCTGTGGGAAGCTTGTATTCCGGCTTCAAAAACCGCCCCAAATATAGTCGACCCCGCATCTACACAGGAGTTATCGGTGGATTCAAACGACGTCCAGGCAGACCTTAAGCACGTTCTGTATTCCAAGGAGCAGATCCAGACCCGGATCACCGAACTCGCTGCCCAGATCGACAAAGACTACGAAGGCCGTGATCTGCTGATCGTCGGTGTGCTCAAGGGTGCCGTCATGGTCATGGCCGACCTGGCCCGGGCCCTGCACAGCCACGTATCGATGGACTGGATGGCCGTCTCCTCGTACGGCTCCGGGACCCAGTCCTCCGGCGTTGTCCGCATCCTCAAGGACCTCGACACCGACCTGATGGGCAAAGACGTCCTGATCGTCGAGGACATAATCGACTCCGGCCTGACCCTGTCCTGGCTCAAGACCAACCTGGAATCACGCGGCACGGCCTCCGTCGAAATCTGCACCGCCTTCCGCAAGCCCACGGCCGCCAAGGTCCAGATCGACGTCAAGTACGTCGGCTACGACATCCCCAACGAGTTCGTCGTGGGCTACGGCCTGGACTACGCGGAGAAGTACCGCAACCTGGACTTCGTCGGCACCCTGGCGCCGCACGTCTACGAGTAGCGCCAAGGCCGCAGCGCCGCGCCGAGCCGCGGCGCCGAGCCGTGGAACCGAACCGCCGCGCCGCGCCGACTTCCCGGCGCCAGCCGGCGTTGACTGCCGGGCTCGGCTACGCCCAGAGGGAACTTTTGCCCCCCACCGTGCGTGACTGAGTGGGACGGTGTATAGCTAGAAGCTGATGCAGTACCACACGCGCGCAGATCGGTCGCCGTGCAGCACTACCAGGAGGGACGGGGCCAGCCCCGAACAGATGAAAGCTAAGAGTTTCTTCAAGGGCCCGGGCATCTGGATTGTCGTTGTTATCGGAATGCTCCTGCTGGCCTTTGCCACCCTGGCCCCGGGCGGTTCCACCCGGATCGATACGGACAAGGGTCTGGGTCTGCTGACGGCCGGCGGCAAAATCGAGCAGGCCAAGATCTTCGACGCGGAGAACCGCGTGGACCTGGTCCTGAAGGAGAACCTGCAGGTCGACGGGCAGGACAAGGGCAAAAGCGTCCAATTCTACTACGTCAACGCCCGCGCAGCCGACGTCGTCAAGGCCGTCACCGACTCCAAGCCACCGAGCGGCTACACCGACCAGCCGCTGGAAAACAACTGGTTCGCCGGGCTGTTCTCCCTCCTGATCCCCGTGCTGTTGCTCGGTGTCCTCTTCTGGTTCCTGCTGTCCCGCATGCAGGGCGGCGGCTCCAAGGTCATGCAGTTCGGCAAGTCCAAGGCCAAACTGGTGAACAAGGACATGCCGCAGGTCACCTTCAGTGACGTCGCCGGCGCCGATGAGGCAGTCGAGGAACTCGAGGAAATCAAGGAATTCCTGCAGGAACCGGCAAAGTTCCAGGCAGTCGGAGCCAAGATCCCGAAGGGCGTGCTGTTGTACGGCCCGCCCGGCACCGGCAAGACCCTCCTGGCCCGCGCCGTCGCCGGCGAGGCCGGAGTGCCGTTCTTCTCCATCTCCGGCTCGGACTTCGTCGAAATGTTCGTCGGCGTGGGTGCCTCCCGTGTCCGCGACCTCTTTGAGCAGGCCAAGGCCAATGCCCCGGCCATCATCTTCGTGGATGAGATCGACGCCGTCGGCCGCCACCGCGGCGCCGGCATCGGCGGCGGCAACGACGAACGCGAGCAGACCCTCAACCAGCTGCTGGTTGAAATGGACGGCTTCGACGTCAAGACCAACGTCATCCTGATCGCCGCCACCAACCGCCCCGACGTGCTCGATCCCGCCCTGCTGCGGCCGGGCCGCTTCGACCGCCAGATCTCCGTCGAGGCCCCCGACCTGATCGGCCGTGACCAGATCCTGAAGGTCCACGCCAAAGGCAAACCGATGGCCGCCGGCGTCGACCTGAAGGCCGTGGCCAAGAAGACCCCCGGCTACACCGGCGCGGACCTGGCCAACGTCCTCAACGAGGCCGCACTGCTGACCGCCCGCTCCAACGCCAACCTGATCGATGACCGCGCCCTCGACGAGGCGATCGACCGCGTGATGGCTGGCCCGCAAAAGCGCAGCCGCGTCATGAAGGAACACGAGCGCAAGATCACCGCCTACCACGAGGGCGGCCACGCCCTGGTGGCAGCCGCGCTGCGGAACTCTGCCCCGGTCACCAAGATCACCATCCTGCCCCGCGGCCGCGCCCTGGGCTACACCATGGTGGTGCCGGAAAACGACAAATACTCCATCACCCGCAACGAACTCCTCGACCAGATGGCCTACGCCATGGGCGGACGTGTGGCCGAGGAACTCGTCTTCCACGATCCCTCCACCGGTGCGTCCAACGACATCGAGAAGGCCACGGGGATCGCCCGCAAAATGGTCACCGAATTCGGCATGAGCGAGCGGGTCGGTGCGGTCCGGCTCGGCCAGGGCGGCGGCGAACCTTTCCTGGGCCGCGACGCCGGCCACGAGCGCAACTACTCGGACCAGATCGCCTACATCGTGGACGAGGAGGTGCGCCGCCTGATCGACGGGGCGCACGACGAGGCCTACGCCATCCTCACGGAGAACCGCGACGTCCTGGACGACCTCGCCTTGGAACTGCTGGAGCGCGAAACCCTCAACCAGGCCGAGATCGCGCAGATCTTCACCAACATCCGGAAGCGCGATTTCCGCGACGTGTGGCTCTCCAAGGAGACCCGCCCGCTGCAGACCGCGGGTCCGGTGGAGTCCCGCCGGGAGAGGGCCGAACGCGAAGCCCAGGAAGACGCCACGGCGGCCCGGCTCAAGGAACCCCTCGACGCAATGCCGCCCCACGCCCAGGGTGTCGGCGGACAGGAGTCGTTCCAGGGCGGCGTGACGGATACCGGGCGTGACGTCCATCCCGGCTAGGCTTCTCCCGTGACTTCTTTCTTCGACGACGACGACGTTCTTGCCACCGCCGGTTTCCCGGCGGCGGGAGGACCCGCCCAGCACGGCCAAGACCGGGTGGACCGGCCCCGGATCGAGGCGGCGGTCCGCGAGATCCTGCTGGCCATCGGAGAGGACCCGGACCGCAGCGGCCTCGTGGACACCCCGAAGCGCGTCGCCAACGCCTACACGGAGATGTTCGCCGGGCTGCACCACGATCCGGCGGAGATCCTCGCGACCACCTTCGACCTGGACCACGAGGAACTGGTCCTGGTCAAGGACATCCCGTTCTACTCCACCTGCGAGCACCACCTCGTGCCGTTCCACGGGGTGGCGCACGTGGGCTACATCCCCTCCCATGACGGGAAGGTCACCGGGCTGAGCAAGCTGGCCCGGCTGGTGGACATGTTCGCCCGCCGCCCGCAGGTCCAGGAACGGCTGACCACCCAGATCGTCGAAGCCCTCGTCACCCACCTCAAGCCCCGCGGCGCGATCGTCGTCGTCGAATGCGAACATCTGTGCATGTCCATGCGCGGCATCCGCAAGCCCGGTGCCAAAACCGTCACCAGCGCGGTACGCGGGCAGCTGCATGACCCGGCCACCCGTGCCGAAGCCATGAGCCTCATTATCGGAAGGTAAGTACACAGACTATGGATTCCCTAGCTGCAGCCCCAGGAACAGGTCCCGCGACCTCGCCGCTGCCCGTCGTGCGCAAAGCGCGCCCGGCGGCGAGCTTCAAGGACCTGCCCACGGACAGGACGCTTGTGATGGGGATCCTCAACGTCACCCCCGACTCGTTCAGCGACGGCGGAAAGTACGCCACGGCAGACACCGCCATCGCGGCGGGCCTGCGGATGTTCTACGGCGGCGCGGACATCATCGACGTCGGCGGGGAATCCACCCGTCCGGGCGCGACGGCGGTCAGTCCCGAAGAGGAACAACGGCGGGTACTGCCCGTCATCGCGGCCCTGGTCAAGGCCGGCGCCCTGGTCAGCATCGACACCACCCATGCCGCCACGGCGGCCGCCGCCCTGGCCGCCGGAGCCTCGATCATCAACGACGTCTCGGGCCTCACCATGGAACCGGAGATGGCGGAGCTCGCAGCCCGGAGCGGGGCCCCCTACATCCTGACCCACCGCCGCGGCGATGCGAACACCATGGACTCGCTGACCGACTACGGGAACGTTGCTGCAGACGTCGCCACGGAACTTGCCGGCGTCCGCGACAAGCTGTACGCCGCGGGAGTCGCTCCGGAGCAAATCATCGTTGACCCGGGACTGGGCTTCGCCAAGACGGATGTGCAGAACTGGGAACTGCTGACGCATCTGGAGGTGCTGCAGGCCATGGGCCACAAGGTTCTGGTCGCCGCGTCCCGCAAGCGCTTCCTCGGCGGCCTCCTGGCCGTGGCCGGCAAGGCGGCCACGCCGGCAGAACGCGAGGCCGCCACCGCCGCGGTCACCGCCATCAGCGCGTACCGGGGTGCGTGGGCGGTCCGCGTGCACGACGTCGGCCCCAACCTCGACGCCGTCAAGGTTGCCGCCCGCATCGCCGCGCCCGGCCACGGCTGAAACGGCCGCCCGCCATGGACCAGATCAAGCTGAGCGGCGTCACCGCCGTCGGCCATCACGGCGTCTTTGATTTTGAGCGGCGCGACGGCCAGCCGTTTATTGTTGACGCCGTACTGCACCTGGACTTCACCGCCGCCGCCGCCTCCGACGACGTCCTCGACACGGCCCACTACGGTGAAGTGGCCGAGTGTATCCGGGGCTGGATTACCGGGGAACCGCTGAACCTGATCGAGGCCCTGGCCGTCCGGATCGCCGACGACGTGCTCCGGAAGTTTCCCGTCGCTGCCGTGGACATCACGGTGCACAAGCCCAAGGCCCCCCTCGAGGTGGAGTTCGGTGACGTGGCCGTCAGCGTCCGCCGGGAGCAGCCATGAACTACGTCCGGTCCGTCATAGCCCTCGGCAGCAACCTGGGGGAGCGCAGCGACACCCTCTCGGCCGCCGTCGCCGACCTCGTCGACCCGCCGGAGGTTCGCCTGCTGGCCATTTCCCCGATCGTCCAGACGAAGGCCGTCGGCGGCCCGCCGGACCAGCCGGACTTCCTCAACATGGTGATCGCCGTCGAAACCATCCTGGCGCCGAAGGACCTGCTGGAACACTGCCACGCGGTGGAACAGAAACACCTGCGGGTCCGCGACGTGCGGTGGGGTCCGCGCACCCTGGACGTGGACATCATCACCTACGGCGATCTGGTCAGTGCGGATCCGGAGCTGATTCTGCCGCATCCGCGCGCCGCGGAGCGGGCCTTCGTGCTGTATCCGTGGTCGCTGATCGACCCGGTGGCCGAGCTGGGCGGCGAACGCGTCGGCGATCTTGCGGCCAGGGCCGCCGACTTCGCTGACCTTGTGCCGTTCGACGGATTCGAGGACCTGCACGGCGCCGGAGCGGCGGAGCAGCCGTGAAGCTGACCAGCCCCCTCCTCCTGCTTGTCATCAGTGTGGCCGTGGGCGTTGCCGGCTGGCTCGCGTCCCTGCTGACCACCCGCTACAGCCTGGCCACCCCCGTGCTGCCCCTGACCGGGCTGATCACCATGGGCGTGATTGTGGTCCTCACCCTCGCGCTCGGCATCCGGGTGCTCCGCTGGCGGAACGGCAAAAGGAAGAAAATGCTCAACCCGATCCTGGCAGCCTGGACCCTGGTCCTGGCCCAGGCCTGCGCTTACACGGGCGCGGTGCTGCTGGGCTGGCACGCGGGGATCTTCCTGGACCAGCTCAGGCTCTGGAACCTGCGCAGCAACCAGGACCTCACCTGGCAGGCCCTGATCATGGCCGGCGGCGGGCTGCTGCTGATCATCGTGGGCCTTGTGGTGGAACGGTTCTGCCGGATTCCGCCCGAGGACGGCGACGCCGACGAAGCCCTGGGTCGCCAGGAAAAGCGCAAGCCCGAGGCGGAAGGCGAATATGCATACCGAGGCGATTGACCCCGCGGGGATCACCTGGTTGCGGGTGTCCCCCAAATACGTCACGGTGCGCGTCGTCGGCTGGGCGGCCGGCAACCTGATCGTCGTCGGGCTGCTGACCGTTCCCCTTGTCATGGTCCTTGCCGGGGCCTGGACGTGGCCGCCGCTGTGGCTGGCTGTTGCCGTGCCGGCGGTGATGCTGCTGCTCGCCCTGTGGCGCCTGTTGCTGATACCGCGCCAGGTGCGCTCCATCGGCTATGCCGAACGTGACGAGGATCTGCTCATCCGCCGCGGAATCTTCTACCAGCGCACCCTCGTGGTGCCCTACGGCCGCATGCAGTATGTCGATATCGGCGCCGGGCCCGTGGAACGCGGACTGGGCCTGTGCACACTCAAGCTGCACACCGCCTCCGCCGGAACCAGCGCGGAAATCCCGGGCCTGCCCGCGGGGGAGGGAGCGCGGCTCCGCGAGCAGCTGTCCGCCCGCGGCGAAGCCCGGCTGGCCGGGCTGTGACGTGCCGGCTGTGAAACCCGGCGGCACCGGGATCGCCGCGGAAGCCGGCGCCGGCGCCGAGGCGGGAACCCCCGGCGGCGGCTGGCTGCGTGTGCATCCGGCCTCGCCGTTTGTGCGTGGCTGGTTCGCGCTGGCCGCGATCGCATTCTTCGTCGGCCGCGACACCTTCGAGCGGATGCTCCGGGGCGGTCCCCTGATCGACCAGGACATCGCGGGCCGGGCTCCGTGGCTGCTTCTCGGCGGCGGAGCGGTGCTGCTGCTCGCCGTGCTCGGGTACATCCTGGGGTGGTACTTCACGCGCTACCAGGTGGCGGAGGGCTACGTCCGGGTCAATTCCGGCTTCCTCTTCAAGCAGCAGCGCCAGGCCCGTCTGGACCGGGTCCAGGCGATCGACATCGTGCAGCCCCTGCTGGCCCGGATCTTCGGCCTGGCCGAGCTCAAATTCGAGGTGGCCGACGCCGGCGCATCCGCAGTGCGGCTGGCCTACCTGCGGATAGGGGAGGCCCGGGCACTCAGGGCCACGATCCTGGCCCGCGCGTCCGGAGTGGCCGCCGATCCGGACCACCCCGAAGCCGTCGTCGCGGAGGCCCCCGAGCACGCCGTGCTCAGCGTTCCGCCGCCGCGCCTCATGGGTTCCCTGCTGCTGAGCGAGCAGAGCTTCTTCGTGGTGCTGGGAGGGGCCGTGTCCGTGGTGCTGTCCGCCGTGACGGAGAACCGGTCCTTCTATTTCTACCTGATCCCGGCCGCGCTGGGCCTCGTGGCCGCGTACTGGTCCTCCTTCAACAAGGGCTACAACTTCACGGCCGCCATTTCCCCGGACGGCATCCGGCTGCGCTACGGGCTCCTGGACACCCAGGCGCAGACGCTGCCGCCGGGCCGGATTCAGGCGCTGCGGGTCAGCCAGCCGCCGCTGTGGCGGATCTTCGGCTGGTACCGCATCCAGGTCAACGTCGCAGGCTACGGCGCTGCCGGAAACAACGGCGAGAACTCGGCGCGGACCACCCTGCTGCCGGTGGGAACCTTCGCAGAGGTGCTGACGATGCTCTCCCTGGTCCTGCCCGACCCGGGCACCACGGATCCGGTGCGCGTTTTCACCGCCGGGGTCAACGGGCTGGCGCCCGCGTCCGGGTCCGCGTCCGCGTCCGGGGCCGCGCCGGCAAACGACGGCGGGTTCGTCACCACGCCGCGCCGCGCCCGGCTGCTGGCGCCGCTGGGCTGGCGGCGCAACGGCTACTCCGCCACGGACACGGCGCTGCTGATCCGTTCGGGCCGGTGGTGGCGGCACCTCGTGCTGGTTCCGCACCAGCGCACGCAGTCCATGGCTCTGGAGCAGGGGCCGCTGGCCCGCCGCTTCGGCGTCGTGGACCTTGTCCTGCACACAACCGCCGGCCCTGTTGCCCCGAGGCTCATCCAAGCCGGCCTCGAGGAGGGCAGGGCACTGCTCGAGGCGCAGTCGGCACGGGCCCGCGCCGCGCGGAGACGGCAGACCAGCGAGCACTGGCTGGAGCAGGTCCGGCCGCCTGTGGCTGCACCAGCCCCGGCCGTTGAGGCCGAACCCCGGGAAGAACCCAGCAACAAGGAAGGCCCGCACCATGGCTAAGCCAGGACGACTCGGCGTCGGAATTATCGGAGCCGGCAAGGTCGGTGCCGTCCTCGGGGCGGCCCTGCGCGGTGCCGAACACGCCGTGATCGGCGTCTCGGCGGTCTCGGATGCCAGCCGTGAACGCGCGGAAACCCTGCTTCCCGGCGTGCCGGTCCTCGACATTCAGGACATCGTCGAGCGCGCCGAACTGGTGCTCCTGGCCGTCCCCGACGATGCGCTCGGACCCCTCGTGGACGGCCTGGCAAAACTGGGCGCCTGGCAGCCCGGCCAGCTCGTGGCCCACACCTCGGGCCGGTTCGGTGTCGGGATCCTGCACCCCATCCGCTCCGTGGGTGCCATCCCGCTGGCACTGCACCCCGCCATGACGTTCACCGGCATGAGCCTGGACCTCACCCGGCTGCTCGATTGCACCTTCGGGGTCACAGCCGACGCCGCGATGCTTCCGATCGCGCAGGCCCTCGTCGTCGAGATGGGGGCAGAGCCCGTCGCCATCGCGGAAGGGGACCGCCCGCTCTACCATGCTGCCCTCGCGCACGCCTCGAACCACCTCGTCACACTCGTCGCGCAAGCCTCCCAGCTCCTCCGGGAAGTCGGCGTCGAGGCCCCGGAACGGATGCTGGGTCCCTTGCTGCGCGCCACCCTGGAAAACGCGCTCGCCTCGGGCGAATCGGCCCTCACCGGCCCGGTGGCCCGGGGGGACGTCGGGACCGTGGCGGCACACGCAGACGCCCTGCGGGAGCACGACGGCGGCTCCGGCAGCGATATTCTGGAGGCGTACCTGGCCATGGCCCGGGCGACTGCCCGCCGGGCAGGAAGCCGCGGACAGCTGTTGCCGGACCAGCTCGAGGGCATCGCACGGGCCCTCGAGGGCCCGGACCCCGACGACCCGGACCCCGACGGCCGGCAACCCCCGGAAGGACACTAGAAACGTGGCGATCCAACTCGTGACCACGGCCGCCGGCCTCCGCGCGGAAAGCGCGCGCCTGCTCCGGCAGAAGGGGGGCACCTCGCAGGGCCTGGTGCCCACCATGGGCGCCCTGCACGCGGGACATGCCCAGCTGGCGCGCACCGCCGTCGCCCAGAACGACGTCGTCGTCGTCAGCATCTTCGTCAACCCGCTGCAGTTCGGCGAGGCCGTTGACCTGGAGCGCTACCCCCGGACCCTGGAAGCTGACCTGGCCCTCCTCGAGGCCGAGGGCGTGGATCTGGTCTTCGCGCCGGGCGTGGAGGAGGTCTATCCGGGCGGGGAACCGATGGTCCGGATCACGGCGGGGCCGTTGGCGGAGAAATGGGAGGGCGCGTCCCGGCCCGGACACTTCGACGGCGCCCTGACCGTGGTGGCCAAACTGCTCCACGTCGGAACCCCGGGCGCGGCTGCCCGTTCCCAACTGCCCGACTACCGCGCCTATTTCGGGCAGAAGGACGCCCAGCAGCTGGCGCTGGTCCAGCGCATGGTGGCAGACCTGAACTTCCCGGTGGAGATCGTCCCCGTGCCGATCGTGCGTTCCGCGGACGGCCTGGCGCTGTCCAGCCGCAACCGCTTCCTCTCGACGGAGGAACACGAGGCCGCCCTGGTCCTGTCCCGCGCGCTCCTGCTCATCGAGGACCGCGCGAACGCCCACGAGCCCCTCGATCTGGAATCCGCCCGGGCACTCGTGGACTCGCAGCCGCTCGTGCAGCTGGACTATTTCGAGGTGGTGGATCCGCACACCCTGGAGCCGCTGGCCGAGAACTGCAAAGACACGCCCTTCCGCGGGGAGGGCCTGGCCCTGATCGCGGCCAAAGTGGGCCCCGTCCGGCTGATCGACAACGTCCCGCTGAATTCCTGACGCAGCCCCACCACCAAAGCAACGCGGGGTCACCTACGGCCCATGGGCGGCCCTGTCACGGGCCGTAAGTGACCCCGCGTTGCATTTCCGACGGCGGGAAGTTGCTCCCGGCGGGAATTACCGGGGGGTGACGCCGGTTGGAAGGAGGGTTGGCGGCCCCGGCCGCCGGACCCCACGCCGCACTCCCTGAGGGAATACCCATGCCAGCAGAAGTCTCTTCAAAAGCCCACGGCGATTCGACGCAGGCCGCCCGGACCGACGCGGCCGGGGCGGCACTGCCCGCGCCCCCGGAGAAGCTGTCCCGGGAATCCGTCACCATCATCGGCACGCTGCTGGTGGCCACGTTCGTGGTGATCCTGAACGAAACCATCATGAATGTCGCGTTGCAGCGGCTGATGGTGGACCTTAGCGTGAATGCCCCCACGGTGCAGTGGCTCTCCACCGGCTTCATGCTCACGATGGCGGTAGTGATCCCCACGACGGGCTTCATCCTGCAGCGGCTGTCCACCCGGGCCGTCTTCATGCTGGCGATGGGCCTGTTCTCCGGCGGCACGCTCCTCGCGGCCCTGGCACCGGGCTTCGAAGTCCTCCTGTTGGCCCGCGTGGTTCAGGCCGGCGGTACGGCCATCATGCTTCCCCTGCTGATTACCACCATCCTCACGCTGGTTCCCATCTCGCGCCGCGGTGCCGTGATGGGCAACGTGAGTATAGCCATCTCCGTGGCGCCAGCCATGGGTCCCACCGTGTCCGGCCTGATCCTGGAGCACTTTTCCTGGCGCTTCATGTTCGTGTTTGTGCTGCCGATTGCCCTTGCGGCGTTTGCCATCGGCGCCAGGTACCTGACGAACATCGGCGAAACCGAGAAGACCCGGCTTGACGCCCTGTCCGTGCTGCTGACGGTCCCCGCGTTCGGCGGCCTGGTGTACGGCCTGAGCCAGATCGGCGGGGGACAGGTCGGCCCTGGATCCCCGGCAGTCGTTGCGCTGGCCGTCGGCATCGCGGCCATGCTGGTGTTCGTACTGCGGCAGCTGAAATTGCAGAAGGCTGAAGCGCCCCTGCTGGACCTGCGCGCCTTCACGTTCCGGATGTTTACGGTCTCCGTGCTGCTGCTCGTCGTCGCGATGATCGCCCTGTTTGGTGCCGTGATCCTGCTTCCGCTCTACCTGCTTGAAATCCGCGGGCTGACGTCGCTGGAAACAGGCCTGGCCCTGCTCCCGGGCGGCCTCGCGATGGGTCTTCTGGGCCCGGTTATCGGCCGCCTCTTCGACAAGGTCGGGCCCCTGCCCTTGACCCTGGCGGGTTCCTCACTGATGGTCGTGGCCCTGTTCCAGTTCTCCCTGCTTGACGCCAAGACGCCGGTGGGCTGGATCATCGCGCTGCACGTCGGGCTGAGCCTGGGCCTGGCGCTCGTGTTGACCCCGGCCTTCACCACCGGCCTGAATCCGCTGCCGCCGCACCTCTATTCCCACGGTTCGGCGATCATGAGCACACTGCAGCAGGTGGCCGGTGCTGCCGGCACGGCCCTCCTGGTCTCGATCTACGCCGTCGTGTCCGCGGCCTCCGGAAGCATCGCCGGCATGCATGCCGCGTTCCTGACGGCGGCGGTCATAGCCCTCGCCGCCGTCGTACTGTCCGCCATGATGCGCAAGACCGCCGGCGCGGACCAACCGGCCCCCCACTAACGCAACGCGGGGTCACTTGGCGCCCATCCGACCGGCCGGAATGGGCGCCAAGTGACCCCGCGTTGGTTTCAGGCGTTGGTTTCAGGCGTTGGGGTCAGCCTGCGAAGAACTCACTCAGCTCGGAGATGAGCCTGTCGGGGGCCTTGATGGCGCCGTCATGGCCCATGCCCGGCAGGATCGTGTAGCTCGAGCCCGAGAGCACATCGTGGATCTGGGCGCAGGCCACGCCGAAGTAGGCCGGGCTCTTTTCGCCCACAATGATCACCGTCTCCAGCGGCAGATCCAGGAACGGCTCGGCAGGCATGTCCGCGGCGATGATGGCCTTGATCTCCCGGACGCCGGTCTTCATGAGCTCCCGCATTTGCTTGCCGATCGGGGTGCCGGCCGCGAGCTTGTTGGCCAGCGTCAGCATGGACAGCGGCATCCGCGACAGCGCGCTGCCCGTCTCGAGGCCCTTGAGCAGGACGGCGAGGGCGCGGTCGTCCTCGCCGGCCGCCGTCGCGCGCTCATATTCGGTGGTCCAGTCCGCCGAGACGGAGTGGTTGACCGAAACCGCCGGATCGAAGACGGCGAGGCGTTCCACCGGCAGGGTGCGGGCCGCGTGCAGGGCCACCGCCCCGCCGAAGCTGTGCCCGAACACGTCCGTGCTGGAGGTATGTTTCATCACCGCGTCGAGGTCGCGGATGTCCACGTCAAGGGTGTAGTCCTCCGGCTGCGGGGACGAGGAGCCGCGCCCGCGCCGGTTGAAGGTGTGCACCGGCCGGCCCAGCGACGCGCTGAGTTTCTGCGCAAAGCGCGTGTAATCCGCGGCCGTCACCATTGATGCCTGCACGACGACGACGCCGGAGCCCGCCGCGGCGAGCTCCGCGCCCGTGCTGAAAAGCTCGATCGTTCCGCCGTCGGGGGTTCTGATGTTCTCGCGGGTCATGCCCCGAGCCTAGCCGAGGCCGTTGCTACGGGGCAGTAGGGTCCCTGCCGGACGGGTTCCGCTAGTTGCCGAGCCGGCCGCCGGAAACCTCGAGGTAGCAGGAGCCGCAGAGCGACTCGTACCAGACGTCCTGTCCGTCGATGGCGACCTGGTCGCCGTCGAACACCACCTGGCTGCCCACCCGGCGGGTGTTGAAGATGGCTTTGCGGCCGCAGCGGCAGATGGTCTTGAGTTCTTCGAGTGTGTGCGCAATCTCCAGGAGCCGGAGCGACCCGGGAAACGCGCGGGTGCGGAAGTCCGTGCGGATGCCGTAGGCGAGCACCGGCACGTTGTCCATCACGGCAATGCGGAAGAGGTCGTCCACCTGTTCCGGTGCGAGGAACTGGGCCTCGTCAACCAGGAGGCAGGCCACCGGCTTGGTGTCCACATGCTCCAGCAGGGCATCGGGGTCGTCCCCGTGGGCCTGGGCGGTGAACAAGTCGCGCGCGGAAGCCCCGGCAGGGATCAGGAAGTCCACCGAGCGGGTCATGCCCAGGCGGGAAACGACGTCCGAGTCGCCCTTGGTGTCCACATCCGGCTTGGCCAGCAGGACCCGTTGACCCCGCTCCTCGTAATTGAACGCCGCCTGCAGGAGGCCCGTTGACTTGCCGGAGTTCATGGCGCCGTAGCGGAAGTAGAGCTTGGCCAAGGGGGTCCTTTCGAAAGGGTCGCCCACCGATTGTAAGGCCCGGGCCCCGAACGGCCCGGCCCGGGCGGGCGCCTGCGCGCCCGTCCGGCCTGATCCCGAACTCCCGCAGACCGGGCGCTGCCCGGGCGCACGCCGGGCGCACGCCGGGCAGAACCCGTGCGGCCGGATCTCCCGGTAAACTTGGGGATTGTGACTTCCCAAAACACCCCCGCCCCGAACACCGCCGCCGAGCACCACGACGCCAGCGAACAGACGCGCATCCGCATGGAGAAGCGCGCCAAGCTGATTGAGCGCGGCATCGAGGCGTATCCGGTGGGTGTTGGGCGCACGCACTCGCTGACTGAAATCCGCGAAAAATACGCCCACCTCCAGGCCGACGAAACCACAGGCGACGTCGCCGGCGTGACCGGCCGCATCGTCTTCATCCGCAACACCGGCAAGCTCTGCTTCGCCACGCTCCAGGAGGGCGGCGTCGATGGCAAGGCCGTCCGGCTGCAGGTCATGCTGAGCCTGGCCAACATTGGCGAGGAGTCGCTCGCCGACTGGAAGGCCCTCGTGGACCTGGGCGACCACGTCTTCATCACGGGTGAGGTCATCTCCTCGCGCCGCGGCGAGCTGTCCGTCATGGCAGATTCCTGGTCCATGGCGTCCAAGGCGCTGCGCCCGCTGCCGGTGCTGCACGCAGAGCTCAACGAGGAAACCCGCGTCCGCCAGCGCTACGTGGACCTGATCGTCCGCGACGAGGCCCGCGAAATGGTCTACACGCGGGCCGCGATCACGCGGTCCATCCGCGAGACCCTGCACCGCCAGGGCTACGTGGAGGTGGAAACCCCGATGCTCCAGCTGGTCCACGGCGGCGCCACGGCCCGCCCCTTCGAAACGCACATGAACGCCTTCGACCAGAAGATGACCCTGCGCATCGCCACCGAGCTGTACCTCAAGCGCACCGTCGTCGGCGGGATCGACCGTGTTTACGACATGGGCCGCGTGTTCCGCAACGAAGGCGTCGACTCAACCCACAGCCCGGAATTCACTACCCTGGAAAGCTACGAGGCGTGGGCCGACCAGTTCGTCATGGCGGACCGGATCAAGGAACTCATCCTCGACGCCGCCGACGCCGCCGGGGTGGGCCGGGTGCTGCAGACCGAGGCCGGTGAGATAAACCTCGACGGCGACTGGGCCTGGATGGCGGTGTACCCGGGACTCTCCGAAACCCTAGGCCAGGACATCACCCCGGAAACGCCGGCCGCGGAATTGCTGGCGCTCGCCGCCAAGCACGAGGTCAAGGTCGACGCCACCTGGGATGCCGAGAAGCTCGTCGTCGAACTTTTCGGTGAACTCGTCGAGCCGACCCTGCTGAACCCCACCTTCGTCTACGACTACCCGCCGTCCGCCCAGCCGCTGGCCCGCCAGCACCGCGAGGATGACCGGCTGATCGAGGCCTGGGACCTCATCATCGGCGGCATGGAGCGCGGCACGGCGTTCTCCGAACTCGTGGACCCGGTGATCCAGCGCGAACGTCTGACCGAGCAATCCCGCCGTTCCGCCGCCGGCGATGTCGAGGCCATGCAGCTGGACGAGGACTTCCTCCGCGCGCTGGAGTACGGCGCCCCGCCCATGGGTGGCATAGGCCTGGGCATCGACCGCCTTGTCATGCTTTTCACCGGGGCCGGTATCCGCGAGACCATCCTGTTCCCCCTGCTGAAGCCCGAAGGACACTGACTGTGGAGTACATCGCCGTATTGCTGCCCTCCGCCGTCGTCGGCCTGATTTTCTGGTTCGCGATGAAATCGATTTTCAATGCGGACAAATCGGAGCGCCAGGCCGAGGCGCGCGCCCAGGCCGAAGCCGAGGGAAAGGCGCCCGGGGCCGATAACGCGCCGGACAACGGCCATTCGCCCGGTATGAACAAATAGCGGACTATTCCTTCCTTTGGATTTTCTTTAGAAAATATTTACCGCTTTGACTCACTGCCGTAAAGCGGAGGATACTTAAAGCAGATACATCCTGCTTTTCTAAATGCTCGTCCTTCATGGAAAGAGAGTCTTTAATGGCACAGAAAGTTAAAATCATCCTCGTTGATGATCTGGATGGGGGATCCGCGGACGAGACTGTCCGGTTCGGCCTGGACGGCGTCAGTTACGAAATTGACCTGTCCTCCGGCAATGCTGCAGAACTCCGCTCTGCAGTTGAGCGCTTTGTTTCACACGCACGCAAGACTTCCAGCGGCCGTGCCACCCGCACCAAGATATCGACCGGCAGGAATCAAGACTCTGCGCAGATCCGTCAGTGGGCCCGCGACAACGGCTATGCGGTAAACAGCCGCGGGCGTATCCAGGCTGAAATTCAGGAAGCCTACCAACAGGCGAATTCCTAGACTTATGCTCCGGCAATGACGATGCCCCCGCCCTTCCGGCGGGGGCATCGCCGTG
>NZ_MQTQ01000013.1:3995-9821 GCF_020532805.1 Arthrobacter sp. SO5 | reverse complement strand
CCCGCCGGTGAGGGGCGGCCGGGGACGCGGCTGCGGCCCAGGCCCCCAAAGGGCAGGCGGGGCCGGGGCCGCAAGGGCTGGCCGGGGCCGAAGCGGGATCCGCCGGGCGCCGTTTTGACCGCCCTGCGCGGCGCCGGGATCCCCGCCGGTTTCCCCTGTGGCGAACAAGCCCCAAATATGGAAGCCAGCCACGTAGCATCAAAGTACGTCGTAGCTAGGAGTGTGGCGAAATGTTTGAGCGATTTACGGACCGTGCCCGTCGCGTAGTTGTGCTTGCCCAAGAAGAGGCACGCATGCTGAACCACAATTACATTGGTACCGAACACATCCTCTTGGGTCTGATCCATGAGGGTGAGGGTGTTGCTGCCAAAGCCCTTGAGTCCTTGAGCATTTCGCTCGACGGCGTCCGCGAGCAGGTACAGGAGATCATCGGCCAGGGCCAGCAGGCCCCGTCCGGCCACATCCCCTTCACGCCGCGCGCCAAGAAGGTGCTGGAGCTCTCGCTGCGCGAGGCCCTCCAGCTGGGACACAATTACATCGGCACTGAGCACATCCTGCTCGGCCTCATCCGCGAGGGTGAAGGTGTAGCCGCCCAGGTGCTGGTCAAGCTCGGAGCGGACCTCAACCGCGTCCGCCAGCAGGTGATCCAGCTGCTCTCGGGCTACCAGGGCAAGGAAACTTCCGGCGCCGGCGTCGGCCCCGGCCAGGCCGAAGGCACGCCCGCCGGTTCTGTCGTCCTGGACCAGTTCGGCCGGAACCTGACCCAGGCTGCCCGCGAGAACAAGCTGGACCCCGTCATCGGGCGTGAATCCGAGATGGAACGCGTCATGCAGGTCCTGTCCCGGCGCACCAAGAACAACCCGGTGCTGATCGGCGAGCCCGGCGTCGGCAAGACGGCCGTCGTGGAGGGCCTGGCCCAGGCGATCGTCCGGGGCGATGTCCCGGAGACCATCAAGGACAAGCAGCTGTACACCTTGGACCTCGGGTCCCTGGTGGCCGGCTCCCGGTACCGCGGTGACTTCGAGGAGCGGCTGAAGAAGGTCCTCAAGGAGATCCGTACCCGCGGGGACATCATCTTGTTCATCGATGAGATCCACACGCTTGTGGGTGCCGGTGCCGCGGAGGGTGCCATCGATGCGGCCTCGATCCTGAAGCCCATGCTGGCGCGCGGGGAGCTGCAGACCATCGGTGCCACCACGCTGGATGAGTACCGCAAGCACATCGAGAAGGATGCCGCGCTGGAACGGCGTTTCCAGCCCATCCAGGTCAAGGAGCCCTCGGTTGCGCACGCGATCGAGATCCTCAAGGGCCTGCGGGACCGGTACGAGGCGCACCACCGCGTCACCATCACCGACGGCGCCCTCGCCTCGGCGGCGAGCCTGTCCGAACGCTACATCTCGGACCGTTTCCTGCCGGACAAGGCGATCGACTTGATCGACGAGGCCGGCGCACGCCTGCGCATCCGCCGGATGACGGCGCCGCCGGAGCTCAAGGTCATGGACGAGAAAATCGCCGCCATGAAGCTCGAGAAGGAATCCGCGATTGACGCGCAGGACTTCGAAGGCGCCGCCTCGCTGCGCGACAAGGAGCAGAAGCTCATTGCCGAGCGTGCCGAGAAGGAACGCCAGTGGAAGACCGGCGGCATGGACGACATCTCCGAAGTGGATGAGGACCTGATCGCCGAGGTCCTGGCGAATTCCACGGGCATCCCGGTCTTCAAGCTGACCGAGGAGGAGTCCTCGCGGCTGCTGAAGATGGAGGATGAACTGCACAAGCGGGTGGTGGGCCAGAACGAGGCCATCAAGGCCCTGTCCCAGGCGATCCGCCGGACCCGTGCAGGCCTGAAGGACCCGAAGCGTCCGGGCGGTTCGTTCATCTTCGCCGGCCCCACGGGCGTCGGCAAGACCGAACTGGCCAAGGCCCTTGCCGAGTTCCTGTTCGGTGAAGAGGATGCCCTGATCACCCTGGACATGTCCGAATACTCGGAGAAGCACACGGTCTCGCGCCTCTTCGGTGCCCCTCCGGGCTATGTGGGCTACGAGGAGGGCGGGCAGCTGACCGAAAAGGTCCGCCGCCGCCCGTTCTCCGTGGTCCTGTTCGACGAGGTGGAAAAGGCCCACCCGGACCTGTTCAACTCGCTCCTGCAGATCCTGGAAGACGGCCGCCTGACCGACTCCCAGGGCCGGGTGGTGGACTTCAAGAACACCGTGATCATCATGACCACGAACCTTGGCACCCGGGACATCTCCAAGAGCGTCGCCACCGGCTTCCAGTCCGGCACGGATACCCAGACCGGCTACAACCGGATGCGTGCCCGGGTCACGGAGGAGCTCAAGCAGCACTTCCGCCCCGAGTTCCTGAACCGTGTTGACGATGTGGTGGTCTTCCCGCAGCTGACCCAGGACGAGATCATCGAGATCGTGGACATGTTCGTCGGCCGGCTGGAGAAGCGCCTCAAGGACAAGGACATGGGCATCGAACTCACGCCCGCGGCCAAGGTGCTCCTGGCCACGCGCGGCTACGACCCCGCGATGGGCGCCCGGCCGCTGCGCCGGACCATCCAGCGCGAGATCGAGGACCAGCTCTCCGAGAAGATCCTGTTCGGCGAGCTCCACTCCGGCGACATCGTGGTGGTGGATGTGGAAGGCGAAGGCGACGACGCCAAGTTCACGTTCGCTGGCAACGCCAAACCGCGCATCCCCGAGATCGCGCCGAGCGTCTAAACGCCAAAACCAGAGGCCCCGTCATTCCCGAAAGGGTGTGGCGGGGCCTTTGCGTGGCCTGCGTCCCAGCGCGGAACGAGGGAGCCGGCGGCCCATGCTGCCGATGCCGTAGCGCCCAAGCCGTGCGGGGCCAAAGGCTGGCGAGTCTGAAAGCACCGTTTCACTCTCAGTGAACCGGGTGTGATCCGGGGCACAGGGGGTGTTGAATCGGGGCATGGCTTCCACGGATTCAGAGACCCTGAGCGAAACACCCGAGACCCCGTTCCATGACCTGGACCATTACCTCGCCATCCCGAGGATCAGTGGCCTGGCCCTGAGCCCCGACGGCGGAAGGCTGGTCACCACCGTGGCCACGCTCAATGCCGGCGGCACCGAATACGGCACCGCCTTGTGGGAGTTGGATCCTGCCGGGGCGAAGCAGGCGCGCAGGATCACCCGCAGTGCCAAAGGGGAGGCCGGGGCCGTGTTCGCCGCCAACGGCGAGCTCTACTTCACGTCCGCCCGCCCGGATCCGGAAAGCCCTGAGGCCGATCCGGTCAGCGCCTTGTGGATGCTGCCCGCAGGCGGCGGTGAGGCCCGGGTGGTGCTCTCGCGCGCCGGCGGCGTCAGCGCCGTGCTGGCAGCAAAGGACACGAACGCCCTCTTTGTCGCGGCACCTGTCCTGGCCGGTTCCACGGGCGAGGACAACGACGAGGAGCGCCGGAAGGCCCGCACCGACAAAAAGGTCGCCGCCATCCTGCACACCGGCTATCCCGTGCGCTACTGGGACGCCGATCTGGGACCCGCCCAGCCGCGGCTCTTCGCCGCCGAGCCGGGGGAGGAGCCGGAGCCGGGCAAGCCCGCCACGGTTGACGCCGTGGCGCCGCTCAAGCTCCGGAACCTGACGCCTGACGCCGGCAACGGGCTCCGCGACGCGGATTCCGTGGTCAGCCCGGACGGGAAGACCATTTACAGCAGCTTCAGCAAGCCGCTCGCCGGCGCCGATTCGCGGTCCGTGCTGGCAGCGATCGACGTCGCTACCGGCACCCGGAGCGTCCTGCTGGACACCGAAGGCATGAGCTACTTCCCTGGCCCGGTCAGCCCGGACGGCCGGATGCTGGTGGTACTCAGCGAAAGCGACACCACCCCGCTTTCGGCCCCGGAGATCAAGCTGCACCTGCTCGACGTGTCCGGAGCCGCCCCTGGAGCGGCCCCGACGCCCCTCGCCCACGAATGGGACCGCTGGCCCAGCCCCGCGGCCTGGCTGCCAGACGGCTCCGCCCTCCTCGTGACTGCCGACGACGACGGCGCCGCACCGGTCTTTCGGATCGGCATCCCCGGCTTCCCCGGCGGCGCCGGGCACGTCACACGGGTGACCGCTGACGCGGCAGCCTATTCCGACGTCGTGGTCTCTCCTGACGGGCGCAGCGCCTATGCGCTCCGCAGCTCCTACGAATTCCCCGCCGAGGCCGTGCGGATCGACCTTGCCAGCGGTGAGGTCCGCCGCCTCCCGGCCCCCGCGGAACGCCCGCACGTCAAAGGCTCGCTGGAACGGGTGGAGGCGACGGCGGCCGACGGCACCCGGGTGCCGGCGTACCTGGCACTCCCCGACGGGGCCTCGGCCGGCAATCCGGCGCCGCTCCTGCTCTGGATCCACGGCGGCCCGCTCGGATCCTGGAACGCCTGGACCTGGCGCTGGAACCCGTGGCTGCTCGTGGCCCGCGGCTATGCCGTGCTTCTCCCGGACCCTGCCCTGTCCACGGGATATGGCCGGCACCACATCCAGCGCGGCTGGGGCGAATGGGGCAAGGCCCCGTACACCGACCTGATGGCGATCACGGATGCCGTGGTCCAGCGCCCGGACATTGACGAGACGCGTACGGCGGCGATGGGTGGTTCCTTCGGCGGCTACATGGCCAACTGGGTGGCAGGGCAGACGGACCGGTTCAAGGCGATCGTCACACACGCCAGCCTCTGGGCACTGGACCAGTTCGGCCCCACGACCGACTCCGCGCAGTACTGGCTCATGGAAATGACGGACCAGATGGCCCTGGCCAACTCCCCGCACCGTCATGTGGAGAACATCAGCACCCCCATGCTCGTCATCCACGGCGACAAGGACTATCGCGTCCCGATAGGCGAAGGCCTGCGCCTCTGGTATGAACTCCTCTCCAAGTCGCAGCTCGCGGCCGGCGAGAACGGCGAAACCGACCACCGCTTCCTCTACTTCCCGGACGAGAACCACTGGATCCTGCGGCCGCAGCACACGAAGGTCTGGTACGGCGTCGTCGAGCATTTCCTCGCCAGAAACGTCCTGGACAAGGACCTGCCGGTACCTGCCGAACTGGGGCTCTGAGTCCGTCGCCCAATAGGCAGCTCACGGAGCGGCCACCGTAGGATTGGGCTGTGACTGAGACGATCCGCATCCGCCCTGCCCGCACCAGCGACGTCGCAGAAATCAAGGCGCTGGTGGCCCCGCTGGCCGATCAGCGAATCCTCATGGCCAAGGAGACTGTGGCCTACTACGAAAGTCTGCAGGAGTTCCTGATCGCCGAATCCGACGACGGCGACGTGATCGGCTGCGGGGCCCTGCACGTAATGTGGGATGACCTCGCCGAGGTGCGGACGCTGGCAACCTCGGATGCCTGGCGTGGCAGGGGCGTGGGGCACCTGCTCGTGGAGCGGCTGTTGGAGAAGGCAAGGGACCTGGGCATTGCCCGGGTGTTCTGCCTGACCTTCGAGGTGGAGTTCTTCAAGCGGCACGGCTTCGACGTGATGGCGGACCAGTCCGCCGTCGATCCCGTGGTCTATTCGGAGCTGCTGCGCTCCCACGATGAGGGAGTGGCTGAGTTCCTGGACCTTGCGCGGGTGAAGCCCAATACCCTCGGCAATACCCGGATGATCAGAACACTGTAGTTCCGGTTGCCCGAGGCGGGTCCGGGTCTCCGTAGCGATGATGCGGGATGAGGTCTTCCCATCCATAAATTTGATGGATAAACTGATCCCGGCCCAGGGGGTGGGCCGGGATCTTTTCGGAGGCACGAGATTGCACAGTGACGTGGTTTTTCCCGATTTCTCAGCATTTCAAGTGGCTGCTGGCGGCACGCCCGCGGCGCCCGACCCG
>NZ_MQTQ01000013.1:1371-3983 GCF_020532805.1 Arthrobacter sp. SO5 | reverse complement strand
GGGCGGGGACTCCGGGAAAGGCCCGAACGCGGGCACTGTACCGCCGTTCTCGTGGCTGGGCGCCGACGCCTGGCCGAACCCGCCGGTGCCGGACAGGCGGTCCTGACGCCCGTCACCTTCGCTGCGGACGGACCCGGCAGCCCCCAGATGCGGCAGCCCGGGCTGACAGTTCTTCCGCTTGAACGGTTCAACGCCGGAGCCTTTCGCTGGCAGGGCCCCGGTAGTAGGGTCAGAGCAACCAGCCAGGACACCATCCAGGGAGCACCGCCATGAAGAAGCTCATCAATGATCCCCGCGCCGTGGTTGACGAGTCAGTGGAGGGGTTCGGGCTTGCCCACGCCGACCTCGTGACCGTCATTGCCGAACCCAAATACATTGTGCGCAAGGATGCGCCGGTGGCAGGAAAGGTCGGGCTCCTGTCCGGCGGCGGCAGCGGCCATGAGCCGCTGCACGGCGGCTACGTGGGGATGGGGATGCTCGACGCCGCGGTGCCGGGTGCCGTGTTCACATCGCCAACTCCCGATCAGATCCTGCCCGCAACGCTCGCCGTCAACTCCGGCGCGGGCGTAGTCCACATCGTGAAGAACTACACCGGTGACGTGCTCAACTTCGAGACGGCGGCGGAGCTCGCCCAGGCCGAAGGAGTTGAGGTCCGCACAGTGCTGGTCAACGACGACGTCGCGGTGGAGGATTCGCTGTACACCGCCGGGCGCCGCGGCGTCGGCGGCACCGTCCTGGTGGAAAAAATCGCCGGCGCGGCCGCCGAGCGCGGGGACAACCTCGACGCTGTGGCAGCCATCGGCGACCGGGTCAACCAGAACGTGCGCAGCATGGGCGTCGCGCTGACGGCCTGCACCGTCCCGCACGCCGGGGCCCCGAGTTTCGTCCTCGAGGAAAACGAGATCGAGATCGGTATCGGCATCCACGGCGAACCCGGCCGGCACCGCATCCCGATGGAAAACGCGGACGGCATCACAGACCGGCTGCTGGACCCGGTGGTGAGCGATCTTGGCCTGGCTTCCGGGGACAAGGTACTCCTGTTCGTGAACGGCATGGGCGGCACCCCGCAAAGCGAGCTGTACATCGTCTACCGCCGCGCAGCCCAGAGGCTGGCCGAACAGGGCGTCACCGTGGCGCGCTCGCTGGTGGGCAACTACATCACCGCACTCGAGATGCAGGGCTGCTCCATCACGGTTCTGCGGCTCGACGATGAGATGACCGGGCTCTGGGACGCCCCGGTCCACACGGCTGCACTCCGTTGGGGCGTCTGAGCGTGGAACTGGACATCGACTGGGCGCTGAGGTGGCTGGCCCTGGCGGCGGAGGCCATGGCAGAGCACCGGGAGGAGCTGATCGAGCTGGACAGGCCGATCGGGGATTCCGATCACGGTGAGAACATGGACCGCGGCTTCAGGGCCGTGACCGAGAAACTTGCCGACACCGTCCCGGAGAACCCCGGGGCTGCGCTGAAGCTGACCGCCATGACCTTGATGTCCAAGGTGGGCGGTGCCGCCGGCCCGCTCTACGGAACGGCCTTCCTCCGGGCGGCCACGGCGCTCGGGGATACGCCGGAGATTGACGCCGCCACCCTGGCGGCGGCCCTGCAGGCCGCCCGGGACGGCATCGTCGCGCGTGGAAAAGCCGAGTCCGGGGACAAGACGATGGTGGACGCCTGGACGCCGGCGATCGAAGCCGCCGCCGGTGCCGCCAGCGATGGCGGCGACGTTCGGAAGGTCCTGCAGGCCGCGGCAGAGGCGGCTGAGGCGGGGGCCGTTGCCACCGATCCCATGCTCGCGCGCAAGGGACGCGCAAGCTATCTGGGGGAGCGAAGCATCGGCCACCGCGACCCGGGAGCTGTCTCGAGTGCCTTGATCCTGCGGGCCGCAGCCAAGGCGGCGGAATGACGGTCGGACTCGTTGTGGTGTCACACAGCGAAAAGATCGCCGAGGGCGCCGTGGAACTTGCCGCCCAGATGGCGCCCGACGTCCTGATCGTCCCCGCCGGCGGCACTGACGATGGCCGGATCGGCACGAGCCTGGAGAAAATCATGGCGGCCCTGGAACGGGCAAACGGGGCTGACGGCGCCGTGGTCCTGACAGATCTGGGCTCGGCCGTGATGACCGCGGAAGCGGCGATGGAGTTCCTGGCGGATGCCGGGCCCGTCCTGCTGGCCGATGCGCCGCTCGTGGAAGGGCTCGTGGCCGCCGCCGTCGCCGCCCAGACCGGAGCCACCGCGGAAGCGGTCAAGGAATCGGCCGAGGCCGTGTACCGGCCGCCCGTCCACGCCGCGGAACCCGAACACGCCCACCAGCAGCCCCCGGATGCCCAGGGCGATTTCACCCTCGTCAACCAGACCGGGCTGCACGCCCGCCCCGCCGCGAAAATCGCCGGCGGCCTGTCCGGCATGGACGCAGACGTGACCGTCAACGGCGCCGACGGCGCCTCCATGACCGAGCTCATGATGCTGGGTGCCCCGAGGGGGACCGTGCTGCACGTCGAGGCCAGCGGACCCGACGCAGCCAAGGCCATGGACTATCTGGGCCGTATGATCACGGAGGGCTTCGGCGAACCCTAGGTCCGAACGTCAGCCGGTCACGGCTGAAGCGGGGTCCC
>NZ_MQTQ01000013.1:0-1310 GCF_020532805.1 Arthrobacter sp. SO5 | reverse complement strand
CCACGCAATCCATCCCCCGGCAACCGCCGTCAGCACGGCACCGGCGGTTTGGGTGGGCAGGCTGCTGCCCGTGGTCGCCTGCCCCAGCACGACGCCCAGGACGTAGAAGAGGACGGCGCCGGCGATCCAGAGCGCTCCCGCCCAGCGCGGCAGTGTCCGGCAGCCCCACACCGCAACGCCGAGCAGGACGTTCCCGACGAAGGCCATCAAGAGGCCCAGCAGGAACGAACCCGTCATGGCGTCCGGAAATGCCAGCTGCATAACGTCCCGGTTTCCGCCGAGGTAGGCCTTCCCGATTGCGGGCGTGGCGAAAGTGGAGATCACGGCGGGCACCAGCAACAGTGCGGTGCCGGCGACGGTGATGACCATAGCCGCCAGGGCCAGCCGCCCCACGCGGCTGTTTGCCAGGCAGCAGCCGAGGGCGAAGGCGCCGAAGATCGCGAGGATTGTGCCCCCTGTGCTGCCGAGGAGATGGCTGGACTGGTACGAGTCGGAGCTGACAAAGCGCGCCCAGGCGTCCGGGTCCCGCTCCTGGTCCGGCTGCGGGTCAAGCGTGGCCCAGGCGGTGATCAGCCCATACACCGGCAGGCTCCACAACCCGGCAAGGATCCAGCGGCGGATGTTCTGCGTATTCATGTGCTCGCCTTTCGTGACACTTAGCCTTCAATCCGGGCCTCGACGCCGGGTCCATCCCGAGGGGGCACTAGGCCGCCTGCCGGAGGCCGTCCGCACCGAGGACGACGCCGGCCGTGACGAAACGGCCGCACTCCCGGCCGTAGGGGTAGGACGCCCGCGGTGTGAAGGCCAGCGTCCGGATCGGCAGCGGGAGTCCGTTGGCATCTGTCCCCGCGGATGTCGCCTCGATGGGGGAATCGCTCAGCGTCCCCATCATCAGCATCCCGGTCAGGGTGCCGTCCGGGGAAGAACCTGCCGAGCAGGGGCGGTCACCTCCGTAGGGCCCCGGTTCGCAGCCCTGGTCCACGGCGGTGCTGCCGGGGAAGAGCTCCAGATCAGTCTCGGCGCAGCGGCCCTCCTGGCAAGCTTTCAGATGGACCGTCCTGACCGACGAGGCGTAGTCCCGGGCCACTGTCAGCGCGACCACCGGTGCCTGGGCGATCGCCGGGCACGCCGTCTCGGCCTGGCATCCGGCCGCCAGCAGAGCGGTACATGCCAGGACCGCGATCGCCGCCAACGTGCGCATGTCTCAGGGTAGAGCGGACGGCCCCTCCGGGCTAGGAGACTGCTGAATTAATCGGGAGGCGTTAAGGCGCGTCGGCTGGACTGGTGGGGCTGGTGGTTAAGACTGGTTG
>NZ_MQTQ01000012.1 GCF_020532805.1 Arthrobacter sp. SO5 | reverse complement strand
CCGCTTCGCCACCCCCTCCACCAACACCAAGGACTTCCCATGACTGACACGAACACCACCAACCACACCCCGTTCCCGGCCGCCTCGATCCTGGGCTACCCGCGCATCGGCCGCCGACGCGAACTGAAGAAGGCCGTCGAGGCCTACTGGGCCGGCACCATCGACGCCGCTGCCCTGGACGCGGCAGCCAGGGAGATCCAGCTCGGCACCGCCAAGCGGCTCCAGGGCCTGGGCCTGACCGAGGCTGCAGCCGTGCCCGGCACCTTCTCCTACTATGACCAGGTGCTTGACGCCGCCGCCCACCTCGGCGCCGTGCCCGCCCGCTTCGGCAACCTCCTCAACGCCGAGGGCCAGCTGGACATCGACGGCTACTTCACCCTGGCGCGCGGCACCAAGGACCAGCAGCCGCTGGAAATGACGAAGTGGTTCGACACCAACTACCACTACCTCGTCCCGGAAATCGGCCCGGAAACCGACTTCGCGCTGACCTCCACCCGGATCGTCGAGGAGTTCACCTACGCCCTCGCCAATGGGATCGAGACCCGCCCGTACCTCGTTGGCCCGGTCACCTTCCTGCTGCTCAGCAAGGACTCGGACGACGCCCCGGCCGGCTTCAGCCCGCTGTCCCGTCTTGAGGACGTCCTCCCGGTCTACGCCGCCCTGCTGGAGAAGCTTGCGGCCGCCGGTGCCAGCTGGGTGCAACTGGACGAGCCCGCCCTCGTGGTAGACCAGGACACCCCGGCCCAGGAGATCGAGGCCGCCGTCGCCCGTTCCTACGAGGCCCTGTCGGCCGCCGAGAACCGCCCGCAGCTGTTCGTGTCCACCCCGTACGGCGCGCTCAACGCCCAGCTCGGCACCCTCGCAGCGACCGGTATCGATGCCCTGCACTTGGACATTTTCAAGGGCGAGGTCCCCTCCGCCGCGGCACTGGCCGGCCTCGGCAACAAGACCCTCGTCGCCGGCGTCGTGGACGGCCACAACATCTGGCGCAACGATCTCGCGGCCTCCGCGGCAAAGATCGCCGAACTGACGCAGTCCGTCGCCAGGCTTGCCGTCAGCACCTCCACCTCCACGCAGCACGTCCCGCACGACGTCGGCGAGGAAGTCCAGCTCTCCGCGCAGCTGCGCAGCTGGCTGGCTTTCGCCGACCAGAAGGCCGCCGAGGTTGTCACTCTGGCGGGCCTCCTGAACGATCCGGCAGCTGTCCGGCCGGCGATCGATGAGGCCACCCGCATCATCGCCGACCGCGCCGCGGCGGAAGGCGTCCGCCGCGCCGAGGTCCGGGACCGCACCGCCGCCCTGACCGACGCCGACTTCAGCCGCTCGGCCTACGGCGTCCGCGAGGCCGCGCAGGAGAAGGCCCTGCACCTGCCGCCGCTGCCCACCACCACGATCGGCTCGTTCCCGCAGACGGCCGAGATCCGCACCGCCCGGGCCCGGGCCAACAAGGGCGAGCTCACCACGGAGCAGTACGAACAGCTCATGAAAGATGAGATCAGCCGCGTCGTTGCGCTGCAGGAAGAGCTCGGCTTCGACGTCCTGGTCCACGGCGAGCCCGAGCGCAACGACATGGTCCAGTACTTCGCCGAAAACCTCGAGGGCTTCGACGTCACCGTGCACGGCTGGGTCCAGTCCTACGGTTCCCGCTGCACCCGCCCCTCGATCCTGTGGGGCGATGTCACCCGCAACGCGCCGATCACCGTGGAATGGGCCAGGTACGCGCAGTCCCTGACGGCCAAGCCGATGAAGGGCATGCTCACCGGTCCGGTCACCATCCTCGCGTGGTCCTTTGTCCGCGACGACCAGGCGCTCGGCGAGACCGCCAACCAGGTGGCCCTGGCCCTCCGCGACGAGATCGCCGACCTCGAGGCCGCCGGCATCAAGGTCATCCAGGTGGACGAGCCCGCGCTGCGCGAACTCCTGCCGCTGCGCACGGCCGACCAGGCCGCGTACCTCGAGTGGTCCGTGAAGTCCTTCCGGCTCGCCACCGCCGGAGCCGGGGACTCCACCCAGGTCCACACGCACCTGTGCTACTCAGAGTTCGGTGCCATCATCGACGCGATCGACGGCCTCGACGCCGACGTCACCTCGATTGAGGCCGCCCGCTCACGCATGGAGGTTGTCCACGACCTCGAATCCCATGGTTTTGGCCGCGGCGTGGGCCCGGGCGTCTACGACATCCACTCACCGCGGGTCCCGGGCGAGCAGGAAGTCACCGAACTGCTGCGCACCGCCGTGAAGCACGTCCCCTCCCGCCAGCTCTGGGTCAATCCGGACTGCGGCCTGAAGACCCGCGGTTACGCCGAGACCGAAGAGTCCCTGCGCAACCTGGTCACCGCCACCAAGACGGTCCGCGCCGGACTGCTTGAAGCGGCCCAGTAACCCGGCACCAGCGACGACGCCGTCCGGTCACCCCTCAAAGGTGACCGGACGGCGTCGTACGTTCTGATGTGGTGGCGGGGGAGTCAGGACTCCCAGAGGATTTCGTCGTCCACGACCCCGTCCTCGTCCGCGGAGGCCACCAGGACCTCGTCGGTGAAGTGTGCGCCAAGCGTGAAATCCAGCACGAAGTAGCGTTCCGGCTGGCCGGGGAAGATGCCCACATGGCCCAGCTTCAGCGCCTTGAGGAACACCTCGTCGGTGAGCTGGCTCTTGTCCTGGACGCCGAAGACCTTGTGAAGGTGCTCGTCCTTGATGGCGTTGCAGTGGAAGTGCCGGTATTCCTGCGGGCTGGTGCCTTCCTGCTCCAGTTCCTCGGCGATCATCTCGCGGACCTGGTCAATGACTTCGGGCAGGAAGCGCAGGCGGTAGTCAACTTTGTGCAGGGCCGCCTCGTCGAAGTGGTCATGCGCGTTGACATTCAGGTCAAGCTCCACGGTCCCGCCCGCCAGTTCATGCTTGGCGGTGAAATTATGGTCCCTTCCGTGGTTGAGCTCGACCTCGCCGAAGTGCTTGCTCGCTACCTTGTTCATACCTTCAACATAGTCCTGAAAACCGGACCATTCCAGCGTTCGCAAGGTTTTATCCAGTACCGCACCGGCCAGGAGGCGCGCGGCCGGTACATTGATCGGATGCAAACAGTTGCCCCCGCCGTCGCCCGTGCCCGTGAAGTATTTGACAGCGGGGTAACCCGTCCGCTGGCCTGGCGGCTGGAACAGCTGGGCAATCTGCGCCGGATGCTGATCGAGCGGCGCAGCGAGTTTGCGGAGGCGCTCGGCAGCGATCTGGGCAAGCACGCCACCGAGGCGCTGTTGACCGAGATCGGGTTTGTCACGGCTGAAGCTTCGCACCTGGAGAAGAACCTCGAACGCTGGCTGCGGCCGCGCCGCGTGCCGGTCCCGCTGTCCGTGCAGCCGGCGAAGGCGTGGACCGAGATGACACCCCTGGGGGTGGTGCTGGTCATCAGCCCTTGGAACTACCCGCTGCAGCTGCTGCTGGCGCCGCTGGCCGGCGCCCTCGCCGCCGGCAACACCGTGGTCCTCAAACCCAGCGAACACGCCCCGGCGACGTCGGCGGCGATGGCACGCTGGATTCCGGAGTACCTGGCCGGCGCGGCGGAAGTGGTCCAGGGCGCCATCCCGGAAACCGCCGCGCTGCTGGCGGAGCGCTTCGACCATATCTTCTTCACGGGAGGCGAGGCTGCCGGCAAGGTGGTGCTCCGGGCGGCGGCGGAGAACCTCACCCCGGTCACCCTGGAACTGGGCGGGAAGTCCCCGGCGTATGTGGATTCCTCCACGGACCTGGCCAAGGCCGCCAAGCGGATCGCCTGGGGCCGGTTCCTGAATGCGGGCCAGACGTGTGTGGCGCCGGACTATGTCCTGGCCACGGAGGACGTGCTGGTTCCGCTGGAACGCGAGCTGGCAAAGGCCATCCGCTCGCTGTTCGGGACCGATGCCGCACGGAGCAGGTTCTACGGCCGGATCATCGATGACCGCCACTTCGGGCGGCTCGGGGCGCTCGCGGACGGCAGCACCGTGGTCCACGGCGGGGAGCGCGACGCCGCCAGCCGGTACTTCGCGCCGACGCTGCTGCGGCCGGCACCGGGGGACGCCGTCATGGACGAGGAGATCTTCGGCCCGCTGCTGCCCCTGATCCCCGTCAGCGGACGCGAGGAAGCCATCAGCATGATCAACGCCCGGGCCAAGCCCCTGGCGCTGTATGTGTTCAGCGACGACGCCGGGACCCGGCGTGCCTTCTCCGAGCAGACCTCCTCCGGTGCGCTCTGCTTCGACGTCCCCGCCGCGCACCTGCTGGTCCCCGGGCTTCCGTTCGGCGGCGTCGGCGGCAGCGGCATGGGCGCATATCACGGGGAGCATTCGCTGCGGACCTTCTCCCACGAGCGGTCCACGCTGGCCAAGCCGTACTGGCCCGAAACCCTGGCAGTCATCTTCCCGCCCTACACCAGGGCCAAGCTCCGGGTCATCAGCTCGTTCGTCGTCCCGGCCGGGAAGAAGCCAGGGAAACCCTGACTCAGGCCTGCCGGGCCGTCCCCAGCTTGTGCAAGGTGTCCGCCAGCAGCTCCACGAAGAGCTGCACCTGCGCGGTCTGCTTCTCGTTGATGAGCAGGGCGAAGACGTTGCGGGCCAGCCGGATCTCGGGAACGTCCAGCACCACCACGCCGGCCGGGCGGTTCAGCAGGGCAAGCTCGGGAACCAGGGCCGCGCCCAGGCCGGCCGCGGCCATCTCCAGGCTCGCGTGGAAATCATCGCTGTACGCCACCACCCGCGGGTGCAGGTTGCAGCTGGCGAACAGGCGCTCAATCACGGTGGCGTCGGACGTGCCGGGGTGGTGCACAATCCACGGCATGTCGGAGAGGTGGTCAGCGGCGACCTTGGACTCCGTGCCGATGCCCCACGCCGCCGGCAGGACCACGCGGAAGTCGTCGTCGCCGATCCACTGCCGGTTCACGGTGTGCGGCCACGCCAGGCCGGACTGTCCCACCTGGTAGACCAGGGCCACGTCCAGTTCGCCGCCGGTGCGCAGGCCCTGGATGGTCTGGGCAGGCTCAGCCACGGAAACCCGCAGGTCGATCCCGAGCTTCTTCCACGCCGGGTTCGCCAGCATCCTGGGCAGCACATAGGTTGCCAGGCTGGGGAAGATGCCCAGCCGCAGCTCCTGCCGGCTGGTGTCGCCGGCCGTGTTCCCGGCCCGGGAGGCTGCGGCCATCAGCGCTTCGATGTCGGTGAGCACCTTGGCCGCGTGCCGGGTCATGACCAGGGCTGCTTCGGTGGGGTGGATGCTGCGGGCCGAGCGGGTAAACAGTTCGACGCCGGCATCGCGCTCCAGGGCGGACATCTGCTGGGACACCGCCGACGCCGTGTAGCCGAGCCGCGCAGCGGCCGCCGCGAAGGATCCCAGCCGGGTCACTTCGACGAGGGTGCGCAGATGGACGGGATTGATCAAGGGCTGCCCTTCGCAGGTTCCGGTGAGGCGGGACCGCAATCCCGCTTCATTCTGGCACATTAGACGGAGGCAAACGCTTGGAATTCGAACACATCCGAAGACCCCGCCGTTACGAATTGCCCGTAAGACGATTCCGTACGACGATTCACCAGAACGATTCAGGCCAGGCCAACAGGAGCAGATCAGTGTCACAAGCAGCAGGGATTCCTTCGGGGCGGCGGGTAGCCGTCATCGGCAGCGGGGTTGCAGGGCTGACCGCCGCGTATGTCCTCCAGCAAAAGGACCGGGTGACTCTCTTCGAGGCCGACCCCAGGCTCGGCGGCCACGCCCACACCCATGACGTCCCGCAGGCCGGCGGCCCGGTGCTCGGCATCGACACCGGGTTCATCGTCCACAACGAGCGGACCTACCCCACGCTGCTGCGGCTCTTCGCGGAGCTGGGGGTCGAAACCCAGGACTCGGAAATGAGCATGTCCATCCGCTGCGACGGCTGCGGGCTCGAGTACGCCGGCGCGCGTGCCAAGGGCCGCGGCATCATTCCCCGGCCCGGCACGCTTCTGCGCGGCCGGTACCTGCTGATGCTGGTGGAGGTCATGCGTTTCTACCGCCGGGCCCGCGCCCTGCTCGCCGAGGACACCACGCCGGGGGCCCCGGAGCTTACCCTGGGCGAGTTCCTGGCCCGGGAGAAGTTCAGCGCCTACTTCAGCTCGCACTTCATGACCCCGATTGTGAGCGCCGTCTGGTCCTGCGACCCCACCACGGCCCAGTCCTACCCTGCCCGCTACCTCTTCACGTTCCTGGCCCACCACGGCCTGCTCGGCGTCGCCGGTTCCCCGCAGTGGCGCACCGTCACCGGCGGCTCCCGCAGCTACGTGGACAAGCTCGCCGCCACCCTGCCGGACATCCGGCTCGCCACCCCGGTCACCGGAGTCCGCCGCCACGCGGCCGGCGTGGAGCTGACCACGAAGGACCGCACGGGAACCGTCACCACGGAGGACTTCGACGCCGTCGTGATCGCCACGCACCCGGCGCAGGCGCTGGGCATGCTCACCGACGCCTCGCCCGCCGAGCAGGAAGCGCTCGGCAAGATGCCCTACTCGGTGAACCACACCGTCTTCCACCGCGACGATTCCGTGCTGCCGGCCAGCGACAACGCCAAGGCCTCCTGGAACTACCGCCTGCCCTCCTGCGATGCCAGGCCGGACAATGTCCTGGTCAGCTACGACATGACCCGGCTCCAGCGGCTGGAACCCGCGGACGGCGGCCGCTACATCGTCAGCCTCGGCGAGTCCGAGCTCATCGCGGACCACACGGTGCTGGAACGCATGGTCTACGAGCACCCGCAGTACACCCCGGAATCCCTGAAGGCCCAGGAGCAGATCCTCGAGCTGGGTGATAGCCGGCTGGCCTTCGCCGGCGCCTATCAGGGCTGGGGATTCCACGAGGACGGCGCGCTCTCCGGCGTCCGGGCCGCTGCCCGGCTCGGCCGCGACTGGGACGAGGCCGGCATCGCCCGGATCCAGGAATACCGGACCGTATCGGTGGACCCGGACCTGCACAGCGTCGCCGCGGAGGGTTCATGAGCGCAACCGCTGGGATCTACCGCACGTCCATTGCGCATGTGCGGCGCACCCCGCTGAAAAACGCCTTCACCTACCGCAGCTACAGCTGGTATGTCGACGTCGACCATCTTCCCGTCCTGCCCCGCCTCCTGAAGCCGCTCGCCGTCTTCTCCGTAGCGGACCACCTGGGCGACCCGGCAGGGACGCTGCGGGGCAACGTTGAAGGGTTCCTCGCCACCCGGGGGGTAGCGCTCGACGGCGGCCGGATCACCATGCTGGCCAGCGCCCGCGTCTTCGGGCACGTCTTCAACCCGGTCAGCCTGTACTGGTGCCACAACGCCGCGGGGGAGCTGCGCTGCGTGGTCGCCGAGGTCCACAACACCTACGGCGAACGGCACTGCTACCTCCTGGAAACGGACGACGCCGGCCGGGCCAGCGTCCCGAAGGAGTTTTACGTTTCGCCGTTCAACGACGTCGAGGGCCAGTACCGGATGAAACTCCCGGAACCCGGCGAACGGCTCGCGGTCTCGATTGTTCTGGAGCGCGGGGGGCACCAGCCGTTCATCGCGACCATGGACGGAAAACGCCACGAAGCCACCGTGCCGAACATCCTCGCCGCGGCGCTCGCGGTGCCCCTGGCACCGCTGCTCGTCTCCGCGCAGATCCGCTGGCAGGGAATCAAGCTCTGGGCACGCCGGTTGCCCATCATCAAGAAACCACACCACCCTTCACAGGAGGCAGTTCAGTGACAATGACCGAAGCGACCGGATCAGGCGCCACGCGCCGGACCAATGAGGCCGCAGCCCCCTACACCGTGCCGCAGCCTCCTGCCGTGGTCGACGCTGCCATCTGGCCGAGCATCGCCACCGTCCCCTCGAGCCTCAAAGCCCGGGTGGCCGGCCGCGTCGCCGAAGCCATCTTCAAGGCCGCGGTCCGCCGGCTCCCCATCGAAGTGCGGTACCCAGACGGCACGGTCCTGGGCAAGCCGGCCACACCCGGCCACGCATACCCCGTGATGACCATGAACCGTCCCGGAGCTTTCGCGGCCCGGCTGGGCGACGGCGGGTTGATCGGCCTGGGTGAGTCCTTCATGGCCGGGGACTGGGACGCGGACAACCTCACCGCCGTGATGGAGGTCTTCGCCGCCCGCGTCGGAACGCTCGTGCCTGAGCCGCTGCAGAAACTGCGGGCGCTCTACCTGCCGCGCCAGCCGCGGAAGGAACGCAACACCGAGCAGAACACCCGCTCCAACATCTCCCGGCACTACGACCTCTCCAACGAGCTCTTCACCTCGTTCCTGGACGAGACCATGACCTACTCCAGCGCGCTGTTCCCGGAATCCGGCGGGGCCCTGGAAAACGTCACCTGGAAAGGCTTCGCCGCCGCCCAGCAGGCCAAGATCGACCGGCTGCTGGACAAGGCCGGCGTCACCACGGGAAGCCGTGTCCTGGAGATCGGCACCGGCTGGGGGGAGCTGGCCCTCCGCGCCGCGCAGCGCGGCGCCACGGTCTACTCCGTCACGCTCTCCAGCGAGCAGCAGGAACTGGCCCGCCAGCGCGTGGCAGAGGCCGGCTACGCCGACGCCGTCACGATCGAGCTCAAGGACTACCGTGCGGTGGAAGGGGAGTACGACGCCGTCGTCTCCGTGGAGATGATCGAGGCCGTGGGCTTCGAATACTGGGCCACCTACTTCCAGACGATCGAACGCGTCCTCGCCCCCGGCGGGAAGGTGGCCATCCAGGCCATCACCATCGCGCACGACCGGCTCATGGCCACGCGCACCAGCTACACGTGGGTGCACAAGTACATTTTCCCCGGCGGCGTCATTCCGTCCGTGCGCGCCATCGAGGACATCACGGAAAAGCAGACCGGACTCCGGGTCCGTGAACGCCTCGCCATGGGCGAGCACTACGCCGAGACCCTCCGGCTCTGGGAGGAGCGCTTCATGGCCCGCTCCGAGGAAGTCCGGGCGCTGGGCTTTGACGAGATTTTCCAGCGGATGTGGCTGTTCTACCTGTGCTACTCCCGCGCCGGCTTCGAGACCGGGTACCTGGACGTGCAGCAGATCGTGCTGGACCGCAGGTCAGTGGACGAGGGCCGCTAGCGGAGCCTGGGGCCGGCGTTCTGCCGTCCTGTTAGGCTCGTCACCGCGCGAAAGGCGGGCACCGGACCGGTGCCCGCCTTTTTCGTGTTCCGGGACACCATCTCCAGTGTTTGCCGCCACCGCCGGGCACCGGTTCCCGGCGACGCGACACGCCGTCCAGCGCGCGACACGCAGGGGACTTAATTGTGCATAGCCAGTCCACACCCTGTGGACATCGTCCACCAAAATGGCGGAATGACGGACATTTTTCGGGCCCCTGCCTGTGGACTGACGGTGCATTAAATGACATACTTGTAATACATCATCTTGGGGTCCGCATCGGGCTCGTGCACTACATGTAGTATCGACTTACAGTTCCAGCACAGCGGCAGAGGCCGCCAGGCAAGGCCAGCAACGGATAAGGATTCCTGTCCCGGACCGGCCCGGTGAACTGCAAAATACAGACTTCAACAAAGGGGACAGGGACCATGACCGTTACGGTTTACACGAAGCCGGCCTGTGTCCAGTGCAACGCGACTTACCGCGCACTGGACAAGAAGGGCATCACCTACCAGAGCGTCGACATCTCGCAGGACGCGGATGCCCTCGAACGCCTGAAGGCCCTCGGCTACCTGCAGGCCCCGGTCGTCGTCACGGACCAGGACCACTGGTCCGGTTTCCGTCCGGACAAGATCGAAGAGCTGGCGCTGGCCTCCGCCGCCGCCGTGGCCTGATCCGCTTCGCAGGAAAACACGTCAGATGAGGTGACTCCCATGGCACCAGTTGCAACAGCCGCAGCCCCGGCTCCGCTGGCAGCAGACACCGCGGACGCGGACAACGTCCGGGCCACCGCCAGCCACCTCATCTACTTCTCCTCCACCTCGGAGAACACGGCACGTTTCGTCGGGAAGCTGGGCGTCGACGCCGCCAGAATCCCGCTCCATGGGCGGGAACCCGCGCTGGTGGCCACCGAACCCTACGTGCTGGTGCTTCCCACCTACGGTGGCACCGGGGGAGAGGGATCCGTTCCGAAGCAGGTCATCCGCTTCCTGAACGATCCGGGGAACCGGCAGCTGATCCGCGGAGTGATCGGGGCGGGCAACACAAACTTTGGGGACAACTACTGCATGGCCGGCGACATCATCGCCGCCAAATGCCAGGTCCCGCACCTATATCGATTCGAACTCATGGGGACGCCGGAAGACGTCAGCCGAGTACAACAAGGATTGGAAGAATTTTGGACACGACTGTCGCAGACACCGAAGTGACCGGAGGCTCGCACGGAGCCCGCAACACCGCCGTCGAGAAGCACACCGTCCCCGGTGAGAAGCCGGCCATGCCGGCCGCCTTCCAGGGCCTGGGCTACCACGAGCTCAACGCGATGCTGAACCTCTACGGCCCGAACGGTGAGATCCAGTTCGAGGCCGACCGCGAGGCCGCGCACCAGTACTTCCTGCAGCACGTGAACAACAACACCGTGTTCTTCCACGACCTCGAGGAAAAGCTCGACTACCTCGTGAAGAACGAGTACTACGAGCGCGAAACCCTCGACCAGTACACGATGAACTTCATCCGCGAGCTCTACAACCGTGCGTACAAGAAGAAGTTCCGCTTCGAGACCTTCCTCGGCGCCTTCAAGTTCTACACCTCCTACACACTCAAGACGTTCGACGGAAAGCGCTTCCTGGAGCGCTACGAGGACCGCGTCTGCATGGTGGCCCTGCACCTGGCCCGCGGCGACGAGCAGCTCGCCCTGCAGATGGTGGATGAGATCATCGAGGGCCGCTTCCAGCCGGCCACCCCCACCTTCCTGAACGCCGGAAAGCGCCAGCGCGGCGAGCTGGTCTCCTGCTTCCTGCTCCGCATCGAAGACAACATGGAGTCGATCGGCCGCTCCATCAACTCCGCCCTGCAGCTCTCCAAGCGCGGCGGCGGCGTGGCCTTCGCGCTGACCAACATCCGCGAGGTCGGCGCGCCGATCAAGCAGATCGAGAACCAGTCCTCCGGCGTCATCCCCGTGATGAAGCTCCTCGAGGACAGCTTCTCCTACGCCAACCAGCTCGGTGCCCGCCAGGGTGCCGGAGCTGTGTACCTGCACGCCCACCACCCGGACATCTACCGCTTCCTGGACACCAAGCGCGAGAACGCGGACGAGAAGATCCGCATCAAGACCCTCTCGCTCGGCGTCGTCATCCCGGACATCACCTTCGAGCTGGCCAAGAAGGACGAGGACATGTACCTGTTCTCGCCGTACGACGTCGAACGCGTCTACGGCATGCCGTTCTCCGACGTCTCGGTCACCGAGAAGTACTACGAGATGGTGGACGATTCCCGGATCAAGAAGACCAAGATCAAGGCGCGCGAGTTCTTCCAGACCCTCGCCGAGATCCAGTTCGAATCCGGCTACCCGTACATCATGTTCGAGGACACCGTGAACCGGGAAAACCCGATCGACGGCAAGATCATCATGTCCAACCTGTGCTCGGAGATCCTCCAGGTCTCCCAGCCCACCACGTACAACGATGACCTCTCCTACGAGACCACCGGCAAGGACATTTCCTGCAACCTGGGCTCGCTGAACATCGCGAAGGCCATGGATTCGCCGGACTTCGGCCTGACCATCGAGACCGCCATCCGGTCCCTCTCGGCTGTCTCGGACATGTCCAACATCACCTCGGTGCCCTCGATCGCCCGCGGCAACGACCAGTCCCACGCCATTGGCCTCGGCCAGATGAACCTGCACGGCTACCTGGCCCGCGAGCGGGTCCACTACGGCTCCGAAGAGGGCCTGGACTTCACTAACATCTACTTCTACTCGGTGGTGTTCCACGCGGTCCGCGCCTCCAACAAGCTGGCCATCCAGACCGGCCAGACGTTCGGCGGCTTCGAAAAGTCCAAGTACGCCTCCGGCGAGTTCTTCGACAAGTACACGAACCAGGAATGGGTCCCGCAGACGGCCAAGGTTGCGGAGCTGTTCAAGAACATCCACATCCCCACGCAGGATGACTGGCGCGAGCTGAAGGCCTCCGTCATGGAGCACGGCATCTACAACCAAAACCTGCAGGCCGTGCCGCCGACAGGCTCGATCAGCTACATCAACAACTCCACCTCCTCGATCCACCCGGTGGCGTCCAAGATCGAGATCCGCAAGGAAGGCAAGCTGGGCCGCGTGTACTACCCGGCGCCGTACCTGACGAACGACAACCTGGAGTACTACCAGGATGCGTACGAGATCGGCTACGAGAAGGTCATCGACACGTACGCCGCGGCCACGCAGCACGTGGACCAGGGCCTGTCCCTGACGTTGTTCTTCAAGGACACCGCCACCACGCGCGACATCAACAAGGCCCAGATCTACGCCTGGAAGAAGGGCATCAAGACCATCTACTACATCCGTCTCCGCCAGCTCGCGCTGGAAGGGACCGAGGTGGACGGCTGCGTCAGCTGCATGCTGTAACCGATATCGGTTGATTTTGCTTCAGTACGACGGCGGGCGCCCGCCCGCCGTCGTACGCTTTAACCAGAGAACCAACCCAACTTTTAGGGGATGACATGACCGAGAAGGTCAAGCTGCTTAGCCACGTTGAAGCCATTAACTGGAACCGCATCCAGGACGAGAAAGACGTTGACGTCTGGAACCGCCTGGTCAACAACTTCTGGCTGCCGGAGAAGATCCCGCTGTCCAACGACGTCCAGTCGTGGGCGACGCTGACCCCGGACGAGCAGCAACTCACCATGCGCGTGTTCACGGGCCTGACGCTGCTGGACACCATCCAGGGCACCGTGGGCGCCGTCTCGCTGATTCCGGATGCGATCACCCCGCATGAAGAGGCCGTCTACACGAACATTGCGTTTATGGAGTCCGTGCACGCGAAGAGCTACTCTTCCATCTTCTCCACGCTGGCCTCCACCAAGGAGATCGACGAGGCATTCCGCTGGTCCACCGAGAACGTGAACCTGCAGAAGAAGGCCCAGATCGTCATGGACTACTACCAGGGCGACGATCCCCTGAAGCGCAAGGTGGCATCGACGCTGCTGGAGAGCTTCCTGTTCTACTCGGGCTTCTACCTGCCGATGTACTGGTCCTCACGGGCCAAGCTGACGAACACGGCCGACCTGATCCGCCTGATCATCCGCGACGAGGCCGTGCACGGCTACTACATCGGCTACAAGTTCCAGAAGGGCCTGGAGGGCCTGTCCGAGGAGCGCAAGCAGGAGATCAAGGACTACACCTTCGAGCTGCTCTTCGAGCTGTACGAGAACGAAGTCCAGTACACACACGACCTCTACGACTCCGTCGGCCTGGCCGAGGACGTCAAGAAGTTCCTGCACTACAACGCCAACAAGGCGCTCATGAACCTGGGCTACGAGGCCATGTTCCCGGCCTCCGTCACCGACGTGAACCCGGCGATCCTGTCGGCCCTGTCGCCGAACGCTGACGAGAACCACGACTTCTTCTCGGGTTCGGGTTCCTCTTACGTCATCGGCAAGGCTGTCAATACCGAGGATGACGACTGGGACTTCTAGTTCCGTTGTGAGATGTCGGCCTGCGGCCGCAAGTAGCTTTGGCGGTGAACCCCGGACTTTCAAACCTGCAACGGCCTCGTACGCTCAAGCGTGCGAGGCCGTTTCGTCTGTTTGGGCTGGACAAGGTCCAGGTTACGTTCTCCTCAGACGCTGCTCCAGTTCTGAAAACAATGGCCATTCCCTTAGTTCTGAAGGATGGAGGCTGGTCCTGAGTAGCGATTCCACAACGTCGGGGGCGGCGTAATGGCCCTTAAGACCGAGGTACTTTACCAGAACGGGGGCTACATCGTGTCCGCGCCCAAGCTGTCCAAGATTCCCAAGCATCTCTATATAAGAATTTGCTTGGCTCGTCAGTTCCTCAAGTGAATGTTCACGGTCCGCTTTGGAAATCTTGGAAAGGCAACGCCGAACCAGCTCTGAGGTGGTGACGCTGATTGAATTTTTTGAAAAGGTGCAGGCGTCCGCGGGATTCGCGATGCCTTTGATTCCGTATTGATGAAGTGCTACACGTACGGCCGCTATTACGGCCAGGGCTGGTCCCATGACCATATAGAGATCGGCCGCCGAAGGAGACTCGGGTTGTCCCAATGCAAGTGAAAAGAAACGCTTCAAGGGGCGATCCTGTAGGGCATAATGCTCAATTGAAGGAAAGTCTGTGACCAAAAGGTAGTCTCTGTTAATTGGTTGCGGCCCCAGAACCGATGTCCAATCCGCGTCAACAATGACCACAAACTGCCGGAGCCCGCGCCCAAGTAGTCCCTCCAATTCTGAAGAGAGAGTGACGGCCTTCGCCCTTTCTCCATGGTCGGTCGAGTATTTCTCAGTTTGTTCCCGCGGAATGAAAACCCTGTCGCCCACGGCAACTGCAGTACCCGATAATCTCAAGTCGTCCATGAACCACTGAAATAGACTTGCATCGTGCCTTCCTTCAGTGAACACAAGCGTTGCTTCAGGCTCGAACTCTGCCAGCGCTGCAATCTCATCTATAGTCTGTAGATCCCCAGGTGCATCACTCATATTCGTCATCCTGTTGCATTCGAACGACGTTTTTTCTGAATGCTGACAGGAGCTCAATGGAGTGGGTGGCGATGACGAACTGGACTCCGGAACCCTCCGTGCACGCCAACAGTGACCGGACGACCCGGCGTTGCCACTTAACGTTCAGACTGAGTTCGGGTTCGTCTATGAGAAATAGACGCGAGCCTTCCCGAGCAAGGAGTGCATTGCAGAGTAGCAAGACTAGGTGGCTTTCGCCTGAAGACAGATGACGCGGACGGAGCGGTTTCCCATCTTCTAGGAGTATTCTTAGCCCAGAACGAGGGGAGAACCTGAGCGACTTGTTTGTTAAGTATCCATTGGTCTCAGTGAGGAATGTCCGAATAATAGATTCGGCGTCTTGGAGGGCGTCAAGGCGTGCACTGAGGCTTTCAATGTAGGGTTCCAGAATGGATTTAGCAATCCGAAACTGACCCGTTTCCATGTTTCTAAGTGTCTTCGAAAATTCCGCTCCGGCAAATCGAGGGGTAAGCCCGAGTTCTTCGAAACTTCGACTCCGCTTGCCTAGGTCAACAATTTGCTCCATCAGCCTTTGACGTTGTGTTTCGATGGTATCCTTCGCAGTGTCAGAAGACATGCTTCCTATCTGGCCAAGTACGTCGAGGTAAACCGAGTTGGCATTGGCAGACCCTGACGTATTCCCGCCGATGGCGAGCTGTCGCAGCATTTCATTGACGCGCCTGATCGACTTTTCTAGCTCAAGGGCCAATGGTCGAACTTTGTCTGTCGGCAAATCGGGAGGGTAGGCGAACTGAGACCGTGCCCGTGAAGACGCCGGATCCTCCGCGAAAGCATCGCTGGACGTGCTCCTGTCGTCAGCCAAGAAATAGGGTGCGCTACCCAACTTGTCGAGGAGCTCAATGTATTTCCTTTGTTGCTGGACAGCCTTTCCAGCGAACTGCACATCTGCATCCATCGACGGCAGTCGTTTATCAAAGTCCTGCAGCGTCCATGCCTCAAAAAAGTCCTCCCAGGCATGCTTTTCGGGCCATGTAGACCGAGAATCTAATCGCCCTCGTTTCCGCACTTCAATGGTGTAGGGTCCCGCGACCGGCAGTTTGCGTAAGGCGCTTATGGTGATACTTTTTCCCAAGTGGACAGTGACACGTGTAAATGCGATTCTGGACACTCTGGTGCGGTGCCCACTTCGGTCAGACGGTGACAGCAAATTCCACACAAGCTCTAAAATCGTCGTTTTCCCTGAGCCGTTTTCACCGTAGAGAAGCGTTAGGCGGTCTTCGACACTTTCGCCTGCAAGGTCGAGATTGTAGTTGTATGATCCGTACAGATCAGCAACTTCGATTTTGGTAACGGCGCTTGCCTTTGGCATTTCTTCACTTACAGCAGATTTCAAGTTGCCCTCTGACTTATCGATTCCTTGGGAAGTGATCAAAACTAACTTCTTCGCCTAGCATATATTGGCCGTTTAGCCCCGAGCCTCAGCAAACCTCGGGGCCATCGACTCCATCTGCTCCATGACCAGTTTGATCGCCTCGGGCTGCTTGTCCGGCGGGTAGCCAAATCGGACCAACAGTCGCTTGATCGAGGAGCGCAGCTTCGCGCGGACGTCATCGCGAACGGTCCAGTCGGTGCGCACGTCACGGCGCATCACCGACACAAGCTCGCGGGCGATGTCAGCCAGTACGCCTTCGCCCTGGACCTCCACCGCCGATTCATTCGAAGCCACAGCGTCGTAGAAGGCTAGTTCGTCTGTATTCAGCGGGGGAGTGAACTGCGCACCGCGGTTCCCTTCGGCGGCGACCTCCCGTGCCAGCGCCACCAGTTCCGCGATAACCTCAGCCGACGTGAGCTGCTGGTTGGTGTACTTCTTCATCAGCTCGGTGATCCGCTCCGAGAAGGCGCGCTGGCGGATCACGTTGTTGCGGGTCGTCTTGGCCGACTCATCGGCGATGAGTTTCCGCAGCGCCTCGATGGCCAGCTGGGGGTTACGCGCCTGCTGTGTTTTGGCGATGAACTCCGGTGTCAGGTCATCCAGTGACGGCTTCGGCATGCCGGCAGCCTCATAGATGTCCAAGACCTCGCCCGAAGATGTTGCCGTCGCGATCAGATTGCCCAGCAGCCGCTGGATCTCCTCCGGCACCGGCTCGCCGCTGGACTGCCGGTCGGCGGCGTCGAACTTCGCCATGTACACCCGGGTCTCTTCGTAGACTTGGATCTCCGGCCGCAGCTCCGCCAAGGTCTCTGACCCCGAGCACAGCGCCCATGCCCGGGACAGCTGACTGGAGAACCGCCTGTACTTCGAGGCCAGCGTCTCTTCGCCTTCGGCAGGCTGGTTCCCCGGCGTTTCCGGGCTGCGCAGGTAGTTGGCCGCGCCCGTCGCCGCGGATACAAATGCCTTCGGGCCGCCCTTCATCAGCACGCCCTTCCAGTCGTAGCCGGCAAGCAGCCCCCGCAGTGTCTCCACCAACCCACGTGCGGCCACGACGGCCTCGTCAATGTTCTTGCCCACCGGCTTGTTCGCCTGGTCGGACTGCGTGTACTCGCCCAAAGCCTTGGCCAGGTTCTCCGCCAGCGGCGCGTACGCCACCAGCAGTCCGTCCTCCTTGCCGCGGAAAGTGCGGTTCACCCGCGCGAGTGTCTGCATCAGCAGCGCGCCCTTGAGCGGCCGGTCCAGGTACAGGGTGTGCAGCGGCGGGGCGTCAAAGCCGGTGAGCATCATGTCCTTGACGATCACCAGCTCCATCTCGTCATCCACGTCTTTGAGCCGTTCCTTCACAGTCGCATTCAAGGAGTCGCGGCGCACGTGATCGGACACCGGCGGCACGTCGGACGCGGTGCCGGAGTAGACCACCTTGATCTTGCCCTTCGCCAGGTCATCTGAATGCCAGTCGGGCCGCAGCGCCACGATCGCCGCGTACAGCTTCGCGCAGATTTCCCGCGTCCCGCCCACGATCATCGCCTTGCCCGGCGCCTCGATGAACTTGCCCATCCGCGCGCTGCGGTTCTCCCAATGAGCCACCAGATCGGCGGCCAGCGCGGCGATCCGCTGCGGCGCACCGTAGACGGCGTTCACGACGGCGACGCTCGCCTCGATGCGCGCCCGTTCGGTTTCGTCCAGCCCCAGGGTGGCTTCGTCCGCAGCCTGGTCCAGGATCTCCTCCGTCACGTCCGAGGCCAGCCCAACTTTGATCAGCCGCGGTTCGAAGTACACCGGCACCGTGGCGCCGTCTTCCACTGCACGGGAGAGATCGTAGATGTCGATGTATTCGCCGAACACGTCCTGGGTGTTGCGGTCATCAAAGGAGATGGGTGTCCCGGTGAAGGCGATCAGCGTCGCGTGCGGGAGGGCATCGCGGAGGTGCCGGGCGTAGCCGTCGAGGTCGTCATAGTGTGAGCGGTGCGCCTCGTCCACTACCACGATGATGTTGCGCCGGTCGGACAGCAGCGGGTGCTCGGCGCCGGCGTCCTTCTCCGACTTGCTGCGCCCGAACTTTTGGAGGGTGGTGAAGTAGATGCCGCCGGTGGTGCGGTTGCTCAGTTCGTCCCGGAGTTCGGTGCGCTTTTTGATCTGTTTGGGGGTTTCTGCGAGCAGGAGGCTCCGGCTGAAGCCCTCGAACAGCTGGCCGTCGAGCTCGTTGCGGTCGGTGATGACGACGACGGTCGGGTTCTTCAGCTTGGGGTGCCGTGCCACGAGGTTGGCGTACAGCTCCATTTCCATGGACTTGCCCGAGCCCTGGGTGTGCCAGACGACGCCGGCCTTGCCGTTGCTTTCCACCGCCTGGACGGTGCTGCCCACGGCCTTGGTCACGGCGAAATACTGGTGCGGCTTCGCGATGCGCTTGGTCAGCCCGGCCGGTCCTTCATCAAACGCGGTGAAGTTGCGGGTCAACTGCAGGAAGCGCTCCTGGTTGTAGAGGCCCTGGAGCGCGGTTTCCAACGCCGTCACGGCTTCGCCGTCTTCCATGTACCCCGGCGCGACGGGCACGCCGTCGTCGTCTACGTTCCAGGGCGAGAAGTGGTTCAGGGGAGTGAACGGCGTGCCGTACTTGGCCTGGATTCCGTCAGAGGCGAGCGTGAGCACGCAGAAACGGAACGCCATGGGGAATTCGCGCAGGTAGGTCTGCAGTTGGGCGTGGGCGGAGGCGACGTCGGCCGTGGCGCTGCCGGCCTTCTTCAGTTCGATGATGCTCACCGGCATGCCGTTGCAGTAGAGCACGACGTCGAAGCGGCGTTTGTAGTCGCCCTGCACCAGCGTGACCTGGTTGACGGCGAGCCAGTCGTTTTGGTCCGGGTCGGCACTGAGCAGATGGAGGGTGGGGTTGGCCTCGTTGCCGTCCGCGTCGATGTAGCTGAGCCGGTAGCCGTCTACGAGGTAGTTGTGGAGGCGGTGGTTCTCGGTGATGGCGTCGTTTGATTTGGGCGAGGCGATCTCGGCGAGGGCCTGCTGCAGGTACTGGGCCGGAACAGTGGGGTTGAACCGCTGCAGGGCCGCGAGCAGCCGCGGCCGGATCAGCAGTTCGTCCCAAGAGTCGCGCTCACCCCTGCCGGGCGCGATGTCCTGCCCGGATGCCGGCCGCCAGCCGAGCGGCTCGGCCAAACGGTCCAGGGCCATGCCTTCCCAATCGGCTTCGGAAAAGGCTACGGCGGGTGCTGCTGTCACGGTGGTTCCCCCTGATGGACCGGATGTCATGCTGAAATGTCTGTGAAAATCCTGCTTCGTGGCCTAGACGCTGGCTTAGGTCGGCTTGTCCGACTTCATACTCCCGCGTCCTCCAGCACTTTCTCAGCATCTTTGACCCGCAGCTTGCCGGACATGAGTTGGGGGAGGAGTGCGTCGCGGGTTGCCGCCAGCTTCCGATTTTCGTCCAGATGCGACTGGATCAGTCTGCGCAACGGCGCGACGGTTTCGTTGAATTGCAGGATCAGGTCTGATTCGGGAAGCCCTACGTCAGACGCAACGATGACCTTTGCGTTCATGTTCTTCTGGACGGATCCGCTCATTGCTCCTTCGGCATACTCCAGATACTGCGGTGACCGCAGGAAGTAGTAGAGATATAGTGCCTGGGCAGGATTGTGCGGCTTGAGGCGAACGAGGTAGGACGCGAAAACGGCTTCAGGATCACCTGGATCGATGAAGGCCGCCTTGCCTGGGTCCGCCATACGAGCAACCAGAATGTCCCCGGCCGAAACCCGGTACTTGCTCAGCTCCAAGTCGCTAACGGTGCAATTTGGAGTACTATCCCACTCGACCCATGGCTTCTTATTGATGTCAGTGACTCGCAAAAACTTCGGCCCTGGATCACCATGGGCCGACGTCGTGACCCCGTACTGCGTTGAAACCAACTCGGACAGCGAGAATATCCGATCCGCATTCTGATATGCGTGAGAGAAGTGCGTCGTTGCCAGCTCAGCAGTGGAGGCAGTGAGCCTGGTGTTGACGGCGATCTTGTCGTCGAGCGCCCCTAACACCTCGGCAATCGCCCGTTGCACGGCAGGTTCGGGCACAGCCAGGGGGACCGCGGAAAGAATGGAAGTATTGAGATTAGGCATGGTAGCGCCGACGGCATGGCGAACGATCCAATCCCGCGATTCCTCAGTGCCGAGGAGAAACGAAAGAAAGGCCGGATTGTGGATGGAACTGTCCCCAAGTCTTACTCGGAGACAGCCGGTGCCACATAGCCATCCCTCATTGGCGTCGCGGACCAAAGCGCGCTTCTCGACGTCGCCGCGGCGGGAATAGACGATGTCGCCCTTCCTCATGCGGTACTTGCTAAGTCGTTGAGCGTCCGATTCCTGAATTCTGGCGATGCCTTCCTCGCGGATGATGTTGTCACCAATGTTTTGCGGCATAACACTGGGAACGCCCGAGAGTACATAGTCTGATGCGTGAAGTTGGCTACCGAAGGGGCCCGTCTGGATCCCTCCGCCGCCTTCGCGGCACAGGTCTCCGAGCGTTGTCGCTTTCCACTCAGACATCGACCCGCCCCAATTGCTCGCGCACAACCTGCGCCAGCCGCTCGGACTCCTCGAACTGCTCGAACAGCTCCTTGGACAGGCGTGCGATCTTCTCTTCGACCGGCTCGCCGTCGTCCTCCACATCGGCCGCGCCGACGTACCGTCCGGGGGTGAGCGCGTAGTCCGAGGCCTTGACCTCGGCGAGGCTGGCCGAGTAGCAGAAGCCGGCCTCGTCGTCGTACGTCAATCCGGCCTCAACGGCCGAAGCGGTGCCGCGCCAGGCGTGGTAGGTGTTGGCGATCTTGGCAATGTCCTCGTCGGACAGGGCGCGTTCGGCACGGTCCACCATGTAGCCGAGGTTGCGGGCGTCGATGAAGAGCACCTGGCCGGTGCGGTCCACGGAGCCGTTCTTGCCTGCGGTTTTGTCCTTGGCGAAGAACCAGGTGCAGACCGGGATGCCGGTGCTGCGGAAGAGCTGGGTGGGCAGGGCCACCATGCAGGAGACCAGGTCGGCCTCCACGAGTTGGGCGCGGATCTCGCCCTCGCCGCCGGAGTTGGAGGACATGGAGCCGTTGGCCATGACCACGCCGGCGCTGCCGCCGGGGGCCAGCTTGGAGATGATGTGCTGGATCCAGGCGTAGTTGGCGTTGCCGGCCGGGGGGACGCCGTACTTCCAGCGGGGGTCGGATTCGGAGCGGGCCCAGTCCTTGATGTTGAAGGGCGGGTTGGCCATGATGAAGTCCGCGCCGTTGCTGCCGGTCAGCTCCGGGTGCTGGTCCCGCGCGAAGGTGTCGCCCCAACGGGAGGCGAGGTTGGCGTTGAGGCCGTGGATGGCGAGGTTCATCTTGGCCATACGCCAGGTGCGCTCATTGAGCTCCTGGCCGTAGACGGAGATGTCCGAGCCCTCCATGTTGTGCGCGGCGAGGAACTTCTCGGCCTGAACAAACATGCCGCCCGAGCCGCAGCAGGGATCGTAGACGCGGCCGCGGTGCGGTTCGAGGACCTCCACGAGGACGCGGACCACGCCGGCGGGGGTGTAGAACTCGCCGCCGCGCTTGCCCTCGGCCTTGGCGAACTTCTCCAGGAAGTACTCGTACACCTCGCCGAGCAGGTCGCGGGCCTTGCTGGCGCCCTGGCCGGTGAAGCGCGCCGAGTTGAACAGGTCCAGCAGCTCGCCGAGGCGGCGCTGGTCCACGTTGTCGCGGTTGTAGATGCGGGGGAGCGTGGCGGCAAGGGACTTGTTGTCGGCCATAATGAGGTCCATGGCTTCATCGATGAGCTGGCCGATCGACTTTGGCTCGGCGCCGTCCATCGCCGGCAGGCCCTTAGCGTTCTCGGCCAAATAGCCCCAGCGCGCCCGCTCCGACACCCAGAAGACGCCGCGGCCGGTGTACTCGTCCACGTCGTCGATCAGCTGGGCGATCTGCTCCTCGTTGAGCCCGTCCGCCTCCAGTTCGGCCTGGATCTGCCCGCGGCGCTCCTCGAACGCGTCCGAGACGTACTTCAGGAACACCAGGCCCAGGATCACGTCCTTGTACTGGGAGGCATCCATGGAGCCGCGTAGCTTGTCCGCGGCCTTCCAGAGGGTGTCCTTGAGTTCCTTCATGGTGGACGGGGCGAGGTCCACCTTCATTTTGGGGGGCATTACGTGGTTCCTTCGGTCTGTGGTTCGGCGGGCGTTGTGCCGGGGTCTGTCAGGGTAAGGCTTCCGCCCGCTACGCCGTCCGTAATCAGGGTAGCGAGTTCTTCCAGCCGCTTGAGGCGTTCGCGGGTCAGGTGCTGCCCGTGTTGCAATCGGGTGAGCGTTTCGGCAAGCTTCGTCCGCTGGGCGTCCGGTACACGGCGCAACTGCCAGCGCCGCCAGGCCTTGTCCCTGCCGGACAGCGCGTTGATGTCCGCGGCGACGACGTCGGGCAGCAGCCCTCCGGGGTCGCCGGCGTCGATTCGCAGCGCCCTCGCGGGGAACGCGACGGCGGAGCCGCCGTCGGCGTCGACAGTGGCCGCCGGCCGCGGGCTGGTGCAGAACACGACGTCGCCGGGCTCGGTGAGCCTGCCCCCGGGGTTGCTGGCGGCGAACTCCAGCAAGCTGATGTACCGGGCCGGTGCGGTGTGCGGGTGGAGCAGATATTCCGGGCCGATGACTCTGGTTCCCGACGCGGCGGTCA
>NZ_MQTQ01000011.1 GCF_020532805.1 Arthrobacter sp. SO5 | reverse complement strand
CGTTAGGTGTGTGTGGTAACCACCAACCTAAGAGGTCTTCACCCTTTCACCGTGTAACCAACGTCCTGGCCGAGTACAGCTAGAGCGTCCGGTACATCAGGTGCAGGCCTACGTAGCCCAGGCTCGGGTGGTGGAAGGCTTCCGGGATGGTCGCGAGCACCTCGAAGCCCATCGACTGCCACGCAGCGACGGCGCGGACGTTGCTTTCGACGACGGCGTTGAACTGCATGGCCCGGAACCCGGCGGACCGGGCGGCGTCCAGCGAATAGGCGCAGAGCCCGCGCGCGATCCCCCTGCCGCCGTGGGCCGGGTGGACCATGTAGCCGGCGTTGGCGACGTGGCTTCCGCCGCCGCCCTGGTTGGCGTGCAGCTCCCCCGTCCCGAGCACGACGCCGGCCAGATCCCCGCGGCCGACGGCGACGAACGTTTGTCCGGGGGCCTGCTTGAACCACCGTCCGCGGGCCTGTTCCTCGGTAGTGTCCCGGTCCCAGGTGAAGGTCTCGCCCGCCCGGATGACCGGTTCGAGGATGCCCCAGATGGCCGGCCAGTCCCGTGCCGTGGCCGGACGGATGTCCCAGCCTGCCGCGGCTGTTCGAGTTTCTGCCCGTGTCCTCACAGCCGCCACGTTAGCAGCCGCGCGGAGCTGTGACCGGCACCGTGAAAAGTCCGGCCCGCGGGAACTTCAGGAGTAGTGTTTTATCGAATCCAGGTTCGGGTGTGCTTTATGTCAGGAAAGGAGCGGGATGTCGCTGGTCCGCCGCGTCGCCTTCCTCTCGCTGCACACCTCGCCGATGGAGCAACCCGGATCCGGCGACGCCGGGGGCATGAACGTGTACATCCGGGCGCTGGCCGCCGCCCTCGCGGAGACCGGCGTCGAAGTGGAGATCTTCACCCGGTCCACCGCCGCCGGCCAGGCCGCCGTCGAGCACCCGTCCCCCGGTGTGTGTGTCCACAATGTCCTGGCCGGGCCGCCGCGGAAGCTGCCCAAGGAGCAGCTGCCGGAGTTGCTGCACAGCATGGTGGCCGAGATCGACAGGATCCGCCAGCTCCAGCCGCACGGCCGCTACGACGTGATCCATTCGCATTACTGGGTTTCCGGCGTGGCCGGGCTTGAGCTCTCCCGGCTGTGGAACGTCCCGCTGGTGCACACCATGCACACCATGGCCAAGGTGAAGAACCTGCTGCTGGAGTCCGGGGAGCAGCCGGAACCGCGCCGGCGCGAGGACGGCGAGCACCGGATCGTCGACGGCGCCACCCGGCTGATCGCCAACACCGGCGCGGAGGCCGCGGAGCTGGTCTCCCACTACAACGCCGACGCCGATCACATCGATGTCGCCCCGCCCGGCGTCGACCTGGCCGTGTTCACCCCCGCCTTCCGGACCCGCGCCCGGGCGGAACACGGCGTGCCGCCCGAACGGTTCCACCTGTTGTTCGCCGGACGGATCCAGCGGCTTAAGGGCCCCCAGATCCTGATCAAGGCGGCGGCGCTGCTCCGGGCCCGCCGCCCGGACATCGACCTGCAGCTAACCATCGTGGGCGCCGTGAGCGGGGCCAAGGACTTTGACCTGCACGCGCTGATCAGCTCCGCCGGGATGAACGACGTCGTCACCCACCACGCCCCCGTCAGCGCGCCCAAACTCGCCGGCTGGTACCGGTCCGCCGACGTGGTGGTGATGCCCTCCTTCAGCGAATCGTTCGGCCTCGTGGCCCTCGAGGCGCAGGCCTGCGGGACGCCGGTGGTCGCCACCAGGGTGGGCGGGCTCTCCCGCGCGATCTTCGACGGGCGCACCGGCCTGCTCGTGGAAGGCCATAAGCCCGGTGACTGGGCGGACGTGCTCGAGGCCCTGCATGACGACCCGGCCACGCGCGGGGACCTGGGCCGGGCCGCGGCCGTGTATGCCCTGGGCTTCGGCTGGCAACGCACTGCCGCCATCACGCTGGAGAGCTATCACAGCGCCCTGAGCCAGTACTTTGGAAACCTGACCGTTCCGGTGGGCCACCCGCCCGTAGCCGGAGTCATCGGCCGCTAGCACCGGCATGCAACCACTGCCCGGAACACCCACCGACGCCACGAACCGAAGGACAACGATGTCTGAACCCACGATTCCCGCAGCCGCCTCCACCGAGGCCGCCGCCACGAAGGGCACCGCCGTCCCGGGAAGCGGCCCGGGAGCCGCCCCGGGAGCCGCCCCGGGAGCCGCCCGGGGAGCCGCCCGGAGCGATCTGGAGATCGCGCAGGAGGCCACGATGCGGCCGATCGAGGAGATCGCTGCCGCGGCTGGCATCAACGCGGACGCCCTGGAGTTCTATGGCCGCTTCAAGGCCAAGATCAATCCGGCGAAACTGGCGGCGTCCCTGGCCGGCCGGCCGGCCCGCGTACCCGGCAAGGTGGTGCTGGTCTCCGCGATGTCGCCGACGCCGGCGGGTGAGGGCAAGTCCACCACCACTGTGGGGCTCGCGGACTCCCTGGCCCGCGCAGGCCACAAGGTGATGATCGCGCTGCGCGAGCCCTCCCTCGGGCCCATCCTGGGCATGAAGGGCGGCGCCACGGGCGGGGGCTACTCCCAGGTCCTGCCGATGGACGAGATCAACCTCCACTTCACCGGCGATTTCCATGCCATCACGTCGGCGAACAACGCCCTGATGGCCCTCGTGGACAACCACATCTTCCAGGGCAACGAGCTGAACATCGACCCCCGCCGGATGACGTTCAAGCGAGTCCTGGACATGAACGACAGGTCCCTTCGCGAGGTCGTGATCGGACTGGGCGGCCCGGCGCAGGGCATCCCGCGGCAGGACGGCTTCGACATCACCGTGGCGTCCGAGATCATGGCGGTCTTCTGCCTAGCCACGGATTTGGATGACCTCCGGGACAGGCTGGGCAGGATCACGTTCGGCTACACCTACGAACGCCAGCCGGTCACCGTGGCCGACCTGGGCGTCCAGGGCGCGCTGACGATGCTGCTCAAGGACGCGATCAAGCCCAACCTTGTGCAGACCATCGCCGGCACGCCGGCCCTGGTTCATGGCGGGCCGTTCGCCAACATCGCCCACGGCTGCAACTCTTTGATCGCCACCCAGACCGCGCGCAGCCTGGCGGACATCGTTGTCACCGAAGCCGGCTTCGGCGCTGACCTGGGCGCAGAGAAGTTCATGGATATCAAGGCGAGAGTGGCAGACGTGGCCCCGTGCGCGGTTGTTGTCGTCGCGACCATCCGGGCGCTCAAGATGCACGGCGGCATCGCCAAGGACCAGCTCAAGGTGCCGAACGTCGAGGCGCTGGCCGCCGGCGTCGTCAATCTGCAGCGCCATGTACGGAACGTGGAGAAGTTCGGCATCACCCCGGTGGTGGCCATCAACAAGTTCGCCACCGATACCCAGGAAGAGCTGGACTGGCTGCTGGACTGGTGCGCCGCCGAGGGCATCCAGGCCGCCGTGGCAGATGTCTGGGGCCGCGGCGGGGGCGGCGACGGCGGGGATGAACTGGCCGCGAAGGTTGCTGCGGCGATCGATGCCCCGCACACTTTCCGGCACCTGTACCCGCTGGAGATGTCGGTGGAGGACAAGATCAGCACCATCGTCCAGGAAATCTACGGGGCCGACGGCGTCGACTTCTCGGTACCGGCGCTCAAGCGGCTCGCGGAGATCGAGAAGAACGGCTGGTCCGGGTTCCCCGTCTGCATGGCGAAGACCCAGTATTCCTTCAGCGACGACGCGACCAGGCTGGGCGCCCCCAAGGGCTTCACCGTCCACGTCCGGGACCTCATTCCCAAGACGGGTGCGGGGTTCATCGTGGCACTGACCGGCGCGGTGATGACTATGCCGGGACTGCCCAAGGTCCCGGCCGCGATGCGCATGGACGTCGACGCCGAAGGCAACCCGGTAGGCCTCTTCTAAAACAGCAACGCGGGGTCACTTACCGCCCGTCCCCGGGGGGATTATGGGCCGTAAGTGACCCCGCGTTGCGGTGTGCGTTGCGGGGCGAAGCGGGTTAGCGCTCGAGGTCGCCGCGGATGAAGGCCTCGACCTTTTCCCGGGCGAGGTCGTCGTTGAACTGCTCCGGCGGGGACTTCATGAAGTAGCTCGACGCCGAGAGCAGCGGGCCGCCGACGCCGCGGTCCAGGCCGATCTTGGCGGCGCGGATGGCGTCGATGATCACACCGGCGGAGTTGGGCGAGTCCCAGACCTCGAGCTTGTATTCCAGGGACACGGGGGCGTCGCCGAAGTTGCGGCCTTCGAGGCGGACGAAGGCCCACTTGCGGTCATCGAGCCACTGGACGTAGTCCGACGGGCCGATGTGGACGTCCTTCGCGGCCATCACGGCCTCGACGTTGGAAGTCACGGCCTGGGTCTTGGAGATCTTCTTGGACTCCAGGCGGTCACGCTCCAGCATGTTCTTGAAGTCCATGTTGCCGCCGACGTTCAGCTGGTAGGTGCGGTCCAGGGTGACGCCGCGGTCCTCGAACAGCTTGGCCATGACGCGGTGCGTGATGGTGGCGCCGATCTGGCTCTTGATGTCATCGCCCACGATCGGGACGCCGGCAGCGGTGAACTTGTCCGCCCAGGCCTTGGTTCCGGCGATGAAGACGGGCAGCGCGTTGACGAAGCCCACGCCGGCATCGATCGCGCACTGGGCGTAGAACTCGGCCGCTTCCTGGGAACCGACGGGCAGGTAGCAGACCATGACGTCGACGCGGGCGTCCTTGAGTGCCTGGACGACGTCCACCGGCTCTTCAGTGGACTGCTCGATCGTCTCGAGGTAGTACTTGCCCAGTCCGTCCAGGGTCGGGCCGCGCTGGACGGTGACGCCGGCCGGCGGGACATCGGCGATCTTGATGGTGTTGTTCTCGCTGGCCAGGATGGCGGCGGACAGGTCCTGGCCCACCTTCTTGGCGTCGACGTCGAAAGCGGCAACAAATTGCACATCGTTGACGTGGTACTTGCCGAACTCCACGTGCATCAAACCCGGGATCGTGGCCGCGGGATCAGCATCCTTGTAGTACTGGACGCCCTGGACCAGCGAAGTGGCACAGTTACCCACGCCGACGATAGCAACACGAATCGGATTTGAAGACACGGAACTCCTTTGAGAACAAACTTCTTATGCCCGGCGCGGTCGCGCTCTGATGCGCGACGTCGGCAGACGGGCATGGGGCCATGCGGCACCCTTATGCATTGTAGTCAACGGCGCCGGGTCTTTGCTTGTTCCCGGCGCCGACGTCGAATCTGTGACCGCTGGCGGTCAGCGGGCTATTTCTGCGCCCAGAGGTTGATATCGGACTCGACGGCGAACTCGTCGATCGCGTCCAGCTCATCGGCGGTGAAGTCCAGGTTGTTGATCGCGGACAAAGTGTCTTCGAGCTGCCGGACACTGGACGCGCCCACGAGGGCGGACGTCACGGAGGAGCCCTTGCCCTGCTCGCGCAGGATCCAGGCGATCGCCATCTGCGCCAGGGTCTGGCCCCGGCCCTCGGCGATCCGGTTGAGCCCGCGCACGCGGTCCAGCTTTTCCGCGGTGATCATGCCTTCGTCGAGGGACTTGTCCTGCGCGGCGCGGGAGTCCTTCGGAACGCCGTCCAGGTAACGGTCGGTGAGCATGCCCTGTGCCAGCGGCGAGAAGGCGATCGAACCCGCCCCCACCTGCTCCAGCGCCTCGTACAGGTTGGGACTGCCGTTCTCGGTCCAGCGGTTCAACATGGAGTAGCTGGGCTGGTGGATCAGCAACGGAGTGCCGAGCTCCTTGAGGATCCGGGCCGCCTCGAGGGTCTGCTCCGGGGTGTAGGAGGAGATGCCGGCGTAGAGGGCCTTGCCGGACCGCACGGCCTGGTCCAGGGCCCCCATGGTCTCTTCCAGCGGGGTCTCCGGGTCCGGGCGGTGGCTGTAGAAGATGTCCACGTAGTCCAGGCCCATCCGGGTCAGCGACTGGTCCAGGCTGGCGAGCAGGTATTTGCGGGATCCCCATTCGCCAAACGGGCCCGGCCACATGTTGTAGCCGGCCTTGGTGGAGATGATGAGCTCGTCCCGGTAGGGCGCGAAGTCGTCCTTCAGGTGGCGGCCGAAGTTGGTCTCGGCCGAACCGGCGAGCGGCCCGTAGTTGTTCGCCAGGTCGAAGTGGTTGACGCCGAGGTCGAAGGCCCGGCGCAGGATGGCGCGCTGCGTTTCGAAGGGCTTGTCGTCGCCGAAGTTGTGCCAGAGGCCGAGCGAAATGGCGGGGAGCTTCAGCCCGCTGCGGCCCACGCGGCGGTACGGCATGGAGTCATAACGGGTTTCTGCTGCAACGTACGTCATAGGTACTGTCCTGTTCTACTTCGAGATGATCGCGGCACTGTGGCCGGGAAGGTCAAGCTGCCCGGCGGCGAGCCGCACGGCGTCGTCCGTCGCCAGCGCAATCGACGTGCCGGTGACGGAGACAGTGCGCGGTTCTGCGGCGAAGTTCATCGCCACCTCCACGCTGCCGCGGCGCAGGCGGAGCCAGCCGTCGGCCTCGCTGAAGGCAACCGCGGTGTCCTCGAATCCGGCTCCGGCGAGCTCCGGTGTGGCACGCCGCAGCGCGATCAGCTTCCGGTAGAGCTCCAGCAGCCGGGCGTGGTCCCCGCCGGCGGCTTCGGCCCAGTCGAGCTTGGAGCGGGTGAACGTGTCCGGGTCCTGGGGGTCGGGCACGACGGCGGGGTCCCAGCCCATCCGCTCGAACTCCCGGATCCGGCCCTCCGCGGTGGCCTTCCCGAGCTCGGGCTCCGGGTGCGAGGTGAAGAACTGCCACGGCGTGGTGGCGCCGTATTCCTCGCCCATGAACAGCATCGGCGTGAACGGCGAGGTCAGGGTCGCGACGGCGGCCAGCGCCAACTGCCCGTACCCCAGCGTCTGGGACAGCCGGTCGCCGGTGGCCCGGTTGCCGATCTGGTCGTGGTTCTGGCTGCAGACCACCAGCGCCGCCGGGTGGACCACGCCGGTGTTGATGGGCCGGCCGTGGTGCCGCCCGCGGAAGCTGGAGTAGCTGCCGTCGTGGAAGAATCCGTCAACCAGGACCTTGGCCAGGGCCTCGAGGGATTCGAAGTCGGCGTAGTAGCCGGTGGCCTCGCCGCTGACGTTGACATGGACGGCGTGGTGGAAGTCATCGCTCCACTGCCCTGCCAGGCCGTAGCCGTTGATGTCCCGCGGGTACAGCAGCCGCGGATCGTTGAGGTCCGACTCGGCGATCATCGTGGCAGGGCGCCCGGTTTCGGCAGAGACGTCGTCGGCGAGGGCACCGAACTCCTCGAGCAGGTGGACCGCCCGCTCGTCCTTGAAGGCGTGCACGGCGTCGAGCCGGAGCCCGTCCACGTGGTAGTCCCGCAGCCACATGGCGGCGTTCTCGAGGATGTAGCGGCGGACGACGTCGGACCCGGGTCCGTCGAGGTTCACCGAGTCGCCCCAGGTGTTGCCCTCCCCGGACTTCAGGTACGGCCCGAAGCGCGGCAGGTAGTTCCCGCTGGGTCCGAGGTGGTTGTACACCACATCCTGGATCACGCCCAGCCCGGCGGCGTGGGCGGCATCCACGAAGCGCTGGTACGCGGCCGGTCCGCCGTAGCCTTCGTGCACGGCGTACCAGAGCACGCCGTCGTAGCCCCAGTTGTGGGTGCCGTTGAAGCCGTTGACCGGCAGTAGCTCCACAAAGTCGATGCCGAGCTCCACGAGGTAGCCGAGCTTCCCGATGGCCGCATCCAGCGTGCCCTCGGGGGTGAAGGTGCCGATGTGCAGTTCGTAGATCACGGCCCCTTGCAGCCCGCGGCCCTGCCACTGCCCGTCAGCCCACTCGTGGCTGCCGGCGTCGAACGTCCGCGACAGCGAATGGACACCGGCGGGCTGCCGCCGGGACCGCGGGTCCGGCAGCGGCGTGGTGTCCCCGTCCAGGAGGTAGCCGTAGTCCACGTCCCCGGCGGCGGGGGCGCCCGGCGCGGTCCACCAGCCGCCCCCGTCACCACCGTCGGCGTGGGCCCGGCGCGTCATCGGGTACTCCTGACCGTCGGCCAGCAGCGTCACGGTGCCCGCTTCCGGCGCCCAAAGGTCAAAGCGTTCATTTCCATTGGCAGGCACAGTGATCACAGCTTTCCGTTCGCTTTCGGTGGTTTTAGTCAGTGCTCGGCGGGGACCAGCAGGGCAACCGGGTAGCTGGCCAGGATGGCGGCCACTTCCACGGCACCCGGGCCGAACGTGGCGCCCGTCAGTTCATCGGTCATTGTGCGGTCCAGCTCTACGGCGGTGTCCCGCCAGCCGCCGTGCTGCTCCAGGCCGCGGGGCAGCCTGGTAGCGAGCGTGAGCGCGCCGGGGCCCGCTTCCCCGCCCCGGTCAAAGCCGACCAGGTGCCCGGCGGCTGCCCCGGTGGCCGCAACCGGGCGGTAGCCCGTGAACAGCTCCGGGCGGTCCCGGCGCAGGCGCAGCGCCCGCGACGTGACCAGGAGCTTGGCTGAGTCGTCGGTGTGCGACGCCGGACGCTCGCCGGCGTCGAGCGCGGCCAGGGCCGCGCGCCGCGCACCGTAGTCGAAGGGCCGCCGGTTATCCGGATCGGTCAGCGAGCGGTCCCAGAACTCGGTGCCCTGGTAGACATCGGGGACTCCCGGCATGGTCAGCTGGACCAGCTTCGCGCCGAGCGAATTGGCGGCACCATACGGCGCCAGGAGCTCCACGAGGGATTCCAGCTCCGCCCGGACCTCCGGGTTGTCGAAGGCCGCGTCGACGGCGGCGGCCAGCTTCTCCTCGAACGCCGCGTCCGGGTCCAGCCAGTCCGTGGAGTTGCCGGCCTCGCGGGCCGCCTTCTGCGCATACGACTGCAGCCGCTCACGGTCCGCGGGCCAGGCAGCGGCAATGGCCTGCCACAACAGGTTGGCCAGCGGCCCGTCGGGCAGTGGCGCCAGGTCCTGCAGCCGGGCCAGGGCGGCCCGCCATTCCGGCGCCAGCTCCGCGAGCACGGAGATCCGGGCCCGGGTGTCCTCGCTGCGTTTGGTGTCATGCGTGCTCAGCGTGGTCATGGACAGCGGGATGTCGGCCTGGCGGCGGGTCATCCGGGCGTGGAACTCATCGGGTGCAACCGAGAACTCGGTCGGGTCGGCCCCGACCTCCGTAAGGGTGCCCAGCCGGGTGTAGCGGAAGAACGCGGTGTCCTCCACGCCCTTGGCCATGACCATGCCGGAGGTCTGCTGGAAACGGCGTCCCAGCTCGGCGCCGGGCTCAAGTCCGGCGTCGAGCAGCAGCGGGAGCAGCAGCCCGACGGCGTCTGCCAGTTCCGGCCGGCGGCGGACGGCGAGTTCGCACGCTTCCTTCAGGACGTCACCGCCCTCGGGCAGGTAGCTGCGGTAGACCGGGAACGCGGCGATGACTTCGGACAAGGCGTCCGCGGCCTGCGCGGTGCCGAGCCCTGTTCCGGACGGCACCAGCCGCGCCAGCCGGAGCATCTCCGAATGCAGGATCCCGTCCGTGATGCGGCGCTTGGTGCCCCGGATCATGTCCTCATAGTCCGCCGCCTGGCCGCCGCGCAACCCCGTGTCGAGCGCGTCGAGGGTTTCCTGCCCGGCGGGGTCGACGAAGAGCCGGTCCACGTCCGCGAGCGCGTCGTAGCCGGTGGTCCCCTCGCAGTCGAAACCGGCCGGCAGCGTCTCCCCCGGCTCAAGGATCTTCTCGATCAGCAGGTAGCTGCCGCCGGTGACCTCGCGGAGCCGGTGGAGGTAGCCTTCCGGATCGGCCAAACCGTCCGGGTGGTCGATGCGCAGACCATCAACCAGGCCCTCGCGGGACCAGCGGACAATCTCGGCGTGGGCCTCATCGAAGACGTCCGGGATTTCCACCCGGATCCCGGCCAGGCTGTTGACGGCGAAGAACCGCCGGTAGTTCAGGTCAGTGTCGGCCCGTCGCCAGCCCACCAGCTCGTAGTGCTGGCGGGCATGGACCTCGCGGGGGTCATCCCCTTCCGTATAGCTGCCCTCGGCGAGCGGGAAGCGGTGGTCGTAGTACCGCAGCTCCCCGTCCTTGACCTCAAGCGCGTCGACGTCGGAGTCCTCCCCCAGCACGGGGATCCGGATCCGGCCGCCGCCGAAGTCCCAGTCGACGTCGAACGCCGGGGCATAGCGGGACTGCTGGCCTTCCCTGAGCAGGGACCACCACCACGGGTTTTGGGACGGAGTGGCGACGCCGACGTGGTTGGGCACAATGTCCACGAGCACGCCCATGCCGGCGGCCCGTGCGGCCGCCGACACCGCGGCGAGGCCCTCGGGCCCGCCGCGGTCGGGGTCGATCGCCGACGGGTCGGTCACGTCATAGCCGTGGTCCGAACCCTTCTCCGCGGTCAGGATCGGGGACAGGTAAATCCAGTCCGCGCCCAGCGACTTCAGATACGGCACGACGTCGGCGGCGTCCTGGAGGGTGAAGCCCGGCCGGATCTGCAGCCGGTAGGTCGAGACTGGCGTCCTCATGAAGCAGGGTCCTCCGTGGCGGCAGCTTTCGCGGCGACGGTTGCGGCCTCTTCCTGGGACTCCACCATCTCCTCCAGCGCGTCCTCATGCTCGGCCATGGAGGCCAGCGAAGCGGCCGCGGAGTAGTCCACCTCCACCTCGGGACCGGAGTGCGCCCGGAGCACCACCATGGACTTGGCGGCAAGTTTCAGGACGGCTCCGGCCTTGAAGGGTTCCTCGGTGCTGGCCTGGTCCGCCGTGTCCACCAGGACGTCCCAGAACGGTGAGTACTCAGCTGTCGGCAACGCAAAATCCACGTCGTCGTCGTGGGCGTTGAAACCGAGCAGGAAGCTGTCGTCGGTGATCCGGCGGCCGCGGGAGTCCTGCTCCTGGATGCCGTGCCCGTTGTAGAACACGCCGATCGTCCGGCCGAATCCGCTGTCCCAGTCCTCCGGGAGCATCTCGGTGCCGTCAGTCTTGAGCCAGACGATGTCCGGCAGCTTCTCGCCTTCACCGCGGCGCACCGGGCGGCCGTCGAAGAAGCGGCTGCGCCGGAAGGTCGGGTGGTCGTGCCGGATCTTGTTGACGACGGCGGTGAACTCCACGAGCGGCTGGTCCATGGCTTCCCAGTGGATCCAACTCAGTTCGGAGTCCTGGCAGTAGGTGTTGTTGTTGCCCTGCTGGGTCCGGCCGAGTTCGTCACCGTGCAGGAGCATGGGCACGCCCTGCGAGAGCAGCAGGGTGGCGATGAAGTTGCGCTGCTGGCGGGCGCGGAGGGTCAGGACTTGGTCGTTGTCCGTGTCCCCTTCCTCACCGCAGTTCCAGGAGCGGTTGTGGGATTCGCCGTCGTTGTTGCCCTCGCCGTTGGCGTCGTTGTGCTTCTCGTTGTAGGACACGAGGTCACGCATGGTGAAGCCGTCGTGCGCGGTGACGAAGTTGATCGAGGCCACCGGGCGCCGGGCGGAGCTTTCGTAGAGGTCGGCCGAGCCGGTCAGGCGGGACGCGAATTCGCCCAGTGTCGAGGCCTCGCCGCGCCAGAAGTCACGGACGGTGTCGCGGTACTTGCCGTTCCATTCGGTCCACTGCGGCGGGAAGTTGCCCACCTGGTAGCCGCCCGGGCCGATGTCCCACGGCTCGGCGATCAGCTTGACCTGGGAAACGATCGGGTCCTGCTGGATGAGTTCGAAGAACGTCGACAGCTTGTCGACGTCGTAGAACTCGCGGGCCAGCGTGGAGGCGAGGTCGAAACGGAAGCCGTCGACGTGCATTTCCGTCACCCAGTAGCGCAGGGAGTCCATCAGCAGCTGCAGGGAGTGCGGGTGCCGGACGTTGAGCGAGTTTCCGGTGCCGGTGTAGTCCATGTAGTGCTTCTGGTCATCATCCACCAGCCGGTAGTACGCCTGGTTGTCGATGCCCTTGAAGGACAGCGTGGGGCCGAGGTGGTTGCCCTCCGCGGTGTGGTTGTAGACCACGTCCAGGATCACCTCAATGCCGGCCCGGTGAAGATCGCGGACCATGGCTTTGAACTCCTGGACCTGGTGCCCGACGTCACCGGAGGAGCTGTAGGTGTTCTGCGGCGCGAAGAAGCCGATGGTGTTGTAGCCCCAGTAGTTGTTGAGGCCCTTCTCCTCGAGCGTTCCGTCGTTGACGAACTGGTGCACCGGCATGAGTTCGATCGCGGTGACGCCGAGCTTTTTCAGGTGCTCGATGACGGCCGGGTGGGAGACGCCGGCGTAGGTGCCGCGCTGGTCCTCGGGGATGTCGGGGTGGAGCTCGGTCAGGCCCTTCACGTGCGCCTCGTAGATGACCGACTGGTGGTACGGGATCCGCAACTGGCGGTCGCCGTCCCACTCGAAGAAGGGGTTGATGACCACGCCGTGCATGGTGTGCGGCGCCGAATCGGCATCGTTGCGGGAGTCGGGGTCGCCGAATTCGTAGGTGAAAAGCGCCGGGTCCCAATCGATCTGGCCCTGGACGGCCTTGGCGTAGGGGTCCATGAGGAGCTTGTTCGGGTTGAAGCGACTGCCGTTTTCAGGTTCGTACGGGCCGTGGACACGGTAACCGTACTTCTGCCCGGGCTGGACGTTGGGCAGGTAGCAGTGCCACACGTACCCGTCGATCTCGGTCAGCTCAATACGGGTTTCGGTCAGGTCCTCAGCGAGGATGCACAGCTCCACCCGCTCGGCGAGTTCGCTGAACAGCGCAAAGTTGGTGCCGGTGCCGTCAAAGGTGGCTCCCAGCGGGTAAGCCGTTCCGGGCCAGACTTCCATGTGTACTCCTCGTGTGATGCGGACAATCTCTAGACAGACTACTGGTAAGTAGGGTTACTAATTCACGCGGGCGGATATGCTTCCCTGTTGGGCCGCCGCAGGACCTCCGGCACCGCCGCGGCGATGGCAGTGGCGGTCACCGGTCCCCCGGCGGATGCTATCGTTCCTGCGCGTCCGTGCAGGCTTGCGGCCATGGCAGCGATCGCCGCCCAACGGTCCGGCGCCCCGATGCCGTGCCCGGCGAAGGCTTCAACGTTCCCGGACAGCTGTGCCAGCAGCGATCCGAGCACCCCGGCCAGGACATCCCCGCTGCCGGCAGTGGCCATCCAGGGGGTGGCCTCGGCCTGGCTGAAGGCGGTTCCCGTGGGGGCGGCCACCAGGGTCGTGGCGCCCTTGAGCAGCACCGTGGCTCCGGTCAGCGACGCTGCCTGCCCGACGGCGGCAAGGGTCGCGTCCTCCACGCCGGGGCGGCCGCGGCCGTCGCCGTATCGGGCCAGCAGCGCAGCAAGTTCACCGGCGTGCGGGGTCAGCACCATGTGCGGGGCCTGGCTGCGGGGCAAGGCCGGCAGCGCGCCGGCGTCTGCCACGAGGGGAAGCCCTGTGGCAGCGGCTTCGCGGACCCGCTCCAGCTGCTCCTGGGCGCCGTCGTGGAGGCCCGGACCCAGCAGCCAGGCCTGGACGCGGGCATCCGCCGGGCTCTCCGGCCCGTACACGACTTCGGGGCAGGCCTGGCGGACCAGGTCTGCGACCTCCGGCGGTCCGAGGTACCGGACCATGCCGACGCCGGCGGCCAGGGCGCCCTTGCAGGCCAGGACCGCGGCGCCCGGATACACCTCCGAGCCGGCCACCACGCCGAGCACTCCGCGGGAGTACTTGTGGGAGCGCCGGCCGGGGCGCGGCAGCAACCGGGCCAGGTCCCCGGACTCGAGCCGGCGCAGGGCAGGCTCGGGCAGCGCAGACTCAATGCCGATGCCGATGACCCGGAGGTAGCCTGCGAAGTCGGCACCGGGGTCGGCCAGGAGTCCGGCCTTGGCGGCCCCGAAGGTCACGGTCACGTCCGCGCGGAGCACGGGCGCGGGGGCTTCTCCGGAGTCGGCGTCCACTCCGCTGGGAATGTCGCAGGCGACCACCAGGGGCGGCCGGGAAAGCGCCAGCTGTTCCATCAGCGCTCCGGCCGTGCCCCGCAGGCCGCCCCGGGCCCCCGTCCCGAGGACCGCGTCGATGACGACGTCGGTGCCTGCAGCGGCTGCCGCCACGTCGGAGAGGTTCCCGGCCGTCAGGCGGGTGGCCCGGCCGCCGGCGGCTTCGAAGGCCGCGAGGGCCTCCGGGTGGGCGTCGCCCGCGGTGAGCACCGCCGTCGCCCGCATCCCGCGGCCGGCCAGCATGGCGGCCGCGAACAGCCCGTCCCCGCCGTTGTTGCCCCCGCCGGCGAGGACCGTCACGCTGGCGCCGTAGAGGCGCTGCCTGCGGTCCTGCAATTCACGGACCACCGCGTTGGCCAGGCCGTAGGCGGCCCGCTGCATCAGGGCAGCGGCCGCGCCGGAGGCCAGGAACGGCTTTTCAGCCTCCCGTATCTGGGTTCCGGTGTAGGCGCTGATCATGCTTTCAGTCCGTTCGCGGTTCAGTCACTGCGGGGAGCGTTCGGGTGTGACGCTGGAGAAACCTAGCCTTCGGCGAGGACGGTCGCGGTGGCGATGCCGCCGTCGTGGCTCATCGACAGGTGCCAGCGCTTGACGCCCTTCGATTCCGCCACGGCCAGCACCGTGCCCTTGACCTGGACCGTGGGACCATGCTGGTCCAGCCCGATCCAGCAATCCTGCCAGTTCATGCCGGCCGGGGCCCCCAGCACCTTGGCCACGGCCTCCTTGGCTGCGAACCGGGCGGCCAGGGACCGGGTGTTGAGTTCGCGCTCCGCCGGGACGAACAACCTGTCGCGCAGCCCGGGGGTGCGCTCCAGCTGGCGGCCGAACCGTTCAATGTCTACGACGTCTACGCCAATGCCAACAATCATGGCGCTATTCTACGGTCACGCTCTTGGCCAGGTTGCGTGGCTGGTCCACGTCGTACCCCTTGGCGGAGGCAAGTGCGAGGGCGAAGATCTGCAGCGGGACCGTGCTGAGCAGCGGTGCCAGCAGCGTCGGCGTCTCGGGGATGTAGAAGACGTGCTCGGCGTAGGCCTTGACCGCCTCGTCCCCCTCTTCCGCGATCACGATGGTCTTGGCGCCGCGGGCCCGGACTTCCTGGATATTGGAGACCACCTTGGCGTGCAGCGAGTCCCGGCCGCGCGGCGAGGGGACGACGACGAAGACGGGCTGTCCTTCCTCGATCAGCGCGATGGGGCCGTGCTTGAGCTCGCCGGCGGCGAAGCCCTCCGCGTGGATGTAGGCGAGCTCCTTCAGCTTGAGCGCACCTTCCATCGCCACCGGGAAGCCGACGTGGCGGCCCAGGAACAGCACCGACTTGGCATTCGCCATGGACTCGCCGAGCGCCTTGATCTGGCCCTCGTTGTCGAGGATCTGCTGGATCTTGGCCGGAATCTTGCCGAGGTCCGCGAGGATGTCCTTGATCTCGCCCTGGAACTTGTTCCCGCGCAGCTGTGCCAAATACAGGCCCAGCAGGTAGGCCGCCGTGATCTGGGCGAGGAAGGCCTTGGTGGAGGCGACTGCGATTTCCGGGCCGGCGTGGGTGTAGAGCACGGCGTCGGATTCGCGCGGGATCGTGGAGCCGTTGGTGTTGCAGATCGAGACTGTTTTGGCGCCCTGTTCCTTGGCGTAGCGGACCGCCATCAGCGTGTCCATGGTCTCGCCGGACTGGGAGATCGACACGATGAGCGTGTTCGCGTCAACGATCGGATCCCGGTAGCGGAATTCGTGCGAGAGCTCCACCTCGGTGGGGATCCGGCACCAGTGCTCGATCGCGTACTTCGCGACCTGCCCGGCGTAGGCGGACGTCCCGCAGGCCAGGACGATGATCTTGTCCACGCTCTTGAGCAGGTCCGGGTCGATCCGGAGTTCGTCGAGGGTGAGCTTGCCGTGGATGTCGGAACGGCCCAGCAGGGTCTGCAGCACGGCGTCCGGCTGGTCGTGGATTTCTTTTTCCATGAAGGACGGGAAGCCGCCCTTTTCCGCCGAGGCCGGGTCCCAGTTGACGTGGTATTCCTTGCCTTCGGCCGGGGCACCGTAGAAGTCGGTGATTTCAACCGTGTCTGCGGTGATCGTGACGATCTGGTCCTGGCCGAGCTCGACGGCGCGCCGCGTGTAGTCGATGAAGCCGGAGACGTCGGAGCCCAGGAAGTTCTCGCCCTCGCCGAGCCCCACCACAAGCGGGGAGTTACGGCGGGCTGCCACCACGACGTCGGGCTGGTCAGCATGAATTGCGAGGAGGGTGAAGGCTCCTTCGAGGCGCTGGCAGGCAAGCTGCATGGCCTTGGTCAGGCCGCCCTTGGTGGCGTCGCCCTGAAGCTGGTTCCGGTAGATGTCGGCCAGCAGGGCGGCCGCCACCTCAGTGTCCGTCTCGGAGAGGAACGTCACTCCCTTGCGCACGAGCTCCAGCTTGAGCTCGGCAAAGTTTTCGATGATGCCGTTGTGGATCAGCGCCAGCTTGCCCTCGTCGGCCAGGTGCGGGTGCGCGTTCCGGTCCGTCGGGCCGCCGTGGGTTGCCCAGCGGGTGTGCCCGATTCCGGTCATGGACGCCGGCAGCGGGTTAGCCTCCAGCTCCGCGATCAGGTTGCCCAGTTTGCCCGATTTCTTGCGCGAGGAGATCTCCCCAGCGGATACGACGGCGATCCCCGCAGAGTCGTAGCCGCGGTACTCAAGGCGCCGCAAGCCCTCCAAGACAACGTCCAAGGCATTGTGTCCAGCATTTACCCGGCCAGCTGAGTGGCCCACATATCCAACGATTCCACACATGGACACAAGCGTAGCGGGTTTCCCGGGCACCGGCCGTAGGATCTGCGGCCGCGGAGGACCGTTCCTCTGTCCGTACGGGGCTCCGCGGCCGGTCCATTTCGCTCTCAGCCACTCCAAGGGCAGAATCTCTAGGGTGACTTTGCAACGCAATGAAGCGAACGGCGACGGCGCCTCCCCGTTCGTGGAGCTGGACCGGCAGACCTGGTCCCGGCTCGCTGCCCAGATGGAGCAGCCCCTGAATGAAGAGGATGTGCTCCGGCTCCGGGGACTCGGCGATCCCCTGGACATGAAGGAAGTCCGTGAGGTCTACCTTCCGCTGTCCCGGCTCCTGCACCTGTATGTGGAGGCGGCCGGCCAGCTGCACGCGGCCACCACAACCTTCCTTGGCGAGCAGACCCAGCGCACGCCCTTCGTCATCGGGGTCGCCGGCTCGGTGGCCGTCGGCAAGTCGACCATCGCCCGCGTCCTCCGTGAGATGCTCTGCCGCTGGCCGGGGACCCCGAACGTGGAACTCATCACCACGGATGGCTTCCTCTACCCGCTCGCCGAGCTCAAGCGACGGCAGCTGCTGGAGCGCAAGGGCTTCCCGGAATCCTACGACCGCCGGGCCCTGCTGCGTTTTGTGAGCGAAATCAAAGGCGGCGCCGAGGAAGTCCGCGCCCCCTGGTACTCCCACGTGACCTACGACATCGTCCCCGGCAAGGAAGTTGTGGTGCGCCGCCCCGATGTGCTGATCGTGGAGGGACTCAACGTCCTGGCTCCGGCCCGCCCCCGGCACGATGGGCGCCAGGGCCTGGCACTGAGTGACTTCTTCGACTTTTCCATCTATGTTGATGCCAAAACGTCCTACATCGAGGAGTGGTACGTGGACCGCTTCCGCAAGCTCCGCACCACCGCCTTCGCCCAACCGGAGTCCTATTTCCACCGCTATGCCACGCTTTCCGACGCCGAGGCCGAGCAGACCGCACGCGAGATCTGGAAGCGCATCAACGAACCCAACCTGGAAGAAAACGTTCTCCCCACCCGCGGCCGCGCCCAGCTGGTCCTCACCAAGGACGCCGACCATTCCATCCGGCGCATGCTGCTCAGGAAGGTCTAGCACGGATGTGCCACGACGGTTCCGGTGACGCCGAATCGGGACCGGAGAGCTCCGAAAATCCGAGCCTGGCGGCCCCGGGCCGCCGGGCCTTCAGCCGCCTCCTGATCGCCGGCTCCGGCCTCGCCGCCCTGGCCGCCTGCACCCCCGAACCGGGGCTGCCGCCGTCGTCCGCCAGCAGCGCCACCAACAGCGCCAGTGCGACGTCGTCGCCCGCCACCGCGGCACAGACCGCCACCGCAACGCCCTCCGCCACCACCCCCGCGGCTGACCCGGCTGCGGCCGCCCCGGGAACGATCCCCGCAAGCACGGCGCCGTCCGCCGCCGGGCCTGCGGCGCAGCAGTCCCTCACCGACCCTGCCAGCCCCTGGGTAGTGGTCAACAAACACCGCCCGCTCTCCCCCGCGGCGTATGTGCCCTCAGACCTGGTCCAGCCGGCCGTCCGCCTCGCCGTGTCCGGTGAGGCGGCATTGCTGAACAGCACGACGGCGGCCGCGGCGGAGAAGATGTTCGCGGCCGCGGCCGCCGCGGGCACCACCATGACGCTGGCGAGCGGCTATCGGTCCTTCGCGACCCAAACGTTCACGTACAACAACTACGTGAACTCACGGGGCCAGGCCGAGGCCGATACCGCGTCCGCCCGCCCCGGCCACTCCGAACACCAGACCGGCTGGGCCTTTGACATCGGCGACGGCGGTGGCGCCTGCGGCTTCCAGCCCTGCTTCGCCGAGCAGCCTGCAGCCGTCTGGGCCAAGGCCAATGCCCACGTCTTCGGCTTCGTGGTGCGCTATCCGTGGCAGTTTCACCAGATCACCGGCTACTACTACGAGCCCTGGCACCTGCGCTACGTGGGTGTTGCCGCGGCGGGCGATATGTTCAACCGCGGCATCGAGACGCTCGAGGAATACTTCGGCCTGGAAGCCGCGCCGGCCTACGTGTAGGCATTTACTTTTACTTGGCCGGGCGCAGGCAGCTCCGCGGCTGGACATGTCCAGTCCCCGCGCCCGGGAACGGACATAACCGGGATATGTCCACCTGCCGGTCCCGGCGCGGGGCAAGTGGGCCTGGCCACGCGAGCTCCCGGCACCGACAACGATGGCCCGCCTCCGCAGGAGACGGGCCATCGCTGTTTGAGTAGCGGTTCAGTCAGCTCAGTCCGAGACGAGCGCGAGGGCCAGTTCGGTGCGAACCACGAGTGCGAGGTCCTCGGCAACGGTTTGGGCGGTTTCGTGATCTGCTGCCTCCACCATCACGCGAACTACCGGTTCAGTTCCGGAGGGACGCAGGAGGACCCGGCCGGTGTCGCCGAGTTCGGCTTCGGCGAGTGCCACGGCATCCGCCACGGCCTCATCGCCGTTCACGCGGGTGCGGTCAACACCCTTGACGTTGATGAGCACCTGCGGGAGTTTGGTCATCACCGTGGCAAGTTCCTTCAACGGCCGCCCGGTGAGGGCCACCTGTGCGGCAAGCTGCAGGCCGGTGAGGACGCCGTCCCCGGTGGTCGCGTAGTCGGCAAAGATCACATGGCCGGACTGCTCGCCGCCGAGGTTGAAGCCGCCCGCACGCATTTCTTCCAGCACATACCGGTCCCCCACCCCGGTTTCACGGAGGCTGATGCCGGCCTCGCGCAGGGCGATCTTGAGTCCCAGGTTGCTCATGACGGTGGCCACCAGGACATCTTCCGTCAGCTTGCCCGAGGCCTTGAGCGCCACGGCGAGGATGGCCATGATCTCGTCGCCGTCAACTTCGTTGCCCTCGTGGTCCACGGCGAGGCAGCGGTCAGCGTCGCCGTCGTGCGCGATGCCGAGGTCCGCACGGTGCGCCAGGACGGCGCTTTTCAGCGGTCCCAGGTGGGTGGAGCCGACGCCGTCGTTGATGTTGAGGCCGTCCGGCTCGGCGCCGATCACGATCACGTCCGCGCCCGCGTCTTTGAAGACCTGGGGGGAGCAGCCGCTGGCGGCACCGTGGGCGCAGTCCAGGACAACCTTGATTCCGTCGAGGCGGTGCGGGAGCGTGCCGAGCAGGTGGACGATGTAGCGGTCCTCGGCGTCCGCGAAGCGCTGGATCCGGCCCACATCACCGCCGACGGGGCGGAACGGTTCCTTGCCCAGCTGCTCCTCGATCGCGTTCTCGACGTCGTCGGGCAGCTTCTGGCCGCCGCGGGCGAAGAACTTGATGCCGTTGTCCGGGGCCGGGTTGTGGGAGGCGGAGATCATCACGCCGAAGTCCGCGTCCAGATCCGCCACAAGGTAGGCCGCTGCCGGGGTTGGCAGGACACCGGCGTCGTAGACATCGATTCCGGAGCTGGCCAGACCCGCCTCGACGGCGGCGCCGATGAATTCACCGCTCGCCCGCGGGTCCCGCGCGAGCACGGCGCGGGGCCGTCTTCCGCTCGTGTTGCGGTCATGGCCCAGCACGACGGCGGCGGCCTGGGCCAGCTGCAACGCCAGCTCGGCGGTCAGCAGGCCGTTGGCCAAACCTCGGACTCCATCAGTTCCAAATAATCTAGACATCAGACCAAGTTTAGACGATGGCCGCGGCAACTCCGGCTTAAGCGGCGAAAGCCCGCCCCGCCGGGTGGCGGAACGGGCCTTCGTGCAAGCGGGTTTAGCGCTTGGAAGCGGGTTTAGCGCTTGGGGATCCGAGCGCTGAAAAGCGCTGCGGGCCCCAACAGGCGGTCGCGCCAGCGGCCACCTGTTGGGAAAGCGCCTTTTAGCGCTTGGAGTACTGCTGGGCCTTACGGGCCTTCTTGAGACCGGCCTTCTTGCGCTCGATCACGCGTGCGTCGCGGCGCAGGTAACCGGCCTTCTTCAGGGTGGCGCGGTTGTTCTCGGTGTCGATCTCGTTCAGTGAACGGGCGATGCCGAGGCGCAGGGCGCCGGCCTGGCCGGAAATGCCGCCACCGTGGATGCGGGCAATGACGTCGTAGGCGCCGTCAAGATCGAGGATCTTGAAGGGTTCGTTGACATCCTGCTGGTGCAGCTTGTTCGGGAAGTAGTTGGCCAGCTCGCGGCCGTTGATGGTCCACTTGCCCGTGCCGGGCACGATGCGAACGCGTGCGACGGCTTCCTTGCGACGGCCAACTGCGGCGCCGGCAACCGTGAGGGCCGGGCGTTCCTTCTTGGGCGCTTCTGCTTCCGCAGGACCGCTTTCCGAGGTGTAGCTGGTCAGGTTTTCCTCAGCCACGACGGCCTCGGTGGTCTCTTCGTTCTGAGCCACGATTCTCCTTGTATAGATAAGTTGTTTGGTGGCCAGGACTACTGGGCGACCTGGGTGATTTCGTAAGTCTTGGGCTGCTGGGCTGCGTGGGGGTGCTCGGCACCCCGGTAAACCTTCAGCTTGCCCAGCTGCTGGGCAGCAAGGGAGTTCTTCGGGAGCATGCCCTTGATGGCCTTCTCCACGGCGCGGACCGGGTTGGCTTCCAGCAGCTCCGCGTAAGTGACGGAGGTCAGGCCGCCCGGGTAGCCGGAGTGGCGGTATGCGCGCTTCTGCTCCAGCTTGGCGCCGGTGAGGGCAACCTTCTCAGCGTTGATGATGATGACGAAGTCGCCCATGTCCATGTGGGACGCAAAGGTGGCCTTGTGCTTGCCGCGCAGCAGGATTGCGGTCTGGCTCGCGAGACGACCAAGGACAACGTCTGTGGCGTCAATGACGTGCCACTGGCGGTTGATATCGCCGGGCTTCGGGGTGTACGTACGCACGGTGTTTGCCTCGTTCTTGTTCTGGCGTTCTTGTTTTAGGCGTCACGCAAAGGTGCACCTACTATCTATGCGCTACCGGAACAGAGGTGAGGGCTCCATGCAACCAGTAGTCCTATGGTCCCGAATGTGCACGATGAGTAGCTATCCTGCAACCGGATTCTCATACGGGCACGCATCATCGAGAAAGGACACGCACAACGACTACCGATAATAGCCGAAGACGGGCTCTCGGGTCAAAATGGGGTGTCCTCGTGCATAGTGCACGCTCAGCCCGGCCAGCCCCGGGCTGCTTCACTCAGGGAGTCCTTATGTCCACGGCAGGTATAGCAGCCAGCGCCGGGCCGCTTCTCGTCATCGCCGCAGCGTTGTTTAGCCTGGGCGCTGGGATGCTCTCCGAATTAGTGATCGCACGCTCGCTTCCCCGCCTCGGCGCGTTGCCGGCCGGCCGGACGCGAATCACGACGGCGGCACTGAGCTGCTTCCTCGGCGCCGCCCTGGCACTCCGGTTCGGCGCGGACTGGGTGCTGCCGGCGTTCCTGGTGCTGGGCGTGCTCGCCGTCCAGTTGGCCCGCATCGATCTCTCACTTCACCTGCTCCCGAATCCGCTCATCGGCACCCTGCTCATTTCTGGCCTGGCGCTCTTGGCCGTCAGCAGTGCCGCCACGGCGGGCTGGCCCGGGTTCCTCCGGGCAGTTGCCGGGGCGGCGGTTTTGTTCGTCGCATTCCTGATCCTGGCGCTCGTGTCTCCGCAGGGTATCGGCATGGGCGACGTGAAGCTCGCCGCGCCGGTGGGCTTGTACCTGGGCCACCTGGGCTGGGGCCAGGTGTTCTATGGCGGGGCCCTCAGCTTCGTTGTCGGGGGAATTGCCTCCCTCATCGCAGCGAGACGACAGCAACCGGGCAAACCCGCCGAAGTGGCCTTCGGACCCTCTCTGCTGGCGTCGGCCCTGGGCCTGGTGTTGTTTACGTCCTAAGGCCGCGACGTCACTCCGATGCCCAGCGCCAGCACAGTCCCGGCGCAGGAACAGCGCGGAAAGCAAGCCTTTCCACAGGTTCAGCGCACCACCGTCCCCCGGCCTCTTGGCACGTTCTAATGTGGGATTTGAGCTGGCGCTGGGCCAGCCGCTTCTCTCTTCAGGGGTCCCCATGTTCGCTCGTATGGCAGCAAGCCTGTACACACTCGGTTTCACGTTCCAGTCCCGCCTTCGCAACGACGAAAAGGGCGCCACCGCCGTCGAATACGGCCTGCTGGTCGCCCTGATCGCGGTGGTGATGATCGTAGGCGTCACCGCCTTCGGAACTCAGCTGAGCACCTTCTTCAGCGGCCTCGGCAAACAGACCAAGCTCGTTCCCTAGCCAGTCCCGAACCGAACGCTGCCCCAACGGGGAGGCGCCACCTCTGCTGGGGGCAGCTCGGCGCCCTCAACATCACTGCATCACTGCGAGAGAAGCAATGGAACGATCCTCCTCTGAACGCGGCGCCGCCGCGGTCGAGTTCGCCCTGATCGTTCCGTTGCTTCTTTTGCTTTTGCTGGGGGTCGTTGAGTTCGGCCGAGTCTTCAACGCGCAGCTGCAGTTGGGCGCGGCGGCCCGGGAATCGGTCCGGGTGATGGCGGTCCAGAAGCAGGCCGGTCCGGCAGTCAGCGCGGCGATTGACGGGGCGCCGAACCTCAGCCCCGCCCTCACGGCAGGGAATGTGCAAATTACCCCGGCGTCCTGCGCCGCGGCCACGGACGTGACGGTCACCATTACGTATTCCGTGACCCTCCTGACGGGCCTGTTCGGTGCCACGGTTCCACTCACAGGGCGGGCGGTCATGCGATGCGGCGGCTAAGCGCCGGGGAGGACGGTACCGTGGCCGTGATCACGGCAATCTTCATGGTCGTAATGCTGGGCATGGCCGCCATCGTGGTTGACGTCGGCATGATCTACGCGGAACGGTTCCAACTGCAAAACGGGGCCGACGCGGCTGCCCTGGCCATTGCACAGGACTGCGCCGCGAAAAGGTGCACCAATCCCGAGGCCACGGCCACCGCGCTGGCGGGGAAGAACGCGCATGACGGGGTTTCCGCGGCGACGGCCGTCATCTCCGGTAGATCTGTTACTGTGCGGACAAGCACCGCCACCCCGGACGGCGGCAGCGCCGTCCGGCACTGGTTTGCCCCGGTTTTGGGCATAGAGTCGACTGAGGTGGAGGCCGTAGCGAAGGCGTCCTGGGGCAGCCCGTCCAAGGCAACGGTGTTTCCGTTTACGGCCCCCCGCTGCATGTTTGATTCGGCTCCCACAGACGTCGAGCTCTGGATCACTAGCACCTCCACGTGTACCGGCTCAGGCGGCAAGACCCTGCCGGGGGCCTTCGGGTGGCTTGATGAGGACGTGAAGAACAGCTGCCGCACGTCTGTCGACGTCGACCAGGTCATCGGCGGCGACCCGGGCAAGAGCGGGCCGAAAGACTGCCATATCGACGGCACCACCATTCTCCTTCCGGTCTACGCCAGCGCCTCCGGCAACGGAAACCACGTCTCGTACGTCATGGACGGTTTCGCCGCCTTCAAAGTGTCCGCGCACAGCTGGCCCAGCGAGAAGCGATCAGAGCCGGGCTGCAGCAACTGCACCGGCATCAAGGGTAAGTTCATCACACTGGTCTCGCTCGCGGATCTCCAGTCTTTCGGGGTTGAAGAGCTGGACGGAAAGCCCCTCAACGCCTTTTTTGTCGCACTAAGCCTGTAGGAGCAATCAGAGTGAATAGCAGAGTCCTGGCATCGGTAGCAGCCGTCGTGCTTGCAGTGGCCGGGAGCATCCTACTGATTTCCTACACCAACGGCGCAGAGCAGCGTGCCCTCGCCGGCGTCCAGACCGCCGAGGTTCTTATTATCAGCACGGCAGTGCCTGCCGGCACCCCTGCCGACGTCGTGCTGCGCAGCGCCACCCGGCAGGCCGTGCCGGCAAAGACCCTTCCGTCCGAGGCGGTGTCCGATCCCGCCACACTCACCGGACTCGTCAGCACCGTGGACCTGGTCCCCGGCGAACAGCTCCTGCGCACGCGTTTCAGCGATCCGGCCACCATGCAGAAGCCGGGGACCATCGCGGTGCCGGCCGGGATGCAGGAGGTCTCGATCCTCCTGGCACCGCAGCGCTCGGTGGGTGGGCGTCTGCAGGCAGGGGATACGGTCGGGGTGTTTGTTTCCCTCGGTGCCGGCATCACAAAACCGCCCACCGAAGTCACGCATCTGACGCTGCACAAGGTCCTCGTCACCGCCGTGCAGGGAGCACCCGTCCCGGCTAAGGGCGACTCGACCTCCGGAGCCAGCCCCGGCGTCGCGTCCGAGGCCGTGATGGTCACCCTGGCGCTGACCGCTACGGATGCGGAGAAGCTCGTCTATGGACAGGAATTTGGCACTATCTGGCTCTCCGACGAACCCTCAACCGCAGGGGAAACCGGCACCCGCGAGCTGACCCGCGACGGGATCTACAAGTGAGCCGCTACGTCGTCGTGACCGATGATCTTGGCTTGCTCGGCCTGATCGGGGCAGCCGCCACGGGGCCCTTGCACGGGAACGTCCACCGCTGGCAGGGCAGCAGGCTTCCGGAGCGCCCTGCCGAGGTTCGCAACCAGCTGGAACGCCCGGCTGATCTAGAGGTTTTGATCCTTGGCCCGGGCATGCCGCTGGAGCTGGCACTGACGCTCGCGGCGGCGTTCGACGTCGAATCCCCCGAGGTGTCGGTGCTCCTGGCGGGACAGCCGGACCCCGACATCGTGCTGGCCGCGCTGCGTGCCGGAGTCCTAGACCTGCTGGAACCGGAGACCGGCGCTGCCGGGGTCGCGGCGCTGCTGCACCGCGCCGTGCGGAACGCCGCCCTGCACCGCCGAGCTGTGCCCGTGGAACAGACCACGGCGGAGGCCCCTGCAGGCCGGGTGATCGCCGTCGTCTCCCCCAAGGGCGGCGTCGGAAAGACAACTATCGCGAGCAATCTCGCCGTGGGCCTGGCGAAGTCAGCACCGCACGGGACGGTCCTGGTGGATCTGGACCTGCAGTTTGGCGATGTCGGCAGTGCGCTGTCCCTGTCCCCCGAACACTCGGTATCGGATGCCGTGTACGGCCCGGCACGGCGGGACACCATGGTGCTCAAGACGTTCCTGAGCGCCCACCCCAGTGGCCTCTACGCACTTTGCGCCCCGGAGTCCCCCGACGCCGCCGAGGGACTGACCGGCGAGGACATTGCCCATCTGCTTGGTCAGCTAGCCAGCCAGTACCGCTTTGTCGTGGTGGACACCGCGCCCGGCCTGTCCGACCACACCCTGGCCGCCCTGGACCAGGCCACGGATTTTCTCTTCGTCAGCGGCCCGGATGTGCCAGGTGTCCGGGGGATGCGGAGGGAACTGGACGTGCTGGCCGAGCTGGGGATGCAGCCGCTGAAACGGCACATGGTCCTTAACGGCGCCGACTTCAAGGCCGGCGTCTCTCTGCGCGACGTGGAGAAGGTGCTCGGAACGAGCGTGGACGTGGTGATACCCCGCTCCCGGGCGGTCGCTCTTTCCACCAACCAGGGGTCTCCGCTGCTCAACGGCTCGGTTCGCGGACCTGCCACCAAGGCGTTGCAGAAACTGCTCGCCCGTTTCACCGCTCCCGTAGCCCCGGCCCGGCGGTTCGGACCACGGCACCGGATAGGTGCCTGATGAATCTTGCCCAGCGCCTGCAGGCCGCCCGCGACACAACCGGGCAACAGCCCCGTTCCGAAGCACCCGTCAGCCAGGGTCCCCCCGCCCCGGCGCCCTCACGGACGCCGGCCCCGGCTCCTGCCAAGGGTGCGGTGGACGCC
>NZ_MQTQ01000104.1:45211-101294 GCF_020532805.1 Arthrobacter sp. SO5 | reverse complement strand
GGCGGTGCGGATGATCGAGGCGACCATGTCCTGGGATCCCTTCGGCACGGTCGAGAGTACGTTTCTCATGAAATGCACCCGGCAACGCTGCCATGCTGCGCCCTGGAACACGGTCCCGATGGCCTTCTTCAGGCCGCTGTGCGCGTCGGAGATCACCAGCTTCACCCCATCCAGGCCGCGGGCCTTCAAGGACCGCAGGTGCGCGGTCCAGAAGCCCTCGTTTTCGCTGTCGCCGACGTCGAATCCGAGGACTTCCCTGCGTCCGTCTGCGGCGACGCCGAAGGCGACCACGATCGCCTGGGACACGACGCGGTGCCCGACGCGGGCCTTGCAGTAGGTCGCGTCCAGGAACACATACGGGTAATCCATGGCCGTGAGGTCCCGGTCCCGGAACGCACCGACTTCGTGGTCCAGGTCCTCGCAGATCCGGGACACCTCGGACTTGGAGATCCCGGTATCGGCCCCGAGCGCCTTGACCAGGTCATCGACCTTGCGGGTGGAGACACCGTGCAGGTAGGCCTCCATCACGACCGCGTAGAGGGCCTGGTCCACGCGGCGGCGGCGTTCGAGCAGGGCCGGGAAGAACGATCCGTTCCGCAGCTTGGGGATTTTCAGGTTCAGGTCCCCGGCGGTGGTCGTCAGCGTCCTGGGCCGGGACCCGTTGCGCTGGGTGGTCCGTGCTTCGGAGCGTTCGAACGGGGCGGCGCCGATGAACGCGGTCGCCTCCGCTTCGATGAGCTGCTGGTACAGGGTTTCGGTCGCGGCACGGATCCGGTCGGAGACATCGGTGAGTTTCAGTTGGCCAAGGAGGTCAAGCAGGGCAGACTGGTCTAGAGCCATCGTGTGTTTGTGTCCTTTGTGAGTTCTTTGATCGGTACTCACTGACCATCGCACGATGGCTCACTACGTCGCCGGAGCAACGCGCAACTGCGGAGATCTACACCATTCCGCGGGACGTAACCGGTCATTGACACACACCGGAGCCCTGTTGAAATGAAGCAGCCATTTCGCCGCGCACCATGCCTGAGGGGGCTTGTGACGCTAGGGTTTTGCCGAGGGGCGCAATGGCCTGTATTTACCGAGTTTGAGGCGGTTCGTGCGCGGCCAGGTGTTTAGTCCGCACAGGCCAGAGCGTCTGCCGTTCGGGCCTGGAATTCAGAGTCAGATGAATGATCTCATCGATCTTCGACTGCGCAATGAACACAGCTTGCAGTCCCGACCGTCACGCACCTGGCCCAGGCGGACCGGACCGTCCTCGGCGAGCCTGCACCGTCGCCAGCTCACCTCGACAACCCGGGCGATCCACCCACTCGAAGGCCCCTCGTAAGACATCGGCACTCCACCTCCCGGTGAGACGCGGTCCGGGACTTCGAGAGCGCCTCCAGCCGCACGCGCTGAGAACCAGAGACCACCGAAGAAAGAGCAACATTCGTAATATGGAGGTTCTCAACTGCGGGTAGGTGGTTCGCGGGTTAGTGGGGGAGGAACGCCCTGCAGCGCTGAGGCGGAATCAACGCCCGAGCACCGGGTGCAGATGCTCACTCTCAATCGCGATGCGGGCCTGCGCCGCAGCTGCCCTGAGGGCACGAGCAACCGGCGCGCCGTGCAGGGTCGCAGCCAGGAAACCGGCCATGAACGCATCGCCGGCACCGTTCGTGTCCACCACTTTGGCGGGAACTGCGTCAACCTCATGCTGCGTCCCGTTCTCTTCGAGCGCGATCGCCCCTGCCGCCCCGCGTGTGCACACTGCCAAGCGAGGGCCCCGCTCTAGACAGGAGCGCATGAGCTCCCAGGGATCGTCCGTCCGGTCGTCATTCATGAACACGGCCTGGGCCGCACGCAGGAATGGCTCATGGAACGCCGACGATCCGTCGTAGTCGTGAAGATCCACCCACAGCGGTGACTGTCGGACTTTTCCGCGTTCCAGCAGGAGAACACCGAGTTCGCTCAGGTCAATCACGGTTAGATCCGCTGCCGCCATCACCGCCGCGGCAGCTTCGAGCGCATCTTCCGGTGGCGTGGAAGGGGTCGAAACATAAAGGGATACGCGGCCGCTCTCGGCCATGAGGTTGACGTGGCGCTCGGTGCGGTCAGATGAAATCGTTTCGACGGTAACGCCGGCCGCGATGAGGGCGCGGCGGACCCGCTCGCCATCGCCGTCCGTCCCAAGAGGCGAGCACAAGCGCACTCCGATGCCGAGATCCGCAAGGTGCAGAGCCTTGCCCGCCGAGGTGCCCCCGACAGTCTGCCAGGAGCGCCGCGCGAACTGCATGTGCGGGACAGGCTCCGGGAGGTGGTCAAGGACGATGAGGTGGTTCCACGAAGCGGGGCCGCAGACAGCGACCGTCGGAGAAACAGACATGGTCCTATCCAAGCATGGTCAGGGACCTGGTTGGCCAGAGACACCTCCCTGACGAGCGCAATTTCCGCGCGGTACCAGCCGAAGCGTTTCCTGCTGAGGCATGCTGGCCGGCGATCTTTCCGCGACGAATCTCACGCGGGCGTCAGCAGCAGGCCTGATTTCCGGTTGTTGACGAGGTGCGCCAGAATTCCCGGAGGGTTAGAAAGCGCCAAGTCCTCCGAACCCTCAGGCCATCCCGGATGTCCCAGCCTGCCCCGGAGCTGGCGGCCCGCTCCCCGCGTAGCTGCTTGACGAGATGTTCACGCTCTTGGTGCTGCAGCTTCAGCCATTCCTCGGGCGGAATATAGTTCACGGAAATGTCCTTTCAAAAGGCCCGAAGGCACTAAATATCGATATGTATCAATATTTAGAGCTTCGCAGATATATCGAAGTTCGTCAATGTGCCTTTGTCCTGCATGAACTTGCGGAGCACTAAAAGGCCTTCACGCGTCGAAGTGGCCACCAGGACGCTCGGGAGCTTGCTCAATGGATAACTCAGTCGTTTCGCCGTCGGAGAGCTAGAAGGCGAAGGCGGTGCGCAGCGGCCCCGGTTCCGGCAGATCGCCAACATTGGATACATACCCCAGGGGAAGGGAATGCGCGGAATGGCAGTATATGGTTGATATATGTCATTTCTGCCGTTTTGATTCAGGCGGCCAATCGTTAGCGTAGGGGACATGACATCTTCAATCGACCTGCCGTCCACCCCGGTCGCCCGCGCGGCATTCGCTGTAGTACAGGCTTCGGAGAGTCCTTCGGTAGCCAATCACAGCATTCGGAGCTTCCTGTTTGCTGAACTTCTCGCGAAGCACGAGGGCGCACAGAACGATGCGGCATATGACCGGGGTCTTCTCTTCGCGGCCTGCATCATGCACGACCTGGGTACCGGCACCAAGGCACCCGGCGAGGAACGGTTCGAGGTGGAGGGCGCCGATCTGGCTGCCGACATCCTAACCCGGCATGGTGTGGCGGCGGGGGACGTTGACCGGGTCTGGGAAGCGATCGCCTTGCACAGTTCACCGGGCATCGCCGAGCGTCGAGGACTTCTCGCCTACCTGACAACGGAGGGGATCGGGATCGACTTTGGCCACAAGGCCGACGTCGTCATGTCACAGGAGCAACGCATCCACGCAGAGTACCCGCGGCTGGACATGGTCAAGTCGCTCACTGACTCGATCGTCACTCACGCCGCCCGTTCGGCCGCCGCCGCGCCGCGCTACTCGCTGCCGGGCGAGCTTGCCCGCGAAAGAAAAGAACAAGGTGTCAGCGCCATTGAATTGGCCGCGTCTTCCTCCGTGTGGGGATGCTGACCGCCAGCAGCGAACGCACGCGGCGAACTTACGGCGTGAAGATCCACTCCTGCTTCGGCTGACAATCGCAGAAACCCGGATCTCCTGGATGATTTTCGATGTGGAGAACCAATAGCAAAACACCCAGGTGAGGTGAATGACCGATGTCCCGAGTTTCCCCTGGCCGCTCATCGGCATGCTGGCCGCCGTGGTAGTCATCGCTGTGGAACCCCAGTCCGTCCACTCCCCAATTTTCATGCAACACAATTGGATATATTGACAAACTTCGATTTATCTGGAAACACCTAAATATCGATGTCTATCGATATTCAGAGCCCTTAGGGTCTTTCGAGAGGACAAACTTCCGTGATCCACATTGCACCCGATGAATGGTTGAAGCTGCACCACCGAGAGCGTGAACATATCGTCAGGCAGCTACATCGCGACCGGGCGGCCACTCCCGGGCCAGGCCGGGACATCCGGGATGGCCGGGGGGTTCTGTGGACTTGTCGATTTCTAACCCTCCGGGAATTCTGGCGCACCTCGTCAACAACCGAAAATCACGTTTGCTGCTAACGCCCGCGTGGGATTCAGCGCCCCGGTCGAGGACCCACTCACGCCTGATCCGCGCTTCCAACGACTGCCGGCCCTGCAAGGACCGGCAGGCCCCAAACAACGAACCTCCACCCACCGGACGTTGCAGAGGACACCATGGCTCTAGCCACGACCCTCCCCGTAGCTAGCTGTCGTCGGAGCCGCCCCCGTCCGCCTCGCCGCCGCAGCGCACCTGCTCGAACGCGGCATCGAACTTCTGATCCCCGAGGCCGGCCCGACGACGGGTGCCGGCCCTCCGGCCGGGGATGAGTGCCCGGGCCACTCTTTGAGGGCGAGTATGACCATGAAGACGATCGTTGCCAGGATGAACCTGGCGGCCGTCAGCTGGAACGGTCCCACAGCCTCCAAGTGGAATCTTCAACCCGGAAACTGACGCCAATTCCGGCCACCCGACGTCACTGCAGAGCGTGTGATCACCGAACGTATTGGGCCTCACCGTTCCCGAAGGACCAATTCTCCTTGGCCACTTCGATAAGGCCTATGAATACGTCTTCTCGGCGCAGGTCAAGGCGCGTGTGCAAATGGTCGGCTATGGCCCGGTACAAGTTCCGTTTCTGTTCCACGGATCGGCCTTGGTTGAGAGTTATCTGGATGAAGACCACGTCATCGGAGCGGCTGATACCCATATAGCTGGGGTCTGCAACCAGGGCGCGTGACTTGTGTTCTTGGATGACCTGAAACCGGTCATTCGTAGGTACTCCCACGACATCAACGAGAGCCCCGTAAACGATATCGCCGATCTCGGCGCGGAACTCGGGGCTCTTGCCCTCCCGTAAGTCGATTCTAACTAGCGGCATTGCTTGTCCTTTGTTATTTATTGGCTTGCGGCAAGGGCTGAACCGGGTTAAGTGACTTGGTTCGCATTGGAAGTGAGGAAACTCAGGGAATCGGGAGGCGCTAACTTTGTTTCTCTATGACGTCCGCATGCTGGCACGCCATCATGCGGTGGCCCCTTACCGCCTCACCGAATGGCTGCCGTGACTGTCAAAAGAAAGAACTGTTCGTGGGCTCCGGCTCCAATTCGGCGCGGTATCCGGACGGGTTCACGAAGACACAGACAAGATGCTCTCCCAGAGCCGGCGCGAGGGCTGCAGCGCTGCGGATCAAGTGCTTTGAAAAGCTTCACCCGGCTCCGGGCACGATAGGTCCGTCCTCAAGTCCTCATGGGCCACGGGAACCTCGGATGAGGCGCGCGGCGGCGACGATGAGCAGGTCAGTTGCAGTCGCCATGGCGTTGGCCATGGCCGTGTAGGTGTCCAACCAAACAGCCATCGCCGGGCCGGCGGTTGGGACGAGGGCTGTGCCGACGGCGAGGGGTGCGGCGAAGGCCGCCGAGTCTCTTGACGGGCGTAGAGGAATCTCAACTTTTTCCTGCCCAGCGGGTTCGCCGCCGGCCATCCACTGGCGGAAGCCCGCTGGAGGTCTGTTGATTACCATTGCCCGTAGATACGGGCCAGCGCGCGTTTGGCCGCGGCGTACGGCTCTGCCGAGCCGGTGAGGAGCGAACGCGCGTTGGCCGCCTCCAGGAATGCCGTCGTCTCAAACACCAGTTGGTTCACGTCCGCCCCAGGGAGCTCTCCGGTGTCGGCTGCGGCCTGGACTTGGGAGGCCAGCAACGAGTGCCATTCCAGAACCGCCTTGGCAACCGCTTCCCGTACCGGGCCGGATTTGGAATCCAACTCCGCGCTGGCGGCCGAGAAGAAACATCCGCCGGTAAAGACCCGGTCGCGGCTGTAGGAAATCCAGGCGTCCAGAAGGACCCGAAGTCGTGACAGGCCGGGTGCGGATTTAAGGGCGGGCGCTACGACCGCGGCGATGAAAACTTCCCGCGCCGCCTCGACCGTCGCGATTTGTAGATGCTCTTTCGAACCGAACAGCACAGCCACCCCGCTCTTGCTAAGCGCTGCACGGGAGGCCAGGCCCCCGATCGAAAGACCCTCGAGCCCCTCGATCGAGGCCATGTTCACGGCCTCATCCATCACAATTTTTCTCGATTTCAGACCCCTTGCCGTTCTGCCATCCATGTTGACCTCTCTTCGTGCACTTAACAACAATTATACTGTACGATCGTCCATATAGTTGGTGACTTGCCATATCGCCCGTTCAGCCTCGCACTGGGTGGACCTGTGAATGCCGGACGCATCGGCGCGATCAAACTCAAGATACTGACGACCATGCAAACAATCCTGACGCTATCGTCGCGGTCGGAGTAGCGGTGGCTGAGATGTTCTTCCATTTTGGCTTCCAGAGCAGTCTCCTTGACGTTTTTCGTCGACCGGTTAAGCAGCCCGTCCGGACGGATCACCCCGATCTCCGGCAATTCTCAGGAGGAACTTAAATGTCTACCCACACGTCGGCTTGCAGTGACTCCCCGCGACGGCGCGCAAAGGAAGACTGGAAGGACCCACAGCTATGACCGGGAGACCCCTGACTGTTCGCTGCGAAGACGGCTACGAACTCCGAGGACACATCTGGGAACCTTGCTCCCTCCACGGGCAACTGTCCGGCCGCACGGTCGTCGTCGTCGTTGGTGCCACCGGAGTTTTAGCCTCGTATTACCACCGCTACGCCTCTTTCCTCGCGGATAACGGTTTTGCCGCCATCACCTTCGATTACCGCGGGATCGGGCAGTCCAGGGAAGCGAACATCAGGAACCTGCAAGCCAGCTGGTACGACTGGGCACTGAAGGACATTGACGCAGTTCTTCATTGGGCCATAGACAACGTCAGTCAAGACCTGCACGTTGTCGGCCACAGCTTTGGCGGATTCGGCGTCGGTCTGGCAAAACACGGCCAACAGGTAAAACGGCTTCTAACCGTCGGCGCCCAACACGCCCACTGGAGGGACTACCGCGCCGGACACCGGCTGCACTATTGGTGGCGTTGGCACCTCCTGATGCCAGCCATAACGCTTTGGCACGGCTACTTCCCCGGCAAGAGTCTCGGATGGCTCGAAGATCTGCCTAAAGGCGTTGCCCTGAACTGGGCGAGAAGCCCTAAAGACTTCTCCGCCGGGGCAGGCCCTATGCGGAAGGTGGTAAAGGAGCATCAGACTTCCTTCACAGCCGCGACCCTTGCCGTTTCCGCAACGGACGATCCGTTCGCATCCGAGAACGCCATCAGACGGGGGCTGAAGCACTATCCGAACAGCCCCGCCATCGTTGTGCAGCTAAAGCCCCACGACCTCAACAGCCCCGGAATCGGTCATTTTGCCCTCTTCCACAGCCGCTTCCAGGGCACATTCTGGCCCGGAACCCTCCAATGGCTTCGCGACGGGACTAATCCCTGGGCCTAAGCACAACAAAAGCTGTACTGTAACGACCATCGTCAATGACTCGTGTTCGGTACTGCGCCAACAGCAGCCTTCTGCAGGGGATGGGTCGATGCCGATTCGGCCTAGCCAGGCGGATGTGTTCCAGCTAACGCAAGACCCGGCCGTCCAATCGGTCAGGATCCTCCGTTGGGACTGCCCCGGCTTTTGTTGACTCGGGGTCTTAGGTCGCTAAGAATGCGGTCCGGTTGATTGTTTCATACTCGATCGGCGTGAGTTCTCCCAGCCGTCGTTGCCGTTGCCGGCGGTGGTAGGTCCCGCCGGAAGCCTGGCGGTGCCCCGTAACCCTGGAAGCAGTGCTCCTGGCCCTGGCGATCACCGGCGGTGTGGGAACGCACCTTGGGTGCGGTTCCCTCGGCAAGGCTGCCTTTCGTGTCTTGATTGGGGGCGCCATAGCCCTCGCGTTCACTTTCCTCGTGGGACTGCTCCTCGGAGCGGCCGGCGTCGGCTGAGCGCTCAAAATTGGTCCCAGGCCAGCCCACGAATTCGCTGCGGGCAGAAAGGGCGCATCTCTGTCTCAGAGTTGCGCCCTTCTTTCGATTTCGGGCAAGGCTTACTTGAAGGTGTCCTTGACCTTTTCGCCAGCCTGCTTCACGTCGCCTTTGGCTTGGTCGGCCTTGCCTTCATTTTTGAGGCTCTCGTCGCCGGTGGCGCTTCCGGCAGCTTCCTTACCTTTGCCGCCAGCCTTCTCGGCAGCGTTCTGAATCTTGTCGCCCAGTCCCATGGTGTTTCTCCTCTGGTTGTTGGCAGCCGATGGATACGGCCATGAGCCTATCCTAAGCATGCTTACCTCCTGAGGTCCAGAAGTCGGTCGGCATGCTGCCCTGCCGCGCTGTTCCGTCGTGCGTTGGTGGGGATCCCCGGCCGCGGGTTGTCCAGCCGAGGGGTAGACGGCCACCAGGAGCAACCAGCCCGCAGCATTCCAGCAACTCCGCTGGAAGATCCTCGGCGTTATCGCCGACCCCCTCCGGTCAATGTATGGCGCGCAAGTCGGTAGGGGTGGGCGTCATGCTGACCGGATTCAAGAACTTCATTCTCAAGGGCAACGTCGTAGACCTTGCCGTCGCAGTCGTCATCGGCGCCGCGTTTGGCGCCGTGGTACTGGCCTTGGTCCACGGTCTGCTGATGCCGTTCATTGGGGCCTGGTGGGGTCACCCAACTTCGACCGCTTCGCCGTCGTCACGTTGAACGGCGATGACACCAAGTTCGGCGTGTTGCTCACGGCGATCGTCAACTTCCTCCTGGTCGCGGATGCCATCTATTTCGTGGTCGCCGTTCCCATGAACCCGGACATGAAGGAAGTGGCGGCCGCGGATCCGCAGATCGTCTTGCTGACCATAATCCGCGACTCACTGCAACAAGAGCGCCGCAACTAGCGCCGTGAAGTGGCCGGTCCTCAATGTGATACTGCCGTTTTTCTATTTGAACATTGAGGGGCTGAAGGTCAAGTCGAGGGATGATCTCCTTGTGGGGCGCCTTCTTCGGTGCAAATTGGATCCCGGATATCGCTGTTTTCTTGGTGGCGCTGCGATAGCGTATCCGGCAAGGCGCTGGGACGTATCCCCGTGTCGGTGCATTCCCCTTCCGGCTTATGCGGGTGCTGGAGCGGGTGTGCTGTTCTTACGCATCGATAAAAGGACCTGACCACGGCTGTTTCGATTGAATTGGGCAAAGCACTCGACAAGGCGTTGGAGAACGCGACCCTGGACGAAGTTCTGGCTGTACCGCCCTCAGCTCTTGCCGGGCTCACCGAAAAGCACGATGAACTGCTCGCTTGCATGGGTATTAACAACATCCGCGATCTGGGAAGCAACAAATACTTCGCTACCGCCGGCGTGCTCGTAGCGCTGTCCGGGAAAGTCGGATAACCGCACGCTACTGCAGACCGGCAAGGCAGTAGAAAGGTCCGACCGGCCCAGACCGGTCGGACCTTTTGCTTTCTTTGCCTCGGCCAGGTCTGGTTAGCCTCCAATGTCGGCGTTCCGATTGAGAGCTAAGCGAACAGGCACCCAGCATGATTGCCAAGGTTCATGCGGTCAAGGAGTGATGGCTCCCCGGGCGGAGACATCTCGTGCCTCCTTCGCGGTATTCGGAGTCTTTTGGGGCACCTGGGGCGCGTCGGTTCCGAGCGTCAGATCCCGGCTGAACGTCCTCTGGGCCATGCTCCGCGACGGCACCACCTACACCCCAGTCCCGGCGGAGGCACCACCACTGGCCGCCTGACGATTCGACCTCGTTGGTCGGCCGGGCCCCGGGGCATGCCGTGGTCCGCGGCTTAGGGCATTGATTCCCGGAAGCTATTAGCTCTATCGTGGGGGTGCCTTGTCTGTGCGTGAACGCGCGCTGGCGGGGAGAGCCGGGTGGGGTCCGGCGGGGTCGACATCAACCATTCAGTGCCAGCGCCCTCGGGTCTCAGAGGGCGAAGGAATGGAACAGAAATGATGGCTGACCCGGAAATCCCCCCGGCGCACCTTCTGACCGGCCGGAGCGTGTATCTGCTGGACGACCACGAGGTCGTGAGGCGGGGACTGCGCCACCTGTTGGAATTGGAGGTTTTGAGCATCGCCGGAGAATCATGGTCCGCCCGCGAAGCAGTCCGCCGGATCCCTGCCCTTCGCCCGGATCTGGTCATCCTGGACGATGATCTTCCCGACGGTTCGGGTGTCGAGGTGTGCCGGGCCCTCGCCGCGGCCGGCTCAACCACCATGTGCGTGCTGATGATCGGGGATGCCGACGAAGCGGTGCTGATCGAGTTTATCCTGGCCGGCGCGTGGGGGTGCCTGTCCAAACAGGATGACAGCAGCGAACAGCTCCGGCTCATCCGTCGCGCACTGGCCGGGCACAGCGCGTACTGCGGCCGGTTCCAGTCGGTGCTCCTGGCCCCGGTTCCCCGGCTCAGGCCAAAACGTCCGGAAGAGAAACTCCTGACGCTCACGCGACGGAAATGAATACTGCCATCGGCCTCGGAAAAGGGCTGACGAACCGCCAGATCAGCCATGAGATGTTTCTGGCGGAAAGGACGGTAAAGGGCATCGTCTCCTCCGTGCTGACGAAACTCGGCATGACGAGCAGGACCCAGGCCGCCGTGTTCATCGCCCGAGCGCTAAATCACCATGAAAACCCCGCGGACGGTGGCTACCGGAGCAGTCCGTTCCCGGATCTGATCGCCGAAGTCATTGCAGCACTTCTGAACTGCACCAGCGAGGCCCGCACCGCACCTCCCACGGACGCCGAACGGGCAGAGGCCGCCCGGCGGCTTGCCGACGCGCTTGTCGCAACCCGGACCGGGCTGACGAGCCGCCGCCCGCAGCTAAGCCGGGATTAGGAGCCCGAGCCCGGCAAGGCCTCTCCGACACTCCCGGCCACGAAGTCCTCCCGGATGATCCCAACACAGCAAACCGGGCCTCGCTGCGCTCGGACAGCACAAGCATCTTTCTTTTCCTTTTTTTGCTGCTGTCCGTTGGATCCTACGTGCCCGCTCCACCGGCGCAACCGTCCTGCGGACGGCAGCGCACCGAATGCATTGGGTCGGCGCTGCGCTTATTTCCTCACCCATCCCATCCGCTGCTTGCCCTTCGGGTTGCCCCGGCTCCGTCGGGCACAGCTACGCGATGCTCCGCCAGCAGGCAAAAAACCTGGTGGGGGAGAGGGAATCCGGTACTTCCGGGCGCTCGCTCCGCCCGAGCGAAACGGAGCAATCACCTCATGACCACAGCAACCAGGACCCCCATGGCCACCGCCGACACCGCCGACACCGCGGAACGGGTCACTGCCCCGGTCCTTCCCGCCGATGACCGGGCAGGGGACGGGTACGACTGGACGGACACCCTCGAGGGCACCGCCTGGTCGGTGCTGCCCAACAGGGCCAGCGAGGGCTGGGACGCCGGATCCTGGCCCAACATCATCTTCGCCGTCGCCCGCACCCGCGACAGGGCTGGGGAACTGTTCGGCTACGGAACCTGTGTCGAAGGCGACACCTCCACTCACTGGTTCCGCTCCCAGGACGCCTGCTTCGAAGCGATCACCGCCGAGGTCTTCTTCCACTAGGCCTCCGGCCAGTCCGACGGACCGGAGAACCTCCCCGCCACAGCCGCCGAACTCCCGGACCGGGACCGCAGGCCGTATCCGGGCTGGACCAGCTAAAAGCCCCGTCGGGTGTCCCGGCCATAACCGGCCGGGAAACCCCGGGCGCACTGCCAATATCCGTTGACAACATCATTGAGATTCCTTCGGATTCTAGGCGTCCGCTCCACCCCGTCTAGCCCCTCCTTCGTCGGGGTCTGCGGTGCAGGACATGTCCCTCCGGCGCTCATGCGTCGCTGATTCCCTCCAGGAATTTCCGGCCCCTTGCCCTGCGGGTAGACAGGGCTCCGTCGGCCGCCGAGCAAGCGAGCTTGCCAGCAACCAAAAAACAACGGGGGGAGAGGGAAAGTTGGCCGGTCACCTAAGCCGCCCCACCCACCGGAATCCTCTGCAAAGGAGCAACACCATGAACACCACACCCACCCTCGAAATGCTCGACCCGGCCACCCTGACCGTGGACATCAACGTCCGCAAAGACGCCGCCCTGACACCCGATTTCATTGCCAGCATCAAAGAGCACGGCGTGATGGAACCCGTCATCGCCCACCGCAAGGACGACGGGACGGTGCACGTCCTGATGGGCCAGCGCCGCACCCGCGCCGGCGTCGAAGCCGGGCGCACCAGCATCCCGGTAATGATCATCGAGTCCCCCGAGGAAGCCGAACGGATCGTGACCCAGGTCGTGGAGAACATCCAGCGCGCCGAACTGACCGAAGCGGACGAAGCCGACGCCTACCACCAGCTGTCCCTGATCGGCCTCTCAGCCGCCGCGATCGCCAAGAAAACCGGACGCACCAAGACCACCGTGGAAGGAGCCTTGAAAGCCAAATCCTCGAACGCCGGATCCGCCGCCCTGGGCAAGGGATACACGATTGATCAAGCGCTCGTCATGGCCGAATTTGAAGGGAACCAGGACGCCACGGAGGAGTTGGAGTCCGTCATCGCGGACGAACCCGATCAGCTCCTGCACGTCGCGCAGATGCTCCGGGACCGCCGCGACCGCGCCGCCGCCCTCGCCGCACTCATCGCCGGACTCGAGGCGGAGGGTAAGACCATCGTCGAGGAAGCCGGGCACTACGCCAACGAAGAGAACCTGTACGTCTCGGCCGCGAAGCGGGCCGACGGGGAACCGGCCACCGACGAGGACGCCAACGCGTACCTGATCAGCACCGACTACCGGGGCCGGCACAAAGCCAACCCCGTCATCACCGGCTGGAAGGACCTGGGCTTCACCCCGAAGTACGAACGCTACGACGGCGGCACCCAGGCCCAGAAAGGCCCGATGACCGAGGAACAGAAAGCCGAGCGGAAGACCCTGATAGCCAATATCCGCGAGATGGAGAGCGCGACGAAGGTCAGGCGTGAATTTGTGAAGACCCTGCTGTCGCGGAAGACCGCGCCGAAGGGCTGGCAGTACTTCACCGTCCACGCCATCACCCACGACCCCGAAACCGCCAGCGGTTACGACGGCAAGGTCGCCACCGAGATGATCGGGGCCAAGACCGGGGAGGACACCGACCGGTGGGGCTGGAACCTGCTGCGGGACCACACCGCCAAAACCACCGCACGCCCCGGGTTCTCCCTCATCGCCCTGATCTGCGCAGGGTATGAAAAGACCATCCAGAAAGACTCATGGAGGAGCGCCGAGAAGCGGCACTTCCACCACCTGAGCCAGCTCACCGCATGGGGTTACACCCCAGCGCCGTGGAGCAGATCATCATCGACAAGCACACTACCGACACCGAGTAACGTAGAAGTGAGCCGGGCGGCTGACCCCCAATGCAGCCGCCCGGTTCACTCACCCATTAGGGCCAGGAACCTCCCGGACGTCGGGCGGTCCGCCGCCCAGGACGAATCACAGCAGCCACTCACCAGCGACGGACCGCGATCAACCGCGACCAAGCAGCCGGCCAGCCACCACCCGCGGGACCAGGAACAACGAGGTACCAGCCCGCGGCGGCATCACAAACCGTTCAGCTAAGCTGAACCACATATTTCCTTTGCAGAGGGAAAACCAGGAAGGCCGGCACCCATGTGCCGGCCTTTCCTAATGCCCGCGCTTGCTCCAAAACCGCCGCACCGCCTCGCCTACAGGATGCATCAGGATCTGATCCAAGCCGTCACGGCGGACGTGGATGGAATTGGCATACCCGGACGATACGGCGGACTGTGGAAATGGAGGTGTATTCGGGCCGATATGCCAGCTGGCACATTCGGCCGGAAGGACCCCGCCGCGCCCCTGAGCGATTCTGATGCGCTGCCTATGGGCCGACCCAGGAGGTCATCGTGACTGCTCTCGATGAGCGTATGACCGGCCACCGCGCTTGGTATAGGCACGACACCGCGGGAAGGCGGACCGGCAGCCTGCGCAGCGCGGTGCGGTCCAGGGCAGTGCTGCCCACGTCCTTTCGCGTCTGTCCGGCCCACGGCCTATGGGGCGCCGGCCTGGTAGTGCGCCAGGAGCTGCGCCGGGGTGAGTGCAACGGTGTTGTATGCGGCGATGTTGTCCATTTGGCCGTTGAATGCGGAGGTGCCCGCCCCGGGCCAGGCGGCCAGGGTGCCGTCGCCGAAGCGCCACCACCCGGTGTAGCCGCTCCGGGCTGTGGTGACACCGGCCGCGGAGGCCACGGAGGTGCCGTCGACGTAGAGTTTCATCCCGGCGGAGGACAGTGTCACGGCCGCGTGGTGCCAGCTGCCGTTGTTGTAGGCGGCGGGGGAGGTGATGGTCTGCATTGAACCACCGGGAGCGACTCCGAAGACGAGTTTGCCGTCGGCGCGCATGTACAGGTTGCGGTCGTTCGTGCCGGTGGCGCCGGTCTGGGAGTCCTGGAATCCGCCGAGTTTCCCTCCCTGGCTGGAAGTGGTCTTGAACCACATTTCGTAGCTGAACACGGTAGGCCCGGCCTTGGCAGTTCCGGAGGTGGAAATGTACCGGGCGCCGGCGAGGTCTGCGCTTTTGCCGGCGTCGCCACTGCAGGGAACGGCGGTGCTCAGGGCCGAGGTCGTCCGGAACGCGCCGTTGGTGGCGTTGCCGGAGCTGTCGGTGACTGCCGTGGCCGGTGTCGGGGAGTCATTGAAGGCAAAGAACAAGGATGGGGAATTGGCAGTGACGGCCGCGGTGCAGCTGAAGAATGGGCGGGACGCAAATGTGTTGGCCGGATTGGAGCTTGAGCCGGAGAAGGTCGCATGGGAGACCGGTGCCGCCAGCATCGTCGCGCCAGCCAGGCCCGCGGATACGGAAAGAACCACCATCACGGCCGCAGGGTGCCCGCCCGGCAGCATTCGGTTCTTCGCGCCTGACCTGGGACGACCTCCGGTCTTTGTGTCTTTCCGGCGTCTTCCCTGGACGAGCGTCCTGTCCAGCCAGGTCAGGGCGAGGGCCCCGGTCAGCGCCCCCGCGAAGGCTGCCAGCATGGGCCACTGGCCGTTGCCGATCCAGACGATCGGCAGCCCGGCCGCCGGTACCCGCAGGTAGCCCACGCCACGCACGGCCGATGGCCACACGCTCGAAGAGTCATCTGCGGCGTTGGCATCTCCACGCAACACCAGTGAACCGTCCGGATCCACTGCTGCGATGCGGTGCAGGCGCAGCCGGCCGGCATGGTCGGGATCTTCCGCCAGCACCACCCGCCCCGTGGTCAGGTTCTCGTTCCCCACAGGCTTGACGACCACCACATCACCAACGGCGATGGCGGGCTCCATGGAACCGCTGACCACGGTCGTGGACTGCCAGCCAATAACGGCTGGGAGGGCCGCCCACGCCGCCGTGGTCACGACAAACATCACCAGCGCCCGCCCTACCGTGGCACCGATAATGCGCAGCCAGCCTTGGGTGGCGGGGGGGCCTTCCGGCAGTGCCGGCTTGCCCGCCGCCGCGGCTTTGTCCGCACCGGGTGCGTGCTGTGTCGGCAACATGAAAGGGCTCCTGCAGGGTGACGGGCGGCGGTGAGCGGCCGGGTCTAGCTCTGGGCCTCCCAGGTGAAGCCGATCGAGGCGGTGTCACCCTGGTACGGGTTGTCGGCCGCGGTGGAGCCGGCCGAGGCGAAGGTCCAGTCAATCTTGTACGTCCGGGACCCGCCGGCCGGCAGCGCGAAGGAATCGGCGCCCGTCGCATAGTTCGTCGACGCCGCGGCGAAGGCGGTGAGGGACGCGGTCGGAACTGCCACCGAACCGGCCGTGAACCCGGTGCAGGCCCCATTGGCCGGAGCCGCACCCGCGAAGCTGCCACTGGTGACGGTGACGTTAATGCGGTCACCGAGGCTCTTGGTGCCCTTGCTGTAGGTCGCAGCATAGAGCTTCAGGGTGCTGGCCACGGTGGCCGTGGTGGAGACGGTGATGCACTTGGTTCCTGCGTCGCCGGGTTTGATGTTGGTGGCATTGAACAGTGCCGTACCGGCGTCGTTCGTCAGTGCCAGGGTGCCGGAGGCCCAGTTGTTGCCGGGATTGTTGGTCGTTGCACTGAACGCGGAGTACGACGCCTGGGACACAAGCAGGCCGCTCACCAGCAGGGCTGCAGGCAGACTGGCCCATTTTGCGATGCGCGCTGCGCGGTATGAGGGACCCATAGTGACTCCTAGAAGTAGAAAACCGACCGAGACGGAAACCGGACCTAACCCGCTGTCGCAGGTTCGAAGATTAGACTATCATTTTTCGCTTGATAGTCAAGCTGTATGATATAGGTGCTACATGCTCGTCAAGTTATAGTCCCAGAAGCCTGCGCCAGCGCTCCCGGTCGCCTCATAGGTATACGACTTGCTAAGTGTGCTTATATAATGGAGTAACTTTGAAATCAAGATACAAGGAGTTCGGTCATGACCAGCGATCCGGCTGACTACGCGGCTTTTGTTTCGTTGTGGCGTCAGCTTCAGCTCACGAGCGGGAGCCTGAGGGCCAGCCTCGCCAAGGAGCTCGGCATCAGCATGGCAGAGCTCAACGCCCTGTCCCACGCCGCCGACCACGACGGTTTGACCCCCAAGAAGCTGGCCGATCTGATGGACCTCACCACCGGTTCAATGACCACCATGATTGACCGGCTCCAACGGGCCGGGCTGCTGGTGCGCCAGCCGCACCCCACCGACCGCCGCAGCCTCCTGCTGGCGCTCACACCCGGCGGCAAGCAAGCCGTGAAATGGGTCAACGGACTGTATCTGGATGCCGCGGCCGCCGCGTTCAAGGCATGCCCCCGCAGCGATCTTGGCGTACAAATGGAATTCCTTGAAGCGCTGGTGAAATCACTCGACGCCTCAGCGCAGCTGCAAGCCCACGCCTCTGCCTCCGCCGGCTGAGCACAGCATCGGACAACCCCACCCGAGAAATAGCGAAGGGATTATCCTCCGGCATCGCTGGACGACGCCGGAGGCGCGACCTTTCCGGCGCTAGGCCGACTTCCAGGCCACGCGGTCCCGTCCGAGCCGTTTAGCCCGGTACAGGGCCGAGTCCGCTCGGCCAGCAGCAGGGAAACGCTGTCTCCAGCCAGCCATGGCGGCCCGCCCAATGAACGGGTGACGCCCACGTGCGCGGCGGCCACCCGGGGCCGCTCGCCATCCGCGGCGGTCTTTTCCACCGGGATCCTGGACCTGCATCCGCGGCTTCATCCGGCGGGTGCCGCCAGGCGCACGTCTGCCTGAAGGGCAGCCGCAGCCGATGCAGTCACCAGTGACGGGCTCAAGACGTTACAGTTTGGGTGCTGGGGTCCTACGCCCGTGCCGTTGAGGGCTTGTGGATTAGTTGTTCCTGCAGGTTGTGGCTCGGCGATGGCGTGCGCTGTTGGGCCAGCCAGGTTTGCAGTTCCTGGAACGCCATGGGCCGGGCGTGGTAATAGCCTTGTACGCTGTCCACGCCGATGGTGGTCATGAGCTCATTGTGGGCGGCGGTTTCCACACCTTCGGCTACAGTTCTCAGGTCAAGTTCCCTGCCCAACCGGGTGACGGCACTGACCACGCCGCGCCTGACCGCATCCGTGGTCGCTCCCTGGACGAGTGATGCGTCGAGTTTCAGGATCCCTAACGGCACGGTGCACAGCGTGCTCAGGGATGAATAGCCGGTACCGAAGTCATCGACGGCGATGGTGATGCCGAGTCCCGCGAGGTCTTCCAGCCGCCGTATCGCGTCCGGACAGCTCAGCGCGGCGGTCTCGGTGAGCTCAAGGACCAGGGTGGCGGGTGAAGTTTCGGTCTCCGTCAGGCAGTCCTTGACCTTCGTCACGAAGTCGTCCTGATCAAGCTCAATGGCGGAGGCGTTGACGTGGACGGCCAGTTGTTCCTCCGGGCAGGTTGCCCGGAGGCTGGCGGCATCGATGCAGGCCTGGCGGAGAACGAAGGCCCCGATGGCCGAGATCGTCCCGGTCCGCTCCGCGACGCCAATGAACTCGACGGGGCCGAGCAAGCCCCGTTCGGGATGCTGCCAGCGGACCAGGGCCTCGATCGCGGTGACCTTGCGGTCCGGTACCGAGAGGATGGGCTGGTAGTGCACCCGGAGCTGCCCGAGGTCCGCCGCCGCCGCTACCTGGCTCTCCAGGGATAGTCGGGGCTGCTCGGTCTGGAGAAGTCCCGGTTCGAAAAGCTGCACCCGGCCCTTCCCGTGCGCTTTAGCGGCATACATTGCCACATCGGCCTGGTGGACCAGTGTTTCCATGTCCTGTCCGTGCCCCGAAGCGGCTACACCAATGCTCGCCCCGACCCGGACTGTTCCCTGCGGGAGCCTGAAGGGCCGGGCGATGGAGTCCACGAGCCGCTGGGCGATGTCCACCGCCTCCGCATCCGTGACGTCGTAGAAGACGATAGCGAATTCGTCCCCCCCGAGCCGGGCGCAGTCATCCCCGGGCCGTGTTCCCGCCCGGAGCCTGGCGGCCACGGTGATCAGGAGTTCATCCCCGGCTCGATGGCCCCACCCGTCATTGACGTCCTTGAAGTCGTCAAGGTCCAGGAACAGGATGTGCATGTGCCCGGTAGCGGCCGCCGGGTGCAGGCCGGCAGTGACGTTGCTGAGAAAGGACGCCCGATTATCCAGCCCGGTCAGCGCATCAAAACGGGCCTGGACGGCGAGTTCCCGGTGCGCGGTGCTGTTGCGCAACGCCAGCGAAACCTGGTTCGCGAGCCCGCGGACACACGATTCGGCCTGACGGAGGACCCCCTGGGCCCCGCCCATCAGAACCCAGACGTCCTCACCAGGGGACTCCATGGACATCGCCGTCCATTCCAGGACCGCGCCCGCGGCCGCATCCAAAGGGCCCGTCACCGTCAGCCTGACGACGGAGCCCTCCGCCCCCGCCTGAACGGCCCCGCCCTCGAGAATCTCCGGAAGCCCGCGGAACTCCCCGACGGCACCCGCCAGCCGCAGATCCCGGCCCTCCCGGACGGCTTTTATCAGCCGGAGCCCCGGACTTGCCGCGGCAATGGCCCGCCCCGCGGTCCAGGCAGCCGACCGGATAGCATCCGGATCGATAGTGCCCAGCATCTGGGTGCCGGCAGCCGAGAGCGCCCGGTCACGCTCCAGACCCTGCTCCCGGGCGAGAAGACCACGTCCGAGATGGTGCCCGATGAAGGCGGTCAGGAACATGGTCGGAAGTGACCCCACTACCGCAAAACCGGGAGCAGGCGCCGCACCGCCGGATCCGCCGGGCGACAACAGCACAGTCGCCAGGATCGCCGAGGAGAACATGCCGCAACGCAGCATGCCCTGCCGTGTGGTTCCGTACATCGACCGGAACCACACGGCAGCAAAAATGGTAGACATCACCATCCCCTGATCCGGCAGCACCAGGCCCAGCACAATGAAGCCCACCGCATCAAGGGCATCCAGACCCAAGGGTGCCCGCCGCGCAAGGAAACCCCGGACCCACGAAAACACCAACGACGCGGCGGCGGCAACACCAATCAACAGCGCCCATCCACGCGCCGTTCCCAGCAGCGGCGGGAGGATCAGCAACAGAGAAATCATCACGAGGGTCAGGTAGAGCCACCGCGTTCCCTCAACAATCCCGCCCGGGCGCTTGAAAAGCCCGAACCTACCGGCCCGCTTCAGACCGCCGCGCACTTCCCCAACCAACGTCATTGTTCCCCCGTGCGTTACAGAACCCTGAGCGGTTCTCGTGCGACCAGACCAGTCACTCTGCAGGGCGAGAGGGCACAGCCCCCTCCCCGCAATGCATGAGCCCGGCGTACCGGGAAAGCGACCCCCGCCACATGCGCTGACGAGACCAAACTACAGCTCTCGCAGCGTCGTAGGGCTCATTTGAGAACCGCTCGCGGAAAACAGAGTTACACCGGCACGGTATAGTCCCCGCCGAGACCCCCGCTTCCGCCACTTTCAACGCGCGCCGGCAGATTGGGTCGAACAAGTTCTGGCCTCCCAGACAGTCCCCGCGCCGTCAAGCCAATCCCGGATGCAGGGCTCCTCTTACGCCCCGGCGGTCCTTTGGCCCTGGGATCGGGGTTGTGTATAACGAAAGATCTTCCGTGAGGCACGGAAGGCTGCGTGCTGCATCCTTAGCCGCTGTAGGAGGCAAGGTGCGGCATGTGGAGATCGCTCAGGCGTTCAATGAGGACTAACGCAAGCAGATCGCTGTCCTGGACCGGGATCAGAATCAGTCCGTTCAGATATGCATCGATGACCAACAGGTCCTGGTTGCCCCCGTACAGGAAGTACACCAACCACGCTTCATGGACTTCGAGGTCTGCGAGCAGGAACGCAATTTGAGTCAATTCCTGCTGGTTTTTATCCTGGTGAGCGGTTGCGCGGCTGGCTCGGCCCGCCGCCGGCGCGGGTGCGCGCCGTGTTCCGCAGTGAGACGATCGGCAAGGACACCGTCGCCGGGGTCGTTGGCGGGGTGGAGAGTGTCCCTGATGGGCTCGCGAGCGGGGTGCTCGCCGGAGTGCACCTGATCGCCGGACTGTACCCGTACCTGTTCGGGATGGCCGGATAGCACGGGTCACCTCATCACGAGAGCTCCTGGAGCCGCTCGGCAACGATGATCCGCGCTGCTGCCTCGATCAGCGCGAGGTGGGAGAACGCCTGCGGGAAGTTGCCGAGGTGCCTGCCGGTGTCGACATTGAACTCCTCGGCGAAGAGCCCGAGCGGCGAGGCGACCCGCAACAGCTTCTCTATCAGGTCACGCGCCCGCTGCTCCTCGCCGATGATCGCCAGCGCGGACACGAGCCAGAACGAGCAGATCAGGAACGTGCCCTCCTTTCCGGAAAGGCCGTCGTCAGTCTCGCCGGTGCGGTAGCGCAGCACGAAGCCGTGCTCTGTCAGCTCGTCGGCGACGGCGAACACGCTGGCCCGGAGCCGTTTGTCATCTGGGGGCAGGAACCGAAGATGGCGGGCAGCAAGGTGGAGGCGTCCAGCGCGTCCGTGTCGTAGTGCCGACGGAGCAACCCCCGTTTGTCGACGCCGTGCTCGAGGATGTCGGCCTTGATCTCATCCGCGGTGTCCCGCCAAGTCGCGATGAGATCTGTGTCGCAGCGGATCCCGGCCAGCCTCGCGGCGCGATACAACGCGACCCAGCCCATCAGCTTGGAGGACACGTAGTGCTGGGGCTTACCGCGGGCCTCCCAGATTGCCTGATCGGGTTCGCGCCAGACGGCGGTGGCGCATTCGGCTTGGGACTTGACGATGGGCCATAGCCGCAGTGGCAGCCGGTCACTGCGTCGGGTGTGTAACAGGATGGTTTCGAGCACGGCGCCGAACACGTCGTTTTGGCGTTGGTCGAACGCTCCGTGGCCGATCCGTACCGGTCGGGCACCCGCGTAGCCCGACAGATCGTGGCCGGCCCTTTTAGCCACAGGCCTGACGTGTGCCTCCTCGACCATCTCCGACCTTCGGGAGCGTAGTCAAGATTCCGAAAGTCGTGCAGAGCGTTATGGCCTCTCTTCCTGGGCCGCCTCCGTGAAGAGCGCGCCCTGCGCGGCCCCGGAGCCAGACTTTCCGCCGCCTGGCCCGCGCAGGATGAAGGCGATCCCGGCCTGGGGTAGCGGCCGGTCCGGAATTTCCGTTCTGATGCCTGTTCATGCAGGAATGCGGGGAGACGGCATGACATGGCAATTGATCCGGAGCAGATCATTTGGTCGCTGAGCCTGGGCAGGTCGTAGCCGGGGTCGGCCTCGAGGGAGATTTGCAGGAACCGGGGGGCTTTGCTGCCATCGGCTTCCCTTAGGTTGGCCCGCCGCCGCAGCCATCATTTTCCCGTCATCGCCGCATCCGGCTTTTGGGTATCCGGCGTCGCTGTCCTCGCTGTCCTCGCTGTTTTGGGCGGTGTGAGCTGGCCACGTTACCCTTGATCAGCCCCGGACGACCTCTGCCTCCGCCGGCGTCAACGCATGCTGGACGAGCAGTGCGGCGACGACCCGGAGTCAGGCTCCAAAAACGAGGACACCGGCACTGACTGTGTCGCCTCTGCGTCCCATTCGGGGGCAGCCCTGTTTAACCTGCTCGTGCCGCCCATATCGGCAGCTTCCTGGGATTGTCAGTGCTAAGCCCTCGACATCGCGGCGCCGGCCCGGGGGACGACTCCTCGGTCGCGGCCTAATGCGAAGGAGTCGCGGAGCCAGGTCTTACTCCTCTTGGAGGAATCATCTGATCGATGGACGTGACGACCATGAGGCGAGGAGCGTCCCGGCATATTCCCCGGCAGCCTCTGCCTCCAGTGCGTTTGCACGCTATAATAACTCCACAACTCGGAGAGAGGCCATCGGTGACTATTGCGCGCGCGGACAAAGGCACGCTGGACAAAAGCGTCCATCCGATCGAGAAAATTCTACTGCTGCATCCGGTGATCGCGAGCGTCAAAGATGAAGACGGGTTACGGGCGGTGTTGCGCACGCACTGCCCCGTCGTGTTCGTACTCTTTGGTTCGGTGCTGACCATTGCCGACATTGTAAAGACCTTAAAAGATGACGGCCGTATAGTGTTCGTTGACGTCGACCTAGTCGACGGGTTCTCGACCAAGCCTGTAGTCATCGACTTCTTGACGCAGCACACGCAGGCCGATGGCGTGCTCAGTTCGAAGTCTCTGATGGTCAAGCGTGCGAAGACGGTGGGACTCCTCGCCATCCACAGACTCTTCCTCGTAGACTCTTTTAGCTATAACAATGTCCCGAAGCAAGTCGCAATCTCTGGTGCCGACGCCATTGAGATCCTGCCGGGTTGCATGCCGCGCGTTATCTCCTGGGTGCGAGAAGACACAGACCTGCCGCTCATCGCGGGAGGTTTGGTGTGCGACAAACAGGACGTCATCAGCGCGCTGGGCGCCGGTGCGGTCGCCATCGCGTCGTCGAATCGTGACGTGTGGCAGATGTGATTCGGCGGAAGGGACAAAGGTTCCCTGTTGCTTGTGGTGAAACTAAGGTGATGGAGGCTCCGTGGTGACGGTGTAGCCGAGATCATTGCTGCGTAGTCGCCACGCCAACTGGCGGTTTGACCCGGGATTCCCGTGCACGAGCGCCGTTGGCGCGGGCGAGTGCTTTCATTTTCGTCAAGGTTTGCCGCAGGGCCATTGGTAGGTCCAGGGCAATCCGCCGTCCCGGCCCGAAACCTCGCCGCTGTGCCGAAGATCCACTGAGGCGACGGACGCGGCCTCGGGGAGGATTTCTATGATTCAACGCGGACCGCTAGACGGGTCTCGTGACGCGTGCTAGCCTTTAGCAAAACTTCATACACATTCCGTGAAACTCGGAATGGTTGCTAAAACCTAGAGAACAGCAACCTCCTTTTCCTCAGGAGGTTGCTGTTCTTTTTTGTCTCTTCTCCCTACGAGGCCGGCTCTGCCGGACCTCCCTACGAAAAGGAACCCGCCTCCTTGTCTGTCACCCTTACTGACCAGCTCACACGCGAAGAAATCGTCGCCGCCTACACGGAGATGCTCGGCTCTGACCGCGTCATCACTGACGAGCAGGTGCTGAAAGAGAATAGCGTCGACCGTTACTACAAGGTCGAGAACATCTTTGGCGTCTACTCCCTCCCACTGCCTGCCGCGGTCCTAAAGCCGGCGAGCACGGAAGATGTCGCAAAGATCCTCTCGTTCGCGAACGAGCACCTCATCAATGTCGTTCCGAAGACCGGCGGTAGCGCCACCGAGGGCGGTCTTGAGACTGTCATTGAGAACTCGATCGTGGTCGACGGCTCCACGATGAACAAAATCATCGATATCAATATTGAAGACATGCTCGCCACCGTGCAGTGCGGCGTCGGCCTGGAGCAGCTCGAGAACGAGCTGCGGGAGATCGGATATACAACCGGGCACTCGCCGCAGTCCAAGCCGCTGGCCCAGTTTGGCGGACTCGTCGCGACCCGCTCGATCGGTCAGTTCTCGACCCTTTACGGCGGCATCGAAGACATGGTCGTGGGCCTCGAGACGGTCTTCCCAAACGGCGAGATCTGTCGCATCAAGAACGTGCCGCGCCGCGCGGCCGGGCCCGACATCCGACACATCGTTATCGGCAATGAAGGTGCACTGACTTACATCACCGAGGTGACAGTCAAGATTTTCCGGTACTACCCGGAGAACAACAAGTTTTACGGGTACCTGCTCAACGACATCAAGACCGGTCTGCAGATCCTTCGAGAGGTTGTCACGCAGGGCTACCGCCCGTCGGTCGCTCGTCTGTATGACAAAGAAGATGGTCTGTACCACTTCAAGCACTTCTCCGATGGCCGGTGCGTGCTGATTTTTGTGGCCGAAGGCCCCGAGCGCATCGCCCAGGCAACCGGCACAGCGATCGAAGAGATCGTCGCCTCGTTCGATGGAGTCGAGCGGGTGGATGGAGCGCTGATCGAGGATTGGTTCAACCACCTCAACTGGGACGTGTCCAAGCTCGAGGAAGAGCGGATCGAGATCCGCGAGACGCTCGTCAACGGGTTCACGACCGAGATCTCGGGCAACTGGAGCGTGATCGGCGATATCTACGAAAACGCGCTTACCCGCATCCGTGCGGAGATCCCTGCGCAGTTCACGATGCTGGGTGGGCACTCCAGTCACAGTTACCTCAACGGCACGAACATGTACTTTGTGTACTACTACAAGATCGACGTCGACCCCACCGATGAGCGCACGACTTATCACGACCCGATTCAGAACATCATCGTCGAAGAAACGCTCAAGCTCGGCGGATCGATGTGTCACCACCACGGCGTCGGCAAGCACCGCACTCACTTCCTCGCGGAAGAGTACGGTTCGTCGCTGTCCATGCTCGAGACGCTGAAATCGGCGTTCGACCCCAACGGAATTATGAACCGCGGGACGATTTTCCCGCTCGAGAAGTAGCGGGACTGCACGGGTACGGCGAGGCAACCCCGCCGTTCCCGACCGCTCTCCGTCACGGCCACTCCCTACTCCTCCTAATTGACAGGCACTCATGAACGACATGAATATCGCCGACTTTGGCGCGGACTTTTTCTCCCTAGAAGGGAAGAACGCGATCGTCACCGGCGGCAACACCGGGCTGGGCCAGGCGTTCAGCCTGGCGCTGGCGAAGATGGGCGCGAACGTGCTTGCGGCCAGCATCATGCCCGATGACGGGGCCACGGGCGCACTCGTGGAGGCCGCGGGGGCCCGGTACTCCTACCTGCGCTCCGACATCACGGCCGAGGGAAACCCAAAGCGCGTGGTGGACGCGTGCGTCGAAGAGTTCGGCAGCGTCGACATCCTCATCAACTGCGCTGGCCGGGGCATCAACGAGCCCGACGTGTTGAAGTTTACGCGCTCTCAGTGGGACCCGATGGTTGCCCTTAACCTCACCGCGGCGTTCGAGATGTCGCACGAGGTGGCCCAGCACATGGTGCCTCAGCGCAGCGGCAAGATCATCAACATCTGCTCGGTGTTCTCGTTCCTCGGCGGTCAGTGGTCGCCGGCCTATGCGGCAACCAAACACGGCATTGCCGGGCTGACAAAGGCGTACTGCGACGAACTGGCTCCGTTCGGCATCCAAGTCAACGGGATCGCGCCTGGATATTACGCCACGGCCCTTACAACTGAGACGCGGGCAAACCCCCAGGCGAACCAGCGAGTCATGGATCACGTACCAGCGGGGCGTTGGGGGCAAACTCAGGACCTTATGGGTGCGACGGCATTTCTGGCCAGTCGCGCCTCGGACTACGTCAACGGTCATATTTTGAGCGTTGACGGCGGATACCTGGTGCGCTAAGCGCCGGAAGATTGCGACTAACAGATGACAACGAAGTACATCGTGGGTATCGACGGGGGCTCGCAGAGCTCGAAGGTCGTCATTTTCGACACAGAGGGTCGGATCGTATGCGAGGCGTCTGAAGCATTGGCGCCGATGCACACTCCCCAGCCGGGCACGGCCGAACACCCCGACGACGACCTGTATGACACGATCGTCGCTGCTGCGCGCCGGGCACTCTCCGCTTTCACCGGTGACGTAGCCGACATCGTCGGGATAGGGTTGTGCACGATTCGATGCTGCCGCGCTTTGGTGCGCGCAGACGGCACGCTCGCAGAGCCGGTGCAGAGCTGGATGGATCATCGTCTGTCACGCCCGTACGAGCACACGAACGATGAAGTCGCGTACGTGACGACCACGTCGGGCTATCTGATGGGACGGCTGACCGGCAGCCGCACTGACACCGCGGCGAACTACATCGGTCCGTGGCCGATGGATGTGAACACATGGGACTGGTTCGCCGACCAGGAGACATTCGATTCATTCAACGTGCCGCACGACATGCTCTACAAATTGCAGATGCCGGGGGAGATCGGCGGGTACGTGACAGACGCGTTCGCCGCCGAGACCGGCATCCCGGCTGGCCTTCCCGTCGTGCACACCGCAAACGATAAGGCCACCGAGGCTCTCGGCGCGGGGCTGCGCGATGAGAGCATCGGGCTGATCTCGCTCGGCACGTATATCGCCGGCATGGTCGTCGGCGAAGACTTCGTGGCGGAGCCTCGGAGCTATTTCACAAACTTCGCCTCGGAGCCAAAGCGCTACATCTACGAAAGTGCCGGCATCCGGCGTGGGATGTGGACCGTGACGTGGTTGCGGAACCTCGTCGGCACCGAGATCGCGCAGGCAGCGTCGGACGCGGGGGTGACTCATGAGCAGCATCTAAATTCGCTGGCCGCTCAAGTTCCGGCCGGGTGCGACGGTCTCATGTGCGTACTCGACTGGTTGGCCTCGCCTACGCAGCCGCATAAGAAGGGCATGTTCATCGGCTTCGATGAGCGCCACGGCTACGCACATATGTACCGTGCGATTCTGGAGGGTATTTCGTTCCGGATGAAACAGAACATGGCCGATATGGAAACCGAGCTCGGCATCCGGCTCGAAAAGCTCGTCATCTCCGGTGGTGGGTCGAACAGCGATGTTGGGATGCAAATCTTCGCCGATATGTTCGATCTCCCCGTGGTGCGCAATGAAGTGCGCAACGCGGCGGGGTTGGGGGCAGCGATTTGTGTGGCCGTCGCGTGCGGTATCTACTGCGACATCGACGAAGCCACCTCACGAATGGTGCACGAAGCCGACGGGTTCACGCCCGACGCGGCCCGAGCGCAGCTATACCGCAAGCTCGGCGCGGTTTACTCGGATATCTCTGCGGAGACCGACGCCATCCTGGAACGCACTTACAACATACTGTCCGAACAATAGGAGTACGACGACATGCCCAAGCTCGCCCAATCAAGGAAGATTTTCGAGCTAGTCCTTCTGATCCTCGCCGCGGGATCAATCTATCCGCTGGTCTACCTGCGTCAGAACTTCGAAAAGACCATCCTCATCGCGTTCGACATGAACCAAGCGGAGCTCGCCAACCTGTATACGATGCTCGGCATCATTTTCGTCATCGGGTATCTGCCTAGTGGATGGTTGGCCGACCGGTTCCCGGTCAAGTTTCTAATCATCTTCTCGTTGCTGCTGACGGCCGGCGCGGGCCTGTGGTACGCGCAGGTTCCTGACAAGTCGTCGCTGGTGTACCTCTATCTCATCTGGGGTTTCGCGACGGTCTTCACGTTCTGGAGCGCGATTCTGAAGACAGTGAACATACTCGCTGATGCGAACGAAGAGGGCCGCTATTTCGGGGCGCTCGATGGTGGGCGTGGCTTGGTAGAAGCGATCCTGGCAAGTGCCGCAGTCGCTGTCTTCGCGGTTGCTGCCGGGCCGGGTGAGGCCGATGGGGCGGCAACGCGCGCCGGCTTTCAGGCGGTCGTCTACATGTATTGCATTGCGATCATCGTGATCGCCGTGGGGTTGTTCTTCCTCATGCCGAGCGGCCGTGATAAGGAGATCAAGGCGGAGCAGCAGAGCAAGGGAGATGTCAAGTCGACATTTGCCGCGATTGTGCGGATCTTGAGGATTCGCGAGGTGTGGGTGATGATCGTCATCCTCTTCTGCGGGTACACGCTGTTCTGGGGTCACTACTACTTCTCGGGGTTTTTGAACGTGAACCACGGGGTGTCGCAGGTGAGCGCGGGTGTCGTAACAGTGATCGTGTTGTGGATGCGGCCGATCGGCGGCTTCGGCGGCGGATTCCTCGCCGACAAGTTCGGTCGGTCAAGGGTGCTGGCAATTTCGATGACGCTCACTGCGGTACTACTGATAACGCTCGCGGTGCTGCCGGGCGCTTCACCGATTGGTCTCATATACGTGCTGATTGTGGCAGCCGGCCTGGTGATGTATGTGATACGCGGTGTGTACTGGTCCATTCTCGATGAGTGCCGTGTGCCGGCGGCCGTGACGGGTATTGCGATCGGGATCATCTCGTTCTTCGGCTACTTGCCCGACATCTTCTTGCCGCAGATCAGCAGCGCCATCTACACGAACTTCGGCGACAACATAGGGGGCGCAAACAACGCCTACTTCGTGGTGACCGCGGTAATCGGTCTGATCGGTGCCGGGGCAGCGATGTACTTCACTCTGCTGTTGAGGCGTCGTGCCGCCGCCGAGGCCCTTGATGCCAAAGCCGCACCTGAGCCGGTGATGGGAGCCTAGAGTACGACCGCACGGAATTCCCCGCTCCCAAACGGCAGCGGGGCGTTCCGCGTGTTGTCGTATGCACGGTTCATGCAATCAATGCAGAAACTGGGCAAATCTATCGCTCAAAGAGGCATTCCCGTTTGTGCATTCCAATTTTCCTCAGCCTTTCCAAACAGGCTAACGGGACTGCCCCGGGTCTTGTTGACTCCTTGACCACGTGATGGAGTGCTAATGGACGGGTGCTGATCATGCTGTCGGCTCAGGGCGCGGAGTTCCGCAATGTGAGTTGTTTCGCTGGCGCGGCGGGGTCCGCTGCGCCGTTCGTGGTGCATGCTCACTTCGTGGAAGGCCAGGCTGTCGTTAGGTCATGCAAATTGCTGGTCGTTTCTCCATGAGATATTCGGAAAGGAGGAACCCGCCGCCATGTTTTCATCGATTGCCAGCATGAGGGCCGCCCCGAAGTGCGGGGCTCGTTCTGGGCTGGTCCGGTGCCGGATGCACGCACAACGTTTCACATCGGAACCGACCGCAAGACACAACTGCCCCGCCTTGGTGGACGTTTGGGCAGCCTGGTTGGGGGGCCGAATTGGGCAAAAAGGAGGGTGTGCACAATGTGCACACCCTGGGCTTCGGATCGGTTCGTACCGGTGGCGGACTGGGCCGGATTCCGTATGTTTCGGCGGGAGTCCAGTGTTTGCAGGGGCTGGAACCCGGTTCGAGTCCCACCTCGGGCACAGTGTTTCCGCAGGTCAGGGGCCTTTTAGTGCTTTTTTCGTGTGGACAGTGTCCACACTCTCGCCTCTGATCGGATGTTCCGGGTGTGTGGGGTCCCGGAAACGGCTTATTCGGTTATGTGGGGGAGCCTTTGGCTACGGCGGACCGGGTGCCTCCTCGCGGGGGTCTCTTTTGGGTGTTCATCCTCGTTCGTCCTTCCGTCGGGTTTTGCATTCACTAATTCATGGCGGCCAGGGCCGCTCACAACATGACTTGCTGAATATTCTCTAGATCGACGCAAAGTTGCGGCCGGTCCGGGTCTTCCTCTCTAATACCTCTTCATGCAGGACTGTGGGGGGAACAGCATGACGGGGCCGCTGATCCGGGGCTGATCACGAGCTCGCTCAGCCCGCCAGTCGGCAGGTGCGGCCGGCTTCGAGGTCGAGTCGCAGGAACCGGTGGGCTCTGCTGCCATGGCTTTCCCACCAGTTACCCCGCCGCCGCAGCCATCACTTTCCGTCATCGCCGCTTCCGGCTTCTGGGTATCCGGCATCGATGTCCTCGCTGTCCTCGCTGTTTTGGGGGTGGGAGTTGGCCACGTTGCCCTCAATCAGATCCCGACTGTCTCTGCCTCCGCAGCGAGAAAGTCAGCGAACACCGGCACACCTGAACCCTGCTGAGCATGCCCGGCTTCGGGCCCGTCCTCGCCGCGGAATTCCTCGGCGCCACCGGCGGAGACCTGACCGTCTTTGAAACCGCGGATCGCTTCGCCGGCGTCGCCGGCCTCGCCCCCGCACCCCGGGACTCCGGCCGGATCACCGGCAACCACCACCGCCCCCGCCGCTACGGCGGCAGGCTCCTGCGCGTCTTCTACCTCTCCGGGCTTTCGACCCTGAAAAGCTGCCCCGCTTCCCGGGGCTACTACGACCGAAAACACGCCGAAGGTAAAACCCATATCCAGGCCATGCTTTCCCTGGCCCGGCGCCGGCTCAACGTCCTCTGGGCCATGCTCCGCGACGGCACCACCTATACACCGGTCACGGCGAGGGCAGCCAGGATGGCTGCCTGAAAAATCGATACGGGCAGCGGTGCAAGCTACGCGCGCGAGCTGCGCGGAACGTGCTTGAGGTCCCCATTTTGAAGCTGGTCCACTGAGGCGAACCCGATAGGGCTCTTCGTGACGTGCTTTGGTGGATCCGCCCGGGGTCTAGGGCTAGAAACATCGTCGGACACCTTCGCTCCCACTGAGTAAAGCGGATGTGGTCAGAGGGTGAGCTTCATGCCTTCGTGGCTGGAGACGAAGCCCAGGCGCTCGTAAAATCGGTGGGCCCGGGGCCGGGCCTTGTCAGTGGTCAACTGAACGAGGGAGCAGCCGCTCTCACGGGCATGTTGGATGGCCCACTGCATCATGCGGGCACCGGCTTCTTGGCCCCGCAACTTCTCGGCCACTCGCACCCCTTCAATCTGTGCGCGCCAGGAACCCTTGCGGGACAGGCCGGGGATGAAGCTGAGCTGGAACGTGGCGACCACATCACCGCCGAGTTCTCCGACTACCAAAAGGTGCGCCGGGTCGGAGTCGATTGCTTCAAAAGCCGGCTCGTACAGGCCCGGATCATCGGCCCTTTCCCTGGTCGATCCCAGCTGGTCGTCGGCGAGTAATTGTAGGATTTGCGGCAGGTCGCCTTTGGTCGCGCGTCGGAGGCTCAAGGTATCAGCGCCTACGGCAACAGTCATCAAAGCAGGCACAGCGGAAGAACTGGAGGTCATCAGCCCAGCCTTCCATGTCGGCCGCAGGACTGCGATTTCCAACACGCAGCGGCAAAATGCTGCACCCCAGCAATATTTCGTCGCGGGGCCCTTGGGACCCTTCCGCTGTTAGCTCTCTGTCAATAGTCGTGCGTAGTTCGCCATCGAGCGCTGATACCGGGGCAGATGGGGGATAAGAGCTTCGAGGGCGATGCGGAGGGCTTCGTCGTGCCGACCTGCGTCCCGGAGGGCCAGCGCATGTACGGCGCTGGCTGCCCCGCCCAAGGCATGCGGATCGGCGTCGGCCAGGACTTCCAAGGCCGCGTCCGTGTGTCCAAGCGCCCGCTGGGAGCTGGCCATCTGCACGCGCGTGCGTGTCAGCCTGACCGGATCGAGCCCGGCAGTCAGGCCGGCCTCGTACAGAGAGACTGCGTCGGCGGTCCGGCCTGTTGAATCGCGGATGCAGGCGCGTTCGAAATATGCTCGACCGTCAGCTGCCGGTGACGCGGCGGCGAGCTCATCAAGTTCACGGACGATGTCATCCCCGTCGCTCGGTGATGCCTCGAAGGCCGTCCAGAAAGCCGCTATTCGGTGTTCCCACTCGTCGATCATCATTTCCCGATCGTAATTCCGCCCGACACCGCCAACGCCGAAGGTGTAGCACCGGCGCGCCGTACCGAGAACAAGAACGGCCTCGCTGCGCTCGGGCAGTACAAGGATTCTTCTTTTTTGCTGCTGTCCGTTGGATCCTACGTGCCCGCTCCACCGGCTCAACCGTCCTGCGGACGGCCGCGCAGCGGACGCGTTGTGCTCGGCGCTGCGCTTATTTCCTCCCACAACCCACCCGCCGTTTGCCCCTCGGGTTGCCCCGGCTCCGATGGGCACAGCTACGCGATGCTCCGCCAGCAGGCAAAAAACATGGTGGGGGAGAGGGAAGCCGGTACTCGAGGCACCCGCCTCGCCCGAGCGAAACGGAGCACCACCTCATGAACACAGAGACCATGACCCGCACGGCCACCTCCGACACCGCCGAACCGGGGACCGCCCCGGTCCTGCCCGCCGACGACCGGGCAGGGGACGGGTACGACTGGATGGACACCCTCGAGGGCACCGCCTGGCCCGTGCTGCCGAACTGGGGCAGGGAAGGCTGGGACGCCGGATCCTGGCCCTACATCATCCTCGCCGTCGCCCGCACCCGCGACGGGAACGGGGAACTCTTCGGCTACGGAACCTACGTCGATGGAGACACCGCCACGCACTGGTTCCGCTCCCAGGAGGCCTGCTTCGAAGCCATGACCGCTGAGGTGTTCTTCCACTGGTCCGGCCAGTCCCACGGACCTGACCTCAAGCCGACTTCTGCCGCGTCGTCCTGAGAGCAGGCGCGCTCCAACGCAAAAGCATGTTCTGGGTCGCTGCTCACGGTCGGAGTGAGGCCCGGGACGGATGGCACGGTGTCACAGAAATAGAGTCCTGCGTCGCCCAGTGGCTGTCCGCCATGCGGAGCGCTGATTTCCAGAAGTTTTGCATGACTTGCGAGCTCTTGGTCGTCGAGGTCGCCAGCTACTTCAATGGCCCACCTTGGTCCAAACACAACGACTACCCCGATCAACGAAACAAACATGAGCACAGAACTATCACTTTTCTCGCGGTAGATCCTCGTGCCGTTTCCTGCCAAGGATTCTTGGGGTAGACCTAGGAACCCCGCCCAAGTCGCTTGAACATTCAGGACGGTGGTGGGACTCAGCTGCATGCACCGAATCTGTCGGAGCCAGCCGCCGCGGTCTGGTAGGTTGCCGCAGCGATTGAGCGGAAGGCCGCAGTCGTGGCGTATGCGATGTGACCGCTCGTCCGTAAGGGGATCCCTCAGCGGGAATCATGTCGGCTCAGCTCGGCTCGGGCGTTGGCTTGGCCAGCCTGTTGGCACGCAGTAGCGTTCTTCGGGTGAATGAGGAAGCTGAAATACTTTCCGGCGGCAACGCCTCCGAGAGCGTCGTTCGTATTGGCAATACGGTCCGCAAACCGTGGCTGCAAAATTCTGCCACTGTCCAGGCGTACCTGAAGGCTCTACGCGTGGCTGGTGTTGACGTTCCCGAACCCTTGGGCATGGATCACGCTGGGCGGCATGTCACCGAGTACGTCGCGGGTGTATCTGCGATGGACCAGTTGCCCTTGGGACAGGATGACCTGCTGCGGGTCGGCCGTTTAATTCGTCGGATTCACGATGCCAGCGAAGGCTTTAGCGTCTCGGACACGATCGGATGGAAAGTTTTGCTTCCCGCCGAGAATCCGAACCTCATGTGCCACAACGACTTCGCTCCATGGAACCTCATTGTGGGTGAACGGTGGGTTTTCATCGATTGGGACGCGGCGGGCCCGAGCACGCGCCTCTGGGACCTGGCATATGCAGCGCAGTCCTTTGGGATGCTCTTTGAAGGCCAACCGGTTCCCGAGGCAGCTGCCAGGCTCCGCGCCGTTATTGACGGTTATGGGGCTGACGAGCTCCTACGGAAAGCGTTGCCCGAGGCCCTGGGAAAGAGGACGGCGGCCATGCACGAGTTGCTGAAGTCGTCTCATGAAACCGGATTCCAGCCTTGGGCCGACATGTACGTCAGCGGACACGGTGCGCACTGGCGCACTGCGGCTGACTATGTCGTACGCAATCAGTACGCCTGGAAACAGGCCCTGACCTAAGCTGGGGCCGGCCTCCCGTTACGGCGTCCGTCCATTCCTCTCAAGAGGATGCCACAATCTGTGAATGCCCCTCATTCAAGTTCTCAATGCCTCCCCCTCATCCACGGAAAAGAAGCGGCGGCTGACGGCCGCTTACGCTGAGGTCATGGAAATTCGTCCTGACACGATCCGGGTGACCTTGCAGGAGCTCCCGCGCGAGAACTGGTCCGTCGCCGGCGTCACCTTGGCCGAGTCTGGACAGGACGAATCCGTCTGAACTGACGCCGCAGCTTGGGGAACCCGCTGCTCCGAATGAATTTTGGACCACCGCAAGAACCCAAGGATCCTCTTACGCGCGCGCTGCCCCGATGGATTAGGTAGCTCAGAATCGCAGCTTGTGCCGGGTGGGTTGGTGGTGCAATCTGGTGGGGTGATGACTACGAACGTGGTTTTGGACGGGCTAGTCCTCGGCGAGTCTCCCCGGTGGCATGACGGCAAGCTGTGGATCGCGGACTGGGCCGCGCATGAGCTGATCACGCTGGATCCGGACGGCACACGCCAGGTTGTCGAGCGTCCGTCATCGGTCCCGTGTTGCATCGACTGGCTGCCGGATGGGCGGTTGCTGCTGGTTTCGGGCGATCGGCTGTTGCGCCGGGAGCCGGACGGCGCCCTAGTCACGCACGCCGAGCTGGGGAATCTGAACCCATATTCGTGGAACGATATCGCCGTCGACAGCCGGGGCAACGCGTTCGTCGGCTGCATCGGTTTCGACTTCCCCGGTGGTGAGTTCGCCCCGGGAATCCTCGCAGTAGTCACCCCGGACGGAAGCGCACGCGCTGTCGCAGAGGACCTCGCATTCCCGAACGGGATGGTGGTAACGCCCGATTCTGCGACGCTGATCGTCGCAGAATCATATGGGAACCGGCTAACCGCCTTCACTGTTGGCGAGGATGGTGCACTGTCGAACCGGCGCGTATGGGCCGACCTTCCAGGGGACCATCCCGACGGGATCTGTCTGGATGCCGAAGGCGCAGTATGGGCTGCTGACGTCGGTAATCAACACTGCGTGCGCGTGCGCGAGGGCGGCCAGGTGCTCGAAACGATCGACGCTGATCGCGGCTGTTTCGCATGCACGCTAGGCGGAGACGACGGCAGAACGCTGTACATCGTCAGCGCGCGATGGCCCAGCGACTTCCTTACGCCCACCGGGCAAGTGCTAGCCGTCCAGGTCGAAGTTCCGGGTGTGGCCTGATGGGCAGTGCGCGCCTCGACCGCCGCGTCGACGAGTACATCGACCGGCTCCCCGAGTGGCAGCAAGCGATCTGCCACCAGGTGCGTGCGGTGGTCCGCGAAGCTGATCCCGAGGTCGACGAGACCATCAAGAGGTCCGTGCAACCGTACTTCGTGCTCCAGGGCAACATCTGTGCCCTACTCGCCACCAAGGACCACGTCAACGTCTTTATCTACGACCCTGCGGTGCCCGATCCGAACGGCATCATCAATCAAGGCCAAGGCAACGCTACGGCAAGGGCCATCCAGATCTATCGCGGTGACGAGATCAACCGGGACGCCCTGCGGACGATGTTCCGCGCCATCATCGCAAACAACCGTGCCGGCGGCTGGCGACGCATCAAAGCAGCACCTAACCCCCGGCGCTAGCCTAGCTCCGCGGTCGTGTCCGTAAGCCGGTCGATCAGAGTGCCGTTGAGAGCCGCTGACTAGATCGGAGTGAGGGGGGTGGGCGATGTACGTATGACCCGCACGGTGAAATGAACGATGAGGGGGCGCTAACAGCAAATGCCGCCGGGGAACAGCGCGGTGCGCCCCTATCTCGGAAGCACGTTTCATCAAGCGCGAACGCCGCCGGCGTCAAAAACGGTCGATATCTGTGGTCCCACTCGTTCAACGCTGTGATGGCGGGGCCAATGCGGTGTGGACACTGTCCACGACGGGGGCGGACGGTGTGCTGCTATGACTCCGGCACCGCTTGTTCGGGAGCAAGTGCACTCATCAAGTTCGCGTAGGTCTCCTCAGGAGCTCCGTGGGTGCTGTGGATGAGGGCAGCGGATGGGCGCGTACGAAGTCCGGTGGCCAGACCGTCGTACATGGACTCCAGCAATTGCAGGCCGCCGCCTTGTTCCACGATTGCCTTGATCTGCCCGTGCCAGGGAACATCCTGCCCTGCACCACGGCGTGCGAACCGTGCGATGGAATGCTCTTTCGTGTCCATGATGACAATCTCCTGGAAGCGACTGCCGGTGTCCTCGGCGACGGCCCGGAAGCCCGCGATCTCGTCCTCTGCGTCCAGGAACTGCGGCATGATGACGTCACGACCTGCGGCGAGGTGAGTGGCAGCCATGCTTGCGGCGACGGGGCGGACTATCTCCCCGGTGGCATGGAAGTCATCCTGCCACCCGCCAATGAGGCAGCGCACCTGATCGATGTCCAAGTTCAATGTGCCCGGGTGGCGATCAGCGTACATTCTGGCCAGCGTTGATTTCCCGATGCCGGGCGGCCCGTTCAAGAGGATCAAGTCAGCCATGATTGGTCCCGGCTGTTAGGGACAGCACTGAAAGCTCCGGTGGTCGCATACAGGTCAGCCTAGTGGCCCCCCCACGCCTCAACGGTGCGGGCGCCCTGGCCAACTATCGGTGCCGGCTCCCGCACCCCCATCGCCGGCTCCGCGGCTCCCGTCCGCTTCGTGCATGAACTAGACGTCGGTTCGTCCACCACGCTGTAACCGGAGCCCCGGACGTTCATGGAATACATGCCGGACAGCAGCCGGAGGACCCAAGATATCGACCGTTATCGAAGATCACATGGTCGAAAACCTGACGTTGACTCACTGTCATCGGCATCGCCCAGCTCCGCAAGACCCAGACAGTCACCATCACTTAGCCCTAATCTTGCCCGTCCCGGCCGTATACTCGCCGCATGGGGACGAAGAGCAGGACCAGGACATTTGCCATTCTTGCGGGGCTGTCAGTGGCAGCGTTCTCGCTGTTCTCTAACCTCTGGGTGAACGGAAACATACCCGTCAACGCCGCGATTGCGATTTCGCTGGTTCTCGGTCCGGCGACCTCCCTGGCGATGAGTAAGAGCACCGCGGGAAAGGCCAGCTAGACCACTGGTCAGTCGACCTTCCGGAACAGTCTGCAGTTCGGCGGGGTCATGGTTACTCCTCAACGTGGGGAGGTTCGTGTATAGCGAGGCGCGGTGCTTTGCGGGGTGGGAAATACTGATCTGGAGGTGGCCAGTCCGGAAGCGACTCAGAGACTGGAACGAGCACGCTGGGAACGGGGTGGAAGATTTCAGCCGGCAGTCGGCTCGGTTCGCACGGCCGCCCTGGTGCGGGCAGCCCGTATCGTCGTCGTCACTGCTACGTGGATGACCTCCAAAAGTGCGAGGGCCAACAGCACCAGCAGTGCCTCCAGCGCGAGCATGCCCTCGAAAACCCCGGCCATGGAGTCGTCCTTCCATGCTGCCGGGACTGCCCTGCTCGCTCTGACCGCAAGTGAGAAAAACACCGCGGGCGCCGCTGCCAGCCCACCGAAGAGCATCCAGCGGGTGTAGCGGTAGGCCTGGTGGCCGGCGGTGCCCAGGCTAGCGTGCACCAACCAGAGGATCACGGCGATAACGGGTAAGTCCAGGAGAGGGCTCATCGCTCGCTCCGCAGGGTGTAGATATCCCAGTGCTGTGGCTGTTCCGCGTCCCCCGACATCATTGGTTCAGCCTACCGTTGCGAGGAGGTCAGGCGCTCGAAACTCATATGGCGTTGCTTCGATCAACAGAACCCCGCGTGGGCCCTATCCGCAACAGTCATAAACGACCCTTTGTGCCTGTGCAGACGACTTCGGAAAAACGACGCCTGTGAATCGCAGCGCTATTTGGCAGTGAATCGCAGGGCTATTTGGCGTTCGCGATCAGCGTTGGGATTGCCGACATCTGCTCCTCATCGGGGAGGAGGCTTAGACAGGCAGGTGGAAGCCGCCGTTGGAATGCAGGAGCTGACCATTGATCCAGCCGCCGCGTTCGGAGAGCAGGAAGGACACTAAATTCGCAGCGTCCCGTTGTGTGCCAAGCCGACCGAGCGCCGTCTCGCTGCTCAGAGCGTCCCCGAGGTCCGGGCTCATCCACCCGGTGTCGACCGGGCCCGGGTTGACCAAGTTCGCGGTGATACCGAGGTGCCCAAGTTCGCCGGCGGCCGCGATCACAATTCGATCAAGTGCGCCCTTGCTAGCGCCGTAGGGGAGGTTATGCGTTGTGTGGTCGCTCGTCAGCGCGACGATTCGCCCCAGTCCAGGTGCTGACGAGTACTGCTGGGCGAACGCTTTGATCAATAGCCAGTTCGCGCGGGTGTTGATGGCGAAGTGACGGTCAAAGCTCTCGACCGACGTGTCATGAATGCTGCTGTCTACGGACTGAGCGTGGCTTGCGACCAGTGCCTGGACGGGCCCCAACTGTTCTGCAACCGACGCTACCAACGTGGCGGGACTCATCGGGTCTGCTAGATCGCTCTCGAAGGCGAAGGTCCTAGCCCCAAGTGCGTGCAGCTCCAGAGTGAAATCATCCACGAACCCCCGTTCCGGTCGGTGGTTGGCGAAGGCGATGTCCCACCCGTCCGCAGCAAGCTGACGGGCGATCTCTGTACCGATGGAGATCCGTCGGCCGACGCCAGTAATCAAGACAATGGGACGTTGAGGGGTCATCCCTTGATCCTAAGACATCTCTTTTGCTCGACCTGGCACGCGCAGAATGTGGCACGGAGCCAGCAGCTGGGCTGGAGTTTTACTAGGTGTTTCCGCGAACTCATCTCCGAACGTACGACAGCAGGGCTCGCCGCCGCCCGCGCCCGCGGCCGCAGCGGCGGGCGCCCCTTCAAAATGACCCCCGCCAAGCTCCGGCTCGCCCTGGCCTCCATGGGCAAGCCCGGCACCAAGGTGGGCGATCTCTGCACCGAACTTGGGATCACCCGCCAGACGCTCTACCGGCACGTTTCACCTTCTGGGGAAATACGAACTGACGGGGAAAAACTCTTGTCCCGCTAGCCCACCAACCTGCCTTCCAGCTCCAGCCAGATTGTCACCTACGGTCTGGAACGCACTGGCAATCGGAGGAGTAAGGGACGGCCGCGAACCCCACTCTCAATCTCATATGAGAGGATCAGGCGGATCGCTCTGACAGTAGTGGCCTGGGCTGGCTGACGAGTAGCCGGGTGCGGTATCTGTTCACGGGCAGGCTGGTGGCGACCGACTTACCTGGAGGAATAGTGCACGTTGGACTTATCGTGGGGATCGGGCCCGCTGCGACGGACTATTACTACCGGACGCTCATTCAGGCGATGGTGGACGGCGGCCGGGACCTGGAACTGACCATGGTTCATGCTGACACTTCCACTCTCTTGGAAAACCAGGCAGCGGGTGATGTCAACAAGCAGGTTCGAATCTATGAAGAGCTCACGCGCCGGCTTCAGCTTGCCGGAGCCGAGGCGGTTGCTGTCACTTCGATTGCAGGACACTTCTGTGTAGGGGAGTTCAAGCTGATCTCCCCGCTTCCGGTTATTGATTTGTGCGATGTTGTGCGGGATGAGCTTCACGAACGCGGCCTCCGGCGGGTCGGACTGTTGGGCACGAAGACAGTCATGGAGTCTGGGTTCTACGGCGCTCTCGGTGACGTGGTGGTCATCGCACCAGGCCCTGAGTGGATTGACGAGGTTCACACAAACTACGTGTCCATGGCTAAGAGCGGAGTGTGTTCGCAGCAGCAGCGTCAGGTCTTCTTCAACGCGGGACAGCGCATGGTTGCCGACGAGAACGTTGATGCGGTGCTTCTCGCTGGGACTGACCTCGTGTTGGCATTCTCTGGAGAGAGTCCTGGCTTCCGTGTATTCGACTGCGCACAGGTGCACGCGCTGAAAATCGCCGAATTTGCCCAAACCGTCAGACCGTGTCGTTCATGACGAAGTAGGAATGCGAGGGCCCGGGGTTGGAGCCGGCAGGACTTCAAGGGCCCAGGAGCGTATTAGGCATCCAGGTAGGCGGCGCGGTCAGCGTCGGGGCCAGCCTTGGGCTGGTCAGCCGCAGCGACCGTTGTCCTCTGGTCGTGCCTGATCCCGGCGCCGCGTGAGGAAGGCGATCTCGGCAGTGTTGCCGGCGAGGCTGATCGCGGCGTCGTAAGCATCGCGGGCTGCGGTGTCCCGACCCAGCCGACGCAACAAGTGCGCCCGAGCGGCGTGGTAAGCGTGGTATCCCGAGAGCGCGGAGTCGAGGTCGTCGATGAGCGCGAGTCCCGCCTCGAGGCCGTCACGCTCGCCCACGGCGATCGCCCGGTTGAGCCGTACGATCGGTGAACCGTCGAGCCTGACGAGCTGGTCGTAGAGCGCAACCACCTGCGTCCAGTCGGTCGCGTCGCCGTCAGTGTGCACGGCGTTGATCGCCGCGAGTAGCTGGTACCGGCCGGGCGCGACCTTGGAGGCCAATCGCTCGCGGACCAGGGCGTGCCCTTCGGATATCTGAGCCACATCCCAGAGGCCTCTGTCCTGCTCGGCCAGCGGGACCAACTCACGCGCCGATGACACCCGGGCCGAGCGGCGCGCGTCGGTGAGCAGCAGCATCGCGAGCATCCCGGTCACCTCACCGTCGTCGGGCAGCAGGCCGTGCAGCAACCGCGCGAGCCGAATCGCCTCGCCGGTCAGCTCCTCGCGCACCGGTGCGGTGTCAGGGCCGGACGCGAGATAGCCCTCGTTGAAGATCAGGAAGACTACTGCGAGCACCCCCGACACTCGGCCGGGCAGATCCTCGGCCGCCGGCACGCGGTACGGGATCTGGGCGGCGGCGATCTTGGCCTTGGCGCGAGTGATGCGGGCGCCCATCGTGGTGTCCTGCACCAGGAACGCGCGGGCGATCTCGGGCACGCTCAGTCCGCCGATCATCCGCAGCGTCAGTGCCACACGTGCCTCCATCGAAAGCGCCGGATGGCAGCAGATGAAGAGCAGCCGAAGCCGGTCGTCGTCGATCACGCCGACTGGGTCGGGCTCTGCGTCGTACAGGAGCTTCGCCTCCGTGTGTCTCGCGTCGCGGCTGCTCTCGCGCCGGATCCGGTCAATCGCCTTGCGGCTCGCTGTCGTGGTGAGCCAGGCGCCGGGGTTGGGCGGTATGCCGTCCACCGGCCAGCGCTCCGTGGCGATCGCGAAGGCTTCCGCGGCCGCGTCCTCGGCAGTGTCGAGATTCCCGAACCGCCTGGCGGTTGTCGCCACGAAAGGTGCCCACTCGTATCGGTGAGCGCGGGTCAACGCGTCCTGCGCATCGATCAGGGATCCGACAGGAGGGGCCGCACTTCGAGCCGACGGTTGCAGGCTTTTGAGCCCTCGCACATCAGCTTGAGGGCGACGTCCAGGTCGGGCGCGTCGATGATCCAGAATCCGGCGGCCCACTCCTTGGCTTCGACGAACGGTCCGTCGGTGAACACCGGCTCGTCGCCGCGCCCGTCGATCACGGTCGAGACCGTCGGGTCGGCGAGGCCGGCGGCGAACACCCAGTGGCCGCCGGCAATCAGCTTCTTGTTGAAGGCGTCGATCGCGACCGCCTCCTCGGCGGTGCCCGATTCGCTGCGGTAGTCGATGACGTTGATCAGGTATTGCATGGATTGGTCTTCTCTCAGGCGTAGTTGGGGCGGCCGGTGGGCCGGTAGGTGTGGGCGAGGACACCGGTCGGGAACGCCCTCGTCTCGACCAGTTCGAGTCTGAAGTCTTTGCCCTGCTGCGGGAACAGCCGAAGTCCCTCTCCCACGATGACCGGGCACACGATGAGGTTAATCTCGTCGACGAGCTCGTTCTCGAGCAGCCAGCGCGCCAGCACGCCGCTGCCCACGACCACCAGCTCGCCGCCCGGCTGAGCTTTCAGTTCCCTGATGCCCGCGGCGATATCCCCCGAGATCACCGTCGTGTTCGTCCACGCCGGGTCGGTCAGGGTGTTGGACACGACGTACTTCGGCCGAGGATTCATCGCGCCCGAAAACGGGTTCGAGTTGTCGGCCTGACCACCCCAATAGCGCGCGAACAGTTCGTAGGTCTTGCGGCCGAGCAGGAACGCGTCCGCGCGCTGCCACGTCGAAGCGATGTACGCGGCCGACTCCTTGTCGCCGGTCGGGATGGCCCAGCCGCCGCGCGCAAACCCGGGATCGAGCTCGTCATTGTTGCCGCCGTTAGCCTGCATGACGCCGTCGACGCTGACCTGGATCGAGATCGTGAGATTCATGGTATTACTCCCTTGTTCCGAGTCACCTCTGCAGGGCGGCTTCACTACTTCAACGAACACGATCAACCCGATTCGACACTTGTTCCTCAAGACCGTCACAGTGTTTACACCTGCAGCGTTAGCCAGGGGAGTCGAGAACCCGATGGAAGAGCTGAGCATCGGAGGGGAGTGGGCGACGACACTCGAGCTATCTATATGTTCAGGTCTCGCAAGACGTTCGGCTACCTCGACGAAGAGATATCAACGAGATGCCGGCGATCGAGGGTCAGCCGATCGCTGCGGTTTCACCGGGGTCAGAGTGCCCGCGCCCGCCGGTCCCAATCGGCCCTCTTGGCCTCTTCCTCTTCCCAGAAATGGCCGTCATGATGACGAACGTGCAAAAGGAAACCAGGGAACGCTGCACCCAGGATAAAACCCCGGAAGATAGGTAATTCCCCAGCTCCCAAAAAGTTCCCACGACCAGATTCCCGACTATCATCACCAACTGCAGTTTCGCGTCAGCCGCGGCGAGTGGAGTACGAGCAGGTTGGAGCGCTGAAGGATGGGTCATTGGACGCGAGCCATCATTTGTGATGGCTCGGTCAGCTCGGTGAAGCCGTGCTGGGCGTAAAGCCCGTGAGCATCGACCGTTGACAACAGAATCCGTTTTAGGTCTAAAGGTTCCAGGTCCGCCATTACACCAGCGGCCAGCATCTTGCCGATGCCTTGACCGCGGGCTTCGGTTGCGACGAACACGTCGCAGAGCCAAGCGAACGTAACGCCGTCAGTCACGACGCGACCGTAAGCCACCTGCTCTCCAGACCCGATGTCGTACACCCCGTAGTTCCGAGAGGCGTCGATAGCTGCATCCTGCTTCTCACGAGCCCGACCTTGCGCCCAATAGGACTGCTCGCTGAGCCACTGGTGCACGCGGGCACGATCAACTCTGTCCGTTTCGGCGGAGAAGAAATAGCCTTCAGTCATGACAGCACCCTAGGGGAACGGGGCAAGGCATCTCGAAACAGCGCATGCCAACTTCCGTCCCGATCAGGGTTCCTCCTTCGAACATGTGGTGCGTGCAGACGAGTTTGGATATTCCGTGCAGACGACTTCAGAAACTGACACGTATACCCAAGTTGTCTCACCCGGTCATTGTGCCTCAGAAACCCCCAGCCAGCACCCACCTGAGACGATCCACGGTGAGACATCTGTCCAAGACACGCGGCCGCCCGGCAGGACGCCGGTTCCTTCGATCCCCATCGACACGACGACCGTGTCTCAAAAGACTGCAGGTAGATGCGACATTTCCGGGCGAGGATGCCGCCACCGATGGTTTGTCGTTGAGGAGGGTGGCCTTCCTGTGGGTTTGATCGGCTATATGGCGTCGTACTGCCAGTAGGCTCGGGGCATGTCACTACCTGGGGGACGAAGTCCATGGTTCCGTGGGGCCGCGCTGTTGTTGGCCGGGGCGTGTGCGGTAACGGGGCTGTCCGGTTGTGAATATGCGGATGACGGCGCAGACCCGACCTCGGTGCCTTCCAGAACCAGCCGGCCGGCACCTCCGTCGCCGCTGCCGTCGGCCCCTGAACTTGCAGCCACCGAAAATCGGAACTTCACAGACCTCGGATCTTTACTCGGCGCTCGGCCGAAAGACTTCGTCCTAGATGGGGCCGGCGGACTCGGCGGCGGCGGGTTCCATAAGTCGGTTACGGCGTTGGCAAAGGGAAGGTACACAATAACCGCGGCCTGTGTCGGCGCCCCGACCGCATACCTTTCAATTGCCCAGGCCGGCGTTCGGGGCGGTGGCGGACTCGAATTGAGTCTCGACTGCGGGAAGGCCACAAAAGCGCAGGTCGACATCGCGGCAGGGCCGGTTCAGGTCCAAGGTTTTTATCCCACCACCGGTCCCGCCACCGGCGCGGTTGCTGGTTTCTGGATGGTTCCGGCGGCCACCGGCTCCTAAAGCACTACGGGTTCCCGGCGGCGCTCACTCCCGTTGCCGTCTCCGGAAAAGTGAGGGCCTCAAGTTTTTGGCCAACTCCGACGGACGATCGGAGGCACACTTGATGATTCTTAGGATAGGTTTCTTTCATCCGGGCGCGTGCCCGGGCATGGAGGGGGGCCATTCCAGTCATCAAACGAGGGCCCGGTTAGGGGACAGCCGGACAGCGGCTCCGGTCTTTACCCGACTCCGGGGCCAGCCATAACGCACCGGTCGGCGTCGGCCCGACCGGTGGCCGCAGGCGTGTGGATATGCGCCGCCGGAACGCTGGCGTGGTTGTTGGTTGCCGGAGATCTCAATGCCGCGATACGCGCTGCGCCCTGGCTGGTTCTGCTGTCCTGGTTTGTTTACGCATCCCAGTGGCGGCCGTGCCTGCGCATCGACGGCTCTGGGTTTGAGGTGATCAATGGTTTGCGCGACCACCAGATACCGTTTGGGGCCGTGAAGGACATCGAGGTCCGGTTCACCACAGCTATCTGGGCGGCCGACAAAAAGTACGTGAGCAGGGCGAGTTGGCCGGTTGGCTGCTCTTGGCCGGCAATTCGAGTGAGCTAACAGCTCATTGGGCGCGGGTTCTTCGGGTCCAGACAGCCCTGGATTTCCGAAACTGCGGCGTCGGGCGTGCGCTCATGGAGGAGGTGGCCCGGTCAGCGACCGAGGATCTCGCATTGGAACAGCTGCGCCTCGAAGTGCGGGCGGGTATGGGTCTCGAGGGTTTGTACCAGTCGTGCGGGTGGCGCGAAATCGGACGATGGCCAGAAGCCCTTCGGTTACCCGGAGGCGATAGAGACGAAGTGCTTATGGCGCTGGCCTTGAAGCGCAACGCTGGACCTCTTGGCGTCCGCTAAGGGATCCGTCAACGGACGGTTGAGCTTCCCGGCGACTTAAAAGGGTCCCAACTCAGCACGGCCTCGCGTAGTTCGTCTATCGACCGCTCGCTGCCCAGGCGCAGCACCGGCAGGTCAAGTTTTTCCAGCCATGCCTCATGAGCTGCGCGGCTTCTGCCGTCGAACGCCGGATCGTCGTAACCTTTTGCCCAGTCCAGAAAGTCGGACCACGCCACCCCATCGAACTCCCGGCCGGCCCGGCGATGGACCTCGCGGGCCTCGAGGCGTCGCAATCGCTCACGAGGGTCGAGCGTCAAAAAGATCACGGCGTCGCACTCTGCAACGATGCTCTCCCCCCAGCCCATCATTGACCCGGACAAGACCCAGCCCTCCCGCGGGACGAAAACGTCGCGCATCAGAGCCCGCCGAACGTTCTCAGGACGCTTCTCGACGTACGGCGGGACGGTGGGCACCCAGAAATAGTCGTCGGCGTCCGCGTGAGGAACCGACCAATGGTCAGCCAATGCTCGACCGAGCGTCGTCGTACCGCTACCGCTCGCCCCCATCACATGAACCTTCCCACGCTGCATGACTCAATTATCGGGTGTGAGCAGGGGGCAAGAATGCATGTGGCGCGCTTCCGATGCGTGGGGATGCTGTCCCGCTAAGGGACCGGCTTACGGACGCGTCGATCACTCAGGCCGATCGTCTTCCCGTCCGTTCTTTCGGCTTTCTTGCCACGCATACATGGGAACAAAGACCACCACGAAGGCTGTACCCAGTCCCGCGATGCCACCGAGGCCCTGATAGATGATGGTCAGCAATGGGGAGGACCCCTGGTCCGACTCCCGGATAGCGAGGGCCGACACGAAAGCAACAATCGTGACCACGAGAACGATCAAGGTCGCTTTCCTCAACCGGGCCTTGGTCAGAGAAGTCATAGCCATCGATGAGTCCGATCTCTTTATGGTGGACTGGCCGGACGATTGCGCAGTGGGCCGAAGCGAATGACCTGAGTGTTGCAGGGGCAATGCCGAAGTGGCAATAGCTCTGAAGGGCCTATTTTGGGTTCGCGCCTCGCAACGTGAGCACCAAAGAACGGCTTCGGAATCCCAGCCCGCGCCGGTGGATCATGGGGCGCTCCGGCGCCCGGTCGGGGATCCTTGACGCGAGACATCATCCAGTGAGGCGTGACGGCCTCGGCCGCGTCTCGTTCTGGCTGATGCGTCCCATAGCCGCGCAGAGCCAGGACAGCAACGGATGCGATAATCAATCGCACACATTCTTCCTGGTCACAGCCAGAGGTGAGGCTCGGGAGCGACGAAAGTTCTGCCCAAGGAGTGTCCCCGTGTCCAACCCGGAACCAACTACATCCGCGGCCCCGAGCGAGCTGGTCTTCTCATTCGGCACCCTGTTGGATGAGAAGGTCCAGCAGTCGCTGTTCGGCTACCGGGTCAACATGCTCGAAGACTTCCTGATCGGGCACGGAACCACAGAAGTCGTCATCACCGACCTGGATGTCATCGCCAAGAGCGGCAAGAAAGTTCACCTCGGCCTCGTCCGCCGTGAAGGTGACACCGTATCCGGCGGGTTGCTCGCGCTAAGCCCTGACGAGCTGGCCGCAGCCGACGCGTACGAGGTCGACGCCTACGCCCGCCGCCGCGTGCCCACCGGCGCCCACGGACAGGCCTGGTGCTACGTCTCAGCCGATTCTCTGGATGTGGCCGAACGCATTGCCCTGATCGGCGACAGCATCGCCTACGGGCGTTGCACCCGGGACGGCGGCTGGGCCGCCCGGGTCGCCTCGCGACACATCACCCGCGACGAGGAGAACAACCGGTTCTTCAACCTGGCCTGGCCCGGCGCCACCATGCTTGAGATCCTGGACGCCGCCGAGGCCGAGGTGGCCGCCCGCCGCGCGGACACGGTCCTGGTGGCGGCTGGCATCAACGACCTGCTCCACGCCGACGGACGTGGCGGGGCACAAGTGGGCCAGGATGTCATCGCCCGCTTGGAATCCTTCTGCGAAGCGATGGAACCCCAGGGACGGCGCGTGGTGGTGATGAGCCCGAACTGGGTGGACACCACCTTGGTCCCCTGCCTCGACCTGGGCGAGATCCTGGACTTGCGGGAGACGTTGCGGTCGTGGAGCGAGCGGACCTTCCGGGACTTCCTCGACACCTGGGACGTCTTGGCCGACCGCCCGGCCCTGTTCAGCGACGGCCTCCATCCCACGGCCGAAGGCCACCGGCTGCTGGCCGAGGTTGTCGGCAACTTTGATCTGCACCCTGGGCCGTCCGTGTCCTAAGCAATTTACGCCGCGTCTCGTAAGCCGATCCTTCAGCGGACGTTCTGTTGTTCCTACTGTTGGCTGGTCGGAAGTGATGCGGAGTCTGCTGGTTGGCCCGACCGTCAGCTCGGCTCGGCCGCCGATGGGCAGCGTGATCTGCGGCTGTGTGTGTCCGAAATCTGCATTGGCCAGGACGGGAAGCCCGCTGAGGCGCTGCTGCGTCCTGACGATGTGTTCCAGAACGTCCCGGGTCATCCGGCTTGCCCGCTGGAAGCGGCCAATCACCAGCCCCGTGATCCCACCGGCGTCCGGCACTTGAAGGAGGGATGTTAGATCACGGGCGAATGTTGCCGAATGGCTCTCGTAATCGTCCTCAAGGAAGAGCAACGCACCATCCAGAGCCGGCATGTGAGGCGTCCCTTGGAGCAGATTAAGCGTACATAAATTGCCGCCGACGACGCGGCCCGAGGCCATGCCCGGCTGGAGCGCCCACCAGCCGTCTCCGGCGAGAGGGTCCCGGTTGTCTTGGTCAAGGAACCAGTCGTCGTCGGTCCACAGTTCGGAAGGCGTCAAGGCCAGCGGCCGGTTGCCCAGGAGCGTTTCAGTGAACCACTGCAGGGTTTGTTCGAAATGATCCCTCATTCCAAAGCTGGACCAGTGTGGTCCGGAGTACGTCACCAATCCGGTGTGGGCGAGGATGGCGTTTTGCAGGGCCGTGATATCCGAGTAGCCGCAGAAGACCTTCGGATTGGCCTCAATCAGGTCCCAGTCAAGATAGGGAAGGAGTTCGTTGCTGTTGAATCCACCAATGACGGTGAGGATGCCGGCCACCTCCGGGTCCGCGAAAGCAGCGTGAATGTCAAAGACCCTGGACTCAATAGAAGAGGAGTCAAGGCTGTCACGTTCGTCGATGTGGGACCCGTACGAGATGCGCAGTCCCATCTGCGCAAACCGCTGCTCGATCAGGGAGCTGTGGTCATGTTCGGCAACCATGGCACGGCTCCGGGCCGGCGCCACAACCCGGATCATGTCGCCGGACCTGAGTTGCGGAGGATAAGTGACATTCATGTCAGGGACGCTAACGTGCAATGCGCGCCGAAGCCAACCGGCGGCCAGAGCAGACCCCGGAGGCGCAAATCGCGCACCGGGCTAGATAAGCAGCCCGGTAAGTCGATCCTTACCGGGCACTAGGATGTATCCCTACGACTCGCCATGGATGGCCGCGCCAACCTTCACGTAGGGGGACAAGCCGTGACCCATGCCGGAGCCGCCACCCCCGTCGGACGCTGAGAAGTAATCACTTCAAGAGGGACAGCATAGGATTTTCAGCATGCTATCTCCAGACGAAATTGCTGGTCTACCGGTCGAAGAGTACGGGTTTCCGGGCCCCCTGCGAGATGCACTCGTGGGCGCGATTCTTGACGGACGGAAGACGAGCACGACCTCTCTTGTCGTCCAATACAAGCTAGACGACGAGGCGTTGCCCGTCGTCGGTGAACGCGGTGTGGTCGTTGATTCGTCAGGGCAGCCCGTCTGCATCACGGAAGTTACCGAGGTTCGCGTAGTGCCCCTCGGTACCGTTGATGCAGCTCACGCGATCGACGAAGGCGAGGGTTACCAGGCAGTCTCCGACTGGCGTGCAGGCCACGAGGAATTCTGGCATAGCCCCGACTTTCGGGCCGCCATGCGTGATCCCACCTTTACCGTCTCGGACTCGACGGAAGCTGTTTTAGTGCGTTTCTGTGTGCCCGCCCGCGCTGAACTTCCAAGCAAGGGTCCGGCCTAACGAGCGCACGTTAAAGGATCCTTTACCGAACATTGCGGTCACCCTGCTCCATAGGTGCGGGAGTCAACCAACCCGGAGTCGTTCCCCGTCCATGCCGGGCGTCTCTAAGTCTTTGTCAACCCTGTGGCGACGAATGCTCGGTGGTAGATCTCCCTGATGACTTTTTCCTTTCTTGCGTTGTATTGCATGGAGTGTTCACCCGTGGATTGAGCCTTGGCTGCCGCTTCACGCTTCGTGTCTGCGTAGAGATCGTGATCGCTGGGATTCGCGCGCAGCCAGTCTCGAAAAATCCGATGCTTCACGACTTCTGGGCTGTCGTACCCGAAAACGTGCAGGTGGCAGGCGGGGTCAACGTGGCGCAGGACGCGATGGCCGAACCACCACGGTTCACGAACTCTCAGCTCAAATCCGACGTCTTCGAGAGCCGGGACGTACGACGGTTCGTCATTCGGATCAGCGACGATCAGGTCAACGTCAATGATGGCTTTAGCGGGAAGCCCTCGAACCGCCGTTGAACCAACATGCTCGATCTCCAGGGCACGCCATCCCAATGCTCCCCGGACCCGCTCGGCGAGTACGTGAAAGAGCTCTGGCCAGACTTCCTGCGCATCGACTATCTCGAAATGCTGCGAGGGCCCGGCGCCGGAAACGTACGGAGACTGCCCCGCAGGTACAGGCGGTTCATGAAAGGTGACGATGTCTTTGATGGATGGCACACGATAATTCTCGCCTCCCGACGTAGGTCTGGGGGACGAATTACCGAATTCCCTGCGCCCAGGTGGGTAAGACAAACGGATGCAGAGCCAAAAATGCTTGCGTTGGATGTGCCCCCGCGCCGTCAACGCCGCGAGAATACCTTCATGACCTCTGATGACGGTAACTTCGAGATCCCATTCACTCCGGTGCCGCGCGACTTTCCCGGGCACCAAATGCCGCCATCTGTACCTGCGGGCATGCGACTCGAACTAAGTCGCTCACGCATTGTGGGCGGCAAGGAACTGGCGTTTGAGGAGTGGATGAACATGCTCAATTCACGACCGGATGAACTGCAGCAAGGACTCTCCGCCGGGCGCGCAGTCTTTGAAGCAACATTCCGGAACGTCGAAGCCGACGGCTCAGCATGGATCTATCACGTCGCCCTCATGGGCGAGGAATCGGGTGGGCTCGACGAGTCGATTCCCATTGATGCCGACCATGCAGCGTATAGCCGGACCGTCAGGGAGCCGGGCTGGGAGGAACTCGAACCCCGTTTCATGCTCGCTCCCAATCATCTCCTCGAAGCAATGAAACGCTGGGCCGCGACGGGGCACGAATGAGATCTGTATCAGTCGCCCGAAGCGGACTCGGCTGTTTAGTCTGCCCGTAGGCCGGGCGCTTGAAGGACGCTCTGCTGTCCGTCGGAGGATCCCTTAGCGAAACGGCCATCGGGCAACACGGTCATCGGTTCCGACAGCCCGACGATGAAATCTGAGAGCTCGACAACCGCAGCAGATCCCAAGGCGTTGTCAGGTTTAAGTGCCCGACACCAGCACGAGGGAAACGAGATTTCCGGCTGTCCATATATTCCCATGTTGGGTATATTGCTAGCATGACCGAAGTTGCCTTTTGGATCCTCACGGCCCTCGCCGGCGGACGTCAGCACGGATACGCCATCCTGCGTGACGTTGAAGAGCTCTCCGCGGCCGCCGTTTCTTTGCGGGTTACGACGCTCTATGCCACGCTCGAGCGTCTAGAGCGAGATGGGCACGTTCGCAGAGCGGGCGAAGAAACGGTCGGCGGGCGCGCACGCCGCTACTACGAACTGACAGAAAATGGGCATCAAGCCTTGGCTTTGGAGGCGGAACGACTCGCTGCAAGGCTCCGAGCCGCGGAAAGCCGGCTAGCGGCTCCCCGCGCCGCTCACAGCCGTCCCGCGCCGGCAACAATGTCATGGGGGCTCGCTCAGTGAGCGGCAGTCGACGGAGTCGGTATGCCCGACTGCTGCGGTGGTATCCGCGGCCCTGGCGTGAGGAGCACAGCAGTATCGTGCTCGACAGTCTCGAACAGCACGCCAGTGACCGGGGTATGGAGCGCCCTTCTGTTCCGGAAGCGTGGTCCCTCCGCGCCCACGGGCTGGGCGAGCGAGCAACGCCCCGGTGGGCCGCCGGTTTCGCCGCGACAGCTCTGGTCGCGTATATCGGTGCCAGCGCACTGTTGTTGAGCAACGCGATAGTCCTCCCTGGGGCCGGCTTTGCCCGGCTCGTGTTGGCCGTGTTCATCGGACCACTCGCGTTGGCCCTCTCCGCCATAGTTCTCTTGCATCGGGCTGGGCGGCTCTCCGCCCCGGCCGCCATGTCCACCGCAGCCAGCGCCATACCGGCCTGCGGCTTGGCGGCGCTGGCGGCAGCGAGTTGGTCGGTCGGTTTTGAGGAAGCGGACGCCGGCCTCGGCCGCAGCTGGTTTGGATCGTCGACCCTCTTTTTCCTTATTCTTGCGTGGATAGCGGGGACAATCTGTCTTGTGGCACCGGTCGAATCGGTGCTGAGTAAACGACGCGCTCTGCCCATCCGCCTTGTGCAAAGTGCTGCCTTGGCAGCACCGTTGGCGCTCGTCCTCGGCGCGTTGACGCTGATGGCACCACTGATGGGCACGTTGGGCGCGGTCGTGCTGTTAGTCATCGCTTTAAGGCTGGGCAATGCGAGCCACCCGTCAGCACCGCAGGACACGTTTCGGGCAGCACCGCGGTCGTCCCCGTCGATTTCGGCGGCAGCTTGGACCCGGCGGCGGGCCGCCCCAGCTGGCGCGGCCGCACTGGTGACCATAACCGCCGGACTTGGGTGCGCCCTCTTTGCCCTCACCGGCAGTAACTGGGCACCAATGGTCAAGGATTCCACCCACGCCATGAACCTCGGCCTGGCCGCTGGCGCGCTGGCAGCCATCCCCGCGACCATCGCCGCCGGGACAGTGCTGACCCCGCGTTTCGGCGGCGTCATGCGCTGGTCGGCCCTCCTGTGCAGTGCAAGTCTCATCGTGGTGGCAGCCGCCCAATTCCTTGGGGCCGGGCATCCCAACCAGTGGCCGCTGATCCTTGCTGCAGCAGTATTGATGGGCTTCGCCGTTGCCCTCCCTTTTGGACGGCTCGTTCCCGGCGGCTCCGCACTCCGCGTCGGCGTGACAGCAATGTTTGGCTTCGCCGGTTCAATTGTCGGACTCAGCCTGGTGACCGTGGCAGCCTTCATCGCACCCGTTGCCGCCACCGCACTCCTCGTCTGGTCAATGACGCGCCCGGCAGCGCGTGGTAAGCAACCAAGCCCGCCCCTGATCACGTACCAAGGCGGTTGAGACGCCGGGAAAGGCTCTGCAGGCGACTTCGAACCGTCCGTTCAGACAAACGACAACGTGACGGCGGCGGCGTCTGCCAAATCTGCAATGGGATGACGCTTCCTAGTGGCTGTCCCGCAGAGGGATCGGCTTGCGGGCAGTCGTGGTTGCTTCAGAGGGCGGCCGTCGTACTCCGAAGACTCATCCGCGTCCTGTCGCCAGCCTGAAGATTTGGGTTTCTACTTGTGCTCTCGTTCGACCGTACGACTCTCCCCAGTTGGCGAGCAAGTCCAAGTATTCGCCGTAGGAAACGGTGCTGTTCTTCTCAAGGGGCACTCCGGCTGGGTTCTCCAGCCACCCGACGATTCGGTCGTCGAAGATCGGGGCGGCGTTTGGGTCATCAGGGCCGTCGACGGCTGAAGTGAAGTACAGCCACTTGGTGAAGTAAGAGGACCTAAGGTGGAGGATTCGGCCCTCGTTGTTCATTAACCGGAAAGCCTCAAGTGCCCCGTCTGCGCGCACAGACGTGGCTCCTGCTTCCAGCCGGTCTGCGACAGAGGAATCAACCGGTTCCGAGACCGCTTCGGTGCTCTTGGCCTGGGTCTGGGTGAGTATCCACCGTGTCCGCAGCGCACCCATGCCAGCGGTCGTGCCCCATCCCCACACCATCGCCGCAATGAATGCGGGGAGGACCCGTTCCGCATTCAGCTCTGCTGAGACCGCATCAAGGGTTGACTGCCGGCTCACCCTCTCGGGAAGACGGTCGAGGAGCGATAGAACGTCCGGAAGGTCGTGCATTTGATCGAGCCACGGCTGCTTAGTCCAAAGGAAGGGGTTCTGCGGCCGGGCTTCGCCGTCGAGGGCTTCAGCCAGCACGGTGGGGATAAGCGTTGTCATGGGTCAATCCTCGCCCAGGGGAGGGACATTTCCCCGGCGTGCGGGCATGTCGTGGGCAGAGAAATCAATGAACCCCCGGTTTTCAGCCCAAGAGGGCCGGGACTGTTGCGGTAAGGGTTCCTTGGGTTCTTGCGGTGATTGCAACACTTAGCGGATGGGTGTTGTCATGGCGAGGTATTCAATTTACGTAAGACCGGATCTTCTGCAGCTGTTTTGGGCAGGGATGCAGGTCGGTGATTTCATCACCGATGCCGTTGTGCCGATCAATACGAGCAGGCGGACCGGGCGCCGGGTCCTGGCCGAGGCCGGGGGTGTCAGGCCCCGCCGCGGCCGGGATCTGAAGGGCAGGTGCCTGACCTTCGCCCAGCGGGAAGAGATCGCGGTGCTGCACGCCCAGGGACACTCGCTGCGCCGGATCGGGGCCGCGATCGACAGATCAGCCTCGACGGTGTCCAGGGAGCTGCGGCGCAATTCGGTGGCCGGGTTGCCCTACCGGGCAACCTCGGCGCACGCGCTGGCGTATGAGCGGGCTTCGCGGCCGAAACCGTCGAAACTGCACACGAACACCGTGCTGCGTGCGAAGGTGGAAGAGGACCTGAAAAAGAAGTACTCGCCGGAACAGATCGCAGGACGCCTGCGGGTTGAGTTCCCCGATGAGCCGGAGATGCGGGTGTCACCCGAGACCATTTACCAGTCCCTCTACGTGCAGTCCCGCGGAGCACTTAACCGTGATCTGGCCGCGTGTTTACGCACCGGGCGGGCGGTCAGGCAGCCCTGCAGGAAAGCCGGCCAGCGGAAGAACCGGATCCCGGGCATGATTAACATTTCCGAACGTCCCCCCGAGGTTCAGGACCGTGCAGTGCCAGGGCACTGGGAGGGCGACCTGATCATCGGCAAAGGCAACCAGTCCGCGATCGGGACCCTCGTGGAGAGAACCACCAACTACGCGATGCTCGTTCATCTTCCGGACGGGTACCGGGCCGAGCAGATGCGTGATGCGCTGACCGCGAAGATCAAGACGCTTCCCCAGGCGCTGAGGCAGTCCCTGACCTGGGACCAGGGCATCGAGATGCAGGACTGGAAGACCGTGAAGATCGACACCGGCATCGACATCTATCTCTGCGACCCGCACTCACCCTGGCAGCGAGGCATCAATGAAAACACGAATGGCCTGCTCCGCCAGTACGTCCCGAAAGGCACCGACCTGGGCATCCACAGCGCCGAAGACCTCGACTGGGTCGCCCAGGCACTCAACGACCGGCCACGTAAAAGACTAGAGTTCAGAAAACCGATCGAACTGATCGAAGGACTCCTGTTGCAATGACCGCCTGAATCCGCCGTTCCCCATACGGACACGAAGTGGGCCGTGCAGACGACTTTGGACATTTCGTGCAGACGACTTCGGAAAATGACACCCAGGCCGGCCTTCGGGGCGGCGGACTCGAACTGAATCTCGACTGCGGAAAGGCCACAAAAGCGCAGGTCGACATCGCGGCGGGGCCGGTTCAGGTCCAAGGGTTTTATCCCACCACCGGTCCCACCACCGGTCCCACCACCGGTCCCGCCACCGGAGCGGTTGCTGGTTTCTGGATGGTCCCGACAGCCACAGGATCCTAAAGCAGGTGCGGGCTGACGGCGACGCTCACCCGCTTGCCGTCTCCGAAAGAAGGGGTCTTGGATCAAAGCCCACTCCGTGTCTCAAAGTCTCGGACAACTCCTACAGACGACCGAACAAGCAGGGCCACAGGATGATTCTTAGGATAGGTTTCTTCCATCCGGGCGCGTGCCCGGGCATGGAGGGGGACCATTGCAGACACCAAACGAGGGCCCGGCTAAGGGACAGCCAGACACAGTCAGCGGATGCGGTCGTTATGCGTCGGTGCGACCGGCCATAACGCACCGGTCGGCATCGGCCCGACCGGTGGCCGCAGGCGTGTGGATATGCGCCGCCGGAACGCTGGCATGGTTGTTCGTTGCCGGAGATCTCAATGCTGCGATTCGCGCTGCGCCCTGGCTGGTGCTGCTTTCGTGGTTTGTTTACGCATCCCAGTGGCGGCCGTGCCTGCGCATCGACGGTTCTGGGTTTGAGGTGATCAATGGTCTGCGCGACCACCAGATACCGTTTGGGGCCGTGAAGGACATCGAGGTCCGGTTCACCACATCCATTTGGGCGGCCGGCAAAAAGTACGTGAGCTGGGGCGCTCCGACCCCGCCGTCCGCATTGGGCTCCGGATTTCAGAATGAAGTAAACCTCAAGAGTCGTCCTTTCACCGTGCTTCCGAACAACGAACGGATCAGCCAGCCGGAGACGAGGACCGGACGTGATGCCATCGTCGCCGCGTGGCAGGACGCACGATATGCCGGATTCGCCGCCGCACGTGAGGTTGTCGTCTCCACATGGAACGTGCCCGTTGTCGTCGTCGGACTGCTCGCGATTCTCTCGGTGATCGCTGCAGCGTTGGTCTAGAGGCGGACATACCTGAAACGGTTGATTCCGTTGCTGTGGCCTCGAGTGTGAGCGAGCAGTACCGTCCAGGTTGGTCCAGGCGACAAGGCGCCTGATTCAACCGCCCCCTCGCCCCGACATGCCCGCAGCCGGTCGGGGCGAGCACACCTGACGGACGCCAAAACAATGGTGCCAAAACGTCGCCGAATAGCGCTGTGAAAACGCCGCCATTTACTGCCGAAAGCCACAGGGCGGGGCCTTGATCGTTGGCACTGTGCTGTCGGCGGCTGGTGGCGCCGCCGGGGTTCTGTTGTTGTCGTGTGTCTCTGTTAGTCCGCGGTCAGCGTCTGAAGGGGCGCTGCGCGGTCATGCAGCGGTGCGCCGATGGGATCATGAATGGCTTGAAGGGAGGTGACGTCGTTATGGAGAGACTAGAAGCTGAGCATGCCGTGCTGCACGCCCAAGACTCGGCAACGAGCGCGGGCATGACCCGGTTGCAGCCGCCGTTGTACTTCTCCTGCGACATCAAGT
>NZ_MQTQ01000104.1:39091-45201 GCF_020532805.1 Arthrobacter sp. SO5 | reverse complement strand
GACTAGAAGCTGAGCATGCCGTGCTGCACGCCCAAGACTCGGCAACGAGCGCGGGCATGACCCGGTTGCAGCCGCCGTCGGACTTCTCCTGCAACATCAAGTTTTTTGGCACAGAAGTGCCGCACCCTGTCGATGCGGGGTGCGGCAGTTTGGGGGAGGCCTTGGAGGGGAGATTTGGGGGTGTGGACAGTGTCCACACTTTGGGTCGCGGACTGGGCTGTTCCGGTGCCGGACTGGCCCGGATTCCGGATGTTTCGGCGGGAGTCCAGTGTTTGCAGGGTCTGGAACCCGGTTCGAGTCCCACCTCGGGCACAGTGTTTCCGCAGGTCAGGGGCTTTTTGGTGTTTTTTTCGTGTGGACAGTGTCCACACCCTCGCCTCTGATCTGATGTTCCGGGTGTGTGGGGTCCCGGAAACGGCCTATTCGGTTGTGTGGGGGAGCGGCTGGCTACGGCGGACCGGGTACCGGTCTCTGCTGGGTGTTCATCCTCGTTCGTCCTTCCGTTGGGTTTTTCGCGTTCACCACGTCATGGTGGCCAGGGCCGCGTACAACATGACTTGCTGATTATTCTGTAGATCGACCCAAGGTTGCGGCCGGTCCGGAATGTCCGCGCTGATACCTGTTCATGCAGGACTGCGTCGGGAACAGCATGACATGGCAACTGATCCGGAGCAGGTCATGAGTTCGCTGAGCCTGGCCAGTCGGTAGGCGGGCCAAAGGCGAGCCGAATCTGGAACCGAGTTCCGTGGGTACAAGCTGGACGACGAATTCGCGGGCCGGGGCCAACGCTAACGTCTTGGTACTTCGGACGGCTGGCGGGACGGGGACCGCCCTCAGTCCGGTCACAGAGCCGTCCGTCCCCCGGATCAGGCATCAACGTAGTTGTCCTAATCACGGCTACCGTAGGACTCGCCGAAAATCGGGCGGATATGGCTGACCGGTGGTAACCCGACCGTTTAGTCGTGTCGGGTGCTCGGCCGGAGCGTGGCGAAGTCCGTTTGTTAAGATGCTGGCGATAGGCCTCTCATCGGATTCTTCTTATAGGCCAAACGCTGCCCATAGACGCGGCTCACCGCCGCGAGTAGCCTGAGCATTCTCGAATTCAATGCTTAGAGCGCACACGGGCTAGGGGTAACAATGTTGTTCAAGGCAGAAGAGCATTTTTGCGAGGTCGAGTTGGACAGTTATCGCGCCGGGGACTTTGGCCGTGACCCTGACGGCCTGCTTGTTCATATCAAAGAGAAGCCGTCGGGCGACGAGCCTGGCAAGGGCCACACTGCAAAAGGCTGGAAAGTATTTTTTTGGGCTCGCCGTCAGAAGTCGATCCGGTCAGGGACGAGTGGACGCTGACTAAAGTGTGGGCGCAATGAGTCTTTTGTCGCGATGGGACAAGATCTGGGCCCGACTGGGATTTGGGGAGGGAGCGCGGGATAAACATCCAGCAGCCAGCGAAGCCGCGGTCGTAGAGCCTGCTTGGAAAACGGCGCAACGGGCTGAAAACACCAGCCGACGCGTCGTCCTCGATGCTGCGGATTTCGATAATCTCAAAGAGATGCACAGTCACTTCTACACATTGGCATCGGGATCGCTAGAAAGATCAAAATTCGCTGCCGAGACGATCCAGAAGGCTTCGGCAGCGATTGCAGTACTCTACACCGGAGTTTTAGCCTATGTGTTTTCGGTGACGGACAACCCGCTCCCCGTAAGGGGAATACTAGCGCCTGCGTTCTTAGGCGTCGCTGTGGTGCTGTCAAGTATTTATTTAACGTATGTTGTGGCACCTCGCACTATCGACCCCGCGTGGAGTCTCACCAGCACGGCTCTTGAGCAGAGATCCTACGTGCGGTTGAACGCTTTCATTAATGAGACCAGGGCTATCGTGACGCGGCAGATCGGACTACTGGGGAGTGCGCTGGCCGCATTGTTCGTCGGCCTGGCGTATATCGCACTGCCCTTCGTTGGAGTCCCCCCGGTTTTCACCAGTCCCATTACAGAGGCGACAGTAAAGTCTGAGGCCCCGTGGCCGTCGCCTGACCCCATTGCGTCAGGGCTTCCACCCGAATTGGCTGTTGAACTCTACAAACAGCAGGTTTCCGAAGCCGTGTCGCGCAGGGCTCAGGCCAGAACGCCAAGCCGCGCCGCCGAGCCTGGGTCATACCTAATGGTTCTCGTGGTCGTAGGGGCATTGGTCGTCGCAGCTGGGTCGAAACTCCCCTTGAGGCCGAAGGCGCTTCCCCCTGATTCGAGCAAAGGTGCAGGTAATGACACGGGGCCGTTGCCCGATTCGCAACACGGGACCGCTGCGAATGACAAGACGTAGCAGGACTTTGAATCCTAATCGGGTCCTCATGTTGGATGTCGGTTCCTCTAACTGACCGGCTCACGGGCGAGGTTCTGAAAGTTTCTGAGAGACTGGCCGCATGACCACGATCTTCACGCTTAAGCCGACAATCGAGGGACTACGCGTCAAACTGCGACCGATTCGGGCTCAGGACGCACCTATAGTGCATCGGATGCTCCAGGACGCCGAGGCTGCAATTCTGACCGGGACAGTGCACTCCAGCATCCAGACGACGCTGCCTTGGACTGTTGATGACCTCCGCGTGACGTACGAACGCTGGAGCTCCGCTGATGACCGTCTCGTCCTCGCCGTGATCGATCAGGCGACGAACGCGATGGTGGGAGAAGTCGTGCTCAACGACTTGAACGAGTTGAATCGCTCCTGCGGCTTCCGCGCCTTCCTTGGCGCGGAAGGCCGTGGCCGAGGGCTTGGCAGTGAGGCGACCGAGCTGATTGTCCGGCATGGCATACACGAGCTTGGGCTTCACCGCATAGCTCTTGAGGTTTATGCCTTCAACCCGCGCGCCCGGCATGTCTATGAGAAAGTAGGATTTCGCCACGAAGGCACGGGTCGGGACGCGCTGTGGTTCGACGAGCAATGGATTGACGTCCACTACATGTCGATCCTTGAAACCGACGTACCGCTGAGTCAGTAGAGGATCCGCTTAGGGGGACGTTTTCGAGGCGTCAATACGCAACATCCCTGCCGGAGGCTGTGGGAGAGAATTCTGTACTTCCCCGACCGCTTAGGCTCGGCACATGGACGAATACGGGCTTCACCCAAGCCTGGTTACTCAATGGCGAGCCGGCGTGCTGGAACCGTGGCCGGAGGCTGCAGCAGCGAGTGAGACAGTGTGGTTTCCCTTGCCCGTGGGATCTGACAATTTCAAGTACTGGGAGCGACTGAACGGGCGAACCGAAATCGATGGCACGGTCACTGTCCTCGGGGTGCCAGCCTCCGCGTACGATCTGAATCTGGGCGACCGTGTGACAGTCTTCCGCTCTGCGGAGGGACCGTTCGTGGCAACGGGGATTGCCCACGACGCCGGCAACAACACCTTCAGGTATTACCTGCTCGACCAGGACGACGGGACAGCTTGGCATCTGCTGGCCCAAGAGTTCGCATCCAGTGGCTCTCTGATTGACGTTCTTACGCCCACTCTGACGGCGTTGTCCTGTGTTCCGGAGACATCGAAGTCGGGGGCCTACCGACTGGCGTCACTCGAGGAACACGGCCTTCTTAAGTACGAAACGGGCTGCACCACCACGGCCTGAACTCCGGACCGCCGTGAGCCGGTCAGGGTTCCGCAACTGGGACGCAGTCTGGCCGGAAACGTCAGCTGGTAACGAACGAAAGCGAGTCCTTACCGTTCGTCCAGGTCAAGGTGTTGTTGCTGTAGCCCAGTTCCACGCTCCCCTCGAGGAACTTAAGGACCCAACCCTGTCTCTCCCCAAGGTTCTCTATGCAGCCTGAGGCGCCAAGCGCCCTCTGCCCCGTAATTCGCATGATCTTGTCATTGATCGTCACAACGGCATCAAGGGGACCGCAGGGCATCACAACCGTGAGGTAGGTATCCGAACCGCGTTTGGACAGTTGTGCCGTTAACTCCCCGGCGGTTACCCAGGAGATTGGTGTGCCGTCATCGGAGCCGGCCGTGCTGGTGTATTTCTCGCAAGGGGCCCCAGACACGAATTGGGCGCATTCACGCGATGGCGTCGGTGATGTCTGGCTTGGGTTCGGTGCCCCCGTGCTGGAACCGCACGAGGCAACCGTCATTCCCGTGAACAGAACAGCAGTGAGGCAAGCAAAGACCTTAAGACTCTTCATAGCCCCCGCCTAGGCCGAGATTTCTCGAAGCGTATACCGCCACAAGCGTTTTTGTCAGGAGAAGGACAACCTTCAGGCAAAAGGAGCGAACCAATGTCAGTGGGTCATCATGCGTCGTTAACCAGCAGATCGGGGCCACCAGCACTCAATCGGTGTCCGTTCAAGGTTCCTTGGGCTTACGGGCATCCGACTTTCGAAAGCTAGTCTTTTAGCTATGGAAGACGAGCAATTACTCAACGGGGGCAATGCCAGCGGCGTCGTCGTGCGTGTCGGGGCCACGGTCCGCAAGCCATGGACCGATGCAACCCCTAGTGTTCTTGCGTTCATGACAGCAGTTCGGCATGCGGGTGTCGATGTTCCCTTTGTCCTCGGCCAAGACGAGCAGGGTAGGCAAGTCACCGAGTTGATTCCCGGGCGACTTGCGCTCGATTCGGATCCACTCACGCATTCGGAACTCGGCCGGGTCGGAGCGATGGTCCGGGCCATCCACGACGCGAGCGAAACATTCACGCCCGCCCCAGGCGCGTCGTGGATCACGGCGATTCCCAGTCCGGACGATGAACTCATTTGTCACAACGACCTCGCCCCGTGGAACCTCATCATCGGTGAACGATGGACCTTCATCGACTGGGACGCTGCCGCGCCGAGCACCCGGCTATGGGATCTTGCCTACGCCGCCCAAGCCTTCACACTCTCCAATACCCAGCGGTCTCCCAAGGAAGCGGCACGGGATCTCGCGGCATTCGTGGATGGTTATGAAGCGGACCTTGGCCTTCGCACCGACCTCCCTGCCGCGATGTATCGTCGGGCCGCGGCCATGTACGATCTTCTGAGATCCTCCCACGAGGCAGCTCGGGAGCCGTGGGGCACGATGTATGCCAACGGGCACGGCGACCATTGGAAAGCAGCAACTCAATACGCTGGGCAGCATCAGTCCATTTGGGCGGAAGCGCTCTTACGACCAACACAACACGTTGACGGATCCTGCATCGCCCGTCCTAGTGGGCAGAGTTCCTGCTACCTGGCGCCATTAGGGATGGTTGACGCGGCGTAGAGCCAGTGATCTGGCTTCGGAGAATCCCAAGGACCGGTAAAGGCGCTCGGGATCAGGTGTTGCATGTAGATCCACGACCTCGGCGCTCATTTCGTCCAACCATGAGAGCCCCGCAGAGACCACAGCACGAGCTAAACCGCGCCCACGATGCTCTGGTGCTACGAAGACGGACGACATCGACCCGCTCGTCCCGCGGGGGAACCCGGGCCCAGGTAAACGATCCTCAAGCGTCACCACAGCGCAGGCCAGCAACAGTGCCCTCTCGTGGTTCTCGCCGACAATCGTTGGTTGCTCACCGTCGATGACGAAAGCGGCCAAAGTGCCTTGGGCGATACGTGAAGCTATCGCCTTCTGTGCAGCTGGGTACCAAGCTGTGTCATCGACATCTTGGGCTCGGCCGGCGACGCCTGAGTATGTCAATGTAATTCAGGACCACGAGGACGGCCTGATCCAAGACCACCGAGGGCGCTGGCCAGGGGCAGCGACTGCTCTACAGGGCGGGCATGGGACCTGGTTCATCCTGACTTATTTCCCGCATATATCTCCATACTGGGAGCCGCCGGCTGGCTATGGGGCCCCCAGACTCCACCCAATGAGGCCCCCGATAATCAAGCAGCCTCCCAAGACCAGGAACACTTTCGCAATCAGTCGTATCTCGCGACGTTTCATACTTCTATAGGCCTCCAGAACGTCAGCGTCCTGATGGATGAAGAGATTCCAATTGGTCACCAATTTGGCCAGCGGGTTGGAGATTGCCAAGCAAAATAAGCCCCCGAGCAGGACGACCAAACCAAACACCAGAGCCGACATGCTCATCCTCCTGGTTCACCACTGACCGGTTGCCGGTTGCCGAAGTCTATGGTCCAGAAGCCGTCAGGCCAACGACCT
>NZ_MQTQ01000104.1:35112-39041 GCF_020532805.1 Arthrobacter sp. SO5 | reverse complement strand
CCCCCCCCCCGTAGAATGATCAGCAGGGGAAGGGAGCAACGATGACCAAGCGCCAGATGCCCGGTATCTGGGTGTTGTACTTAATTCCACCCGCCCTCTTCGCCATGTTCCTCGTTTGGCTCATGAGGGATGTCTGGCATTGGTTCTGACGGTCCCTGTCGTCCCTTTTAGGTCCTGATAGCCCCTGCACGCTCAGGGACAGGTAATTTACACAGGGTCGGGTTAGCCTGCTGCCTGTTGGGCGATGGTGTGGGCGAGCCGGTAGGAGTCCGTGCCGGTTTCGATGATGGCGCCGTTGAAGGTCAGCCGGTCCACGATAGCGGCGCACAACCTGGGGTCAGTGAAGGTCTTCGTCCAGCCCGAAAATGACTCATTGGAAGCGATCGCGATGGAATTTTTCTCTTCCCGTTCGGTGAGGACCTGGAAGAGGAGCTCGGCGCCGCGGCGGTCCAGTTCCATGTAGCCAAGCTCATCGATACAAAGCAGATCGACCCGGCCGTAGCGGGCGATGGTTTTGGCCAGGACCTTCTCGTCGGCGGCTTCGACGAGTTCGTTCACGAGCCGGGTGGCGAGGGTGTATTTGACCCGGTAGCCTTTCTCGGCCGCGGCGGTTCCGAGCCCGATGAGCAGGTGGGATTTGCCAGTGCCGGAGTCTCCGATCAGACAGAGGGGTGCACATTTGCGGATCCAGTCCCCGGTGGCGAGGGTGTGGATGGTGGCGGGGTTGATGTTCGGGTTCGCATCGAAGTCGAAGTCCCCAAGCCATTTGTCCCGGGGAAAATTCGCGGCTTTGACGCGGCGGATCGAGGAGCGCCGGTCCCTGTCATCACACTCGGCCAGAAGCAGCTAGGCCAGGAAGCCCTGATAGCTCAGCTGTTCCTTCCCGGCGACCGTCAGGGCTTCGTCTAGGACCGCGCGGACCGTGGGCAAGCGCAGCCGGCGGCATGCCTGGTCCACGGCCGCGACCGCCGCCAGCTCGGTCAGTCCACGCCGCCGGCGCAAGGTGGGAGTGATGGTGGTGGCCGGTGTGGTGGGACTCATGAGATGTTCTCCTTCGACGTGTTGTCCTGGGTGGGATTTTCGGCGCGTTTGGCCAGCAGCTCTGGTCGTTCTCGTAAACGATCGCCAAACATGATTGGCGCAAGACAGCGCGACAGCCCATTGACCGCGACGTTAGGCTCGGGGCATGGCCACTAGGGATAAAAATCGGCGCATACTTTTGCGGGTCGTGGTCGTGTTCGTCGCCGGGCTCGTCTGCAGCGTCCTGGTCTCCAGGCTGATACCGCAGATTGAATGGGTGATGTTTGTTCCCATGGGGCTGGCTGCAGGGATGATCATCCCGGAAATAGTGACTTTGATGCGAGGGGATGAGTAGGTACGGTCCAGCTGCCCAAGGCCGTCTGGTCGCTCTCATAAACGATGCTCTCTTGAGTACCTGGCTAAGGTTTCTGGAATACACCCCGGGTGCGGGCTTCCTATCCCGTCGCTCCAGGGAGGCGCTGTCACCGCCGGGGACAGCGGCGGGGCGATCAGGGGTCCCTCCCCACCCCATTGTGGGGGGGCGGTAGAAGGCCGATGTGGTTCCCCTGGTTATGCTCGTTTGCCGCCTCGGGGCAGGCTGGAGACTTTGCCCGGCTAAGGCAGGAGCAGAACCGGGCGGCCTGTTGACGGCGCCGTTAGGCTCAGCGCATGACAAAAAAGAAGCTCAGCGTTCTACTGTTTGGTTTGGTCCTGATTGCTGGACTAGCGGTTGGAGGATACTTTCAGCCAAGCTTCATCCCCGTCATGGTGTGGTTGATGCTTGGCGTGGCTGCAGTGGTCCTTGTTCTTTTCACGAGAATAGATCGTCGTCGAAAAATGCCTGGCGAGTGACAACACGGTTCCGGTTGTCGCTAGGGGATTCCTTACGTCGTTCTCAATAATGATGGAAAGACGAGGGGAGAGAGCCCGGCTAGGTTTCCGGTTCAGCGCCTTTGCTCTTCCGCTTGTTAAGCCACTCCTCGCGGTACGCGTCGAGTTCCTACTTCTTGCTTGTGGCCCCGCTCTGCTGCCCAACCGACAACGAAGTAGATGAAGACGATCCCCGTCGCGAGCTGCCAGGCCGAGAATAGGCCGGTCATGACAAACACCATGACCGCCCCGGTTAACGTCAGTAGCCATATGACCGCTCTTCGGGGTCGTTCGCTGCTGGGCATGGCTCGATCTACGAGTGACTGCCCTTACCCCTCATCTTGGGGTTTGAATTTGTACGCCAGGCGCAGCATGGCCGTGTATGCAGCCAGCATCGACAGAACCGAGATGCCGATGACGACATACATTGGGACACCTTGGACTTCTCCTAGCGGATGGCCGAAAAGCCAGGAGCTTAGGGTTGCCAATATTACGCCCACCGGGAGCATGATCACTATGCCCGCGACGAGCAGCATATGCTTCGACGGTCCGGGGAGCGCGTCACAGTTCGGTGAGTCTGGTCGTGGGCTTCATTGGCCGAGCGTAATTGATTCGAAGATCGATGTGAATGGCACAGGCTGTCGTCGATCGCCATTGGTTTCCCCTTTTGGCGGGCGTAGTCGCCCATACCCTAAAGCCCGATTCCTAAAAACGATGGGAAGACGAGGGAGAGCTAGTTAGACCTCCGGATGTTTAGGGTCTTTGCCTCGTTCGCGCCAGTAGTCGTCTCGCTGCTTCCGCACGAACCTGACGAGATAGATCCCCATGGCCACCGTGAGGATGACCTGAGTGGCCGCCACGATCCACTCCCATGGCGCGGTGTGCAGTGCCGGTATCCAGGCGGGTATCAGGAACAAAGCAATGGCCGCCGCCAGGGCGGCCAGGGCGGGGAACGCGGTCTGCTGTCGTTGCGGAGCGGTCATGGCTCACCCTATCGATTCCGATTCTTACAAACGAAGGTTGCTGAGTGCGAGCGTGATGGCCAGCTGGGGCGCCTACCGCGTTCTAATCCAGCCACGCGTACATGAATAACGAGGCAATGCCCGCCAGACATAGTGCGATGAAGAGTGAGTACTGCCCGCGAGAGAGGGACTTATTCTCCCGACTGAGTTGCCGGAGGCCAAGCCCGAGGACAGCCATGGCACAGATAGCCAACAGGATTCCCGAGTACAGAAACAAAGTGGCCATCGGTCTCCTCTTTGGCGGACGTAGTCGCCCATACCCTACATCCGAATTCTTGAAAACGATGGCTTGCTGAGGGCAAGCCTGACGGCCACCCGTGGGCGGCCGCCCCTCGATGTCCAGTACAGAGGCCGCGGTGCGGTGGCCGGACGGCCAGCGGTGGTGCGGCCGACCCTGGAGAATCAAGGAACTTCCAGTCCCTCAGGGACTGATCGTTAGCCTGCGGTTCAAGGAACCCCCAAGGGGGACAACGGAGACTATGGATCAAAACCCTGAGAGTGTGGAGGAAAAATGAGGAAGGTAACGCAAGTGGTCGGGGCGACAGCAGGAGCACTGCTCTTCCTGGGCCTGGGGGCAGGAATCGGTGGGGCGGGGCAAAGGACGGTCACGGTCGAGAAGACGCCGGCCTCCTGCATAGAGGTGCTGGGGATGTTCGAGCAGACAGCAGGCATCGGGTCCAAGCAGATGACGCTGGCTGCGGAGGCCATTCAGGCGGTGCGTTACAGGAACACCGCCACAATCGACACGATCACCGTCAAGGTGAACGCTTTGACGAAGGAGCTGGAGGACATGTCCTCTCGGCTGGAAACGCCTGTACGCGAATGCCGGTCCAAGTAACAACGAAGGACCGCACCGCCGCCGGAGCGGATCACGTCGGTCAAGACGCCAGCCTCCTGGCAAGGTAGCAAGGGTGCGACTGAGCTTCACCGCCTAAGCGGGAAGAAGCCAGCCGCACCCTTCATGTGGGGCTGAGAAAGCCCCTGCTCATCTTTATCGGAAACGATCGCCTAACAAGA
>NZ_MQTQ01000104.1:34365-35044 GCF_020532805.1 Arthrobacter sp. SO5 | reverse complement strand
CCCCCGCCGTTAGGCTCGGGGCATGGGCACTAGAGACAAAAGTGGCGGGTACTTTTGCAGGTCATAGTCCTATTTGTCGCCCGGGATCGTCGGCAGCGTCCTGGTCTCCAAGCTGATACCGCAGACTGAATGGGTGATGTTCCTTCCCATGTGGCTGGCTGCCGGGATGATCAGTATCCGGGATCACGCGTCCACTGCCCCGTGGCTTGGTAGAGGACCACGAAGACGCCTGCCATGCAGGCTATGGCGGCGGTGATCGCCGCAAGCGCAGCCGGACTGAAACGGCTCGCAACGACCATGGCGAGGACCCCAGTCGCCATGATTATCCAACCCACGACGATACCCGCCTTCATGACCCTTGCGACGGGCTGGCGGGCGGGGATCGCGGGGCTGGCTTTGGACTCCATCTGGGCACCCTACCCATTCGCATTCTTAAAAACGATCGTTTGCTGAGTGGTAGCGTGGCGCCAGCCGCGGAGCGGCTGAATCCCGGAAATTAACGTGTGACTTTCGGCGATAAATGGCGGCTTTTTCACGGCGCTATTTGGCGCTTGGTGCAGCCCGCAAGGGGATCGGCTTACGAGACGCGGCGTAAATTGCTTAGGACACGGACGGCCCAGGGTGCAGATCAAAGTTGCCGACAAGCTCGGCCAGCAGCCGGTGGCCCTCGGCCGTAGGG
>NZ_MQTQ01000104.1:14845-34355 GCF_020532805.1 Arthrobacter sp. SO5 | reverse complement strand
TTTTAGTGCTTTTTTCGTGTGGACAGTGTCCACACTCTCGCCTCTGATCGGATGTTCCGGGTGTGTGGGGTCCCGGAAGCGTCCTATTCGGTTATGGGGGAGCGGCTGCCTACGGCGGACCGGGTACCGCCCTGTGGGGTTCCCTTCTAGGTGTTCATCCTCGTTCGTCCTTTCCCTTTGGTTTTCGCGTTCACCACTTCATGGTGGCCAGGGCCGCGTACAACATGACTTGCTGATTATTCTTGAGATCGACCCAAGGTTTGCGGCCGGTCCGGAACTTCCGCTCTGGTACCAGTTCATGCAGGAATGCGGTGGGAACGGCATGACATGGCCACTAATCCGGAGCAAACCACGAGCTAGCTGAGCCTCGCCAGTCGGTTGGCGGGGCGGCTTCGGGTTCACTCGCTGATCCAGTAAACGCTGTCCATAACTTGCCCGTTTTGCTCAGCAACCGATTGGATCGTCTCCACCTTGATTTCACGCCCGGCATCGTTGGGCTACCTATCATTTCTCGTGCGACGGTGCATGATCACCTACGTCGCCTCGGACGTAGCTAAGTGTTTCTCCTTCCCCAGAGATGGCTCCACAGGAATCGCTGCCGCTTTGGTCCTTTGCGTCGAGGGGCTCCAAGGAAATAAGGAGGATGCCGAGGTCACGAATCTTTGTCAGCACCCCGTGCAGGGCAGCTTGGTCAGTCACGGGCCCGCTGAGGCTTGTCGTTCCGTCATTTTCGCGGGCCAAGGATAGGCAATCGAACCAGGCCGACCAATGGTCGCCGAGATGCCCCTCGACCCGAAACCGGTAGCCGTAGGGTACGTGGGAACCAGTCATGAGATCCGGGCCTTGCCCGGTGTCCTGACTGTTCGGTTGCCACCGCCGCGAATGATGAGCTCCGCTGCAACGAGATTCAGGGCCCATCCGGCGCCCAGCATGAGGTCCGTGGTGAGTTCGCTGACGCCGAAGGCTGCGTTACCAATGCCCTGGGTGAAGACCTGGGTGCCTGCGCCGAGAGCCAGCGCGTAAGCACGTGTCATCCAGGCCCGATGAAGTACGACGTCGGCGCGGCGGATGGCCGCGAAGCCGAGGATGATGCTGGCCGCCATGCCGGAACCGAAGGTCAGCCGGAATATGTAGGCGAGTTCCCCGGTGCCGGGCTGCCGGGGATAAAACTGCGTCATCCACAGCGCGGAGAACGCAACGGCCAGTCCCAGGACCATGAGGACCCGTCCGGCCGCCCGGTGCCAGACGGGCCAACGGCGTCGGAACCGGGGCGAGAATTGGAAGGCGCCCAGGACCGCGTAGGTGATCGCACTAACGATGTGCGCGACCACGGGCATGGGTGAGGCCGTCATACGGACGTTCTCGGGGATGAGCGACGGTCCGCCGGCCAGCGCGATAAGCCGCAATGAGCCGGCAAGAGCGGGGATCAGGACGAGGGCGACCAGTGCGAACGGCACCCACCCGGTCGATCGCGTCGGCCGGGCAGCCCGTGCTGCGTTGTGCAGGGTCACTTCGCGCCGGCCGGGTTGAGCGGAAAATCCGCGTTCTGGGGCAGGGATCGAATCGCCCCGGCTCGCTGGTCACGCCACAGCGAGTATCCCAGACCCATCATTGCGACGCCGGTTGGTATTGCGAACAGCCTTTCATTGACCTGCGGCAGCAAGGGGATGGCCAGAGTCGCCACGGAACCTGCGGCCAGCAGCACCGCGGCCCAGCGGGCGAGGACTTTGGTGCGGAAGAGCCCGATCCCGAACAGGAGTCCGCCGCCCAGGAATGTGGCCGCGGCGGCAAGGTTGAGGACTTGCATCAGCCCGATGTCCCCGCTCGCGTGCCCGCCCGTAAACACGGCAAAGACGTCGTTGACATATCCGGGTGCGGTGCGGGCAAGAGTCGAAAACACAACGGCCCCGATCACTTCAACACTCGTCATTAGGAGATATCCGGCGCCGAACACGAGGTACCCGATCAGGCCCAACAGGCCAGCTTCCTTCACCTGGCGCAGGTACATCCCGGTGATGCCGACCAGCGACAGCCCGGCCATGAGCACCTTCAGGCTTTGCCGGACCGCGTACTCGGTGGTGGTGGCGAACTCGGCATCGAGTTGGGGGTGGTTGATTTTGGACGCCGATGAACAGCAGGCCAGCCGCGACGGCAGACAGACCGGCCGCCCGGGTGAGTTTGGTGGTGGTGATGGACATCTTCGACTCCTGGGTCTGGGTTTTCCGCGACAGGGCGCCGGGGAATGATTCAAACCTAGGGACGGGCTGGGTGAGCAGGCATCACCCCATGATGTGAGTGACAGGGTGAGATTTGGCTTTGCCGGTTATGTGAGGCCCCGGTCGCGCCCCTGGCGGACCGCGGCCCGCCGCGTGGTGACGGCAAGCTTCGCGAAAATGTGCTTCGTGTGGGTGCGGAGCGTGTTGGGTGAGATGAACAGCGCCTGGGCGATCTCCGGGCCACTCAGCTCGCTATCGAGAAGCCGGAGCACCTGCAGCTCGCGCCCGCTCAACTTCTCTTCCGCCGACGAGGCCAGCCGGTACCCCTGAACAGGGACGTGCTCTTTGGGCCGCGAAGCCAGGGTGAGCAGCCGCTGGGGGTGGTCCTCGGCCACTCCAGGATCGGCGGCATCCCGCAGCAGCTCCATCATCGGCGTCCCCTCGGCTAAGAAGAGCCCGGCGTACCCGCCGGGTTCGGATGCCTCCGAGAATGCCAGGCCAAGCATCCCGCGGGCCTGCTCCCGATGTCCTTGAACGGCCTGGCATAGAGCCTGCAGCATGCGGATCTCCACCACGCTGCCGGCGCGTCCGCCTGTCTCAGCGGACTCGAGTAGCCGCGCTAACAAGCGGTCCGCTTGCCTGGGCGCGCTCCCGACGGGATGTTCCCGGTGCTGCGCGATGAGCAGCCGCACGAGCGTGAGGTGATCGAACTCGCTCAAGTAGCTCGCTTCATCCGTGACTGACACCCCTCGCGCCTCGGCCCAACCGGCGGCTTCCGATGTCTTGCCTTGGACGATCCAGATCCGGGCTCTCATCGCCCCGATCGGCTGAACCTCCGGAAAGAATCCTGGCAGATAGAGCCGTTCGGCCTGGCCAAGCAGGCTGATCGCCTGGTCCAGATTCCCCTCCGCGCGGGCCGTCATCGCCCTCGCCACAAACCACCGGTAGCGGCTTTCGGTCATCGGCGCCCGCTCGAAGAACTCACCAGCGCTCGTGACATGCCGTGTTGCGGCATCGAGGTCTCCAACTTCCAGGTCAAGCCCACCCAGCCCCACCTGCAGCTCGGCCGCCGCCCGGGCGACCGACGCCCCCTCGGATTCGGCCAACCGCAACGCATCCTGGTAGAGCCGCCGCGCCCTGCCAGGCCGGCCGGCCACGAGCCACATGTCAGCGAGCACGACGGTGCTGCCGAGCGCGTCAACGAGGTTTCCGGATGCATGCAGACTCGCCACGGCCTGCGTGAACGAATCCAGCGCGGACGACAACTCCCCTTTCGCCCACGCGGCCAGCCCCAGAAACCCCGCAGCAGCGCCTCGGGCAAGATGATCGCCGGGGCCGGCCAGGGCAAGGGCGTGTCGAGCGTGCTCGGACGTTCCGGCCGCATCACCTCGCGCCTGCGCAAGGGAGGCGCGGTAGACGGCGATAGTTGCAGGCAGCGTCCGGAGCTCCTCAGTGACGGCCCAAGGCGCAACTGCCCCAGACGGTACCCCGGCCAAGGCACGTTCCGCATCCTCAAAGCGCGACTCCACCCCGTGGAGGTCACCGGAGACCATGAGCATGAATCCGAAGAAGACGCTAAGCACCGGACTGCGTCGGCGGGCAGCGCCTTCAGCCAGCCGAACAAAACTGCCTCCTGCCGGTTTCGCCGGATCATCGGCACAGCCAACTCCACCAGGCGTGCCGCTCGGCTAAAGTCACGGGCTTCCAAGGCATGCCTGACCGCTTCTTCCATGAGGTCGTTTCGCTCACACCAAGCGCTGGCGCGCTGATGCAGCAACGGCAGTAATTCAGGCTGTTCGTTGAGCAGACGCGCCCGCAGCACGTCCGCGAAGAGTTGGTGATAGCGGTACCATTGCCGCCGGTCATCCAACGGGACGATAAAGAGGTTGGCCCGCTCCAGTGCTGTGAGCATCTCCGTCCCGTCAGCGCGACCCGTCACTGCATCGCAGAGCGGCCCGCCGAAACGGTCGAGTACGGCTGTGAGCATCAGGAAGGTGCGAACGGGACCGGGTTGATGCTCGAGTACCTCTTCGACCAGATAGTCGACGACGTACCGGTCATTCCCGGCGAACCCGGCAATGAAACCGGAAACGTCCTCGCGGCCCTGGAGCGAGAGCGCTGCCAGCTGCAGCGCTGCTGCCCACCCTTCAGTACGCTGCTCCAACGCCGCGACATCTACGGCGGAAAGGTCCAGTCCTGCCACCTCGGCGAGGTAAGCAGAAGCCTCCTCAGGCGTAAAACGCAGCTCGGCTGCGCGGAGCTCGATCAGTTCTCCGCGCACCCGCCAACGGGACAGTGGCAGCTCGGGGTCCGCGCGCGTGCTGACCACGACATGGACGCGGGAAGGCAGGTGTTCCAGTAGGAAGACCATCCCCTTGGTGACCTCGTGGCTGTCAACGAGGTGGTAGTCATCGAGCACCAACCAGACATCAGCCGCCGCCATGGACAGATCGTTCAGCACCATGGTCAGAGCGGACTCGGTCGAGCCGTCTGAAGGAGTAATGAGGTCCATGGCAGATGACCCGACACCAGGCACGGCTGTTTGCAACGCGGACACAACATAGGTCCAAAAAGACGCAGGGTCACTATCGGCAGCGTCGAGCGACACCCAAGCAATACGGCGGTCGTCTTCCTGCATTCCGCCCAGCCATTCGGCAAGAAGCGTTGTCTTACCGAACCCGGCGGGAGCAGAAACTAGCGTCAATCGCGATTCAGCTCCCCGACGCAGGCGATCCAAGAGCCGGGTGCGCGTCACGACACGCGGTCGCACTTTTGGGAGGAACAGCTTTGTTGCGATCAGCGGACGTGCCATACCAACCCCGTTCCAAGTCGCACAAAATGTGGAAAAGTGCGGCAGGTGTGCACAGAAAGGTGCGTCTGACGGCGTGCAGGATACCGATGCCCAATATTACACTTTGCATTCCGCCCCTGAGCCGACCGTTGCGTGGCCGCGGATCCGAAGTTCCCGGCAGTTCAGACGCAGCGGCCCGAGATCGCCCACACCGCAGAAACCGCACCAGAGGATCGCGATGGGGAACCGGCTGCCTTAGCTGCACCAGATGGAGAATGAGCTCTCTCACCGCGGGTTACCGCACAGGCGACGCCTGCGTCTGGCCCTTCTTACGTCGGGTTGTCACAATCACGGCTATCAGCTGCCTGCCGCCAGCCAGTCGAGCACCTCGTGGCCGGGGAAAATGCGGACGTTGGGGTCGGCTCCGTTGGGCCGGTTTTGGTCTGTGCTCACTTCCTGGAAGCCATCCTGTCGGTTGGTCATGCCGGCCGCTGTTCCTATCTCCATGGGACGTTAGAAGAGGAGGTACCCGCCACCATGATGTTCGCAGGATCCCGAAGACGAGGAGCGACAGGCGCGGCGGGCCGTTCGTCGCCCTCGACCAGTTCGCCGACTGCGGCACCCACGTCGATCGCGTCTTCTGAACCGATTCAGGCCCGTCGGCGCTCCGGGCCCTGCAGTCCCGTCTGGACACCGGTGCCGATCGTGCGAAGACCGCTGGCCGGGCCGGACAGGCTGGCCCGGAACGGGACGCGCAACTATCGGAGCAGGTACCGCTGCAAGAGGGATCCTGAGGTCCCACGGGTCGGTCTTGCCCGACGCGGGCCGTGAGCTGTCTGCAGGCGTTGGGTTGGTTCACTCCGCGCCGCTTGCCGGGTCACGTTTGCGGTGCCAGACGAAGGCGGTTCGCAGGATGGAGACGGACGCCAGTGATGCGCCGATGAGCAGCAGGGTGGCCTGGTCGTGGAGGATGAGTTGGATCACCAGAACGACCAGAGCGCCGAGACAGGCCAGAAACCCGGCGCCGCTGACCACCCGGGGCCAGAACCCGGGCAGGACCCGGGCGGCGAGCAGGTTCGTGGCTCCGAAGACGGCCAGGAAGACCGCCGATCCGAAGGTCAGGAGGGCCGTGATGTCCGGCAGCATCGCGAAGGCGGCGCCGAACACCGCCAGGAAGACCAGCGCGGTGACGGGCAGGCCGGCCCGGGTTCTTGCGAACACCGTCGGCAGCTCGTTGGCCAGCGCAATCTCGTGCATCTGGCGCGCCGTGGAGAACAGGGTGGCGTTGATTGCGGAGCTCGCCGCCAGCAGCGCCCCGAGGCTTGCGATCCAATACCCGGCCGTTCCCAAGGCCGCCTGCCCGGCCGCTGCGAAGGCCACTTCCTTCTGGGCGACAATGACGCTGTCGCTGACCAGCATTTGGGAGCCGATCGTTACGGTGACGTAGACCAGCGTGACGAGCGCGACCGAGAGGTAGAGTGCCCGTGGCAGCGTCCGGCGCGGCCTGACGAGGTCATCGTAATCGTAGGAGAGCAGCTCGAACCCCTCGTAGGCGACGAAGATTGATGCCGATGCCACAATGACACCGGCCAGGCCTTTGTCATCCAACGGAGCAAGCCTCTCCGGGGAGAAGTGCGCGAACCCGATGGCGGAAATCAGGGCAAGAACCGCGACCTTGATCAGGACCACAAGGTCCTCCGACAGCGCGGAGGCGCCCACTCCGCGCAGGTTGATCCCCAGAAACACCAGCAGGATCAGGACCGCGAAACCGTTCGCAAATGCCCCCGGCAGACCAAAAGCATTTGCAGCATAGTGGCCGAAGGTGAACCCATAGACTGCCAAGGCGATCAGATATCCGAACATCAGCACCCAGGAGATGTAGGAGCCGGCGCGCGGGTACCCGGCATTATGCAAGTAGACGAAGAGGCCGCCGGAGCGTCCGGCCCGGGCCGAGAGCGCCGCGAAGGAATGCGCGGTCACCATCGCGATGGCCCCTCCGATGATAAAGCTTCCGACGGCCAGATGTCCGGCAATCGCGACGGTGACACCCAGGACGCTGAAGATGCCCCCGCCGATCATGCCCCCGACCGCCATCGCGACCGCATCATGCAGGCGGAGCTTACCCCGTCCCTTGTCCCGGCGCGCGGCTGTCTTGGGATGGAACGCCGCCTTCGGCGTCGGAGGTCCCGAATTCATATGGTGCGCCCAATCTCTATGTCAGTGACGGCCGGCTCCAGTGCCCGCGCCGACCGTAGCACTGACTCTGAACGGCGCGGGCATGTGAGGTCTAGGATGCTCCTAGAGGCCAGAGAAAGAAAAGACAAATGACCAGTACCCGTTCGTTCGTGATTGTGGTTGGTTTTGACGGTTCCGAACATTCCCAGACGGCACTGAGCTGGGCCATGGATGAGGCCCGACAGCGCAACGGGCAGCTCCGCCTGATCACAGCCTGGAACAAGCCGCCGATGGCGTGGTATCCGGCGGTGCTGGAAACGGCGGCGGGTGAAATTGCCGCCGAGGAGTCTCCGGAGCACATCGCAGGGACGTTGCAGGCTGAGGCGCTGAAGTCCGCTGCAGATGAGGGCGTGGCCGCCAGCGGGCAGGTCGTAAACAGTGATTCACCGGCGTCAGCGATACTCGACGCTGCCAAGGATGCGGATCTTGTCGTCGTTGGCTCCCGCGGGCATGGCGGATTTCCCGGTTTGCACCTGGGCTCGGTCAGCACCCAGGTCATCAACCACGCGCCATGTCCCGTCCTGGTCATCCGGCCCAAGGCCAGCTGAAGCGTGAACCGCCGGCAAACTACGGCGAGGTCGGTGGCGGGCGGCTGTCGAATTGTCTGGCGACGAGGACGTCGGTCGAGGAATGGGCAAGGATGGACAGGACAATGACCAGCGCCACGAGGTGAAAAATCTCATCAGAGCGTTCCACGCCTGATTCGAGGACGAGAAGCCCGTAGACGACAGAGGCGAACCCTTTCGGGCCGAACCACATCGCTGCGAGCTGTTCCTTGGCCGGCAGCCGTGTGCCGAGGAAGGAAACGAGCAGAGCCAACGGCCGGGCCACGACGATCGCCAGAACTGCGAAGACCCAGCCTGTCCACGCGATCTCGCCGAACAGGAACGTTGGAGTGATCAGCGCACCAAACACCAGGATGGCTGCCAGCTTCAGCAGTTCGGACACCAGTTCCCCGAACTGTTCGAATTCCTCCCGGAAGCCCGGGCCCGCGGTGGCGACCGTGATGCCGGCCGCGAACGCTGCGAGGAAGAGGTTCGCTCCCGTCACCAGGCAGATGGCAAGGACCAGCAGGCCGATGGAGACCGCCACCAGCGGTTGCAGTCCCTTCGTTGCCATCAAGAAGGGAAGGCGCTCCAGCCAGATGACGATCAGCGGGACCAGGACACCGATCAGCAGGCCCAGGGCGATTTCTTCGGCCAGAACGCCGATGCCGGCGTCCGTTCCGCCGCCGAGGGCCAACAGTACGAGGACCACGGGCAGGGCCAGCCCGTCGTTGAGTCCTGACTCGACGTTGAGTAGGTGGCGTAACCGCCCGGGAACTTCCTTGCGCCCCACGATGGCGGCCGCGAATACCGGGTCGGTCGGTGCCAGCACCGCACCGAGCAGGAAGCACTGAAGCCAGGGAAGACCCACCAAATAATGGGCCAGGAGCGCGGTGACAAGAAGTGTTAGTGGCAGCCCGAGCAGCAGCGCCCGGCCGGGCAAACGCCACGCCCTACGAAGGTCCGACAGGCCCACTTTCATTCCGTCCGTATACAGGACCGAGAACAGGGCCAGCTGGGCCAGAACCCCGACGACAGGATCGCCGGGCTGTATGGGGACGACGCCTAGCACGCCGTGTCCCAGGACGAAGCCGCCGAGAAGAAATAGCACCGCGGTCGAAAGCACCGTCCGGCTGGCCCGTTCGGAGATGAGCACACCGAGTACCAGCAGCACCGCGAAAGCGAGCGTCAGCATCGGTATCATCCGCATTCGCCCATGTGCTTGCGTGCCTCAGAATTCAGGAACCGAACAGGCTCGGGCGCACAGGAATCAGGTGGCGCTCCTGGGCCGCACAACCAGGACGGGACAGGGGACATGGTGGGCGACCTGGCTGGAGACTGATCCGAGCAGAAGCCCGGCGAACCCTTCGCGTCCCCGGGATCCCACAATGAGCAGGCCCGCGTCTTTTGGCTGCCTCCAGTAACGCCATCGCAGGGAAATCCCGAACGAGCATTCCCTCGATGTCCATACTCTCAGCAGCGACGGCTTTCAGCGCGTCGGCCTGGACACGCTCAGCGGCGTGAAAGGAGTCGTTACTGCCGCTGTCCTCCACCGTTGACGGCACCGGCAAATAGTGCCAGGCAGTGATGGCCCGGACCCTCCTTTGGCGCATGCGCGCTTCGTCCACGGCCCAGCGAAGGGCCGCCAACGACTGTTCGGAACCATCGACACCGACCACGATCAGGAATGCACCGGCAGCGTCCAATCGGCTGTCCTCTCACTTCTTCTGTCCCACAGCATCGGCCAGTGCCAGTTTGTGCCCGTCGTGCTGAGCGGTCAAGGCTCTCTTCAGCGCCGCACCCTCACAGGCCGCACCGGAAGCCCGTTCACTCGAAGGAGACGGAAGGAGGTCCGAAAAAGCTCGTCGTTCCCCAGGACAAACCCGAGGGTGAGCGCGTGCCGGAACTTCAGTCACACGCATGACTGTTCAGGGCCGGCCGCTAATACTTTGGATGAACTCGTCGGCCTGGGCAAGGTTCCGTGCCATCTTGGCCCGTTGATGGACGGCCCTTTCCAAAAACCCCGCCAGCGTCCCGGCACCCTCGGAGGCGGCGCCACCCGGGGCGGCAAGGAGGGCAAGGATTTCAGCCATCTCCTCGAGCGAGAAACCGAGGGGCTTCATCTGCTTGATGACCATGAGGCGTTCGAAATCATCCTCCGTATACACGCGGAAGCCACCGTCGGTGCGTGCCGTGGCGGGCAGGAGCCCGACGTCGTCGTAGTGGCGGATAGTGCGTAGGGACAGGCCTGTCCGCTCCGCCAGTTCACCGATGTGCATAGTGCTGGAGCTGGTTTTTGCGGTCATGAGGCCTTCGTCCTGTTCGGAATTCAACCCTACCATCACGTTAGGGTAGGGTTTAGGTATTGGGGTGAGACCTTCAAGAGTATTCCCCCACTTTCCGGCGCTGCGCTGCGCTGCGCTGCGCCCCTCATTCATTAGCAAAACGAAGCCGCCAACCCGCGTCTTCTTGACCAGGAACGGAGCCAGCAATGGCCGTCACCAAGGCCGAACACCCCCCGGCGTTCACCCCCGAGCAGCTGCAATCCGTGCGGGGCACCCTGATGTCACCCCGCCGGCTCAAGACCGAAGTCCTCGCCGGCCTCGTCGTCGCCCTAGCCCTCATCCCCGAGGCCATCGCCTTCTCGATTATCGCCGGCGTCGACCCGCGGATCGGGCTCTTCGCCTCCTTCACCATGGCCGTCACCATTGCCTTCGTCGGCGGGCGCCCCGCCATGATCTCCGCCGCCACCGGTGCGATTGCCCTGGTGATTGCCCCGCTGGTGAAGTCCCACGGCGTCGATTACTTCGTCGCCGCGGTCATCCTCGCGGGAGTCTTCCAGGTCATCCTGGGCCTGGCCGGGGTCGCGAAGCTCATGCGGTTCATCCCGCGCTCGGTCATGGTGGGATTCGTCAACGCCCTGGCGATCCTGATCTTCATGTCCCAGGTCCCTGAGCTCCTCGGTGTCCCGTGGCTGGTCTACCCGCTCGTGGCACTGGGCCTGGTCATTGTCTTCGGCCTGCCGAAGCTGACCAAGGCTGTCCCGGCCCCGCTCGTCGCGATCGTGGTCCTGACCCTGATCACCGTGTTCGCCAGTGCCGCGGTTCCGACCGTGGGCGACAAGGGCGAGCTGCCCGATTCCCTGCCGACACTGTTCATCCCGAACGTACCGTTCAGCCTCGAAACCCTGCAGGTCATCTTCCCCTTCGCCCTTGCCATGGCCTTCGTGGGGCTGCTCGAGTCCCTCATGACGGCCAAGCTCGTCGACGACGTCACGGACACCCGCTCCCACAAGACCCGCGAGGCCTGGGGACAGGGCGTGGCGAACATCGTCACCGGCTTCTTCGGCGGCATGGGCGGCTGCGCGATGATCGGCCAGACCATGATCAACGTCAAAGCCTCCGGCGCCCGCACCCGGATCTCCACCTTCCTCGCCGGGATCTTCCTCCTCATCCTCGTCGTCGTCATGGGCGGCATCGTCTCGTTGATCCCGATGGCCGCGCTCGTGGCCGTGATGATCTTCGTTTCCGTGGCGACCTTCGACTGGCACAGCATCCAGCCCCGCACGCTGAAAATGATGCCCAAGAGCGAAACCATCGTCATGCTCGCCACCGTCATCGTCACCGTCGCCACCCACAACCTCGCGATCGGCGTCGGCGTCGGCGTCCTGGTTGCCATGGTGATGTTCGCCCGGCGCGTGGCGCACTTCGTCACGGTCGAACGGTCGGTCAAGACCATCGGCGGCCACGAAACAGCCACCTACGTCGTGGACGGCGAACTGTTCTTCGCCTCCTCCAATGACCTGTACACCCAGTTCGAATACGCTCTGGACCCCGAAGACGTGGTCATCGATATGCACGCCTCCCACCTGTGGGACGCCTCCACAATCGCCGCGCTGGACGCCATCACCGAGAAATACCACCACCACGGCAAGGACGTGAAGATTGTCGGGCTCAACGAAGCCAGCATCCTCATGCGCGAACGCCTCGGCGGCAAACTCGGCGCCGGCCACTGACGCTCGCCATGAACCCAAGACCAAGGCACTTTTCGGGAAACCAGGAGGTGCTTTGTCCTCAGGGTCTGAGGCACCTGCGGAACGGCTTTTCCGCCCGCCCGGCCATCCCCACCTGCCCCGTTGAAATCCGCTGCCGGGCAGCCTGGCGGCTAGCCTGGGCCGTTGCCGGGCAGGGCAATCGTTCATGCCCTGGCCCACACTTTTGTTGCGGTTGCCGCTATGCCGCCGTTGCGTCGTTGCGGTGTGCCCAGCGCCGGACCGCTTTTTCTGCCTCGACGATGATCAGCACGGTGGAGCCGACGGCCGCGCAGAGGAGCCATTCCCAGGCGTTCAGCGGCGTGAGTTCCAGCAGCCCTGCGGTGACGGGCCAGGTCATAACGGCCCAGTGCAGTGCGAGGGCGGCGAGGGAAGTGTAGAGGAGCGGTTTGTTGGCCAGCAGCCTGAGCTGGCAGAGGGATTTGTTCTCGGCTCGGGAGCTGAAGACCTGGAAAAAGCTGAGCATCACGAACATGGTCAGCGCAAGGGTTCGGGCATGGATTTCGGGGTAACCGTTGTGCAGCTCCACGATGAAGCCCAGGATCACGGCCAGGGCCATCCAGGCGCCGGTGATTCCGGCCCGGAACCAGAGGGTGCGGGAGAGGATGCCGTCAGACGGGGGCCGCGGCGGGCGGCTGAGTTCATCGCCCTCCGCCGGTTCGAAGGCCAGCGCGATGTCCTGGACGCCGTTGGTGACCACGTTCATCCACAGCATCTGCACGGGGAGGAACAGCAAAGGTGTGCCGGCGAAGACGCTCAAGGTCACGGCCACCAGTGCTGCTGCCCCCGTAGAGAGCAGGAAGAACGTGGTCTTTCGGATAGCAGCGAAAGTGACCCTGCCCTCTTCCACGGCGTGCACGATGGTCACGAAATTGTCATCGGTCAGCACGACGTCGGCGGCTTCCCGGGCCACGTCGGTGCCGGATTTGCCCATCGCGACGCCAATCGCGGCTGCTTTGAGCGCCGGGGCATCATTGACGCCGTCACCAGTGACGGCCACGACCTTCCCGGCGGCCTGCAGGGCGTGCACGATCCGCAGCTTCTCTACCGGAGAGACCCGTGCCGCGACGGAAGCCTGCTCGAGACGTGCGGTGAGCATGTGGTCATCCAGGCCCGCCATTTCGACGCCGGTGAGTGCGGGCTTGTCCGTCGACAGACCGAGCCGGCGATGGCCGTCGCGGTCACCGGATGGTCCCCGGTGATCATCATGACTTTGATCCCGGCCCGCCGGCACTTGGCGATGGCCTCGGCCACCCCGGCCCGCGGTGGGTCGGTCATTCCTTCCATGCCCAGGAACGTCAGGCCGGCCGGCGCCGGCAGCGGTGCGGGCAGTTCCTCTGGTTTTGCTCATCATCTTCATCCTGCAGAACCAGGATCGCGTGACCGTGCAGTATCTGGGCGTGGCCGGCGAGCTTTCCCTGGGGATGGCGTTGTTCATTGCGGCAGTAGCGGGCGGGCTTCTGGTCGCGATCGCAGGGGCAGTACGCATTCTCCAGCTGAGAACCCAACGCCGGCGTCCGGCCGGCAGGCCGCCGGCTTCGGCTGGACCTGAGGAAACCGGCGGGCACGAACCAACGTCCGGGCCGTGAGTCGGCCGGACAAATTGTGGCCGGCTCTTCCCGCTCCGGCCTCGGATCCGGTCCGAGCCGGGAACGACACGTCTATTCATCCGTCCATGACTGTTCCTGCGGCCCGGTGTGGCGTTGGAACTCACCCGGGCCGCCGCCTCTGGACTGGCGCGGACTGCTCAGCCGGAGTGCATGGTTTCAGTTCTTTGGGCTAGGGCCAGAAGGCGTTGGCGGTCCGCGGGCGCATAGGTTCCGGTGTTGAGCGCTTCACGCATCCGGGCAACCTGTTCCAGGATCTCCGCCCGGTACCGGCCTTGGCTGTCGCACCATGAGAGCTCTTGGAGCAGTTCCAGGAGCCGTTCGGCGACGGCTGGGTCCGCTATTCCGTACAGCCGTGGCTGCGCCATGACCAGCTCCAGCAGGTCCCCTAGTGCAGGCATGGCCAGGACGACTCGCACTCTGCCCTCGTCATCGGTGAGCTGCAGGGGGCCCGGATGGCGGTTGGTTAGCCGGCACAACAGCGCGGACAGATGGCCCAGGACATGCACAGCGGTTGTTGGGTCGTTGATCCCCGGCGACAGTGCACGGGCGGCGACGTCCACGAGTTGGCGGAAACCGAAGCCGACGTCCTGAACATTGGTCCGTTCGAACCCTGTGGTGACGGCGGCGTTGGCGGCTGCCTGCAGCTTGCTGCTCGCTTCGACGGTGAGAGGGGAACCCGGGCTAACCGGCCAGACAGTGGCGAACGGAACGCCGTCGACCAGTGAGCTGCCGGGTTCGCGGTCAACCCGGATTAGTGCCCCGTTGTCCACAGCTGCCTGCACGAGGGCCCCGGCATCGAAGGACGTGAGGAACCCAGATTTTGAACGCACGATTCGGGTGCCTTTGTCTTGGCCGGGGAACTCCTCGGGCACCGCTTCGGAGCGGTCCTCAGGAAAGACCCTGTCAATGGTCTCCCGGGTTTCGGCACTGACTCTGCGCATCATCGTTTCAACACGGATTTCCCGGGTCAGGTGGGCCAGAAAGAGAACCAAACCCATCACGCTCGCTATCGCGAGCACAAAGGCAACGGTGACGGAAATTTCGGGGACAAAGGATGTCCCCCCGCTGCTTTCGGTCCGCACACTGCGAAGGACGGTCAGTGCGAAAGCGAAGGCCGCCAGGAACAAGGCCAGTGTCGCATGCACAAACCGGTCTGCTGTGAAGGTGCGCAGCAACCGGGGAGAGAACTGGCTGCTGGCCAGTTGCAGCGTCACCACTGTGAGAGAAAACGTCAGGGAAGTAACGGTGATCAGGGATCCTGAAATCGCCTGCAGTAAGGACCGGGCCGCTTCCGGGCCACCGCTGAAGAGAACAACGGCGACGCCGCCGGGAAGCTCATCATCCACTGCGGCGTCCATTGCCGGCAGGACGAAACCCAAGGCCACGGCCAGGATCACGGCGAGGGCAGGCAGTGGCCACAGCTGTGTCTTTAGGGTGTCCATCAGGCGCGCCGTACGGCCATTGCTGGCCTGCTGGCTTGCACCCGTTGAATGCGCTACAACCATCAGTTCTTCTTCTCCTGAGAGACATGGGTCCTGGGACATGTCTAACATCAACGGCCGGTGTCACCTAGCAGGGGGTTGCCGCGAACCGCGCGGCCACCTCGGGGTCAATTACCCCATCCAGACCGTGAACCTTCGGCGGGGTCTGGATGGCAATAAGGGCGCCGGCCCGGGACGGTCCCGGGCGGCTGCGGGTTCAGCGGACCCGGGCCGGGTTTAGTTTGAGCCGGCGCAGGAGCTGGGCGTTCAGGGCGACGACAACGGTGGAGATGGACATGAGGACGGCTCCGGCGGCGGGTGAGAGGACGATCCCGGCGAAGGCCAGCACGCCGGCGGCCAGCGGGACGGAGATGATGTTGTAGCCGGTGGCCCAGATGAGGTTTTGCCACATTTTCCGGTAGCTGGCCCGGGACAGGTCCAGCATGGACAGGACGGCCCGGGGGTCGTTGCCGGCCAGGACGACGCCGGCGGATTCCATTGCTACGTCGGTGCCGGCGCCGATGGCGATGCCGACTTCGGCCCGGGCCAGGGCGGGGGAGTCGTTGACGCCGTCGCCGACCATGGCGACCTTGAGTCCGCGGGCCTGCAGTTCGGCGACTTTCTTGTCCTTGTCGGCCGGGAGGACTTCGGCGAACACCTCATCGATGTTGAGTTCTTCGGCCACGGCGCGGGCGACCTGTTGGGCGTCGCCAGTGATCATGGCGACCTTGATGCCGCGGCCCTGCAGGGCCGTGACGGCCTGCCGGGATTCGGTGCGGACGGCGTCCTCGAGGCTCACGGCCCCGAGGATACGGTGCCCGTCAATGATGTGCAGGACGGCGGCGCCGCGGTCCATCCACGCCCGGGTGGCGGCGGCCAGTGCCGGCGGTTCTTCCGCTTTGAGGTCGCGGAGCAGGGCCGGACCGCCGACCTGGATGGTTTTGCCGTCGACCGTAGCGCGGACACCGCGGCCGGTCATGGACGAAAATCCGGTAGCTGCCGGAATCTGCAGGTCCTTTTCTTGCGCGGCCCGGACGATGGCCCGTGCCACCGGGTGCTCGCTGTCCGCTTCCACGGCTGCTGCCAGCGCCAGGAGCTCCTTCGGGTCCACGCCCTCGGCAGTTGCGACGTTCTTGAGCGCGGGTTCGCCCTTGGTGAGGGTCCCGGTCTTGTCGAAGAGTACGACGTCGACGGTCCGCATGCGCTCCAGGGCCATCCGGTTCTTGATCAGGACACCGGCCCGGGCGGCCTGTTCGGTGGAAATCGCGATGACCAGGGGGATGGCAAGGCCCAGGGCATGGGGGCAGGCGATCACGAGCACGGTGACGGTACGGGTGACGGCGTCGGGAATGCTGCCCAGCAGCGACCAGACGATGAACGTGATGACGCCGGCGCCGGCGGCGAAGTAGAACAGAAACGCGGCGGCCCGGTCGGCCAGGGCCTGGGCCTTCGAGGAGGAGGCCTGCGCCTCTGCGACCAGCCGCTGGATCCCGGCCAGGGCGGTGTCATCCCCGACCGCGGTGACCTGCACGCGGACGGTGTTGTCTGTGGCGACCGTCCCGGCGACGACCTTATCCCCGGGTGAGCGGAGGACGGTCCTGGATTCGCCGGTGATCATCGACTCGTCAAACTCGGCTTGGCCGTCGACGATGGTGCCGTCGGCTGGCATTCGGGCTCCGGAGCGGACCAGAACGGTGTCCCCTGCGGCGAGTTCGCTGACTTTGACGGTTTCCGTGCCCTCGGCGGTGATCCGGTCCGCCTCGTCGGGCAACAGTGCGGCGAGAGCGTCGAGCGCACCCCGTGCGGAGCCGAGGGCGCGCATCTCCATCCAGTGCCCCAGCAGCATGATCGCGACCAACAGGGCCAGTTCCCACCAGAAGTCCAGGTCAAAATCGCCGATCCCGAGGCTGGTCACCCAGGAGGCGATGAAAGCGACACTGATGGCCATGGCGATCAGCAGCATCATGGCCGGTTTCCGGCTCTTCAGCTCCTCCAGGCCACCCTTGAGGAAGGGCTGCCCGCCGTAGAAGAAGATCACTGTGCCCAGCACCGGCGGGATCCAGACCGAACCGGGGAATACCGGGGGTGTGTAGCCCAGCAGACCTCCGAACATGGGGCTGAAGAACACCACGGGCACGGACAGGGCCAGCGTCACCCAGAACCTCTTCTTGAACATCGCGACGCTGTGTCCAGCGTGCTGGCCCTGGGTGTGCACCATGTGCTCGGCGTCCATGCCGTGGGGATGGCCGGCGTGGGCATTATGTGCCTGCGCGACGGGGGACCCGCTGTGCGGAGCGCTTGGCGGGTTCTGCCGGGCGATAGGTCCGTTATGGTCCATTGTTGTGCTCCTTGGAAATTTTGCCGGTGCCGGGCGGCCCTGGGTGTGTGCCCGCCACGGCTGCGCCGCAGGGATTACTGGCCGGGCGTGAATCTGTATGCGGCGCCGGTTACGGCGTCCGGGACCGCATCCCGCCTGGCGGTCCCGGCGACCGTCAGGCAGGACGTTCCCCCGGCGACGAGCTCGACGGTCGCGGATTCCACCCCGTCCGCGGAGGCGACGGCTGTTTCAACGGTCTGGACGCAGTGCCCGCAGGTGAGTCCCTCAAGCGAGTGGACGGGCCCGCCGGCCGCGAGCGGCGCCAGTGTTCGGGCCCCCGTCGGGCAGCAGCCGCAGCCGGACTGCTCCGGGGGGTGAGGGGAAGTTCGGTCCGGGTGTTTGTTCCGCATACGTCAGCCTATTCCCTTTACGAGAAGGAGTGATGGGGCGCTGGGGTTGAACGGCTGTGACGGCCCGCGGCATTCCGCGGAGCCTGGACATACGACTTAACTGACAACACCCTTAACATACCCATAGGGGGTATACGTGGCAAGTGGGATCCGGGCATGAGGTCCCCCTCAGACAATGCGCCGACACGGGTGCCGGGTGAAACCCTGTCTACGGTGAATCCTGCGATTCCAGTCGACCGCGGGATCCACACCCAATGAAACGAAAAAGGGCTTAGCCGCTGCCGTCGCATGACCCCCCGGGCAGCGACTGTATTTGCTACGTCCTGAACTCCCCGATTGGGGCTAGGTGACCGTGAGCTGGGCGTACATGCCTGCGGCGTAGTGGCCCGGGAGGTTGCAGGCCAGTTCATAGCGCCATGGCGGCAGCGTGACAGTGACCCAGCCTGACGCGCCGGGAAGGATTCCTTGCCCCGCGCCCTCGGCGCAGGTGTTGGACGTTTCTCCGAGACTGCCGGCCTCATCGATTTTGGCGTCACCGCCGGTCGGACGGGTTCCGGGGATCTGGTCTTCAGGAAGGGGAAGGATGACCAGTTCGTGGCTGATGGTGCCCCCGTTGGTGGCCAGGAAGGACACCGTGCCGTGCGGCACCGTACTTCGGTCTGCCGTCATTCGCATGGCGCCGCCCATCATGCCGTTGCGCGGGCCCATCATGGGGCCGCCCATGTTGGTCAGTGAAACGCTGACGACCGGCCCGGGAAGATTCGGAACCGCACACCGGGCTCGGGACACAAAACCGATGCCCCCGGGATTCACAAGATTGCCCACGACGACCACCGCTATGAGCGAGAGCGCAGTCAGAAGGATCACGGCTGCGATCCCGAGGATGACCTGCCCGCGGCGGGAAAGGGTCTTCATTCCTGCCGCCTGAGTGCCGTGCGCCGTTCTGTGAACTCCTGCTCGTCGATTTCCCCGCGGGCGAAGCGCTCGTTGAGAATACGCTCGGCGTCGAGATGCAGCGGCCGCGGAGCGGCCGGTCCCTCACCAGGATGGCTGCGCCGGACCAGGAGCAGAACGACAGTGACCACCCCGCCCCAGAAAATCAGCCTCAGCACGGCCATGGCCACCCACGCCCCGACATCTCAGCCGTTCCCGTACCAGCCATCCGTCATGATTAGACCTCCTGCGACGACCCTAAGGCCTGCCGCGCCATGCGGACAGGGGCTGAGGTCCCGGGTGTGTGGGGTCCCGGAAACGGCCTATTCGGTTGTGTGGGGGAGCGGCTGGTTACGGCAGGCCGGGTGCATCCTCGCGGGGTCTCTTCTGGAGATTCGTCCTGTTCGTCCTTTCCCTTGGGTTACGCGTTCACTAATTCATAGTGGCTAGGGTCGCCTGCAACATGACTTGTTGATTATTCTTGAGATCGACTCAGGGTTTGGGGCGGTCCGGAATTCCGCTCTGATACCTGTTCATGCAGGAATGCGGAGGAACGGCATGACATGGCACTGATCCGGAGCTGATCATGAGCTGGCTGAGCCTGGCCAGTCGGTAGGCGGGGCCGGCTTCGGGGTCACTCGCTGATCCAGTAAACGCTGTCCCTGGATGTGCGCCCGGCTGGGCATTCCACGGGCCTCGTATTACCGCTGGCTGGACCACGAGGAATCACCGACCGCTGCCCGGCGCCGGGAGCTGACCGGACCGGTCAAGGCGATGTTTGATTCCTCCGACGGGATCTTTGGCCACCGCATGGTCCACACCAAACTCGCCGCCACGGGTGTGGAAATTTCCGTGGGGACGGTCGCTGCCGTCATGACCGAGAAGGGCTGGGCGGCCAAGCGGATGCGCGCCTTCAAACGC
>NZ_MQTQ01000104.1:13397-14805 GCF_020532805.1 Arthrobacter sp. SO5 | reverse complement strand
CTCGGACTCGGACTCGGACTCGGACTCGGACTCGGACTCGGACTCGGACTCGGACTCGGACTCGGACAAGGTCTTGGCCGATCTCATCGGCCGGGACTTCACCTCAGATAGCCCCGGAACGAAGCTCGTCGGTGACATCAATTACCTGCGCACCCGCATAATCGTTGGCTGGGCGATGGCCGACCACATGCGCGCCTCCCTCGTCACGGGCGCGCTGGCGATGGCCAAGGACCGGGGACACCTGGCCCCGGATGCGATTTTCCTTAGCGACCGCGGCACGCAATGGGCGCCTAGTGTACCGGAAACGCTGTCCGACAGTCCATAGGGGCCACCGGCGTGTGCTGGGACAATGCCGTCGCCGACTCGGCGTTCTCATCCCTGAAGAACGAGTTCTACCACCACCACAACTTCGCCGCTGGGCAGGACGCCTGCTGGGGAACCATGCGCTACGTCGAAGTGTTCTATAGCCGCTGGCGGCCCCACACCAACAATGAGGGGCTGCCGCCGGCCACAGCAATGGCCAACTTCAAGACCAAAACCAGCCGCTACCCGCGGCCGCCTAACCCAAAAAAACCAACCGGCTGTCTCACATACTTGAAACACCTCAGATCCGTCTCGACGAAATCGCCAAAACAGTTACGGCTGACTACAGCTAAGGCGCCGGTAAAGGATCGGAGTTGCGGTACAAAGGGCCGCGCGTCGCTATGCGGGGGCTCTCAGGGGCTCGAGGGCGGCTAGGACGAGGTCGAGGCCGAAGTTGAACTCCTCCGCCGGGTCGTAGCCGGCAGCGACGAGCGCCGCGGCGGACTCATTGAGGTAGGGGAACTCGTCAGGAGGAAGCTGGGGCAAGTAGACGTCCTCGCCCATGTCCGCGAACTCATCCGCCGTGTCGAACGGCAGGCTGGCTTCCTGCAGGGCGAAACCGTAAACATAGCTGTCGAGCAACCAGTTGGCGTGCGTCGCCATCAAGACCGTGAAGCCAGCCCTCCGCAGGCAGGCGGTGACCGCTTCGTGGTGGCGAAGGTTCGCAGGCCCCGGCGATGTCCGCGACTCCATTAGGCCGTTCGCCCACGGGTGGCGTGCGAGAACCTGTCGGGCGGATACCGCCCGCCGTCGTATCGCCGACTGCCAGTCGGTCTCTTCGGGCGGGAGCTCGATCTCCTCGAACACGATGTCGATCATGGCGTCCAGCAACTCCTCTTTGCTCGCCACGTAGTGGTAGAGCGACATCGCGCCCGCGCCGAGCACGCCAGCCAGCCGGCGCATGCTCAGCCCGTCGACCCCCTCGCGGTCGGCGAGCCGGACCGCCTCGACCACCACCCGCTGCTTGCTCAACCCTGCGTCTGACGCGACCTGGCGTTGTTTTCTTGCAGACACGGGTCTCCTCGCTCTCTCAAAAGGCTTGACT
>NZ_MQTQ01000104.1:12157-13313 GCF_020532805.1 Arthrobacter sp. SO5 | reverse complement strand
GGAAACGAACAGCGATCGAATGCCGGAGCGCCCCTGGTGCCGGAGGCGAGTCCGGCCGGGGCGGCAACGATGCGGGCCTCCGTCCAGCACCGCTACGGCCCGCCCTCAGTGCTCGAATCGTCCGAGGTCGGGCTACCGCTACCCGGTCGAGGCGATGTGCTCGTCCAAGTGGGCGCGGCCTCGGTACACCCTGGCGACTACTTCGTCATGACCGGTGAGCCGTACGTGGTGCGCCTGGCGTACGGACTCCGCCGGCCGAGCCACGGTATCCCTGGCAGGGACCTCGCCGGCGTGGTGGCAGCGGTCGGGAAGGACGTCGCCGCTCTCCGCCCCGGCGACGAGGTGTTCGGCTGGAGCACCGCTGGAACGCTCGCGGAGTACGCCTGCGTCCCGGCGGACAACCTCGTGTCCGTGCCCGCCAACCTGTCGGTCGTGGACGCGGCAGCGGTGCCCACGTCGGCCATGACGGCATTGCAGGCATTGCGCGAGATCGCGAACGTTCAACCGGGCCAGACGGTGCTGGTCACGGGCGCGTCAGGCGGCGTGGGCTCCTTCGCCGTACAGATCGCCAAGGCGTTTGGCGCCGAGGTGACGGGTGTGTGCAGCACCCGCAACGTCGACTTGGTCCGGTCACTCGGTGCCGACCACGTCATCGACTACACGAGGGCCGACTTCACCCGCACCGAGAAGCGCTACGACGTCATCCTCGACAACGTGGAAGCCCAGCCCCTGGCGGATGTCCGCCGAGCGCTGACGCCCACCGGCACCCTCATCCCCAACAGCGGACGCGCAGGCCGCTGGCTCGGCCCCCTCGGTCGGATCGTCAAAGCGCGCGTGCTATCCGGGTTCACCCGTCAGCAGCTGAAGCCCTTCCTGTCGGTCGAGAAGCGCCAGGACCTGCTCACCCTGGCCGACCTCCTCGCGACCGGGCAGATCACGCCCGTCATCGACCGCACCCACCCCCTCGACAAAGCAGCCGACGCCCTCCGCTACGTCGGGGCCGGCCACACCCGAGGGAAGGTCGTGATCACCATCTGACGACCGGACCGACGAGAACGACCCAACCCGTACGTATGCACGCCCGAACCTGCCGCCACTCCGGCGGACGGACCGCTCCTCTTGAAAGACGAACCGATGACCATCCGAACGAAAACCC
>NZ_MQTQ01000104.1:11106-12079 GCF_020532805.1 Arthrobacter sp. SO5 | reverse complement strand
TACTACCACCTCTACCAGCCCGGCGAAATCGACTTAATTCGCGGTGGCGTCATCTTCGAGTTCGACATCAGCGGCACACTGATGTCCATTTTCTTCGTGATTATCGCGATCCCGGCCCTGATGATCATGCTCTCCATGACGCTGCCCGCCCGTGTGAACCGCGCCACGAACCTCGTCGTTGCATCGCTGTACATCCCCGTCATGGTGTTCAACGCGGCAGGGGCGTCCTGGGACTACGCCTTTTACTACGCCCTCACTATCGGAGTCGAGGTGCTGATCCTGGCCTTCATCCTGCGCGCCGCCTGGACCTGGCCCCGAACCCCCGCCGTCCCAGCCGGTCCCGCGACAACTGACCTTCGCCAGGACCTTCGACAGTAGGTATCCATGCAAAGTCCTACGTCGTGAAACCCGCCGCCGCGGATACCGGGCCGACCGTGACCAGCTTATCCCCGGCGCCGGCTACCTCGATCGGACAGCTCACCTTCGCCGGCGCAGTCGTCCTGCTGATCTGGCTGATCGGTATTTGCGGCCGGATTTAACTAAGTGTCGCGCGAACGTCCCATCTGGGTACGTCAACCAGATTCAGGACCACCCGGACGGCTTGAACCAGGACCGCCGGGAGGCCGCTGGTGGGCAGTCCAGGCGGATGTGCACCGTGGGCATCGGACAATTGCTCGGCGGGCTGACCTCCCGGTTCAACGCCCTGGTACCGCCCCGGAAAAACCGATCCGAGGTTGGGGTGGAGCGCAATGTGACAGGTCGGCAATAGGATGCGGTCATGGCCGTCGAGATGCTCAAACCCTCGCCCCGGGGCAGGTGGGAAAAGGCCGCTGTCTCCTCGCAGTTCTGGCTGTTCTCTGTCGCGTTGTTTGTTTCAGGCGTCTTTCGCGATGACCTGGGCTTCTGGGGCTCCACGGCATTAGCTGTTGTCATCATGGGCCTTGGATCGGTCGTGCTCGTCCGCAAAGCTGTA
>NZ_MQTQ01000104.1:4768-11096 GCF_020532805.1 Arthrobacter sp. SO5 | reverse complement strand
GCGGTTGGTTCGCGACGCCGATCGCGGAGTCATTGAATGCGCACTCCGGTATGCGGACTCTCATCCCGATTCACTTCGGGGTCGGTGGCTGCCGGGCTTCGCCGAAATTGGCACAGGCACCTTCAAGTTCCAGCCGGACTACATCGACAAGGGCGAACCCGAAGGCAAGGTGACTGTGTTCTTCGATGTCGTGAGCCAAGGCCAAATCGTACCGCCCCCGAAGCGACCGCCCGAGCTAAAGAAGAACTGGAAGATCGTGGCTCTCGCGACGGATAGAGGTCAGCTCCATTTTGCCACCGGGGAGTCCGGCGTCAAGCTCATCGACGAGCGACTCTAGGCATGGGCGGCATAAGGAAGTGGACAAGAGCCCATCGCAAGATTGCGACGCTCGTGGTCCTCGCCGCCGTGGGGGGCGTTGGTATAACGCTCTTTGTGAGCTTGGGACATCCGCTCGGCGAGGTGCTCTCCACCGCCGCGATGGGGGCCGTCTACACGGCGGCTCTCTGGTATGTCCAGGCCCGCAGTGAACGAACGACCGAAGCCAATCTCGACTCCTAGGGCGGTATGCTGGTCTACATCCGCTACCCGGATTCGCGTCCCGGCTCCCTCAGCGGTATCTGGAACATGGGTGTCGCGACGTTCAACGGGACTGCGGTCATGAAGTTTCAGCCGGCCGTCTACGACACCCTCGAGCCCTCCGGACGGCCCACCATCTTCACTGCGCTGGCCGCTGCATCCACCGAGCCTGGGAAGATCGACCGAAAAGGGCACAGATACATCACCCATCAGGGGTTCCAATTCATCCGGCTCACCACTGACAAAGGCGACATCGAAGTAGCCGCCCGGCCCGAATCGCTCCGGAAGATCCTCGATGTGATCCGTCAGGCTGAGGAGAGGAGCTGACTTCGATCGCCAGCGCAGTCGAAATCGGTAGGGTGAGCCATGAGCACTCCGCATGGACAGCGAAGCTCCCTCCCGCCTCCGGTTCTGATCGCCGTAGGAGTAGGGGGTGCCGTGTCCTTAATACGCGCGTTCATCCCGGCGCTACGCACCGAACAATGGGAGTGGCTCACGTGGATCCTCTTAGCCATTCAGGCCATCGTGCTGGTGATCGCGATCGTGTATCTCGTGAGGTTCGTGCTGAAGCAGCGGGACGACTACTGGCGAGAACGAGGCAAAGACCCAAAGCGTCCGGAGATGTGAATCATGTCGACCCCTGATGGGCGCAAACGACTGGAGCCTCGGATGACTCGCGGGTCCTGGAAGTTCGGAGCCTGGTCCGCCGCCGGGCAGACCGTGATCAGTGGACTGCTCGCCATCAACAGGCTCTGGTCGAATGACAGCTTCGCCGTGTTCTTCTGGATCTATACGGCCTGGTTCGCGGTCAGCGTGGCCCAATTCCTGAATCTCCTCCGGGTCCGGAGGAACGACGAAACATTCTGGGACGAGGAGGAGGCCCGCCGAGCGGACTGGGATCGTCGGGGCAGGCAGCTGTAGGCCGGATTCCCGAAACGGCCCAGGATCGTCACACCATGCGCTAAGGACCTGACCGCCGGCCGCGCTTCCCGCCGACCCGCAGCCCGGCACGGCTGCGTCCAATGCCAATGCCCATGCCCAGACCAAATATGCCGGTTATGGCGACCTCTTCTGCAGACACCGCCTTGCCCCTGAGAAGCTGCATCCCCAGCTGCACCGCAGCCCAATTTATCCCGGCCACGAGCACGATCAACCACCTAGGAGTGCACCGCAGGAACCCCTGCCTGCCGTCCCGCGAGCTCCGTCATCGCAACTCCGACGAGGTCACGGCAAGGCCATGATCGTCGAATTCACTACGAACAAGAGCCCGACGATGATGAACACAATGCCGAAAATCCGCACAAACTTCGGGTTGGCGACGAACGACTTGGAATAGTCCACACCCATCGGCTTGTAGTCCTTGATAAACGAGACATAGGCGTCCGCGGATCCCCGAAGGTCGACCGCCAGCATCACGCCCAGCACTATTGCCGTGACGCCGAGCGCGCCGATACCCCAAAACGTCACCGGACTCGCCTTGCCAGGGCTGAAGATCGCCGAGGCAGGCACGGACAAGAAGGCTACTGCGAAAACGATCACATACGCGACAAGCCCGCCCTTCAATGGCTGTGGCAGCTTCATGATCGAACGCCAGAACTTCATTGGTCCCCAATCCAATAGTTGACTATTGCCGCCACCCTAACCCGTCCGGTCCGCGGAGCCTAGGAGGCGCTAGCGTCTGAGGCCTCGGCGAAGAAATGTGGGCCACATGAAGGAAGAGGCACTGAACGCCGTCGCCATCACCTTCGAAGGAAGAAGCAACTAAATGCCCACAGCGGATCCACTGTCAAACGGACAGACCCCTCCGAAAGGGTCGGATCAGCCGTCAGGTTCGAGGGTGGCGGCTGCGTCGAGGGCGTCGTCGACGACGATGAGGTAGTTGTCCCGGCCTGCGGCCAGGGCGATGGAGTGGTCGCCGTATTTGTTGTAGGCGAGGTCGACGGCGTCTTGGGCGTTGGTGATGTTGAGTTTGCGCAGGAGCCGGGCGATGTCGAGGGTGTCCTTGTCCCGTTCTGCGGCGATCTTCATGGCGAGGAGCGTTTCGATGTCCGCGGCGTGGACGGTGAGCCCGTCGAGGTGTTCGAGTTCAACCCAGGTGGCGTGGTCCGGGACGAAGGCTGCGGCGTAGGAGTTAAGCCAGTCGGGCGCGACGTCGTAGGCGGCGGCCATTTCAGTCACGACGGCGTTGACGGCCGCGTTGTCGGCGTAGCTGGCGTCGATGTCGGCGGTGGGGCGGTTGCCGATTCCTTGCAGGATGAGAGCGGCACCGCCTACGAGTTTGACGTAGCCATGGACGCCGCGGGACTGCAGGCGCCGGCCGAGTTCCTGGAGGAGAGCGCGGATTTGTGTGGCGTTGAGTTCTCCGCCGGTCATACGGTGGCCAGGCTGCGTTCGCGGATGAAGACGTTCATGGCGGCGAGTTCCGGCGGTGTCTCGGACATCGTGAGTTGCTTCATGGGTTCGCGGATGCTCCGGTAGGACTCGGCGGGCATCCATGCTGCATTGAGGGGTTTGATGCGTCTGGTCCAGGACGGCGCGGGCTGGTTGAGCCGGTGTGCTGTGTAGTTGGTGATGCCGGCCAGGGCTGCGGACCAGTGTGGCTCCCTGAGCCGGGGGCTGCGCTGGAGTAAGGGTCGTCCGGCTTTGAGGGAGGCGGTGGCGTAGTCGGCGAGCATCTTGGTGGCGAACTCATAGTCGCCTGAGTTGATCAGCTGGGTGAAGGTTTGGGCGTAGTCTCGCCGTGCCGGGTCGTGGTCGCTGCCGCGGGGGATGGGGTCGGTGGCTTCCAGTGCCAGGCCGAGGGCTGCCAGGATGGCCAGGGTCTTGCCGAGTTCGGCGCGTTCGTGGCCGGCTTCGAGATCTATGAGGAATTTCCGTGAGACGCCGGTGGCCTCGGCGAGGGACTGTTGCGAAAGTCCGCGTTCCTGGCGCCGGGCACGGATCATCGCGCCGACTGCCGCGGGCGTGTCGATGGTGGTTCCGGGTTTGATTGCGTCCTCCCTTGCTGTCCACCATTATGTCACCGAACGGTGACAAGTGCAGTGTTTGTTGGCTGAGCCCTTGGGCCCTCTGAGGTCGGTCATGTCCTCTGCCGTCGGATATGCGATGAACGGCGAGAGAGCTCACCGGCGAAGGGGGAGGGGAGGACAGGTGTTCGTGGCTCCTGGATTTGTGCTCGAGAATCACGTCCGGACGGTATCCGCAGCAGTATCTCCATGCGCCGGGTCAGGGATCGCATATCTCGGCGATTTCCGGGGTATTTGGATGGTCGCCGCAAGCCAAAAGCGGGGTGTGCACAATGTGCAGACCCTGGGCTTCGGATCGGGTCATACTGGTGCCGGACGGGCCGGATTGTCGATGTTTGCGGGGGAGTGGCGGATATTCAACGCCTGGAGTCCGGTTCGAGTCCCACCTCGGGCACGTGCTTTCCCTGTTCAGGGGCTTTTGGTCCTCTGGGTGTGGACAAATGTTCACTTGTGGGCCCCTTCGGGGGTCTTTCTTGTTGGTGACGGGTGCTGTGGCCGGGTGGATCCTTTCCTAGGTGGTCGACGGTTCGGGCCTTTGTTACTTCTTCATGGGTGCCTGCGGCGGCTACTACATGACGCTGTGGACTTGGGAGGCGCTGTGCTGTGGGGCGCTGAATGCGATCTGGCTGGGACCTCTCATCCGTTCATGGCCTGCGTGTTGGAGAACGACATGACGGGGTGGGGGATCCCGTGGTGTTTATGGAGCGTCCGGTGTCAGGTCCGCGTGGCCGGCCAAAGCACTCGCGGCCGACCGACGGCCTTCTTGATCCGCTGCGAACCGTTTCGTCAACCGGTCACGGAGCTTGGATGGTTTGATTAGTCCGTGCTTCGTCTAAAACGCCTTATGGTCTTCAGCCTGTTCGCGGTTTGCGTCATCTCCGCATTTGCGTTCTGGGCAACCCGGCAGCCCGGCGCAGATGCCCGCGGTGCCCTTTCTGCACCTCCGCGGGCGGGGGCGCAACTCGAAATGTTGTCCACCGGCATCACCACCGCCGTGAACGTGACGCCGAGCCCGGATGCCCAGTGGCTCATCCGGGCTGCCGCGCAGACCGGGATCCCCGCCCGCGCGCTCCGGGCCTACGTTGCTGCCGCAGCCACGGCCAACGACTCCACTCCGATGTGCGGAATCGGCTGGAACACCGTGGCAGCTGTCGGCTCCGTCGAGTCCGCGCACGGAACTTACGGCGGCGGCAGCCTCAACACCGCAGGGAAGGCGAGCGGCCCACTTGTGGGCCCGAGCCTCAACGGCACCGGATTCGCCGCCATTGCCGACACGGACGCTGGTGCCCTGGACGGCGACGCCCGCTGGGACCACGCCGTCGGACCCATGCAGTTCATTCCCTCCACCTGGCAGCTTGTAGGGCGGGACGGAAACGGGGACGGAACAGCGGACCCGTTCAATATCGACGACGCCGCCCTCAGCGCGGCGACCTATCTGTGCGCCGACGGCCGCGACCTCTCAACCGCCCTAGGATGGGCCGACGCCATCTATTCCTATAACCAGTCCGGTCCCTACATTCGCCAAGTGCGGGATCAAGCCACCGCATACGCCGCGAAGACGGGCACCTCCCAATGAGTCCACACGGGCTAAAGGCCCATGGCGGTGAACGCCCAGGGACGCCGCCCGGTGGATCCACGAGGTGCTTCAAGCGGCCGGCGAGGATGCAGGAAGCGATGCCCTCCACTGACTGGCCAGCAATTCCCTGAAGTGGCGGCGGTAGCCGCAGATCACGCCGCGCAGAGCCAGCAGCGCCCAGGCGGCGCCGCGGACCTCGAGCCCCGCCTTGATGGGCATCCGATACGCCTTCGGGGCGCATCGCGGCTTGGTTCTTCCATCGTCGGTCTTGAGTCGTTGGCTTCGATCACCCTAAAGTGATTGCGAACGACAAGCACTTCAGGAGATGACATGTCCCTCGTCCGCGTGCACAACTTCTCGGTCTCCCTCGACGGCTTCGGCACCGGCGAGGGCCAGCAACTCGACGCTCCGTTCGGTCACGCAGGCTCACGGCTAATGGAGTGGGCTTTCGAGACGCGCACCTTCCGCGCGATGGGCATCCACGGGGAGTCGGAGGGATCCTTCGGCGTCGACGAGGCGTTCGCCAGCACGTGGGGCCCCGGGATCGGCGCGGAGATCATGGGGCGCAACAAATTCGGCCCTCAACGCGGCCCATGGGAGGACGAGGAATGGAAGGGATGGTGGGGCGATAACCCGGTCTTCCAGACCCCTGTCGTTGTTCTGACACACCATCCCCGGCCGGTGCTCAAGATGGAAGGCGGAACAATCTTCCATTTCGTTGACGCCGACCCCGTCTCCGCGCTCAAGCAGGCCCGCGCCCTGGCCGGCGACCTCGATGTCCGGATCGGTGGCGGCGTCAGCACAGTCCGTCAGTTCCTCGAGGCCGATCTGATCGACCACATGCACATCGTCCTCGTGCCGATCGTCCTGGGCCGGGGCGAACGGCTCTGGGACGGACTCGAAGGACTCGAACAACGCTTTGAAATCGAAGCGACCCCTTCACCATCCGGAGTCCTCCATCTGATCTTGACCCGTCGCACGGCCCGGTAGGCCGAGTCGGGAGCCTTCGCTCGTGGACGTCCGCATACACGGCACTTGGCCTCGACCTGGCAACCTTGGCCGCGCCGCTTCTCATGAACTGAGTCCGCGTTCTACGTAAAGCGAACAGCGTCTGCTATATATAGTGCCCGATCGGGCCGAGCTGCACGAA
>NZ_MQTQ01000104.1:0-4758 GCF_020532805.1 Arthrobacter sp. SO5 | reverse complement strand
GGTCTTTCTCAAAGCGATCCTTCAGCAAGACTTAAAGGGCACTCCCGCCACAGGCTGACCGAACCCCTGTCCTCCCTGCTTTCTAGCCTTGGATGAGTGCGAGGACAGGCGGCGTGGGAGGCATCGGTTATGCCAGGGTCAGCACCGTAGACCAGAACTCGGTTCTGCAGGATTCGGCGTTGCAGTTCTCCGATGAGCCGGGAAGAGACCCGGAGGATCCGGGACTGGACCACCAGCAATGGGCATTGGGGGCCATGAGCTTAGGAGCCAGCGAAGTGCTGCTGGGCCGTGGGGCCTCCACGCAGTGGAAGGCTCCTCAGCGTCCGGCGCTCGTTGTCGCGGAAGCGCGGCTCGTAATGGGCGTAGAAGAGGCGACCGAGGAGATCCCGACGACTGCTTACACCCACTTTGTCGAACACCGATTTGAGGTGCTGCTGCACGGTATACGGTGAGATGAATAGCGCCTGGGCGATCTGCGCGGTGGAGAAGCACTTTATTACCAGCTGGGTGATTTCACCCTCCCGCTCTGTTAAGCCATACGCCGAAAGCAGCAGAGGGGCTATTGTCGACGGGTGTGCCGGCTCGATTATCAGGGTGGCCAGGGGATGGCTGCCCGGCTGAATCCGGGCTCCGTGCAGAATCAGCCAGCGGCCACTGCGCGACCGTACTCGCGCCATGGCGACCTGGCGCTGCTCGGCTGGCTGTTCGGCGGACGTCAGTGCACGGGCAGCCACACTCTGGACGGCGGAGGGCAGTCGTCCCGCGGCTGTGTTCCCGTCGGGCAGCTCCTCCAACCAGTGTCCGGCATTCGGTGTGGCCGATACGAGGTCCCATTTGTGGTCGATGATCAATACGCCCGGAGCATCGGACCATTCCGGATCGGCGGCCTCGCCAAGGAGAAGCGCTCGGCGCGCCGCTTCGGCCAGGCGAGGTGCGACGGTACTGAGAAGATTCTTCTCACGGCTATCAAAGGTGGGGCTGCCTGGCGCCCTATATAGGCCGAGCATCCCCCAGACTTCGCCCCCTCGGGTTCTCAGCCGAAGCAGGAGTTCCTGATCGCCGCCCATGCTCATGTTGGTGTGCCACTTGGCGCTGCTCGAGGGATTTCCGCCTGTGGCCTCATACAGGGTAGAGATGCCGGTCTCGCTGGTGGCAATATCGACCAGCTTGTGGACATCGTTTCCGTAGTATTCTTCGGCCAGCCAGGCCGGCGGGAACTCGGGCAAACCGTCATGGTAGTGGCTGGTGATCAGAAGTGATGCCGGATCCATGGAGAACCAGCACGGCGTCCAGAAATGAGGGACAGCGCTCTTGAGAATTTCCGTGGACTCGCGCCAGAGCGTTACGAGGTCGCTCGGCTCAGCTGTTAGTTTGCTGATCCGCTCAATCGTCCTAGCATAACCATCCATGGTCATGCAGCAATTGTAAGGCGGCAGCACAAATACCAGATTGCTGGGATGCCCTCCGGACTTGCCCGCAACTAGAGTCGGCCCATATCGGATCAAGATATCGAGGGCGGGAGCGGAAAATGAAACTTGCCATGTTTGGTGTGACCGGTACTGTGGGGTCGGTCTTGCTGGAGCGGGCCTTGCGGGAGGGCCATCAGGTGCAGGCACTGGTCCGGTCCGCTTCGAGTCTGAAGACCCGTGACCAGAACCTCTCGGTGACCCATGGCGACGTGGGAAACGCGGCCGCGGTAGACGCAGTGCTGAATGGGGTTGATGGAGTGCTCAGCACACTAGGTGGATCACGGGGGCCTGAGAGTCTCAGCATCGGGACCGCAACCATAACGTCGGCCATGGCCGGCCACGGTGTGCGCAGGATCGTCGTGGCCCAGGGTTTCCATTTGCGTTTCCCGGGAGACCCGGCCAATTTCGGACAGCGCGTCATGGGCTTGATGATGAGCCGGCTAATACCGGGCATCAACGAGAACGGCGCCGCAATGGTCGAAGCCCTGCTGAGGTGTGACCTTGACTGGACTGTGGTCCGGATGTGTCGGGTCGTTACAGACAACACGCGTCACCCCGGTCGCCGTGATTACCGAACTGGCACTCTGCGGTTAGCACCGTGGAGTACGGTGCAGGTGGGCGACGCTGCTGACTTCATGCTCGAATGCGTCGGCTCCGACCGGAACCTACGACAGGCGCCCATGATTGCAAGCCGCTAGGCGCGACAACTGGGTCGTGTCAAGACTGGGGCATTTCTTCGGAGGTTCAAGCGGCGGTTACCAGTTGATGTCTTTTATCTGCCCGGGCGGTGATGTCACTTAGTCGACTACACGGGATCGTCGGAAGCCGTCTGTACCCCGACCCAAGGAAGTTGTTGCGCGGGCATAAACCAAACCTGTCAGGGCCCGGACATCTGCGTCTTTGCGGCCGAGGGGCACTGTTAGCCGAGATCGCGGGACGCCGGCACTGAACGCCGTCGCCATCACCTTCGAAGGAAGCAGCAACTAAATGCCCACAGCGGATCCACCGTTAAACGGACACTCCCCTTGTTGACGCCGGGGGATCCGTGGACGCCGCGGGACTGCGGGCGCCGGCCGAGTTCCTGGAGGAGAGCGCGGATTTGTGTGGCGTTGAACTCGTAGTCGCATGAGTTGATCAGTTCGGTGAAGGTTTGGGCGTAGTTTCGCCGTGCCGGGTCGTGGTCGCTGCCGCGGGGGATGCGGTCGGTGGCTTCTCCGCGGTGTCACTCAAGGAAATGGCGGAGCGCGAATTGAGCACCCGGGACGAGGTCCCGTCACTCCGGTCCCGCATCAAACTGCCTTGTTCATTCTGGGTCTGCGAGAGCCGCTATCGGCACTTGCACGACCTGGGCGAAGCGAAAGGAACCCTCAAGGGGCAGATACGCGGTCCGGGCGCTATCGATATACTCGCTGGATGCGGATCCGCCCAATAGATCTCGTCGACGTGCTGGTCTATCTCGTGGTGCTGGGGGTGTTCATCCAGCTGTTTCCCGCCGTCATATCCGAAACATTTCTGTTGGCGCTCTTGACGGCGATCTTATTAAAGGTCGTCCTTGAAGTCGTGCTGTGGGCGAAGAAGAAAATAGTTGCTCGGATCCGGTCGGCTGATACTCGGCGGGTTCGAATCGTCAGCGCAATCACCCTGTTGCTGGTGCTTCCGGGGAGCAAGTTCATGGTACTCGGACTGGTTGCCCTGGCGTTCGGCGACGCCGTCCGTCTCGGTGGCTTTTTCCAAGTGACTGCACTGATCATCGTTCTCATGCTCGCGCGAGGCGGCGTGCGATGGGTGTTCAGGCGGACCGACAAGAGCGCATTAGCCTAAACGCGGGATCTGTTCCCTGCCGGAGTCAGGTCGGCCCCGAGTGAGGGTGGTCAGCGTGGTCGATTTGAGCGCACGACGCTTGGCGTCCGCGATGTCGCGGCCAGCAATGCGGAGCAGCAGGGCACTTGGGCCGATAAGCCAGGCCGGTGAATGAAAGCGGCCTGTGGACGGATCCGGCTGGGAGGCTTTCCAGATGCAGAGTTGTTCGTCCAAGGCGTTGCGCAGGACGACGTCGAAATCGTGCAGGGCTTCGTAGACGGCGCTCAGGCAGCCCCCGATCCGTACGGACGCGTGATCGCCTCGAGGAAATGCCCGTCGGGATCCGCGAAGTAGACGCCGCGCCCGCCGTCGTTGTGGTTTATCTGCTGCGGGCGGGACCGTCCCGGGTCTGCCCAGTACGGAATTCCCTGGGCCCGGATCCTTGCGAAGATTCCGTCGAAGTCCCCCTCGCTGACCAGGAAGGCGTAGTGCTGCGGGGAGATGGGCCGGTCTGCCGTGGCGAAATCGAGGGCCACTCCGTGGTCGAGGGGCACGGTCATGAAAGACCACATGGCCTGGGGTTTCGGCAGACCGAGCACGTTGGCCAAGAACTCCGCCGAATGGTGCTTGTCCGTTGCGTAGACAATGGTGTGGTTGAAAGTGACCGTCAAGGTGGCCTCCTCGGGTGTTTGGTCTGCGACCATCTACGCCCAGCGCCCTTCGGATTTCAAGAGCGGCCGCAAGGTCTTTGGAACCTGTATGGGTCAGCCTCGGGGAATTGGGGCTATCGGGGACGATCAGGCCTTGGCGATAGGCAGTACCAGCATGTAGCCGGCCGGCATATCGCTGCTCCAGCGTCGCGGCTCGCGGACGACGAACTGCGTCGCCAACTGTTCGGGGGTGAGCAGGGCGTTGGGCGCGGGGGACGGGCCCCACTGGACGTCGCCGTACGGGTAGAGCGGATCCTGGACACGGATGCCCGTGACCGGGAACTCCGGGAACTGGTCGGGATCGCCGAGCGACTCGAAGCCGCTCATCACCCATACGTGGCGGCCGCGCCACATGACCAGCCCGACCGGCCGGTCCGTGTCGGCAATGGCGCGCGCCGCGGTCTGCAGCGCCTCCTGATAGTCGGCAACGCTCACGACGGCGTACGGCCCCATCCCGACCTCGGTTAGCACCTCCGCCCAACCCAAGGGGTTGGCACCGTTGAACGAGTTGAACGACCGTGCCCGGGCCATCTCCCAGAGCTCTCCCTGCTGGACGCGATCGGTCCACGTGCCGTCCCCGGTGTCGTCGATGAGGTTGTGCATCATCTGGATGCTCGCCGCCACACACCACTGAAAGGTGTACTGCGGCACGAAGTCCCCCTCCTGGTAGAGGTTGAGGGCGAACGCCTGGGGCGCCGGGGGCAGCGTGGGAACCGGCGTCGGGGTGGGGGACGGGGGCCGGTGAGGAGCGGGGACTTCATCGCGTGCGGCCGGCGGGG
>NZ_MQTQ01000103.1 GCF_020532805.1 Arthrobacter sp. SO5 | reverse complement strand
TGAAACTCGACCCTTCGCAGACACGCCTGCTTGGAAAAGTCGATACCGTCACGTACTACGGCGTCGCAGCGGGCGACAAGATCTGCATGGTTCCTGTCGATGCCACCGGAAAAGACAACGGGTTCATCGGTTGCACGCTGCTGAAAAGCTTCGAATCCGGCGGTTTGAAGTTCGAAAACGCGGAGCGGACGGAAGCGGCCTGGTT
>NZ_MQTQ01000102.1 GCF_020532805.1 Arthrobacter sp. SO5 | reverse complement strand
ACGAAAGTTCTGCCCAAGGAGTGTCCCCGTGTCCAACCCGGAACCAACTACATCCGCGGCCCCGAGCGAGCTGGTCTTCTCATTCGGCACCCTGTTGGATGAGAAGGTCCAGCAGTCGCTGTTCGGCTACCGGGTCAACATGCTCGAAGACTTCCTGATCGGGCACGGAACCACAGAAGTCGTCATCACCGACCTGGATGTCATCGCCAAGAGCGGCAAGAAAGTTCACCTCGGCCTCGTCCGCCGTGAAGGTGACACCGTATCCGGCGGGTTGCTCGCGCTAAGCCCTGACGAGCTGGCCGCAGCCGACGC
>NZ_MQTQ01000101.1:124978-151719 GCF_020532805.1 Arthrobacter sp. SO5 | reverse complement strand
GTCCGTGGCAGCGCCGGGAACGGCTACGCCCCCGGTCCCGCCGTGCCCGAAAGCCCCCTCCCCGACGGTCTCGCGGAAGCCCTGAAACGGGACAGCGCCGGCCTGGTGGCCGCGATCGTCCAGCAGTTCGACACCAACGAGGTGCTCATGCTCGGTTGGATGGACGACGAGGCGTTGCACCGCACCATGACAAGCGGCCGCGTCACCTTCTACTCCCGCTCCCGGCAGGAGTACTGGCGCAAGGGGGACACCTCCGGCCACGTGCAGTGGGTCAAATCCCTGGCCATGGACTGCGACGGCGACGCGCTGCTGGTCCGCGTCGACCAGGTGGGCGCCGCCTGCCACACCGGAACCCGGACCTGCTTCGATGGGCGCGAACTCGAGGCCGTCACCGGCGACGCCGGCTGACCCGGCCGCTCCCCGCGCCGCAGCCCGCGCCGTCTGACCCGGCCGCCGGACCGCGACGGGGACGACCCCCTCACATCCCAACCTTCAGGACCACTGAAAGAACAGGCGGACACCACAGCCATGCAGGACCTTGGAATCATCAGCCCGGGCCTGGCGGAGTTCCGTGAACTCGCAGGCCACAGCCGCGTCATCCCCGTCCGGCTGAAGGTCCTCGCTGACGCCGAAACGCCGATCGGCTTGTACCGCAAGCTCGCCCACGGCCAGCCCGGAACCTTCCTGATGGAGTCCGCGGCAGTCGGCGGCTCCTGGTCCCGGTACTCCTTCATCGGCGCCCGCTCCCGGGCCACCCTGACCACCAAGGACGGCCAGGCGCACTGGCTCGGCGAGCCGCCGGTCGGGGTTCCGCTGGGCGGCAGCCCGGTCGACGCCGTCCGCGAGACCGTCGAGGCCCTCCGCACCGACCGCTTCGACGGCCTGCCGCCGTTCACCTCCGGCCTCGTGGGCTTCCTCGGCTGGGAAACGGTCCGCCACTGGGAAAAGCTGACCAGCCCGCCGGAAGACGATCTGGAACTGCCGGAGCTGGCGCTGAACCTCGTCACGGACATGGCCGTGCACGACAACATGGACGGGACCGTGCTGCTGATCGCCAATGCGATCAATTTCGACAACAGCTCCGAAGGCGTCGATGACGCCTGGCACGACGCCGTCGCCCGCGTCAAGGCCCTGCTGGCCAAGGTCAGCGCGCCCGTGGAGCAGCCCGTCTCCGTGCTGGACACCGCAGCCCTCGACTTCGCCTCCAGCGTCCAGGAACGCTGGGCCGAGTCGGAGTACCTTGCCGCCCTTGACCGCGGCAAAGAGGCAATCGTCGACGGCGAGGTGTTCCAGGTGGTCATTTCCCGCCGCTTCGAGATGGAATGCGGCGCCGACCCGCTGGACGTGTACCGGGTGCTCCGGAATACCAACCCCAGCCCGTACATGTACATCTTCAGCCTCGAGGACGCCGACGGCCGGCAGTACTCCATCGTCGGCTCCTCACCGGAGGCGCTGGTCACCGTGACCGGCGAGGAAGTCATCACGCACCCCATCGCCGGTTCCCGGCCGCGCGGCAAGACGGTGGAGGCGGACAAGGCGCTGGCCGAGGAACTCCTTGCGGATGAGAAGGAACGCGCGGAGCACCTGATGCTGGTGGACCTCTCCCGCAACGACCTCTCCAAGGTCTGCGTGGCCGGCTCCGTGGACGTCACCCAGTTCATGGAGGTAGAGCGTTTCAGCCACATCATGCACCTCGTGTCCACGGTCGTGGGCAAGCTCGCCCCGGCGGCCAAGGCCTACGACGTGCTGAAAGCCACATTCCCGGCCGGGACGCTGTCCGGCGCCCCCAAGCCGCGGGCACTGAGGCTTCTTGACGAACTGGAACCCCACCGCCGCGGAATCTACGGCGGCGTGGTGGGCTACCTCGACTTCGCGGGGGACATGGACATGGCGATCGCCATTCGCTCGGCCCTGCTCCGGGACGGCCGCGCCTACGTCCAGGCCGGCGGCGGAATCGTCGCGGACTCGGTGAACGCCACCGAGGCCCTTGAAACCGTCAACAAGGCCGCCGCCCCGATGCGCGCCGTTTACACGGCCGGTTCGCTGCGCAACATCACGGCCGATTCCCTCGCCGATGACGCCGCGAGAGCCTCGGACAGCGCTGCACGGACGGAGAGCTCATGACCGGCCCCGAATCAACCGTCACGTCCACGAGCCGCCCGGCCGTCCCGCGCTGGGCGCGCAAATCCACCCTCGTGCTGGCGATCGTCGCCCTCGCGCTGGCCGTCTTCGGCATCACCACCCAGACGTGGCTGACGGTCCATCTCGATCCGACCCAGTTGGGCCAGGCGGTCTCCAGCCAGGACGGACTTCAGGTCCAGGGCAGCAAGGCCGCCACCACGGTCACGGCCCTCGCGCTCGTCGCCCTGGCCGGGGGCCTCGCCGCGTCGATCGCCGGCCGGATCGCACGCTGGATCGTCACCGTGATTACCGTGCTCGCCGCCGTCGGGATCGTCGGCGCCGCCGTGCTCGTGCTGGCAGACCCGCAGGCGGCCGCCCAGGGCTCGATCGCCGCCGCCACCGGGATCAGCGGCAGCAATGTCAGGGTCGACGTCACCGTGTTCCCTGCCCTCGCCGTCGTCGCCGGGGCGCTGCTGGGAATCAGCGCGCTGGCGATTGTCCCGGCGGGCCGCTACTGGACGGCTCGCACGAAATACGACACCGTACCCGCCGGCACATCGGCTGCACCCGCCGGTCCGCCCGATGACATTGACAGCTGGGACCGTCTCTCACGCGGTGACGATCCGACGTGAACCGATGCCGCGGGCGCGGCCAACACCACGGCCAATAAATGGCAGAATGTAAGCAGTATTCATCCTGAGGAGATTTCAATGAGCAAAGCCACTGTTTCCGCCCCCAAACCTGCGGCCGGAACGGGCGTCTACGACGGCGTCGACCACAGCGAGCCGACCGGCCACGGCAACAGCCCCGCGGCCTGGACCACCGTCTTCGTCATGCTGCTCGGTGCCCTCGTCATGGCTATCGCTTTCGTCATCGCCAACACCCCGATCTTCATCGCCGGCGGTGTCGTCATGGTGATCGGCCTGCTTGTCGGATTCGGCATGCGCAAGGCCGGCTACGGCGTGGGCGGCAGCAAGCTGAAGAACTCCGGCCACTAGTGGTGAGCGTTCTCGATGACATCAATGCCGGTGTCAGGGAGGATATGGCGGCCCGCCAGCGCCTCGTCACGCTCGCGGAACTGAAGGAACGTGCCGCCGCGGCGGCGCCCGCCCGCGATGCATGGGCCGCCCTCGGGGGCGCTTCGGAACCGCGCCACCGGCTCAGCGTGATTGCCGAAATCAAGCGGCGCAGCCCCTCCAAGGGCGATCTCGCCAGCATTGCCGATCCTGCGTCCCTCGCCCTGCAGTACGCCGACGGCGGCGCGGCAGCGATCAGTGTCCTGACCGAGCAGCGCCGATTCAACGGCTCCCTCGCCGACTTCGACGCCGTCCGGGCGGCCGTGGAGGTTCCGCTGCTGCGCAAGGACTTCATGATCGACGAGTACCAGATCTGGGAGGCCCGGGCGCACGGGGCCGACCTGGTCCTGCTGATCGTGGCCTCGCTCGCGGACGCGCAACTTCGCGAGCTCAGCGCCCTCAGCCGCGAACTGGGCATGGACGTACTCGTCGAGACCCACACCGCCGAGGAAATCCGGCGGGCCGTTGCCGCAGAGGCGCGGATCATCGGCGTCAACGTACGCAACCTCAAGACGCTCGACGTCGACCGTTCCGTCTTCGCCGAACTCGCCGGGGGCATCCCCGCCGGTGCGCTCGTGATCGCGGAGTCCGGGGTGCGCGGCGTCGACGACGTCAGGCACTACGCGGCCAACGGCGCGAATGCGGTCCTCGTGGGCGAGGCCCTCGTCAGCGATGCGACGCCGGGGGAGCGGATCGCGGAATTCATGGCCGCCGGAGCCGAAGAAATCGCCGCCCGGTCCTGACCCGTGCTCCGGCCGGGCCAACGCCCGCCCGGACGCCGGCAGCGCACCCGGGCGGCAGCAAGATCCAATGAGCAGTGGAAGAGGATGGTGGGACTGATGGTCGATGCGCCAGCAGCAGAGTCAGACAAAAGCGCCGTGGACGCGTTCCTGCAGGGCGGAGAATCCCTGCGGCACGCCCCCGGACCCTACTTCGGCTCCTACGGCGGCCGATGGATGCCGGAGTCGCTCATCGCCGCCCTGGACGAGCTCGAAGACACTTTTGAGAAAGCCAAGGCGGATCCTGAGTTCACGGCACAGATCGCTGAGCTGAACAAGAACTACTCGGGACGGCCCTCGCTGCTGACGGAGGCCAAGCGCTTCGCCGAGCACGCCGGGGGAGTGCGCATCTTCCTCAAGCGCGAGGACCTCAACCACACGGGCTCCCACAAGATCAACAATGTCCTCGGCCAGGCCCTCATCGCCAAGCGCATGGGCAAGACCCGCGTCATCGCCGAAACCGGCGCCGGGCAGCACGGTGTCGCCAGCGCCACGGCCGCCGCGCTGATGGGCCTGGAATGCGTCGTCTACATGGGTGCCGAAGACTGCCGGCGGCAGTCCCTCAACGTGGCCCGGATGGAGCTGCTCGGCGCCACGGTCATCCCGGTGACCAGCGGTTCCCAGACCCTGAAGGACGCCATCAACGAGGCGCTCCGGGACTGGGTCGCCAACGTGGACAACACCCACTACCTGCTCGGAACGGCCGCCGGGGCGCACCCGTTCCCGGCCATGGTCCGCTACTTCCACGAGGTGATCGGCGAGGAGTCCCGCGCCCAGATCCTGGCCCAGACCGGCCGCCTGCCCGACGCCGTCTGCGCCTGCATCGGCGGAGGCTCCAACGCGATCGGCATGTTCCACGGCTTCCTGGACGATCCCTCGGTGAAGATCTACGGCTTCGAGGCCGGCGGCGACGGCGTCGAAACAGGACGGCATGCTGCCACCATCAGCCTCGGCAAGCCCGGCGTCCTGCACGGCGCGCGTTCCTACCTCATGCAGGACGACGACGGCCAGACCATCGAATCGCACTCCATCTCGGCGGGCCTGGACTACCCCGGCGTCGGGCCGGAGCACTCCTACCTCGCGGACATCGGACGGGTCAGCTACGAGCCGATCACGGACAGCGAGGCCATGGAGGCGTTCCGGCTGCTGTGCCGCACCGAGGGCATCATCCCCGCCATCGAGTCAGCGCACGCCCTCGCCGGCGCCATGAAGGTGGGTCAGCGGCTCGCCGCCGAAGACAAGGCCGCAGGCACGGCCGCAGGCAAGGCAGCGGGCAAAGGAACAGACAAGATCGTGGTGGTGAACCTCTCCGGCCGCGGTGACAAGGACGTGGCCACCGCCGCGGAATGGTTCGACCTGCTGGACAAGGATTCACCCGAGCACGAGATCGCGAAAGAGGGGGAGAAACTGTGAGCGGCGTCCAGAACCTCACCAGCACCAGCAAATCGGCTGCTTCCATTGACAGGGCCAAAGCCCAGGGCCGCGCGGCCCTGATCGGCTACCTTCCCGCTGGTTACCCCAGCGTCGAGGACACCATCGCGGCCGGCATCGCCCTCGCCGAGAACGGCGCCGACCTGATCGAGATCGGCATCCCGTATTCGGATCCGGTCATGGACGGCCACGTCATCCAGGCCGCCACCACCGAGGCCCTCGCCAAGGGATTCCACGTCCGGCAGGTCTTCGACATCGTCCGCGGCATTACCAGCCAGACCGACGCCGCCGTGCTCGTCATGACCTACTGGAACCCCGTGGTCAGGCTGGGTGTGGACGAATTTTCGCGCCAGCTGGCCGAAGCCGGCGGAGCCGGACTTATCACCCCGGACCTGATCCCCGACGAAGCCGCCGAATGGATGGCGGCCTCGGATAAGTACGGACTGGACCGGGTGTTCCTCGTGGCGCCGTCGTCCTCCCCGGAACGCATGAAACGCACTGTTGAGGCGAGCCGCGGCTTCGTCTACGCCGTCTCGATCATGGGCGTCACCGGGGCCCGGAGCTCGGTCAGCACCGCGGCCAAAGACGTTGTGGCCGCCGCCCATGCGGCAGGCGCGGAACGCGTCTGCGTGGGACTGGGCGTGTCCAACGCGGACCAGGTCCGCGAGATCGCCGCCTACGCGGACGGCGTGATCGTCGGTACCGCCCTGGTGGTAGCGATCGGCGACGGCGGCGTGGATGCTGTAGCGTCCTTGACGAAAGACCTCAGCACCGGCCTTACCAGGGAAGAAGCTTAAGCAATGCAGTCAGTCCTCCACGCGGCGGCGATGATGCCCGCGAGTATTCCGAGCCCGGACTGGTCCGGGTTCGACATCCCGCTGCCCTGGGGGTCCCTGCGCATCCATGCCTATGCCCTGTGCATCCTGGCCGGGATCATCGCCGGACTGTGGCTGACCTCCGTCCGCTGGGCACGGCGCGGGGCCCCGGAGGGCAGCGTCTGGGATATCGCCATCTGGGCCATCCCGTTCGGCATCGTCGGCGGCCGGCTTTACCACGTGGTGTCCTCACCGGACGCGTATTTCGGGCCGGGCTTCGACGGCACCGGCGACCTGTCACTGATTCCGCAGATCCAGCGCGGCGGACTCGGTATCTGGGGGGCCGTGCTGCTCGGCGCGGTGGGCGCGTGGATCGGCTGCCGGAGGGCCGGGGTCAAGCTCAGCGCATTCGCTGACGCCGCCGCGCCCGGGCTTCTGCTGGCCCAGGCGCTCGGCCGCTGGGGCAACTACTTCAACCAGGAGCTCTTCGGCGCCCCCACCACACTGCCGTGGGGGCTGCAGATCGACGCCGACAACCCGAACTTCCCACCCGGCACGCCGGCGGAGATCCTCTTCCACCCGACCTTCCTCTATGAGTCCCTTTGGAACCTGGCCGGCGTGGGCCTCCTGCTCCTACTGGACCGACGCTTCCGCTTCCGCCGCGGCCGCCTTTTCTGGCTCTACGCCATCTATTACACGCTGGGCCGGGTCTGGATCGAGGCATTGCGGATTGACGACGCCGAGCAGATCACCTTCTTCGGCATCACCGCCAGGCTCAACGTCTGGACCAGCATCGCGGTCCTCGTGGCGGCCCTGGTGATCTTCATCGTCCTCGGCCTGCGCAAGCCTGAAGAGCCGGACACCGTCTACCTGCCCGGCCGAGGGCCCAGCGCAGACGAGGTTGCCGAGGCGGAGGCAGAACCGGATACCGACGCCGATCATGACGCCGACGGCCGTGAAATTGAGGCCGACGCTGAACATGGCGACGCCGCCACAGTCCACCATGCGGACTCTCGTGTCTCAAATGATGAATCGCTTGATAGTCTCCGGGATAGCCACAGCGGTCCGGGCAACGCTCCCGCCGCTGCTGTAGCGTCCAAGGAATCCGGCGGGACCACCCCCGCACCAGGAGCACCGGCTGCCGACACAACCGGCCGCCGGGCCACCGGATCCTCGCCGGGAGCCGAGGGCAGCAAGTAACTCGGCAGCGGCAACCGGGCCGCGGAGTCACCCCTCCCAGAGTCCGGGTCCACAGCGTCGTGGCAGCAGGGAATGCTGTGGACAGCAGACAGTTGCCATCCACGCAAAACCGGGGCCGCGGGCGGCGTAACTGTTCTTACAGCAGGCCGCGCTGGCCTACAATTCCAGGTAGTAAGTCTTTGTTGTGCCCGTCACACCGGCGCACCGATTCGGGCCAATGTTGTCCCTCCCATACGCACGATCAGGAGGAAGGACGTCTCTCATGACCCAAACCCTGCAAGGCCCCAGTTGGTCCGAACCGGACCTGCCGGCGCCCGCCATGTCCCCTTTCAAGCGCTTCGCGGCACTGCCTGAAGCAGCCGGACTGTACAACCCCGAGCAGGAGAAGGACGCCTGCGGCCTCGCCATCATCGCGACCCTGCGGGGCGAGCCGGGGTACGACATCGTTGACGCCGCCCTTACTGCACTGCGCAACCTCGAGCACCGCGGGGCCGTGGGCGCCGATGAAGGAACCGGCGACGGCGCCGGGCTGCTCATGCAGGTGCCGGACGAATTCTTCCGCGCAGTCACCGACTTCGAACTTCCCGCCCCCGGCCAGTACGTCGTCGGCACCGCGTTCCTCCCGGCCGAGCAGCGCGAATCGGACGCGGCCAAGGCCGGCATCGAGAGCCTTGCCGCGGACGAGGGCCTGGCCGTCCTCGGCTGGCGGGTGGTCCCGATCGTGGCCGATCTCGTCGGCTCCATGGCCCGGGCCTGCATGCCCTACTTCGCGCAGCCCTTCTTGGCCTCCAGCACCGGGGAAGTCCTGGAGCGCAACGAACTGGACTCCCGTGCCTGGCGCATCCGCAAGAGGGCACAGAACAAGTTTGGCGTCTATTTCCCGTCGCTGTCCTCCCGGACCATCGTCTACAAGGGCATGCTCACCACGGCCCAGCTTGAGCCGTTCTACCCCGATCTTTCGGACAAGCGCTTCAAGACCAGGCTCGCGATCGTCCACTCGCGCTTCTCCACGAACACCTTCCCGTCCTGGCCGCTGGCCCAGCCCTTCCGCACCATCGCCCACAACGGCGAGATCAACACCGTCAAGGGCAACCGCAACTGGATGCGCGCCCGCCAGTCCCAGCTGGCCAACCCGCTGCTGGGGGACTCGCCGGAAGAGCTGTACCCGATCTGCACCCCGGGTGCCTCCGACTCGGCGTCCTTCGACGAGGTCGCGGAACTGCTCTGGCTCTCCGGCCGTCCCATCACCCACTCGATCATGATGATGATCCCGGAAGCGTGGGAAAACCACGCCACCATGGACCCGGCCCGCCGCGCGTTCTACGAATACCACTCGATGCTGATGGAGCCCTGGGACGGCCCCGCCGCCGTGTCCTTCACCGACGGCAACCTCGTCGGCGCCACCCTGGACCGCAACGGCCTGCGCCCCGGCCGCTACTGGATCACCGAGGACGGCCTGATCATCTTCGCCTCCGAGGTGGGCGTGATCGACGTGGAACCCGCCAAGGTGGTCAAGAAAGGCCGCGTCTCGCCGGGCAAGATGTTCCTCGTGGACACGGAGGCCGGCCGGATCATCGACGACGCCGAGGTCAAGGCCGAGGTGGCGGCGGCCAACCCCTGGGCCGACTGGGTCAAGGAAAACCTGATCGACCTCAAAGACCTGCCCGAACGCGAACACGTCGTGCACACCGCAGCCTCGGTCAACATCCGCCAGCGCACCTTCGGCTACACCACCGAGGAACTCAAGATCCTGCTCGGCCCGATGGCCCGCACCGGCGCCGAACCCCTCGGCGCCATGGGTTCGGATACCCCGGTGGCCGTGCTGTCCAAGCGCCCCCGGCTGCTCTTTGACTACTTCGTGCAGTCCTTCGCGCAGGTCACCAACCCGCCCCTGGACGCCATCCGCGAAGAACTCGTCACGTCCCTGACCTGCGCCATCGGGCCCAACGGCAACCTGCTGGACACCCAGCAGGTCCGGCAGCCCCAGGTTTCGCTGCCGTTCCCGGTGATCACCAACGACCAGCTCGCCAAGATCGCCAACATCGAGACCGCCGACGGCGACAGGGTCGCCATGAAGGTCCGCGGACTCTACCGCCCCGAAGGCGGCGAGAACGCCCTGCGTGCCCGGCTCACCGAAATCTGCGAGCAGGTTTCCGGCGCCATTAACCGTGGCGTGCAGTACGTGGTGCTCTCGGACCGTGACTCGAACGCCCAGTGGGCGCCGATCCCGTCCCTGCTGCTCGTCAGCGCCGTGCACCACCACCTGCTGCGCAGCGCCAACCGCACCAAGACCGCGCTGGTGGTCGAGGCCGGTGACGTCCGCGAGACCCACCATGTGGCCGTGCTGATCGGCTACGGCGCCTCCGCGGTGAACCCCTACCTGGCCATGGAGTCGGTGGAACAGCTCATCAGCACCGGTGACGTCGTCGGGGTCACCCCGCAGGACGGCGTCTACAACCTGATCAAGGGACTGGGCAAGGGCGTCCTGAAGATCATGTCCAAGATGGGCATCTCCACCGTGGCTTCCTACACGGGAGCCCAGTCCTTCGAGGCACTCGGCCTCGGCCAGGACCTCGTGGATGAATACTTCTCCGGCACGCACTCCCAGCTCGGCGGCGTCGGCCTCGATGTGATCGCCGCCGAGGTCCTGGCCCGCCACCGGATGGCGTACCCGGAGAACGGCATCGAACTGCCGCACCAGCCCTTGATGGGCGGCGGCGAATACCAGTGGCGGCGCGACGGCGAACCGCACCTGTTCAACCCGGAGACCGTCTTCCGGCTGCAGCACGCCACCCGTGAGCGCCGCTACGACATTTTCAAGGCCTACACCCGCGGCGTCGATGACCAGTCCGAGAACCTCATGACCCTGCGCGGGCTGTTGAAGTTCAAGGCCGGGTTGCGTCCCGCGGTGCCGCTGGAGGACGTGGAGTCCGTCTCCAGCATCGTCAAGCGGTTCTCCACCGGCGCCATGAGCTACGGCTCCATCTCGCAGGAGGCCCATGAGACCCTGGCCATCGCCATGAACCGGCTGGGCGGCAAGTCCAACACCGGCGAAGGCGGCGAGGACGTGGACCGCCTGCTCGATCCGACCCGCCGCTCGGCGGTCAAGCAGATCGCCTCCGGCCGCTTCGGCGTCACCAGCCTGTACCTGTCCAACGCGGACGACATCCAGATTAAGATGGCGCAGGGTGCCAAGCCCGGCGAAGGCGGCCAGCTGATGGCGCAGAAGGTCTACCCCTGGGTGGCCCGGACACGGCACTCGACCCCCGGCGTCGGGCTCATTTCGCCGCCCCCGCACCACGACATCTACTCGATCGAGGACCTCGCGCAGCTGATCTACGACGTGAAACGGGCCAACCCCTCGGCCCGCGTGCACGTCAAGTTAGTCTCCGAGGTCGGGATCGGCACGGTCGCCGCCGGCGTCACGAAGGCGAAGGCCGACGTCGTCCTGGTGTCCGGGCACGACGGCGGCACCGGCGCCTCGCCGCTGAACTCGCTCAAGCACGCCGGTGTGCCGTGGGAACTTGGCCTCGCCGAGACGCAGCAGACGCTCATGCTCAACGGCCTGCGCGACCGCGTGGTGGTGCAGGTGGACGGCCAGCTCAAGACCGGCCGGGACGTCGTGATCGCCGCGCTGCTGGGAGGCGAGGAATTCGGTTTCGCCACCGCACCGCTGGTTGTCTCCGGCTGCATCATGATGCGCGTCTGCCACCTGGACACCTGCCCGGTGGGCGTCGCCACGCAGAACCCCGAGCTGCGCTCCCGGTTTACCGGCAAGCCCGAATTCGTGATCAACTTCTTCGAATTCCTTGCCGAGGAGGTCCGCGAAATCCTGGCCGAGCTCGGTTTCCGGACCATCGAGGAAGCGATCGGCCACGCCGAGATGCTCGACACCCGCGAGGCGATCAACCACTGGAAGGCTGAAGGACTGGACCTGGACCCGATCCTGCACGGTCTCGAGTTCGACGACGACGCCCCGCTGCGCAACCTCACCGGCCAGAACCACGAGCTGGACAAGCACTTTGACCAGCGCCTGATCGCGATGGCCGCCGAGGCGCTCAGCGACCGCACACCGGTGAAGATCGCCGTCAACGTCATCAACACCGACCGGTCCGTCGGCACCATGCTGGGCCATGTGGTCACCAAGACCTTCAGCACGGACCTGCTGGCCACGGACACCATCGACATCACCCTGACCGGCACTGCGGGGCAGTCGCTCGGCGCCTTCCTGCCGGCCGGCATCACGCTGCGGATGTTCGGGGACTCCAACGACTACGTCGGCAAGGGACTCTCCGGCGGGCGCATCATCGTCCGGCCGGACCGGACCAACGTTTTCCCGGCAGAGCGCAACGTCATCGCCGGAAACGTCATCGGCTACGGCGCCACGAGCGGGGAAATGTACCTGCGCGGCCAGGTGGGCGAACGGTTCATGGTCCGCAACTCCGGTGCCACCGCCGTGGCCGAGGGGATCGGGGACCACGGCTGCGAATACATGACCGGCGGCCAGACGCTCATCATCGGGCGCACCGGCCGCAACTTCGGTGCCGGCATGTCAGGCGGCACGGCCTACGTCCTGGACCTGCAGAGCGAACGCGTTAACAAGCAGGCCCTCGAGTCCGGTGAGCTGCAGCTGCGGCCACTTGACGCCGAGGACCGCGACATCGTCCACGGACTGCTCGTGAAGCACCTCGAAGAGACGGAGTCGCTGCTCGCGGCACGGCTGTTGGAGAACTTCGATGACACCGCGGGCCGCATCACCAAGGTGCTGCCGCGCGACTACGCGGCCGTGCTGCAAACCCGTCTTGACGCCATCGAAGAGGGCCTGGACCCCGACGGCGAAGAAGTTTGGTCTCGAATCCTGGAGGTGACCGGTGGCTGATCCACGCGGATTTCTGAAAGTACGCCAGCGCGAAACCCAGCCCCGACGTCCGGTTCCGGTCCGCATCATGGACTGGAAAGAAGTTTACGAAGCCCAGCAAAAGGGCGTCCTGAAGGCCCAGGCCGGCCGGTGCATGGACTGCGGCGTGCCGTTCTGCCACCAGGGCTGCCCGCTGGGCAACCTCATCCCGGAATGGAACGACCTCATCTGGCGGGACAAGGGGGAGGAGGCCATGGAGCGGCTGCACGCCACCAACAACTTCCCCGAGTTCACGGGCCGGCTCTGCCCGGCCCCGTGTGAGGCGTCCTGCGTGCTGGGCATCAACCAGCCTGCGGTGACCATCAAGCAGGTCGAGGTCTCCATCGTGGACCAGGCGTTCGAGAACGGCTGGGTCAATCCGTTGCCGCCGGCGCGCCTCAGCGGCAAGACGGTCGCCGTCGTCGGCTCCGGCCCCGCCGGTCTGGCCGTCGCGCAGCAGCTGACCCGGGTGGGCCACACCGTCGCCGTGTACGAGCGCGATGACAAGATCGGCGGCCTCCTGCGCTATGGGATCCCCGATTTCAAGATGGAAAAAGAGCACGTCGACCGCCGGCTCGCGCAGATGAAGGCCGAAGGCACCCGCTTCCGGACCGGCGTCGCCGTGGGCACCGACGTGACGTGGGAGCAGCTGCGCCGCCGGTACGACGCCGTGGTGGTGGCCACCGGTGCCACCGTCCCGCGTGACCTGCCGATCCCGGGCCGCAAGCTCGAGGGCGTGCACTTCGCGATGGACTACCTGGTGCCGGCCAACCGTGTGGTGGCGGGGGAGACGGTGGAGAACCAGATCCACGCCGCCGGCAAGCACGTGGTGATCCTTGGCGGCGGCGACACCGGCGCGGACTGCCTCGGCACCGCCCACCGGCACGGCGCTGCGTCCGTCACGACGCTGGCGATCGGCAAGCAGCCGCCGGCAGAACGCGCCGGCCACCAGCCGTGGCCGACGTTCCCCACCCTGTTCGAAGTTGCCAGCGCCCACGAGGAAGGCGGCGAACGCACGTACCTCGCCTCCACCGTGGAGTTCGTCAGCGAGAACGGCAGGGTTTCCGGCGTCAAGGTGGCCGAGACCGAATTCGTTGACGGCAAGCGCCTCCCGAAGCCCGGTACGGAGCGGATTATCCCCGCCGACCTGGTGTTGCTCTCGCTGGGCTTCACCGGCCCCGAGCCGGCCGGGATCACCGAGCAGGTGAGCGCCGGGTTCGACGGCCGCGGCAACGTGGCCCGCGACGGCTTCTACATGACCAACACGGAAGGCATCTTCGTGGCCGGTGACGCCGGCCGCGGCCAGTCGCTCATCGTCTGGGCCATCGCCGAGGGGCGTGCCTGCGCCGCCGCGGTGGACAAGTTCCTGATGGGCAGCACCATCCTGCCGGCCCCCGTGGCACCGACCGACCGGGCCATGGCTGTCCTGTAGTCCGCTACAGGTTCCCGCCGTACTTCCGCCGTTCACGCGGCAACAACTTAATCACTGCAATCGACTACTAGGGTAGGTATATGAGACGCGCTAAAATAGTGGCCACCTTCGGACCGGCAATCGCGAGCTTCGAGAACACGCTGGCCGTGCTGGAAGCCGGCGTCGACGTGGCACGGATGAACATGAGCCACGGCGAGTACGCCGTGCACGACACCACGTATGAGAACGTTCGTACGGCCGCAGCCCAGCTGGGCCGGCCCGTCGCCATCATGGCCGACCTCCAGGGGCCCAAGATCCGTCTCGGCCGCTTCGTGGACGGGCCGCACCTGCTGGCCGTCGGTGACACGTTCACCATCACCACCGAGGACGTCCCGGGCACTAAGGACATCTGCTCCACGACGCTCAAGAGCCTCACCGAGGACGTGAAGCCCGGTGACGCGCTGCTGATCGACGACGGCAAGGTTGCCCTGCGCGCCATCGACGTGGACGCCGTCAAGGTGGTCGCGCAGGTGATTGTGGGCGGCTGGGTCTCGAACAACAAGGGCATCAACCTGCCCGGCGTTGCGGTCAACGTGCCGGCGCTGAGCGTGAAGGACGAGGACGATCTCCGCTGGGCCATGCGCCGCGGCGTGGACATGGTGGCCCTCTCCTTCGTGCGGGACGCCTCGGACATCAAGCGCGTGCACGAGATCATGGACGAAGAAGGTCGCCGCGTGCCGGTGATCGCCAAGATCGAGAAGCCGCAGGCAGTGGAGCAGCTCCCCGAGATCATCGACGCCTTCGACGCCATCATGGTGGCCCGTGGCGACCTCGGCGTGGAACTGCCACTTGAGGAAGTGCCGATCGTGCAGAAGCGTGCCATTGAACTGGCCCGCCGCTGGGCCAAGCCGGTCATCGTGGCAACCCAGGTGCTTGAGTCCATGATCGAGAACCCGCGCCCGACGCGCGCCGAGGCTTCCGACTGCGCCAACGCAGTGCTCGACGGCGCCGACGCGGTCATGCTCTCGGGTGAGACCAGCGTGGGCAAGTACCCGATCGAGACCGTCAAGGTCATGGCCCGGATCATCGAGTCCACCGAGGTCCATGGCCTGGAGCGCGTCCCGCCGCTGGGCACGAAGCCCAAGACCCGCGGCGGCGCCATCACCCGGGCCGCCGTCGAAATCGCCGACCAGCTCGATGCCAAGTACATCTGTACCTTCACCCAGTCCGGTGACTCCGCCCGCCGCCTCTCCCGGCTGCGTCCGACCCGACCCGTGTTCGCCTTCACCCCGGTGGAGCACGTCTGGAACCAGCTTGCCCTGACCTGGGGCATCCAGCCGGTCCTGGTCCCGATGGTGGGCCACACCGATGAGATGACGGCACAGGTTGACCGCAGCCTGTTGAACATGGACCTCGTCGAGGACGGCGACATGGTGGTTATCGCCGCCGGGTCCCCTCCCGGAAAGGCCGGTTCCACGAACATGCTGAAGGTCCACAAGGTGGGCGACCTCGCCGACGCCGGCAGCCACGGCGAAGCAGCGGTGACCAAGGACAAGCTCGGCCCCTGGCCGGAAAAGAAGAAGCGGAACGGCAAGGTCTAGGTCTTCCCGGGCATGCAACAAGGGAGGGCCCCGCCGGTGTTATGCACACCGGCGGGGCCCTCCCTTTTGGTCTTTTTGGGTTCGCTGCCCGGCCGCTAGTTGACCTGGTTGATGATGGTCTCGGCAACCTCGCGCATGCTGAGGCGGCGGTCCATGGACGTCTTCTGGATCCAGCGGAACGCCTCCGGCTCCGTCAGGCCCATCTTGGTGGTCAGCAGGCTCTTGGCGCGTTCGACGAGCTTGCGGGTGGCGAACTGCTCCTGCAGGTCCGTCACTTCGCTTTCGAGGGCCTTGATTTCCTCGTGCCGGGAAAGCGCGATCTCAAGGGCGGGGATGAGGTCCGCCGGCGTGAAGGGCTTGACGACATAGGCCATGGCGCCGGCGTCGCGTGCGCGCTCCACGAGTTCCTTCTGGCTAAACGCGGTGAGCAGGACCACCGGCGCGATCCGGGCCTTGACGATCTTCTCGGCGGCCGTAATGCCGTCCATGATGGGCATCTTGACGTCCATCAGCACGAGGTCCGGCTTCAGTTCTTCGGCGAGCTGGACGGCTTTTTCGCCGTTGTCCGCTTCGCCGACGACGTCGTAGCCTTCGCCGCGCAGGATCTCAATGATGTCCAGGCGGATGAGTGTCTCATCCTCGGCAACGACAACGCGGCGTGCCGGCTTGGAGGTGGGGGCTGACTCCGTCTGTTCTGACACGGGAACTCCTTGGAAAGGTACGGCGGGACTATACCATCGTAGGTTGTCACCGCTGCTGTACTGGGACCGGATTGGGTTCGATGCGGCGTCACTGGCGCGATTCTGGAATTCAGCCTATCTGCATGTAGAGTAATTCCGCGCACTGGAAGCGATCGCGTTGCTCACAGCACCAAGGTTTGAGCGATTGTTACACCGGTGTACTCCGCGCCCGAGTGGCGGAATTGGCAGACGCGCCGCACTCAAAATGCGGTATCGAAAGGTGTGTGGGTTCGAGTCCCACCTCGGGCACAGTGTTTCCGCAAGTCAGCAGGGTTCCAGGGCCCTAGGTGTGCACAAAAACTCGTTTTCTGTGCACACGAAGCCTAGAATTTTGGGTATGGCCAGCATTTGGGAACGGAAAAAATCGAACGGATCCACGTCGTTCACGGTCCGCTGGCGGAACCCCGAGACGCGAAAGCAAGAGGGGATTACCCTAGCGACGTCGGCCGAGGCCCAGACGCTGAAGCGCCTCCTTGATGCCAACAACCAATCCTTTGAGATTGCCCAGCATGCGATGGTCGCGAACCAGACTAAAGCGCCCACCGTCGCTGCCGTGATCCAAGAGCACATCGACTTCCTGGTCCGACCTTCCGTTGGCACCGTCCACACGTATCAGACCATGCTGAAGCTGCACATCGCCGACGTCATCGGGCACATTCCCGTGGACAAGCTCGATTACCGGCACCTGACGTATTGGATCAAGGCGATGCAGACCAAGGGCCGGTCGGCCAAGACCATCAAGAACAACCATGGCTTGATCTTCTCGGCGATGGAGACGGCCGTCATGCTCGGCTACCGGAAGGACAATCCGTGCCGAGGCGTGCAGCTCCCGTCAGGCGAAAAGGCAGAGGATGAGGCCAGGTTCCTGACGCACGCTGAATTCGGCCTGATTCTGGAGGGCATGGGGGAGCGGTATAAGGCGTTCACTCAATTCTTGGTCATGACGGGAACGCGGTTCGGCGAAGCGACTGCGGTAACTGTGGCGGACGTGGACCTGATGTCGAAGCCGGCAACGATGCGGATCAACAAGGCATGGAAACGCGGTACCGATTCCGAGTATTACGTCGGAGCGACCAAGACCGGTGCCGGCAAGAGGACGGTTTCGCTGAATCCCCATTTGGTGGAAGTTTTGGTTCCCCTGGTGGCCAGCCGCCCTGGCTCAGAACTGTTGTTCACCACTCCCAAGGGCGAGCGCATTGTTCACAAGCTGTATTGGCACCACTACTGGACTCCCGCCGTGAAAGCGGCCCAGGCGCGTGGCCTGAAGAAGTCACCCCGGATCCACGATCTGCGCCATACCCATGCGTCCTGGCTGATCCAGGACGGCGTATCGCTGTTCACGATCTCCAGGCGACTCGGGCACGCATCTACGCGAACGACTGAGCAGGTGTATGGCCACTTGATGCCGCAGGCGCTCCAGGATGCCGCCGACGCCGTCGAGCGTTCCGCCGATGTGTGGCGTGGATAGCGTCTGTGGCGGTTGGTTTGCCTAAGAGAACTTCTGGCGAGCCTGTGCTCGCGTCCCGATCATGCGGACGGTCTGCGGCGCAGGACCAGTGGTTCGGACTTCACGTAGCTCTGCAATCTCCCTGAGGTGGACCGATGTGAAGACAATCTTCCCCTTGCCCCAGACGGCGTGCGGGAACTCGCCCTTGGCTGCCCCGTCCCTAAGCCATGCCTCTGAACACTTGAGGACTGTGGCAGCCTCGGCTGGTTCGAAGAATTCAAGTTTCATGCCCCTGTCCGATCTCTCGTCGTTATGTAGCGAGGACGGCTTGCGCGAGTCCTGTCCCCGTTCATGTGAGCCGGGAATCACGGCGGCATGATGGTGACCTGAAAACTCGCTTCGAGGGCCGCGGCATTGAGGTGCACCTGCTCGGCGGAAGCACTGAACTGAGTCGATGAGCGCTGCACCAGCCCCGCTTCGGTGAGCAGGCCGAGTTGCCTGCGGATGGTCGAGCGCGAGGCGCCGAGTTGCCTGCCGATCTGGCCACAGGTCGAGGGCCCGTTCCTGAGCAGGAATCGGATAATTCGGCTTCGTGTTCGGTTCATCAAAATGCACGACATGGGGGACCACAACCAGGGAATGGTGAAGGGCTGCTGTAGACGGGTCTACAGCAGCAGGTTACTCCGGTTGAGGTCACGTTGGATAGACCAGAGTGAGCAAATGAATCCTCAACTGGTTGACGCGGTTGATTGCCGCGCCGGACGACTCGGGTAATACTGGGCGAAAGGGGGTCGTAGCGCCTGACCGAGCTGCCGGCCCCGCATCAGATCGAGGGGTGGGCAGCGCGGATGGACGAGGCAGGTGGCGGTGACATGTTGTCTCCCCAGGCCCAGCTGGCTCGTCGTCTGAATCTGCTGCTCGACGTCGTGGTTGCCGAACGTGGGAAGCCCGTGACGTTCCGCGAGGTCCAGGCCGAACTCGAGGCCAGGGGCATCAAGTTGTCCCGCGCGCGCTGGTTCTACATGAAAGAGGGGACCGGTCGTCTGGTCAGCGATCCGGCGCTCTTGGCCGAGCTGTGCAACATCTTCAACGTTGACCCCTCGTACCTGATCGGCGACAGCGCCGACTTGCCCGAGCGGATCGATTCGCAACTCGAGTTTGTGAAGTCGCTTCGTGCGGCCAGGGTGAAGACCTTCGCGGCGCGGACGTTGGGCGACGTCTCTCCGGAGACGCTAAGGGCCATCTCTGAATACCTCAACAAGGACATTGATCGCCATCCTGGGGCGGAAGAGGCAGCCGCTAATCCTCCAGAAGATACTGAAGATGAGCCGCCAGCAACTCCTTGATCCGAGCGGGGTTGGCTGAATAGCGCGGAGAGCGCCCATGCCGCCGGCCCGGCTCAAGGTCCACCGCGATGGCGCCGGTCTCCTCAAGAGCAAGCAGGTGCTTGGCTACGCTCGGCTCACCGGCGCTTACTGCTGCCACGATGTCACCGCGGGTCGCCGGACCGTGCGCGGAAAGGTAACGGAGGATCTCGTTCCGTGATCTGTTGCCAAATGTCGCGACAGCGGCCTCGACGTCGTTCGACCAGGCTTCGTCGTGAGGCTGCGTGATCCTGGGCATGGAACCATTCTCACCGAACGATCCTCGAAAAGTAAGACCCGCAGTCTTGACGATACTTTAATTATCTTTGAAAATAGTTTGTATAGCTTTCCTGTCGTAGTGGTCGGCCTTGGCTTTCGCTGCCACTCTTAGGGCGCCGGTCATGCCGGTGCCGGACTTATTGGAATCGTTTAGTCGAAGCGGTGAAGACCATGCGAGTCGAAGCCAGGTTGAATCAGGCCCCACAAGATCATCCAAATGTAGGAAGTATCGACGTCTCCCTGCGCGGTGCGCCGGAGCCCGCCGCGGTTGTCGTTCCGGTAGATCAAATCATGATCGCCGTCGACGGTGTACAGCGGTACGTGGTTTCGCATCTCTCGCGGATCGGCCGGGCCTGCGACGTGGACGACGTTATGCAGGACATCCGGGTCGCGGTGTGGGATGGGGTGACCCGGGGGCATTACCGCCAGCTTCCCGGCATTCCGTTCGGTGCGTGGGTTCAGGGGGTGTGCGCGAACGTGTGCGCTGCGCACACCCGTCGGGAGCTGAGCCATCAGACACTCCCGATGATCATGGAACCAGGGAATGCCGACGGGCCGACGGCGTTTGTTCCCCTTGCGTTGCTGGGCATGGACCGGGGTGGAGGTCAAATTGCCGAGCAGATTATTGACCAACAATGGGCACGAATGATCATTGAGTTGACTCGGGCCAGCGTGCCGGCAGGAGTTTGGGATCTTGCCGTGGACAGTCTCACCGGGCCACGACACTACGGTCCGCCGTCGCCACAGGACCGCCGGCGCTGGCACGCGGTGACCGTGGTGCGCAAGACGGCGAAAACCGTTCAAAATGCCGTGGACGTTGAGCAGGCGGTCCTTAGCAATATCGGAGACGTATGCCAGCGCGCAGCAGAGTGCCTGCCCACACCGGTACTCCGCAGAACAGCTGAAAGTATCGTTCGCCCCGGACTACGAGGACCCGAACGGAAGAGGGCTCTGGAAGCATTGGCGACCCAGTTGGGCGTCACCGAGCGCTATCTGGCTGTCCAGATCGGCTTCGCGCGCCGGTTGTATCGAACAGCTTGGAGGATTCTCCAGGCCGGGACGCGGACTGCGTACTGAGTCATGTTGTGGGTCCGTCCTCTCGCCATGAACAGACGAGAAGGAGGCCCGAATGTACGTATTGCGAAGAAGCTCGCTGCCTGGCACAAACAACCGGCGTCGATGGTGGATCGCGGCAATCGCGCTATTGAGCGTGGTCACGGCGCTTTTCGCTCTCACGCTGACGCCGTCGCCCACGCCCGCAGAGGCTCCGGTTGCACCGCCGCCGACGTTGGACATCCGTCAGAGTCCTTTGAACGCTTCTCCCGGGACACCGGCACAAACTCCGACGGCGGCTCCTGACGTTTTGATTGCCGATGCCGTGGGCGCACCCCGCACTGCTGACTTCCGAAAGCTCGCCGCCGCGGCGGCGACGGCGATCTACACCTGGGACACGCGAACGTCGTCCTACTCGGAGGTCTACTCACGGCTCCGTGACTGGTGGGACGTGCTGCCGGACGGCTCCAATCCCTTGACCGTCCTGGTGCAGGAGTTCGAAGCGACCGGGGTCAACGCGGGAAGCTACGCAACTCTGGCTGACCAGCAGGCGCACCGTTCGGCCGCGGTGGAATCCCTGCACTGCGACAGCGAGCTGGCCAAGGTTCAGGAGCGGCCGGCGCCATGGGAGGGACTGCATGTGTGCACCGCCTCCGTCAGCGTTTTAGATCAATCAATCTCTGCCCGCAACACCTATACGGCACCCGTCAGCGTCATGGTGAACTGTCCGCCGGCTGTTACTGCCCCGACGGACCACTGCGTCATGGTCGGCTTTTACGCCGCCCCGAGCAGGATCGTCTATTGATGCCGGCCGCCGTGGTGTTGGCTGGGCTGGTCAAGCGCCGGACCCTTCTGCGGGTTACGCTGGCCGCGGCCTCAATCTTGATCCTGGTGGGTTCCATTGCGGTTAGCGCAGCCGTGGCGGTGCTCGGCGCGAGCGCCGTTGACACCCTGTCCGTCTGCTCGCAGAGTGGCGCTGCTGGCCAGCCCGGCGCCAGCGAATCCGGCGCCCTGAGACTCCGCACAAGCAGCCGGGCTCCGGTCAGTGTGACCGACAGGCAAATGGCAGTCGCGGGGGACTACGTTTCCATTGGCCAGCAATTGGGGGTGCCGCGAGAAGGCCAGATCATCGCAATCATGATGGCCCTGCAGGAATCCAGCCTCAGAGTCCTCGCCAACGTGAACGTACCAGCCTCGCTCGGGTACCCGCATGACGGCGTTGGCCGCGACCACGATTCCCTCGGTACGGCTCAGCAACGTCCTGCGGCGGGCTGGGGGACGGTTGAGCAGTTGATGGATCCCAAGTACAACGTGCGAGCCTTTTACGGCGGACCTTCTGGCCCCAATCGTGGCAGCCCGCCGGGGTTGTTGGATATCCGAGGTTGGCAATCCATGAACAAAGGCCAAGCTGCGCAAGCCGTTCAAGTATCGGCATTTCCGGAGTTGTATGCGCGGTGGGAGGCTGACGCGACGGCCATCGTAGAGGCGCTCGACGGCGGGATAACACCGGCCAGGTGCTCGGATACGCCGCCTTCCTCGACGGACCCGGTCTTGCCCGCAAACCTGAGCGAAATCCGCAAAGCTATCCTGCGGTTCACCCAGGAAGGAGTCGGCGGCGCCTACGTGTGGGGTGGCACGGCTTTTAAGGCGTGGGACTGTTCCGGATACGTCCAATGGATTTACAGGCAGGCCGGGATCAATCTGCCGCGAGTGGATCAATGGAGGGTCGGTACCCGGACGGAGAATCCGCAGCTGGGGGACCTGGTGGTCCAGAACGCACAGGGGCCAGCCGACTGGGGACACGTTGGCATTTATGCGGGGGAGGGCATGATGTACAGCGCGCTGAACCCTGCGGTGGGTACGTTGCTGCATCCCATAGCTGGGAATACGGATACGGCCTATTTCGATCTTTTGAGGTGACCTGACGTTACGCCGAACTTAGAAATCCCAAAGTGTATTCTGCGGGCGGGATAGGATCGGGAAAAAGTCTCGATACAGGCTTTAAGGAGATTTTCGTGACCGGGCGGGCGCGTGTAGCGCTACGAATCTGAGCGTCGGTGATCCGGCGGCCGCCAAGGTCCTTCCGGCGTTTCTGGGTTCGCTGATGGAGTCGGTGACGCGTTCGCGTTCGATCTGTGTTCCTTTATGCGAGAGCGGGCATGTTCGTAAACAGCATCGACCCTATGGGCGTTCGAGCGTCGACGTCGCCACCGCTGAGGTTCCAGACGTGCGGGCCCGCGCCTCGACCGCGGAGTCCGTCGGCGAAGGCAAGAATATTCTGGCTGGATCGCCCGAGCCGATCCAGCGTCGTGATGACGGGGCATCTCCGTCGATCAGCGCGTCAAGGGCCCGATCAAACCGGGGTCGGCTCGCGCCCCAGGGACACCGTGATCTACGTATAGGTTATCGCAGGGGACTCTGGCGGCCTTAAGGTCTGCCTGCTGCCGGTCGTTAGACTGCTACTGCTGCGTCGTCGAAACGCGTGCGTAGTCGATGAGTCTCGTCATGAGCGGCTCCGGTGTGGTTACTTCCCATGGAGTGGTGTAGATCTCCGCAGCTGCTCGTTGCTCCGGTGAGCCATCGTGCGATGTTCAGTGAGAACCGGACAAAGAACTCACGAAGGAATCTCAATGATGTTGTCAACAGATGGTGGCACGCCCCTTCGGTGCCCCGGCCGATGGGCGGCCGGGGCACCGGACGCGTTTCTAGTCCGTCCGGCCGGGGTAGGGCTTACGGTCCCGGTCCGGCAGTTCCGCGGCGGTGGCCGGAAGGATCTCCGGTCCGTCGGACTGGCCGGAGGTCCAGTGGAAGAACACCTCTGCGGTGATCGCTTCGAAGCAGGCGTCCTGGGACCGGAACCAGTGCGCGGAAGTGTCGCCCTCGACGTTGGTGCCGTAGCCGAACAGTTCCCCGTCCTTATCGCGGGTGCGGGCGACGGCGAATATGATGTAGGGCCAGGATCCGGCGTCCCATCCCTCGCTGGCCCAGTTGGGCAGCACGGACCAGGCGGTGCCTTCGAGGGTGTCCATCCAGTCGTACCCGTCCCCTGCCCGGTCGTCGGCGGGAAGAACCGGCGCCGTGATCGCTTCCGCCGTGTCAGTCGTGACGGTCTGGGTCATGGTTGCTGTGCTCACGTGTTGATGCTCCGTTTCGCTCGGGCGGGGCGGCCGCCCGACGTACGGACTCCCTCTCCCCCACCATGTTTTTTGCCTGCTGGCGGAGCATCGCGTAGCTGTGCCCGACGGAGCCGGGGCAACCCGCAGGGCAAGCACCGGATGGGTTGTGGGAGGAAATCAGCGCAGCGCCGACACAAGGCAGCCGGTGCGCTGCCGTCCGCAGGACGGTTGAACCGGTGGAGCGGGCACGTATGATCCAACGGACAGCAGCAAAAAAGAAAAGAAGAATGCTTGTACTGCCCGAGCGAAGCGAGGCCCCGCATGGCCGTGGGCCGACGGACACGAGCTTCATATCCTGAGGCGATTGCCATGAGCTCTATTTCGAATCCATCGGAGTTCGCAAGGTAAACAGCATTGTGGTTCGGGCCGCCGGCTTTCGGATAATTATCCGCAAATAACTGGCTCCAGCCGTGGAGTGCGCTCTCGGCCACCAAGGCGTCCACGCGCTGCTCGCTTCCTGCCTTGAACCGCCAAATGGTTAAATCCAGGCGCTGTGCGGTGGTGCTCGCCACTGCTCAGGTCCGGCGGCTCCTCGAGAACGATATAGGTGGGTCCCGTGAGTGAGCGTTCGCGGGGTGTTCGTTTGCCAGTTACGCCCCATGCCGACGTCGAGTACGGGAGTTTGGAGGCGACGCCTTCGAGGGTACGTCCGCCGGCGTTGCGTGGGGCTGCGTCCATTTCTACGGGGTGTGGTGGGTCCTCGGGGCCTCCACGGCCGGGGAACCGTCGCCGAACCCTAGCTTGGGCAGGAGTCCCGACACGAGTTCACGCACGGTCTGCTCAGTCAGAACCATGGCCTCGCTGATTTGCGGGTTAGTGCGGCCGTCGGCAGCTAGTGCCAGCACTGTCTTTTCGGCGGGTGTCAGGCCGTCAAATATTGGGTCCACCTGGGCTTTGGCAAGGCCGGCCCTCGCTTGTTCCAGCGCTCCGGGGTGTAAGAGCGATTCACCGGCGGCGGCGCGTCGAATCGTGTCCGCTATCTGGCGCCCGCGGAGGGTCCGGAGCAGATAGCCTGCTGCTCCGGCAAGCACTATGGCGCTAAGCACTTCTTCGTCGACGTGGCTGGTGATCAGCAGACACTGCAGGTCCGCGTTAAGGGAACGCGCATCCCGGCAGACTTCAATTCCGGTGCCGTCGGGCAGAGGTCCCTTCAACACCGCCACGGTTGTTCCGCCGTCCACGATGCGGCGCCCGGCCTCCCGCCGTGCCGCGCAATCACCGACTACTTCAATGCCTTCCCCTTCGAGCAAACTCCTCAGTCCGTGTCTGACCAGCTCTTGATCATCGACAATGAACACGCGCACCGGATCAAGCGACCCCTTCTGGGAAGAGGAAGCGCCTGAAGGGACACCCATGGATCTACTCCCGTCGCCTCGGTGCCGCCGGCTGTCCGCACCGCGTCGTGCGAGCCCCGGAGGGCGGCCACTTATGGACATCATTTCGCGCGGCCCGGCCCGGCACTAGGGTCAAAGGACTGCCTCATCACCGGTACAAAATCCTTGGAACCGGATCCTGACGACACGACTCCGGTGATTCGGCGACGCTGCCCATCCCAGTACCGGAACGTGGCGGAAAAGGGTCTGACCGGATCGCTTCATGTGATGGCCGCGAACACCGCCTCTCAGCAATCCGTCGAGGATGAGGCGGGGCGGTGGATTCCGTCCCTGGCCGGGATGCCTTTTCTCCGCATAGTCCGGGGTGGATGAGCGCCGCATTGCTGTGATCACGTCCGCTGCCCTGGAGGTCCTCCTTTTCGGATGAGACGTACGGCGTTTCGTTCCGTTGCCCGGTCTTTGGTGGGAGGGCGCCGAACCAAAGGGAGGCCGTGAAGCCTCCGGTTCCCGGTTGACGGGCGCTTTTCGGTCTTCAGTCCTTTTGACGGCGTTCGTTACCTCGCCAGGCTGCTTCAGGTCGGCGCTGACCCCCTTCACTGTTGCCTTTGGCCGTGAGGCGGTCGTCGCCTGTTGGCTTGGACTGATGCTGCCGCCCAGGAATGAAGTCACCGGACGGCTAGCGCGGCCCCGGCGTTGTTTACTCCCGCACCATGACGCGGGCGCCTGGAATGCCTATCAGCGTGGCCGGGCCCCCGTCTTCTGTTTCCAGGTCGAGGTGGACCAGCCGGTGCCGGCGATGTTTGGCGATCACGGCGAAGCGGTCGCCGCCCAGTCGCAGGATCTGTCCCTCGAGGACGTCCTGGAGTTTGTGCTTGACGAAGGACTGTGGGGATGCGGGTATGGTCATGTTCTCCTCAATTCACGTTCAGGTTGACACAATCACAGGGGTTCCTTCCGGTATAGAGGGGTGACTGTCGTTGCGCCAGTACGCACGCCAACCAGCGCACCTCCCAAAGAGCCCGCCAACGGTACTCGGGACTTTGGAACAGACCGATGTCACCAAGCGCCTGAACTCAGTCTTCGTTCCGCGCATCAAGCTGCAAGTGGCCGTGCCGTCGCCGGGGTCGGGGTGTAGGTGGTGCCGTCGCGGAGCATGGCCCAGAGGACGTTGAGGCGGCGCCGGGCCAGGGAGAGCATGGCCTGGATATGGGTTTTCCCTTCACCGCGTTTGCGGTCATAGTAGGCCCGGGAGGCCGGGCAGGATTTCAGCGCCGAGAGGCCGGAGAGGTAGAAGACGCGCAGCAGCCTGCGGTCGTAGCGTCTGGGGCGGTGGTGGTTGCCGGTGATGCGGCCGGAGTCCCTGGGTGCGGGTGCGAGCCCGGCGACGCCGGCGAACCGGTCCGCGGTTTCAAAGACGGTGAGGTCTCCTCCGGTGGCACCGAGGAATTCGGCGGCGAGGACGGGTCCGAAGCCGGGCATGCTGAGCAGGGTTTGTGTGTGCCGGTGTTCGGTGACTTTCTCGCTGATCAACGCATCGAGCTCTGCCAGTTCCTTGTCGAGGGTGATGATTTCCTGTGCAAGGGCGGCGACCATCAGCTCCCCGAGGTGCTGGGCCGGAACGGTGGTGTGCTGGGATTTCGCGGCCTCGACTGCTGCCTGGGCGACAGCGGCGGAGGAGCGGGTGCCGTGTTTCTTCAACCAGGCATGGAGTCTGGCCTGTCCGGTGCGGCGGATCCCGTCCGGGGTCCGGTGTCTGGTCAGCAGCAACAGCGCTCCTTTGGAGCGGCTGTAGTCAAAGGCCCGCTCCAGCGCGGGGAAGTATTCGAGCAGCTGGGCCTGGAGCCGGTTGATCGCCCGGACCCGGTCTGCGGATTTATCGGCCCGGCGGGCGGTGAGGATCCGCAGCCCGGTGCTGATTTCATCCCCGGCCCGCAGCGGCTGCAGGTCCCGGCGCATCCGGGCCTGATCGGCTATTACTGCGGCGTCTTTCGCGTCCGTTTTGCCCTCGCCGCGGTAG
>NZ_MQTQ01000101.1:92881-124901 GCF_020532805.1 Arthrobacter sp. SO5 | reverse complement strand
CGCGGGTCCGCCGTGGTTCAGGTCGGTCGCCCAGAGGACCTCGTCCCCGTCCGCGAGTTGGAGAACGGTGGCGATGAGTTCGAGCAGGGCGGGTTCGTCGTTGGGTATTTTCTGGGAGAGCAGACGGTTTCCGTCGGCGTCGATCACGACGCAGTGATGATGGGCTTTGCCGGCGTCGATACCGGCCCACAATTTCGCCAAAACAGCCTCCAGTCTGTTGATTGGGTGGAACCCAGCAGATAACCGCGCCGTCGTGTCCTTATCCGGCGATCATGTCGCGTCTCTCAATCAGCGGTCGGGTCATCGCGGAGAGTGCGGGCGGCCAATCCTTCGGAGCCGTCACGAGATGAATCGTCCGGCCACAGCAACAAAGCCATACCCGCCTCCCCTGGGTAGCCACGACCCTACAATGGCCGCGGAACTTCACCCGGTAACAACATAAGGACACAAACACACGATGGCTCTTGACCAGTCTGCCCTGTTTGATTTCTGGTGAGGTGTCTCTCGGTAGGCACTCCGAGCTGAGTGGCATGTACCGTCAGATGGTCCACAAAGATGCCAACCGGTGAAAGTCGAACCTCTAGCCACCGCGGAGCTAGCTACGCCTTGGCGGCGCGCGCTTTGCTGAACCAGACTCCGAACTGCGCTTGGAACAGTTCGCGCACCATCTCGTTGTCTACTGCCCCGTCAACGCCCTTGAGCCTGCCCTGTGTGAGCTCACCGCACACGACCGCCCAAGCGCCCCCAACGGCCATAGTGAAGGTGCTTGCGACCGCAGCGGAAATTGTTCCACCTACAACCGTCCCGGCGCCGGGGATCAATTTCAGCAGGCTCACAACGGCACTTCTACCCGCCGCCACGGCCACCGTCGTTGCCACGGCCGCTGCCAGCGTGGCTGTCTCCACCTTGACGCCATAGATCGCTGCGACTCTCGCCATCATGCCGAGTTGGATTGTAACGAGTGGGCCGGCGTCGGCCATCGGGATCGGAATCGCGCCCACCGTCAAGGCAAGCGCCGCAGCCAGCCTGACCGTATCGTTAGCCTGTTTGCGTTTTCGGCCCAAGTCGATCTTCTGCGCCGCGGCCAAGGCAAACTCGACGCCTTCCGGAGCAACACGAAATGTGGCATCAAGGAGGTCCTTCAGACCGTGCTCCACTTGGCGAGTGAAGTCGTCCCCCGTGGCCATCACAAGAATTGGACGGCCACCGACGATCGGCAGTCCGAGTTCGGCAATGTGGTCGGCAAGAGTCAGTGCATCGCCGTGGTGCTCGCCGTCTCGCGACGGCACCTGCGTAAGAACGGCCACGACTGGAAGCCCGAGTTCGTGCAGCCGGCGAATGAACTCCGCCTCGGTGTCCTCGAACCGACGATCGGTGGCGCGTACGCAGTACCAGGCCACGTGTATTTGCTCAGATAGCGGGTTAGCACGCATTCGCCTGACATACGTGCCGAGCTCCGCAATGAGCGTGTCAGTGTCCCTACCGATCTCAAGGCCACGGGTATCGAGCAGGCCGAGGAACCCAGCGCGGTGCAAATAGAGGTGATTCTCCATCGTGACCGGCTCACCGATGCCAGTGGGAGCGACGTCTTCACCGAAGATCGCGTTGATCAGCGTGGACTTTCCGACACCTGTCTTGCCAAAGATCGCCAGGTTGAAGCGGCCCATCTTGTCCGCCTGCTCCTGCCACTTCTGGCGGAACTCATCATTGGACCAGCCGTTGTTCGTCATCGCACCCTCTCTTTGGCAGACCCCGGTCTCGCATTCAAACGCCGAAACCGCCCCCTTGCCTCAACGACATGGTATCGGGGTGTCAGAGTCCGGTGTAACTAGGGTGTGGTTTTAGCGGGTGACGATGCTGAGGCGGCGTCGAATTTGGATGTCGAAGGCGTTCAGTGCTCCTCGCATCGCTGGGTCCCGAAGGCTCGTCTCTTCTATTAGCGGGCTCGCGGCGGGTCGTAGATGTTTTCACGGTTGGCTTCGGTCTCTGGAGGCATCGCAGCGCTCATTAATCGACGGATCTGTGTGAGAAACATGCCGGATATGGGTAACTATTAAGGCGTTTTGATCGTTCTGATCCCACCCACGCCGTCCCTGCCAACACGTCCCCGTTAGCAGGTCCCAGTCTGCTCCTCTCGCGGCTATGCAACAGCGCGAAACGGGATTCATTGCTAAGTACGCCAGCGGTACATGTACCGGGTGCAGCGCGTCGATCGAGGCGGGCCAGGAAATCGCGATCTCTTCGTCTGGGCGGGTTACGCGTTATCACCACATTGAGCCATGCCCTGGTGCGGCTCCAATCACGTGCAGCATCTGCGGCGACAACTGGTGGGAGTGCGACTGCCCCTGACAGATTCCGAACGCCTGTGCGAGGCTGGCCAGCGATCGCGCGAACCCACAGCAGTTCTGGGACGACGGTGGCCGAGCATCTCCAGTGAGAAAGATTTCTCCCGCAACCCTTGGGTCCGGCCCTATAGCACCGCTGTCCCTTGATGTATCACTTAGCGATGCGCGCCCGTAAGCCGGTCGATCACCAGGTACGGAAACTCGTTGGCACAGACCACACAGTTGCTGATCACGACCGTGAACGTGAGATTCGCACGATCAGATGTCCGGAGACGGGGAGATTACGGCGGCGGCCATTTTCTCAAGACTGTCTGCGGGGACCAGTGGAGTCTTCGGGTTTGTTCGGGTCCGAACGGCGGGCTGAGACCTGCCCGGCTGCTCTCGCAAACGAAGGATTTCAAGAACACCTCGAAAGGAGAAGGGCGGCGCTTGCAGTGAGCGGCTAGAAAGCCGCGCCGTTCTGCGGGAAACCGCCATTTTGAGAATGTCTTTTTCCATACTCGCGTGCACTGCCGGCCGCCTGTCCTCGCGGTTGTGCAGGCGAGTGTTGAGCACTGGTTTTCAATACTCCTCTGCACTAACGTCGATGTTGCTTACTACTCCTCTGCACACCAAGGGAGGTAGCGGAGTGGATGCAGAATCTACACACATTCGTGAGCCCGGCACGTTGACCATGCCAGATGCTCTGTGGGAGCGGACGAAGTCAATGTCTGCGGTGATCACGCCCTTGGCAACGCACGCGGTAGTCGGCAGGGCGGCAGTTGATGCGGCCGCACTGGCGTTGGGCATATCGCAACGCCAGGTGCACGTGCTGATCAAACGCCATCGCGCCGGGTCTGGGTTGCTGACGGATTTGGCCCCGGGCCGCTCCTCCGGAGGGACAGGAACCGCGCGTCTGTTAGGCGCAGTCGAAGACCCTTTCCGGGAGATCGTGCGGAAGCAGTTCCTGACCCGGCAGAAAGGGACCCTGGCGGCGGTGTATCGCGACATCGATGCAGCGTGCCGCGCATGGCAGCTCCCGGTCCCGGCCCGAAACACGGTCGAGCGGCGAATCCGGGCGCTGAATCCAGTTGAGGTAGGCCGGCGCAGGGGTGGCCCCAATGCGGTGCGGCCGTTGCAGTCTGCCGGGGACGAGGTGCCGGCGATCGGCACAATTTTGGAACAGGTGCAGATCGATCACACGGTCATCGACGTCATCATCGTGGACGAGCGGGAACGGCAACCGATCGGCCGCCCTTATCTGACCGTTGCGATCGATGTCTACAGCCGATGCATTATTGGTATGGTCGTGACCCTGGAGGCGCCCTCGGCAGTGACGGTCGGCCTGTGTCTGGCGGATGCCCGCACTGATAAAAGGCCATGGCTTGAAAGTTTGGGTATTGAGGCGCAGTGGCCCATGAGCGGGAAGCCAAGACAGCTGCACCTGGACAACGCCAGCGAATTCAAGAGCGAGGCGCTCCGGCGAGGATGCGAGCAACACGGGTATCAAGCTTGCCTACCGCCCGCCGGGCCGGCCACACTATGGCGGGATAGTGGAACGGGTGATCGGCACCGCGATGCAACAAATCCACGAACTTGCCGGAACCATCTCGGTGCCCACACTGTACCGCTGGGTCCCGGCGACGAGCCCTGAAGCAGCGGCAGTACCGTAGCTCGGTCTCAGGTGCAGACGACTGCTGAAAAATTGCATGACGGTGCACGGGACTTCTGACATCCCGACATCAACAGTCCTTTGCACTCGCCCCGGTTGTCTCATGAACTGGTGCAGACGGCTCCCAAAGAATGACAATTTTGAACCGTGGTTCGGATTCCGAAGTCGCTTGCACGGAATGTCCAAAGTCGTCCGCACCTTACTTCCAAGGATGTGGGACGGGACGGCGGCGATGGAGAGGGCCACAGGTCTCAGTAATTGCAGTCGGTCAGAACAAACCTCGCGCACAGGTATGGTGTCCGCATGAGGGAATTAGATTGCATGTTTGGAGACTTCCACTGGTGTCTTCGGGGAAACCAGTGAAGCTGGTCGGGCTCCGCGTCAAGAACTATCGGACTGTAGGCGCCCAGGACCAATTCTTGAACCTGGATGGCCCCATGACGATCGTGGGTCCAAACAATTCGGGAAAGACGAACCTTCTCCGTTCTATAGAGACGTTTTTCACCGGTCATGACAATATGGTGGGCTATTCAGTAGACCTGGACTCTCCGAACGGATCTTCAGCGGTCCGCACTAGTCTCGTGGGAACCTTCGAAGGAGACGACACCGGGGCGGATATCGCTGATCTGCAGATCTATCAAGCACTCGACAGGCTCTTCGATCTGTACTCGCTTGAGAGGACGACAAGCTCGTTTCCTCTATATTTGAGCTTTTCGGGCACAGGCAGTCCGGTATATGCGTTCTTCCCCAACCAGAGACGGCCAGGGGACAAAGGCCAACAAGCCAGTATCAGTCGGATCCAGAGACAGCTCGTGACTGATCTCCTCAGCAGGTTTGAGATTCATTACATCCCGTCCGCCAAGAGCATCAAGGAGCTGTACGGCGATGTCCTAGTTCCGTTCATGAAGGCAGCGGTAGTGCGGGCCCTGGAACCACAGCTAGAAAACGTGAAGAAGGAGCTCGCAACCGTCGCGTCCAAAGTCACCGGCAGCCTTAAGAGTGCCGGAATCGATAACCTGCATGCATCCTTTGACTTTGAAGGGGGTTCTATCGAGAACGCGTTGAGCGGCTTTGACTTCTACATGGAAGACCCCTTCCGCACCCGACTTGATCGCAAGGGCCAAGGAGTTCAGAGTGCAGCGTTCATGGCGACGCTCCTGTGGGTTACGGAAGAGGAGCAACTCAGAGGAAGATCTCCCATTTGGCTGATCGAGGAACCAGAGTCTTACCTCCACCCAGGGCTCACGAAGTCAGCTTTGTCGTTGCTGAGCAAATTATCAGACTCCGCTGCGCTTGTCTGCACGACCCACTCCATGGCTTTTGTCCCGCAGGATCAGGCCAGGGTTGTCGGGACTGTAGTAGAGGACGGGCTGACGGTAGTGAAGACTTTCACGTCTCATCAGAAAGCAACCGAGGCAATTAGAAAAGGCTTGGGCGTCGCTTTCTCCGACTACTTCTCGTTTGGTGAGCGAACCGTACTGGTAGAGGGCCAGACCGACGGTCATCTCATCCGTTGGTTCTTGGCCGTATCCCAAGGTAAGGAAGGATGCGAATGGCCGGCGCTGCGGGGGGCGCACATTGCGGACCGAGGTGGAGCATCAGAGTTGGCGGGCTTTCTTCGAGCCAACTACTCCCTTTTGAGGCAAGAACGACCCGTAATCAGCCTCTTCGACGGAGATGATGCAGGCATCAAAGCCGTCAATGGATTGTCAGGGTTCTTTGGGAATGCGGGAGATCCTTTTGTTGCAAATCGCGAGTTCGTCTTCACTAGGTCCGGTTTCTCAATCGAGGGGCTATTCCCGGACGAATGGGTCCTTGAAGTACACAAGGACTCACCCAATCACTTCAAACAGTTCCTCATTGATCCCAACAACGCGCTCATGGGCTTCGCGGTAGTCGACGGAAAGAAGGAGAGCGTTATCAACAAGCTAACCGCACGGGCTGAGCAGGTTGCTTTCGAGGACTGGTCGGAACGCTGGCGGAACCTCTCATCAGCGCTCGACGGAGCTCTCGAGATCCAAGCCGGAAAAATTAGTACACCGTAAGCTGGCGGAAATGTCGCTGCGTGGCGACGCCTAGTGGGCCCGAGAATTTCTGTTTCGGCGGCATCGAGCGGTGTTGTTGAGTCTGCGCCGATGACTCGGGCCAGATCGTCCAAAGATTGAAATGGACCCGGGGCGAGCGTGATGGCCACCAGCTCGAGGTACGCTACGCCGTTGCATGTCCGAAGTCGTCTAGGTAATCACGCTCGGGACCCTCAGGGCACCGGGGGCCTTCGGATTCTTCCGCGGCGAGCCGCGACAGCGTCAGGGCTGCCGGGTCCGGGGTGTCGTAGGTGAGTCCCATGGGCCAACGCTAAGCACCCGTCGGCGCGGTCAAGAGCCAGTTCTAGCGCCAGCGGTAAGCTTCCAGTGCGCGGAGCAGGGGAGCGGTGCCGCCTTTCAGATGGTCTACGGGTCGGGTTCCGGCAAGGTTGGTTGGGTCCCCGGATAGGAGTCCAGTGTTTGTGTGAGTTTCGTGTCCGAGAATGGACACAGGAGGAAATTCACGAATCATGGCACGCAGACACACCCCCGAGCAGGTCATCGCTAAGGTCCGGCAGGGCCAGAAGATGCTCAACGACGGACACCAGATGGTCGAGGTCATCAAGGAGCTTCAAGTCACCGAGGCGACTTGGTACCGCTGGCTGAACCAGTACGGGTCCGAGAAGAACGCCGAGGCGTCCAAACGGACCAAGGAGCTGGAGAAGGAGAACGCCCGGCTCAAGCGGCTGCTGGCGGAGAAGGAACTGGCCATCGACATCCTTAACGAGGTCGCGCGGGGAAAATTCTAAGCCCCGAACCCCGCCGCCGTGCCGTGCGCATGGCGATGGAGAAGTTCGGGGCTTCCGAACGCTTCGCCTGCGCGCTTCTGGGCCAGAACCGGTCCGCTTTCCGCAAAAAGAAACCCGACATGGGCTTCGAGGAAGCGCTGCTGCGGATGGACCTGCGCGCGCTGGCCACTAGGCATCCGGCGTGGGGCTGGCGGAAGGCCCGCTGGCATATGCTGGCCCAGCCGGCCTGGGAAGGCGTGGCGCTGAACAGGAAGCGGGTCCGCCGGCTCTGGCGCGACGAAGGGCTCACCTGCAAACCCAAGGCGCGGAAGAAGCGCCGCACTGGGCCCGGCGCCGGGGGAACAGAAGCGGCTCACCGCCGAGTATCCGATGCATGTGGTCAGCTTCGACTTCCAGTCCGATGTGACCTCCTGCGGCCGGCACATCAGGTTCTTCAACGTCATCGACGAATACACCCGCACCGCGCTGGCCATCATCCCGCGCCGGTCGTTCAAGGCCTCGGACGTGGTCGCGGTGCTGGAGAATATCATTGCCGAAACCGGCACCGCCCCGGCCTACGTCCGGTGCGATAACGGGCCGGAATTTACCGCCGCCGCGCTGGTCGAGTGGTGCAACACCGCCGGCGTGGATACCGCGTTCATCGGCCCGGGATCACCGTGGCAGAACGGCTTTATCGAATCGTTCAATGCCCAGTTCAGAAGGGAACAACTCTCCGGAGAAATCATGGACACCATGGCCGAAGCGAAGTATTTGGCCGAGGAATGGAAAGCTATCTACAACCACGAACGGCCCCACGGATCCCTGGACGGCATGACGCCGAAACGCTACTGGGAAACCTGGACGCAAGAAAACCAACTAGCTATCGCATAGACGCTGGAATGCTAACGGGGGCCCAACCAAGGTCTCTGGAGGGGGAGATTATCCAGAGGGTGAAGTTGTGCGGGATGTTCAGTCCCATGGCTCTCCGAAGAAGTTCCGTCACCGTCGGGTGGAGTTGTCCGCCGGGGAGAAATTGGAATCCCGGGCAGAAGGTTCCGTCGTTGACGCGGACGAGCTGTCGCATCACCGGTTCGGGGTCTTCCATCAGTTCGGAGAGCCGTCGGCGGACCAGCTCCAGGGAGGGCAGCGTGAATTCTCTGCTGATTCCTTCCCACGTCTGATCGCTGATGGGTTGGCGGTTCAATTGTCGGTTGTCTCTTCGGCATCGCTGATGTTCTCCAGGAGCCACCGCGCGGAGAACGGTTCCCGACGGAGAGTAGCGGTCCGAAGAGCGGAGCTGGAGTCGGGACGGACCTGGACGCGCCAGTATTCGATGCTGACCAGGTCGCCGCTGCCGACGGCGGCGGTGCGTCGGCTGTCCCACCAGGCGTCGCGTCCGAACCAGTGCTGTGAGTCCGTGGCGGGGTCGACGAGCCAGATCTGTCCGTCGTGGCGGATGGCGAGGGGTTTGCCTGCCGGGTCGGTCCGGACCTGAACGTCGTTGTTGAGTGTGGGGGCTTCGATGGTGCTGCTCATGGGGGTGTTCTTTCGTGGTGCGGTCGTGCGCGTGAGCTTGGCTTAGGCGGCTTTGACGAGGGGGAGTTCGTCCCAGTCGGTGGTGTAGCGGGGGGAGAGCATGTCCCGTTTCATGGTCCAGTCCGGTCCGCCGCGGATGCCGCCGTGGCCGAGGCCGATGGAGCCGCGCCCGTACCGGCGGGTGACGTCTTCGAGGAGGGTTCCGATGTGGCGTTCCTCGTGCGGGTTTTCGAACAGGGACAGGGGTGCCTGGTTTCCGGTGGGGCGGAGGTCGGTGACCATGATGCCTGCCCTGGCGTACCGGATGCCCTCGCAGATGCGGGGCAGGAGTGCGTGGGCGGCCTTGGTCAGGATCACCGGGTCCGCGGTCGGCATCGGCAGCGGCACGCACACGGAGGGGTAGGAGGTGTCTTTGGGGTTGAAGTGGGAGGTGCCGGCGAACGCGGTGAGGACTTTGGCCTGGAGTCCGTGTTTGGCCAGCCGCGCCGAGGCCTGCTGGCCGTAGACGCTCATGACCTGCCGGATCCCTGCGGCGGTGGTGATGGGGGTGGCGAAGGAGCGGGAGAAGATGAGCTGGTCCCGGCCGATCCGTTCTTCCTCCATCGGGATGCAGGGGGTTCCCTGCAGTTCCAGGACGGTGCGCATCATGACCACGGAGAACCGGTCCCGGATCATCACCGGATCCGCCCGGGACAGGTCAAAGATGGAATGGATGCCCAGGGCGTTGAGGCGTTTGGTCAGCCGGGTGGCGACACCCCAGATTTCGATGACGGACAGGCGGCGCATCAGAGATTCCCTGTCCGCGGCGGGTACGGAGTCCCAGTGGCAGACCCCGTCGAAGGCGGGGTTGTTCTTGGCCCATTTGTTCGCCAGTTTCGCAAGGGTCTTCGTGGGCGCGATGCCCACGCAGACCGGAACCCCGACGTTGCGCCGCACGGTGGCCTTCATGTCCCGGCCCAGGGCCAGGAGTTCGTCCGGGGTTCCTTTGACGCCGAGGAACGCCTCGTCGATGCTGTAGACCTCCAGCCAGGCTGAGTACCGGCCGAGGAGTTCCATGACGCGGGCGCTGATGTCGCCATAGAGCTCGTAGTTACTCGAGAGGGCAACGAGTCCCCACTCCTTGGCCCGCGGGGCCAATTTGAACCACGGCTCACCCATCGGGATGCCGAGGGCTTTCGCTTCGGGGGACCGGGTGACGGCGCAGCCATCGTTATTGGAGAGCACGATCACGGGCCGACCCTCCAGGGACGGGTCGAAGGCCCGCTCGGCCGAGGCGTAAAAGCAGTTCACATCCACGTGCGCGATCTGCGGCATATGCCGCATGACAGCAGGCTTAGACATTGCTTGCCCCGTGCCGGCGGAGTTCCCGTTTGATACAACTCCGCACGTTACACATGGTGCAGGCACCGGGTGGCGACGCCCCAGATGACCAGGTCCGACAACGAGGGCACCCGGATATCCGGGTAGGCCGGGTTCTCCGCCTGCAGCACCACCCCGGCTCCGGTGATCCGCAGCCGTTTGATGGTCAGTTCCCCGTCCAGGACCGCGACGACGACGGACCCGTCCACCGGCTCCAGCGCCCGGTTCACGATCAGTTCATCGCCGTCACTGATCCCGGCGCCCTCCATCGATTCCCCGGACACCCGCACGACGTAAGTGCTGGTGATGTCCTTGATCAGGTGCTCGTTCAGATCGATCCGGCCATCAAAGTAGTCCTGCGCGGGCGAGGGATACCCGGCCGCGACGGGGACCGGAGAGATCAGCACCGACAACAACGACATACCCGCATCTATCACACGGGGACCAACTACAACGCCCACAACACACCCTTTATTCGAATATATGTTCGATTCATTCAGTGTAGCCCGGGGTGCTGACATTGAGCACTCTCCACCACGTTGCATCCGATGCAGGATGCCCAAGGAGCAGTGAATCCGTGCCGGGATCAACAGCAGTCATGTCGCCCCGCCCCGCACCCTCTATGAAGTCGTGAGCCCAAAACCCTCATCCCATTCGAAGACGACAGATGGAGCGCTCGATGTTGCTGGCAGCTGTAGACCCCGGAATCACCCCGAACGCCAACTTTCCCTTTCTCGAATCGCTGAAACAGATCGGCGGCGGCATCCTCGTCGGTGCCTTCATCGTGATCGCCATTGTCGCGATCATGGGCGCCGCGATGCTGTTGGCAGGCAAGTTGAGCCAATCCTCGCGCCTCGCCTCCGGTGGGGGCATGATCCTGCTCTGGACTGGACCCGTGGCAGCAATCCTGGGTGGCATCAACGGCTACATTCTTTGGTCGCAGTCGGCGTTCAATCTCGGATTCTAGGTCCGGGTCATCATGCCGGTTGATTGTGATCTTAACGGATGGTGGCCGCCCGGGTGCGGTCTTGTCTCCCAAGCGAACGACGGCATCCAGGGTTCAATCACGTCGCTTTTCGCGAATATTCTCCAAAATATCGCTTCCTGGATCTGGTCCTTCATCACTGGCGCGTTCAGCTTCTCCGACGTGGATGATTCGCAGTGGACCGCCGTCGAAGGGCTCACGAGTTGGTGGGTTGTCGTCATGATGACGCCCCTTGTTGTTGCCATGACTCTCCAGTTGCTGTCCGGTTTGATCAGCCAACAACCCCGCCGTCTTGTGCGGGCCCTGGTAGGCGGGGCTGCCGCTGTCCCCCTGGTGGCGGGTGCGGTGTACTTGGTACGCCAGCTCACCAAAGTCAGTGATTCGGCGTCCGCGGCGCTTCTTGGCTCCTTGGGAACAGATCCCTACGTGCTGTTCATGAGGCTCTTCGGCTTCGAGAAGGCTCCGGCCGGAGCCGGCAGAGACTGGAACGTCATCTCTTTGGCTCCCGGGTCCAGTGGCGGCGCGGCCGGGGCGGTTGTCGTCACGGCCATGGCAGTCATCGTGGTCTGGGTTCTGGCGTTCATCCTGATGTGTTCGATGATCTTTCGATCCTTTGCGCTCATCGTGCTCGCCGCCGTCGCCCCGGTCGCTCTCATGCTCATGCCGTGGGAGAAGACGCAAACGTGGGCTCGGCGGTGGTGCGAGATCGTCATCGCGTTGCTTCTCGCCAAGCCGTTGGCCGCGACCGTGCTGGCCGTGGCCATCAAGCTCTTTGCCGAGTCCAAGTCGTTCGCCGGACTGGCAGCCGGCGTAGTCGGCATGGCCTTGGCTTGTGGTGCTCCGCTGATGGCGTTACGTCTGGTGAGTTTCGCCGGTGGTGAGCTTGCAGCAGCCGCGCAAACTGCGGGAGGCGGTCACGTACTTTCTCGAAGCTCTGGCTTTGCCGCCCGGCAGATCAGCCGACAGACCGGCGGCCGTTTTACGCTCGCGGGTCTGGCATCGCACTCAGCTGCGACCCGTCCCATCCAGTCGAGCCGGCCGCAGTTTCCCACTCGAGTGCTTCCACCCCGGGCACCACTGCCGCCATCGCGGACCGGCACGATGTCGCCCCGGACCCCCGGGGGCAGTGGCACCGCATTGATGCTCGACGCCGGCAGCCAGGCTTCCGTGCGACCATCACCCCGGGCACATGGAGGCCGTCGCGGGCCGAATGCGACTCCGGGCGCACCGCTCGAGGGCCCGGGTACGCGCGAAATCGGCGAGCGGCCCCCGGCGCCGAGGCATCCGGCTGATCAGGCGGCGTCTCGTACGGCACCGCCCCAGGCCTCCCCACCGGCGTCCCCGCCGGGGCCTCCCATGGCAACACCAGGCCGCCGGCCCATCCGACAGCAAGCAGTCGTCCAGCACATGAATGACGGTGATTCCCATGTCTGAAAGTTCGCGAGCCCTCGAGGCCGTCAAATTCCCCCGGTACGAGCGTCGCGGCGTATTTATGGGTCTGACGTGGTACCAGTTGCTGCTGCTGGCGGCCGGGGTCCTTGTAGCCAGCACGGCATCGGCACTTCGCGGACCAGTTGGCCTCTTCGCATCGGGACCAATGTGGCTGTCACTCATCCTGCTCGGGTTGCTCCAGTATTCGAGGATTCCCTACCCGGTCTGGGCCGGGCATGCTGCCCTGTTCTTGTACCGGTTGGCCGCCAAGCAGACCCGCTTCCTCGTCAGACCGGAGCGCCCGGCCTTGGCGGGGCACCTGGCGCTGCCTGGCGGTCTGGGGAACCTGGAATTGCGTCGGACCTCGACCGGTGAGTCGTTCATCGTGGACGCCCGGGGCAGGGAGGCGATCGCCGTGCTGCGCTGCAGTACCCGATCATTCGCGCTCCTGGACTCTGACGACAAGGCCTGGGCGGTTCAGGCCTGGTCCCGCGTGCAGGCAGGCATGGCCCAGCGCAGCAGCGTCGCCAGAATCGCCGTCCAGGACTACACCGTCCCGTATCCCTCGTCGGCCCTGCGTGACTTCTATGAACGCACTGCCCCAGATCGGGCAGGCAGCCCTAAAGACCTCACCTGGGGTCAGCGCGCCTACGAGGACCTGATCGCTGCGGCCGGGTCGGCGATGAGCCACGATCTCTTGCTCGCACTCGTCGTGGACACCGGCAAAGCGCGGCGCCGAATCAGGGAGTCCGGCGGGGGACTCATCGGCGTCGAACAGGTCCTCCGGCTGGAAGTTGAGGCCATGACCGCCGCGCTGGGCACTCACAATGTCAGGGTGGAGGGATGGCTTCCGGAAGCGGGGCTCCTCGACGTCGTCCGAGGCGCCTTCGATCCGGCTGCGCCGGCAGCCCCGGTCCGGCAACCCGCAGTCAACACGACGGCGCCGAGGCCCCAGAGCGTCACGGAATCCAAGGCGCCCGGCGTCACTGCCGGGCCGATGGCGGTCGACGAGCACTGGACCTATGTGCACACGGACTCCGGTTTTCATCAAACGTTCTGGGTCGCCGAATGGCCCCGGCAGAAGGTCTTTCCCGGCTTCCTCCACCCCTTGATCTACGTCGGCGAATTCCGCCATACGATAACCGAGGTGATCCGCGCCGTACCAACAACAGAAGCGCTGCGGGACATTCGCTCCGCCCAGGAAGCCCATGAAACCCGTCGGCGGATCAACACCCGCTTCGACAGGCCGCTCACCAGGGAGCAACGGGCAGAGGAAGAAGAAGTGACCCAGCGGGAGGAAGAGATCGTCGCCGGTCACGGAGACGTGCGGCCGGCCGCGTACGTGACCATCACGGCGCGCACCCTCCAAGACTTAGCTCGACACAGGCAGGAGCTCGAGTCGGCGGCGGCGGGAGCCTTCGTCGAACTGCGGTTGCTGGCCGGTCAGCAATGGGCTGCCTTTGTCGCAGGCGCGCTCCCGTTTGGGCGTGGACTGCGGTGAAGAGGGCAACTCACTCGGTTCACTACGTGCCGGCGGGCGGGAGCCGCCGGGGGCGGAAGGACCGACGCCGGCAGGACGCCGACACTCACAGCCAACCGTGGGAGTCCGCGCTCCGCGGCTTGGGAGAGACGGCCGGCGCCGGGCTCGACAGAAGAGAGCCCGGCGGCGACTGGGGAAGCCGTGAAGCGAATTCTCTGCGCGGGCCGCACCGCCTGCGCCCGGCACCGCACCGGGCGTCCACCATGACCTTCGCCGCTGCCTACCCGTTTATCACCGAATCGGGCCTGGGCCACGAGGGGACGTACATCGGCACGGACGTCTTCGGCTCCGGTGCCTTCTCCTACGACCCATGGATTCTCTACGACAAAGGTGTCATCAGCGGCCCGTCGATCGTCGTTATCGGCACCGTGGGGACAGGGAAGTCCATGTGCGGGAAATCCCTGGTGGCCAGGTCGATCACGCTGGGTCGGAAGGCCGCAGTCGCCTCCGACCCTAAGGGCGAGTGGGTCGCCGTCGCGAACGCCGTCGGCGGGAAGGTCATTTCTGTGGGCCCAGGCCGCGCGGCCCGGGTCAACCCGCTCGACGCCGGGCCGCGGTCCAGCGCCCTGAGCGAGGCGCAATGGCAGGCCGTGGTCCGTCAACGGCGCCGCTATCTGCTGGTGTCGCTGGTGTCCCTCATGCGGCAGGGGATGCCACTGCATCCGGTCGAGCACACAGCCCTGGACATGGCGCTCATGGAAACCGTGGCCCAGAACTCGAATCCCACCCTGCCGATGGTCCTGGACCACTTGCTGAACCCGTCAAGGGAAACCATCGGGCTGGTCGGCAAGGACGGAGGACAGGCCGTCAGCCACTCTCTACGGCGCACCGTATCCGGCGACCTGGAAGGCATGTTTGATGCTCCCTCCACCGTCTCCTTCGATGCTGATGCGCCCATGATGGTGATGGACACGTCCGCGCTGATCGGCGCCTCGGAGCAGGCACTGTCCCTCGCAGCGGCGTGCGGCGCCACCTGGCTGGAAGCGGCCGTGACAAACCCCGACGGCGGCAAACGGCTGGTGGTCTACGACGAGGGCTGGCGCATGCTGGCAGACCCCTACATGCTCGCCAAAATGAGCGAGCAATGGCGGCTGGCCCGTACCTACGGCATCGCGAATCTGCTCATCATGCACAAAGTGGCCGACCTCAACGAAATCGGAGACAGCACCAGCGGCCACCGCCAAAAGGCACTCGGCCTGCTCACCGAAGCCGACACCAGGATCATCTACCGGCAAAAGCACGATGCAATGCGCCTGACCAAGGAAGCGCTGGGTCTTTCAGAGGCGGAATGTGAGCACGTGGAGAACCTCCCCAAGGGCGTAGGGCTCTGGAAAGTCGGGAACCGTTCCTTCATCGTCGCCAACCGGGTCACCACCGATGAACTGGCAGTGTTCGGCACCGACGACCGGATGGTCTGAAAGCCACGATGAACCGGCGGGCGGGAGACAGTACTCCACTCGTGACGGCCGGGCTTTTCGCAACAGCCGGCTACGTTGCCCTGTGCGTCCTCGTCCAGACCGCAGCTCATCTCCAGATGCTCTGGCGTTGCGGCGGCAGTCCGCCGTCGCCCTTCAACCCGGCCGCCGCCGTCGGGCTTGTCGTCGGCCGGACTGATTGGATTATTGGTCAGCCAACGGGATGCGACGTCGGCGTCGGCGCCGTCTGGTGGGTGGTCGGCCCAGTGCTTCTTCTGGTGGCGGCGCTCGCCGTCGGGTCTGTCCTGGCATGGCGGAGGTGGAAGCAATCCGGCGCGTGGCTGCGCCAGGACATCCTGAACCGAGAGGGGATCGCCCGGCGTGCCGAAATCGTCCACGACTTTGGAGCCAGAGCCGTCCGAAGGCGAGGAGTATTCACACGGCCAGGTCTGGCCAAACCCCGGATCGAGGACGTGGCCTGGACGCTGGGCCGATCGCGCGGCGTCACGATCCACGTCTCGACCGAAGAATCCATGGTCATCCAAGGCGCGCCGCGCTCCGGCAAGGGCCTCTACGTGGTCATCAATGCGATCCTCGACGCGCCGGGTGCCGTGGTCACCACGTCCACCCGCGCCGACAACCTGGTGGTCACTATGAAGGCCCGCGCCACGGGCGGCAGACCCGTGACAGTGTTCGATCCACAAGGCATGTCCGGGCTGCCTTCAACGCTTCGCTGGTCTCCAGTCCGCGGCTGCGAGGACCCGGACATCGCCACCCGCCGCGCGCTCGTCATCACCGCCGACACCGAGATGAAAGGCGAAAACGCGGCGTGGCAAAAGCGCTCGCTGATCATCCTGCAATGCCTCCTGCACGCCGCGGCGCTGTCCGGAGAAGGTGTCCGTGCGTTTCGAAGATGGTCCTCAAGCCCTGTCCTGGCGCGTGAGGCATTGGAGGTGCTCAGCCGGCCAGACGCGGCGCTGGGATGGCAGGCCGATCTCATGGGCATTCTTGAGGATGACCCCCGGAATACGTCCAACTCCTGGATCGGTGTCTCGGCAGCGGTTGCGCCGCTGTCATCGCCGAAAGTACTCGCCGCTTTGGAACCCTTGGACGAATCCGAGGAATTTGATCCAAAGACATTCATCCGTGACTGCGGCACCCTGTATCTGATCGGGACCCGCGCCGGAGCAGCCGCAGCCGGGCCGTACCTTTCGGCTTTGATCGACGATATCGACAACGCCGCCCGCGAGATGGCCTTCATCGCCCCCGGTGGCAGGCTGGATCCCCCGCTGTCCCTCATCCTGGACGAGATTGCGAACCTGGCACCGTGGCCGGGCTTGCCGATCGCCCTCTCTGACGGGGGCGGCATCGGCATTTCCACACTTGTGGTCCTGCAGTCCCTGTCCCAGGCGCGGACGGGATGGTCTATCGATGAAGCCGCAACCATTTGGGACTCGGCCATCATCAAGGTGATCTTCGGCGGCGGCTCTGACGAGCGTGACCTTCGTTCGCTCGCCGGGCTGCTGGGGGAGCGGAGCCTGATCCTGAACACCCGTTCCTGGTCCGCGCAGGGCCGCCAGGACGGCGAACAGATCAGGGAAAGCCCAGTCCTGGCGCTGCACGAGATCAGGCGCCTGCCCGCCGGGACAGCCCTCATGCTGGGGCGGCGAACCCGTCCCATCCTGTTGGACCTGCGCGAATGGCACAAGCGTAAGGACGCGGCTGAACTTGGCCGGTCGAAGCTGGAGCTTGAACAGGCGCTGGCGGACGGGCACCGCCTGCGGCAGCAAACAACCGCGGAGGTGAGCGATGGCGAGCCAGGATGACACCGAACGCTTTGAGATCCCCTCAACCGGAGGAGAGGACGACGACCTGACGGCCGAGCTCTTCCGATCCGCATTCCGGCCGCCCGGGAGGGTGACCGGCGTGACCTACCGTTGGCGGCAGATGACGGCGGCGCAGGCTCGGACTGTGTGGGGCGATCTGGCGGTGTGGGTCAGATGGCTAGTGGCCACGTACCAGCTGACGACGTCGGTGGTTCCGGATTGCTGGTGGCGCCACACCGAGATCGTTGCCGAGCTATACGCGCTGCACCGGGCGGAACTGGCCTCCTACGCCAGCGACGATCCCGGTTTCGGACCGCTCGCCTTCCACGAGCGGCTGCCACATGCCGTCGAGCGTCTGCGGACCCATACCCGTACGGCCGGCTGCGTCGGCCTGCAGGCGCACAAGGAGCCCGCCTTGAGGATCCTGCGGTTGGATGCGCCGGGCTTCGTTGAGTGGCAGGCGGCTTCCCACCAAGTCGGCGACGAGTTCTGAAGTCATGCTGTTTGCGTCTCCCAGGACATGAATAAGTATCCGCTGGGTGTTCCCGGCGGGAACCCGAGAAGCATGGAGGGCAGCCGTCGTGGCCCCTGAACCTGATCACGCATCCAGCGATGTGGCGGCAAATGCCGCGTTCAGCGCCGACCATCCCGGTAATGCGCGCATGACACCTGAAGAGCGCATCGCTGCTTTGACCGGTGGTCTCCATAGGATCCTGGAAAAGGCCGTTGAATCTCCGTCGCACTGGCAGGTGCTGCTGGACGCTTCGGCAACCCTGTGGCGTTACTCGGGCGGCAACATTGCCCTGCTCATGATGCAGATGGCTCAGCGCGGCACCGATGAGCCCACCCTGGTGGCCGGCTACAAGGAATGGGCTCGCCAGGGCCGCACCGTGTCGCGGGGTGAGCATGCACTCTGGGTGATCGCGCCCCGCACGGCCCGCGTTCAGCAGGTGACACTTCCTGACGGTACCCGGCAGCGCGTCCCGGCGCGCGAGCAGATGCCGCCAGGCGCCGTCGACGATGGAAAGAAGACCGTTATCACCGGTTGGCGCGGGCAGGCAGTCTTTGACGTCTCGCAGACGCAGGGGACACCGCTGTTGGTGCCCCGCGGCGGTGCCGCCGCTGACGTGGATGCGAGTGAGCTGTGGCGATCCCTTGCGGCAGCCGCCAGCAGGCACGGGTTCGACGTCGAGGTTACGGACGCCCAATACGGGCTCACAAGCGGCTTTACGGACTTCGCCGGACACCGGGTCCAGGTGGGTGCCTGGCTGGGCCTGGAAGAGCGGACAGTGGTCCTAGCTCACGAGCTTGGGCACGTGCTGCTCCATGGACCGGACGACGAGATAGGCCGGCTCTACGACAGCAGCGCGGACCACCGGGGGCTGGCTGAAGTCGAGGCTGAATCCGTCGCCTACACCGTGCTCAGGGCCCACGGCATCGACCGAGGCCCGCAATCCGCCACCTACTTGGCCGGATGGGCTGACGCCGTCAGTGAGGCAGAGAACGATGCGATGGCTCACCACGCCGGCGGCAAGCTACCAGGTTCGCGCGCGGACATTGCCAAGTCAGTACTGGGCCGAGTCACCGCTGCCAGCAAGGGAATTCTCGAAATCACCCATCCGCCGGGATTCGGCGGCAAGATCTCCGCAGTTGACGCGGACCCTCGCGTGTACACCGCGGCGTCCTTTATGGGCGTGGAAAAGCCCGCGCGGTCTGTGGACGGGCCAGTAATGGCCGGGCCGTAATGACGGCAGTACCAAATCTGTTCGGTGGGAGAGTCCCGCTGGCACCTGAAAGGAGAAGATCAATGAACACCAAGATCCCGGTTAGCATCGCGGGCAATCTCGTCGCCGATCCCGAACTGAGCATCGGCGAGAGCAGCGTGGCCCACGCTAAGCTTCGTGTCGCCGTCAACCAGCGTATCCAGGGGGCAGACGGCACATGGCACGATGGAGAACCCGTCTTCCATAATGTATCCGCCTTCCGCGCGTTAGCCGAAAACGTCGCGACGTCGCTAAAGAAGGGCGACCCGGTCACTGTCGCGGGGGAGCTGGAATTCCGCTCGTACGAAAAGGACGGCGAACGCCGCGAAGCCCGGCGTATCGTGGCCGATACGATCGGGCCGGACCTGCGCTTCGGCACCGCGGTGTATCAGCGTTCCTCGCACATGGCAGCTGCGGGGACGAAAGCTGAAGTTGAGGCAAGTCCTGACGCTCCCGCGTTGGCGGAGGTCGCTGCGCCGGCGTACAACCTCACCTCGAAGAGCCCGGTTGTGGTGCCCCCTTTCGGGAACGCGGGAACGAATGAGTTGAGCTACTGAAGCGGCAATGTTGTATTGAGGGGGCGCCGAACCTACCTGCCGAACAGAATATTTTGGTCTCCGCCAGCCAGATGTGCACGACCAATGCGAGATTGCCTCGTTGCGAGACGGCGTACGACTCTCGTGACGCCGGGCCCAGCTTCGAGGGAGAGACTCCGCGAAGGAGGCTTATCAACATGCACCTGAAAAACATGGTGGCGAGACGCGGTATGTCCCTAATTTGGCAGGCTCCCAATCTGTCTCGTCCAGCTGTCTTTCAACCGATCGGTTGAGAGACAGCGCGAACCGGCATGAAGGGTGTCCCACCTCGCCTCAGTTTGATGAATCGTCCACCGAGGAAGATCACGTGAATATGGCAGTTCGGTTCAGGTCAGGTGCCCGCGCGGCTAACTGTTCGCCTAAGACGCCGGGCCAACGCCGGCAGGCGGACACTACTGGCCGCGAAGCTTAACGTTTATAACCTCGCGGGGCGAGGTCCCAAGCTGCCCCGCAACGTTCACGGAAAAAGACCCCTTAAGCACCAAGCTTCCCGCTCCGTAGCCGCCATTATCAATTTGCACGTTGGCCGATGCGTCTTGAGTGAGATGGAGCCAGTACGCTCCAGAAGGGCATTCAAACATGTCAAGACAAGGCCGCATCGTGTACAAGACCAAAATGTCTCCAGGGAGTAATTGGCTCGCCTCGGCTGCGGTCGGCGTATGACATGCGGTGCTGGACCACTTGCACGTCACGTCTAACTGAACCTGTTTACCGTCATTGTCCTTGAGAAAGGTTGCTAGGTGTGCGGATTGATCCACTGATTCGATTGTCGACTCGAATGTCGCAGGGCCGGCAAGTTGGCCCTGCAGGGTGAGCAGACCCGACACGAGACCCACAAGTACAGCCACGCCGCCTACAAAGGCCCATGCGATCTTCCATGGGTTTCGGCTACTCTCCTTACCTGCCATTTCAAGCCCCATCGAGGTGGTGCGCTAGCCGGAGAATCGAGCCGGCTTGGTGCCGAGTGACAGCAGACGAAAGAATGATTGCCAGGTCCATGCAAGAGAGCTTCACACCGATTGGCTGCGCTCGTCTATAGGCCCACCTCGTCCTGAGCCCTTACCACCGTCTCTAGGAGCCTCCCAGGGGTTCTAGAGCGTCCGGAGGGGCGGCTAGGGAATATCAAGCTCAACCTGGGCCCTCGTCGCGATTGAGGGGCGCCTGCGCCTTCCAATAGAGGGTGGGGGTGTACCCCCTCAGATGCCACGGGCGCCCCGGTGGTGATAGCGGCTACGGTCGTGTACGGGTTCGGAAGCCGTGGACCGGAAGCGGCGAGCCCCAGCCGCTCGCCGCGACACGGAGGCTCTACCTGATGCGCTTGTTGCGCTTGTACTCTTCCCAGAGTTCGGCCCCGATCCGACTGTCGGGCAGGTATGCCGCGCGTACCTCAGGCGAGTTTTCCCAGGCATCCGGGGTCACGCACTTGCTCAACGCCTCCGCCTTTGCGGACTCGTACTCTTCGGCGGCTTCCTGGCCCGGAGTCTTGGCGGGAACGATCAGGGCATTCTGATAGTTTGCCCAGTTGCGCTCGGCCTTCGCCCGTGCGGTGAGGCCCGCCCTGCGGGCGTCGTCCCGCGAGCGGAAGGCGCGGGGGTCGTTCGGCACCTGCCACCGATCAGGGCTGGTCTCTGCAGGCTCGAAATCCAAGGAATCCGGGTGGGGCGGCGGGGTCGGGTCCGTCCCTGCCTCGGTCTCTGCGATGTGTTCCGCGCCGGTCTTAAGGCGGCGGAAGTACTCATACCCGTCGTTAGTCATTGTTGGCTGCTCCTTTTTTGTCAGCGGCTGCCTTCGTAGCAGCCCTTGCAATGCAAGCCATGCGTCGCGAGCGATAAATGTGGCCGTCGTACTCCCAGGCACGCGGCCCATGCTCGATGATGTCGTCGGTGTTCGTCCTGCAATTTCCTTTCGTCAGGTGGGTTCATGGGTAGTCGTAGGGGATCGGCGCCGCCCCGGGCGCGCGCCGTATCCTCCAATGCCCAGGAACGGCACCAGGGAATCCGTGAGCCGCCGCCCAGAGCATGAGCGCTACTGAGGTCTTGCCCCTGTCGTCTGCGTCAGTCCAGAACGCCGCCCCAGGGTGGCGGGCTCGGCGGTCCCGCCGGTAAAGGTTCACCCGGGCCGTCACCGGTTCAAGGTGGCGAGGGTTGACGCAGCGCCGCCTCAGCCTGTCCGCATCCTCGGAAGCATCTCCAGAAGGGCCGCCGCACAGGTGGTCCAGTTGTCGGGCTTGCCCGTGGGTGCCGATAAACAGCAGGTACATCAAGCAGCGAACGAGCCAATCGCAACCGTCCACGAAGCAGTGGGCATAGCCGTTTTCGTCCACGCTGCCGGCCCACAACCAGCACCCCGTTACCGGGTCTGGCTGAATCAAAGAGGCAACCTGCTCAAGCAGGGCTTCCAACAGGTCTGGTGGCAGACGAGCCAGGGCCAGCGACTCGTGGCGACGGCAGTAGCCAAGCTTGGCGACAGCGGTGGGACAGCCTGGTTCGCTGCACTTCTGTACCCCCTTTCGCCCTGGACGGGGCGCATGCGTGTTGCAGAACCCGCGTGCATGGTGGGGTCGGTCGCAGCCCGGAAGGCTGAACGGACGGCGGGTCGTTTTGGGCAGCGGAGACCTCCTGTCACGTCACGTTTTTGAGGGTTTTGTGCGTTTCGCTCACCAGCGTTTCGCCCTACTGGCGCCAGGGAAGCGCGGCGGTTGCGCGGCGCTCGCCGCAGGGGTGGTTATTACTACAAGGCATGGCAACCAATGGGACTACCCGTGGGTGACTGGGACAGCCCCCAAGGCTGGACCAGCCGATCAGTGGATCTCGTCATGGAAACCATTTTGGGGACTTTCGCACCAGTTCCGTTTGCGGTTTCACACCGTTCGCTGACGGCGCACGCGAGCGCCGTCCCCCATTGATAAGTGTTGGTGACGAGGTCAAGTCCTCAGCCTCGGTTATGCTCATCGACAGTACCGATACAGCTAAGGGAATGTATGCCAAGCGAAGCAGTAACCCGAAAAAAGCGAATTGATCCCCGCCTTAGAAAAGCCGGGTGGACGGTGGCATCGAGGAAAGCCGTAAGTAACTCGGTTCCGGGCGATCCTACCGCGGTTGAAGAGTGGCCAACGGCGGCCGGTCTTGCCGACTACGTCCTTTGCGACGAGGGGGCCATTCGGGGCGTAGTTGAGGCCAAGAAATCCACTGTCGGTCCTCAGGGCGTCCTCACCCAGGCGGAGCGCTATTCGCGCGGCATCGCCGTTCCAAAGCTGATTCGCGGTGAGTTCGGCGTTCCGTTCCTGTATTCGACGAATGGCGAGCAGATTCACTTTCGCGACGTACGGCGGGAAGCTAGTCGGTCCCGGCAGGTTTCAGCCTTCCATACGCCGGCTGCCCTCAGCGAAATGTTGGCGCGGGACTCGAGTGCTGAGTTTGCGAGTCTGAGTGGCATGCCATTCAAGCCGGGTATTCGTCGCTATCAGGTCGAAGCTAACCAAGCAGTTGAGGATGCCCTCATCGGCGGTAGGCGAAAGATGCTCGTCACCATGGCTACAGGAACGGGCAAGACACTCATGAGCGTCAACCAGATCTACCGGTTGATGAAATCAGGCGTGGCCCGCCGCGTGCTGTTCCTAGTAGACCGTAGGGCATTGGCTGCCCAAACCGTCAGAGCCTTCGCTTCGTTCGAGGCGGAGCCAGGACTCAAGTTCGACAAGATCTACCCGGTATATTCGCAGGCCTTCAGGCCGGAGGATCTCGGCGACGAGGATAAGTTCGACGCTACCGTCATGCCGACCTCGCTGCTCACTACGCCGAAACTAGGTGACGCGTTCGTCTACGTGGCAACAATCCAGCGTATGTCGATGAACCTGTTCGGGGGGGTCGGTGCTTTGCGCATCGACGATGACGAGGTTGACGCCGATGTTGAGCAGCTGGACCTACCCATCCATGCCTTCGATTTGATCGTCGCAGATGAGTGTCACCGCGGCTACTCGGCAAGGGACCGCGCTGTCTGGCGTGACACTCTGGACCACTTCGATGCCATCAAAATAGGTTTGACGGCCACACCGGCGGCCCACACCGCCGCCTACTTTGAGCACACGGTATTCCGCTATGAGTACGAGCGTGCGGTACGCGAGGGCTACCTTGTGGATTATGACGTCGTCAAGGTCAAGTCAAACGTGCGCATAAACGGCGTCTTCCTGCGCGAGGGTGATCAAATAGACGAAGTTGATCCCGAAACCGGTGACATACGGCTCGATCTACTCGAGGATGAACGAGCCTTCGATGCCAGTGAGATCGAGCGAAAAGTCACTGCGCCGGACTCCAACCGCAAGATCCTTGAGGAACTGAAGCGCTACACCGACGACTTCGAGGCTGAACGCGGACGCTTTCCCAAAACACTTATATTCGCGGCCAACGACTTGCCGCATGTCTCGCATGCTGACCAATTGGTGGACTTGGCGCGTGGGGTTTTTGGACGGGGGGACGATTTCGTGTCCAAAATCACTGGCCGGGTCGATCGACCGTTGCAACGGATCCGCGAGTTCCGAAATCGTCCAAACCCTGGGATTACTGTCACCGTTGACATGCTGACGACGGGCGTCGACATCCCTGACTTGGAATTCATTGTCTTCCTCCGCCCCGTCAAGTCACGCATTCTGTTCGAGCAGATGCTAGGGCGCGGAACGCGCCTCGGGGGCGACAAAGCGCCGGACAAAGATCACTTCGTCGTCTTCGACTGCTTCGACGGCAGCCTGCTGGCATACTTCAAAAACACCACCGGTATCACCGCCGAGCCGGCGGCGAGTGATAACAAGACGATTGCCCAGATTATTGAGGAGATCTGGCAGAACAAAGATCGCGACCATAACGTTCGACGCCTGGTCAAGCGTCTGCAGCGCGTTGCCAAGGGGATGAGCGGCGAGGCCTACGAGGCCTTTGCGGCCTTCGTGCCGGACGGCGACATCGGCGACTGGTCAAGCCAGCTACCAACCTTGCTACGTAGCGCGTTCACTCCCACGATGGGCGTGCTCCGCGACCCCGCGTTCCAGCGATTGCTCGAGACCTATCCTCGCGGCGGCCGCAGTTTTGTCGTCGCCACCACCGCAGTTGACGAGGTCAGCTCCGAGTGGCTGATCCGCGGCACGACCGGTCAAGAGTACAAGCCCGACGACTATCTGACGGCGTTCGCAGACTTTGTGCGCGCGGAGGCCGGTGCAATCGACGCCCTCGGCGTGCTCTTGCAGCGCCCGAAGAGCTGGAACCCAGCTGCCTTGACCGAGTTGCGTCAGGCGCTAAGTCGGGCGCCTGAGCACTTTACCGAGGCGAACTTGGAGCGGGCCCACCGCGCCAAGTACAGTAAGGCGCTGGTCGATATCATTTCGATGGTCAAGCATGCCGCTGCCGAGACAGCGCCGCTTTTAACGGCCGAGGAGCGCGTAAGTGCTGCCGTTGCCAGGGTGACGGCCGGGCGAAGCCTGACCGACGAGCAACAACTGTGGATCGCCTTGATCGAGAGACATCTGGTGGCCAACCTGTCGATCGAACGCGATGACTTCAACCTCATCCCGATCCTCTCCGCCCGTGGCGGTTGGGGCCGCGCTAATCGCGCCTTCGATCAACAGCTGGACGAATGGCTAGCACAACTAAACGAGGAGCTGGTCGTCACATGACCGACGTTGTAGGAAAACTATGGGGCTACGCCTCGACGCTGCGCCACGACGGCGTGGACTACGGTGACTACATCGAGCAGCTGACCTACATGCTTTTTCTCAAGATGGCCGATGAGCAGGGCATCGACCTGCCGGCGTATGCAGACGAGAAAGATAACGGCGAGAAGGTGCAGGTACCCTGCGACTGGCCCTTTCTTCGAAAGCAGTCGGGCACCGACCTGACGGCGCACTACACAAAAGCTCTCATTACGCTCGGCAAACAGCCTGGAATGTTGGGCGACATTTTCGGTGGCGCGCAGAATCGACTGGCTAATCCGGCAACGCTCGCTCGCCTCGTCAAGGCTATCGACGAGACCGAGTGGACCAGCCTTGAAGTCGACGTCAAGGCCGCTGCCTTTGAAGGATTGTTGGAGAAGTCAGCCGCCGAAGGCAAGAAGGGTGCCGGTCAGTACTTCACGCCGCGTCCATTGATTCGTGCCATGGTAAGCCTGATTCAGCCAGATCCTCGCGCCAATCAGTCATTCTCGATCACCGATCCCGCTTGCGGGACCGGTGGATTCCTGGTGGCCGCCTATGAGTGGCTGAAAGAACAGACCGGCGGCGCGCTCGACCGTGAGACGGCCCGTCGAGTAAAGACGTCGACGTATTATGGCCAGGAGCTGGTCGCACGGCCACGACGTCTAGCCCTCATGAATCTCTATTTGCATCAAGTAGAGCCACAGATATCGCTTGGCGACTCCATTTACGAGGTTCCTGGCAGCGAGCGATTCAATGTGGTCCTGACCAACCCGCCGTTCGGCAACCGGGGCGCCAGCCAGGTGCCGCAGCGCGAGGACTTCACAATCGAGACGGCTAACAAGCAGCTCAACTTCCTGCAGCACATCCTGACCATTCTGAAGGTGGGCGGCCGCGCCGCCGTTGTCGTGCCGGACAACGTGCTCTTCGCGGATAAGGCGGGTGAAGTCTTCGAAATATTGATGAAGGATGCGGACGTCCACACCGTTCTTCGGTGCCCGCGGGGTACTTTCACGCCGTATACCGAGGGAACCAACACAAACGTAATCTTCTTCACTAAGGGCAGACCAACGACGAAAGTTTGGATCTTTGACGCCCGCGCGAACATCCCGAAAATCACAAAGGTTGCGCGTCCCCTGACGGACGATTTTTTTGACGAGTTCATGGCCTGTTACGGTACTGACCCCAATGGCCTGTCACCCCGTCGCGAGGACATGTCAGGCGACGGTCGGTGGCGTGTGTTTGGCATGGATGAGGTTAAGCACCGCGATTACAAGATCGACAGCTTCAAGTGGCTGCGCGATGAGGAGTTGGACGACCCAGACGAAATCGGTGATCCGGCGGAGCTCTTGAGTTCTGCGCTTGCGGAATTGCAGGCCGCTGTGGCCGAGATGGAGGGGTTGCGCCACTTCGTAGCAGACGAGGTAGACGCCTGATGGAATCGCTCGACCTGCCAGACGGGTGGCGCTGGCGGCGCCTTGGGTCCGTTACTGCGCCTATATCCGAGAAAGTTTCGCCGGCAGACGCGCCAGACGCAAACTACATCGGGTTGGAGCACATCGAGGCGCACAGCCGCCGCGTTCTGGGCCGGGGCAGCGGTCGTGACGTTAGGAGTGAAAAAGTTGCATTTAGGGCTGGTGATCTCCTTTACGGCAAACTCCGGCCCTACTTGAACAAAGTGGCGCTTCCGGACTTCGACGGAATTGCATCAACGGACATCTTGGTTTTCCAGGACACTGCTGACCTAACAGTCGAGTACCTGGCACGCGTCATGAACTCGAATGCGTTCGTTCAATTCGCACACCAATCGTCCGCTGGCATGGAACTTCCGAGGACGTCCTGGAAATCGCTGTCGCAGTTCGAGCTCGCCGTGCCGCCACTTCCGGAGCAGCGGCGCATCGTGCAGCGCCTGGCCGCCGTTGAGGAACGTCGCACGACCGCTAGAGACAATCTCAACCGTGCTCGAGGGCTGCTTACGAACTACCGGCAGGCGGTCTTGGTGGCTGCCTGCTCAGGCAGGCTCACTGCGGATTGGCGGCTTGAACACTCCGAAGCCCCGACCGTTGCAGATGCGCTGGTGCGATTAGGCGAAAGACTCGTGAAGAGCCGAAAGAAGAGTGCGGGCGATGGTCCGGAGCTCGATCTCCCCGAGCTTCCAGAAACCTATGTCTTAAGCACGGTACGACAGGCTTCCGTTTTGTTGGAGTATGGGACCTCGCGAAAGGCTGCCTCTACTTCGTCCGGAGTGCCGATGCTGCGAATGGGCAACATTCAAGATGGACTGCTGGAGACGAGCGATCTCAAATACTGTCCCCTGGACGAGGAAGTCCAGTCGCTGCTACTCGCGGACGGGGATCTGCTATTTAATCGAACGAATAGCCCACAATTGGTTGGCAAGAGCGCAGTCTTTCATGACCCAGGCACCATGACCTTTGCTTCATATCTCATCCGCGTCAGATTCGCGTCCGATGTTGCTGAGCCCGATTTCGTCAATTACTGGCTTAACTCGGCATGGGGCCGTGCATGGGCTCGCGGCGTCAAGACCGACGGTGTTAGCCAGTCAAATATCAATGGCACCAAGCTTGGCGCCATGCCTTTGCCTCTCCCACCAATTGATGAGCAAAGGGAAATTGTTCGGAGAGTTCGCGAACTGCTGAGGGTAAGCCGCAATGGGCTGGGACAGATTGACGCAGCGAGCCAGCATCTCGATCGAGTGGGTCAAGCTATCCTTGCGAAGGCCCTCCGAGGCAAGCTTGCCCAGGCCGCTACAGCGGATGCGTGACCGCAAATTGACTCGATGTATGTACTGAGTCCGTCGTTGGTTCGCTTGGAACTACTCATGAGGCCGTTTCCGTTGGAGTCATCTGGAAAACAGTGGAAGGGAAGGCCTATTAGAAGACTCTTAGGCTGAGCAGCGGGAAATAGTAACAAGCCCCAACTGGGAGCAGGGCACGGTACGTTCGGTGGCGCTCCCTGCTCTATTCAGGATTCGTTGTTGAGCCCCTAATGAGGCTTCCGTATGCCGAGACGCCGTGATTACGTCGAAGGCGTGGAATAAAGCCGAGTTGTCGATGAAGTGAGATGGCATAAGTATCGGGATCGTTTTCTATTTTTTTGAAGTAGCGCATAACCCGGGCAATATCCGCCTTCGTTATGCGTTCGACTTTGAACAGTGCGAGTCGCGACGGATCGTTTTCTGAAAGACTAACGACGCGAATGGAAAACTTCTGGTCTGGCAGTTGATCGCGCAAGGCTTCATCAAGTGCGGGGACGAGCCTTAGGAGACTGTTCAACGATCGCGAGTTTTCCCCAGATGCATTCACGTCGGTGCCCTTGGTGCGCGCGCCGATTTCAAGAACAATCGAGGGCATGTGTCGGTCAAGGACCTTGTTGTCGAGTCGTCTCCTGAAATTCTTCCACTTGGTGGTAACCCCAATGGCGAAGCCGATGAACGCAGAGGCGATTGGTTGCAGGAAATCCCAATTTTCCTTCACCCACATGTAGAGATCCATCCAGGAGCCGCCACCTGCGGCCGCACCTAGGCCGTCGATCGAACAGCGGCGAGCCGGCAGCCCCCGTGTCTCAAAAAAGTCCTCAACGACCTTGGACACCTGATCCTCAACTTTTCGCTCGTCGTAGATCTGAGCAGCGCAAACGTATGTCGCAAAATCGACTCCAGAAAAGTCGTCGGGAGTACTGCCATCCAGTGGACACATTCCTTGAATGTATTGGAAGTACTCGTGCATCGCCCTCCTTGACACGAAATCTCCTCGTCGCAGTGGGGGCGGTGATAAGTCGAGCACTGCGCTTGAAGGAAGTTAGGCCTGCCCGCATGTGAACGATCCGAGTACATTCGACTCCGGATGCGAACGGAATTGCGGTCCCGTGTGATGGTTGACCTTCCGTTCATGCTTATTGATATTGACTCAGTGGACCAAGGTAAGCCTAAAGAACTAGCTGAACGGGTCGGCCGCGAGGCTAGGGCGTGCCCTTTTCGTTTCTTTCTTGGGTGGCGCCCATGCCAGGCAATTCGAAGCCTGAATGTAGTACGTCGTGGGCCAAGGCGCTCCGGGCCTAAGCTGCGCCGGATCCGGCGAAATCAGGAGAACGGCGCCGGGCCAGATGGGCTCACGTAGAGCTTCTATCCATGCGTGCTGAATATGATCAAAACGGTTCCACCGGATCGTTATCCAAGACCCTGTGGGTTGGAGGGCATCGACGCTCAGCACGGTGATCTCTGCTGTTGTGCGGTGAGTGCGCTTCGTGTCGTCGAAGTCAGTCCACTTTTCATTTGCTGCCGCCGTCCATGCGCGTTGCCGGTGGATTCGGGCCAACCAGGCAGCGCCAGTAGCAGCAGTTATCAGGAGAACGGCAAACGAGGCCACCAGTAGGACGGAGTTAGGCGGCCAGTTAACGGCCGCTATTCCGAGAAGATACGCGGCGCAGGTAGAGACGACGACGCTACCGAGGGTTAGCGCGGGCGTCGCAAGCTTCGGCTTCAGGACTGGGTTTGCATCCATGGTCTACCTTCTCGACCAGTCTAGATTTGCCAGCCGACATTGATAAGCCGGTCCTCCCACAAAATCGGGTCATCGGGCAACTTCGAAGCCTGCCTGTAGCTGGGAGACGATAGAGCCGACTGGTCAACAAGGCGGGCGATCGTTGCGCGCTGCTCCTGTTGTTCCCAGTCGTAAGAGTCAGGAACTGGTCCCAGGGGGAAGGGCGAGTCATCGATACCCCATCGGTCCCTATGGATGGCAACTTGGCGAATGACGTCCGTCACATACCCCGGAAGCGTGTCTGGACCCAAGATCTCCCTGAGCGCCCGTTTCCATTCGGTGTCACGCATCATGGCGTCGCGGGCGACATTGGTCATCCGCTGCTGGATCCGGCCCTGAACCTGGCTGATCATGTCGGCCACGTCAGGACGAGATGTGCGGACAGGTTCAGCCAAGGGATCAATTCCCACTGCGGGCATCCCGGACAAAAATTTACGGAGTCGGGAGTGGATGACAGCCGCCATATCTCGAGCTGCCGGGTCTGTTTGCAGGGCCGCGATGACAACACGTTGCGTGCTTGGACGGTTAACGCCAGTGGCCTGGCGCCACGCTGCGACAGTCGCGCCCCACGATGGTGATTGCTCGAGTTCAGCGGCCCTGCCAGGCGAGTGAACATCGAGGAACTTCACGAGGTCCTCGGCGGCTGCGATTTGGGCGAGGTAGTCGTATTCGGCACTGAGGTGCTCCAGGCTGTCCGCCTTCGACTGCTCGGCCTCGCGGACTTCGTGGGCCGTACGTTCGGCCCCCTCGGCCGCGAGGACCTCACCAAGGATCTGGCGCCACGAGGCCTGCATGGTCGGATCCAGTGGCTCGTCGTCCAAAGGGTCGTTTTCGCTGACATACGCGTGGTTTCCCGATCGTCCGCGGGTCATGCTCACGTACAGCAGTTCACGGGTGAGCCGGCCCTGGGTGACGACGGTGTGTCCGGTGTCCACAGTGATGCCCTGCGAACGGTGGGCTGTCGTCGCATATCCCAGCTCCACCGAGGACACAACATACTCTTGGCCAAGAACGATCGTTGAACCGGTGTCCCGGCGAACCGCGGTCAGCGAGCCGCTGTGCCTGCCTGTACGGACGACGTCGAGCATGGTCCCGTTCCGGATGAAGTCACCGCTGCTGTCGGAGATGCTTCGATCATTGCGGCGGGCAATGACGATGTCGCCAGCGCCGGCCCGCGATCCGTCGCTGAGCGGTACTGCGTGTTCCGCGTCCACGGTGCCTTGGATGGCGCGGTCGGCCTGGGCTCGCTGGTTGAGCATGCTGACCGTGTCATTGTCGGCCGCGATGAGAATGGACGACAGGCCTTCTTGGAGGTCCGATTGCCAGCTCAGGTAGGCTTCGTCGACCATACCGACGTACGAGCCGTGTTGGATGCGTTGGTGCCGGTCGTAGTCAGCGATGACCGCGAAGTCACCGGCACGGAGCTTGAGCGATGCGTCCTGTTCCCACTCCTGTTCGAACCGCCAAATGGTGCTCAGCCGCACCGTCTTGCCTTGCCGGTCGAGCAAGCCGAGCGTACCGCCGGCGTCAATGGCATCCAATTGACCGGGGTCGCCCACCAGCAGCACCTTGGCCCCGGCGTCCCGGGCCTGCTGTACCAGCGTGGCCAGCTGAAGGGTGGAGACCATGGAGGCCTCGTCGACGACGACCAGCTCGTTGGGTTGGAACCTCCACCTATCCTGTTCGGCGGCGAGCCGGACGGCTCTCTGAGCGAGCCGCAGCGCCGGCGGACCGGGAGTAGCACCGCCGGTGAGCTGTTGCTCGGTGTCGAAGAACTGTGCAGCCCGATGGCCGGCTCCCTGACCGACCGACTCGTAGAGCCATTTTGAGACGTTTTCAGTGGAAAGCGCCAGCTCTCGCCCGAGGACGTCGGCACTCGCCGCCGCAGGTGCCAGCCCGACGACGGTACCGACCCCGAATTCCGCTTCCCAGGCCGCCTTGACCGCGCCGAGAGTGGTGGTCTTGCCAGTTCCAGCGGGACCGACGACGGCATCAAGCCGGTTGCCGCTGAGCAGGACCTGGGCCGCCGCGGAGCGCTGGTCACTGTGGAGCTCGAGCCGACCGCGGTGTTTGTAGTTGGCGAGCGATTCCATGGTGACGGCCGCACTCACGGCCGGGCCGCCGTCGTCGTTCCGTGCCACCATGACGACATCCTCATTTGCGAGGGTCGCCGTGTCTGTGTAGAGCCGGCAGCCGTGGAAGTCGAAGATGCTGCGGTTTGCGAAGCGGAGGTCGGGCTGCGCGTTTACGGGGACGGTGTAACGGTACTCGTTGAGTGGAACGGACTGGTCTTCTGCGGCGGTGGCGACAGCATCCATCATGGTGTTGCGGTCCGCCGGTGAGTTGCAGCGGATGTCGGCGCAGACCCGTTCGGCTTCCGCGAGAAGGTTCCACCGGTTCCAGGTGGCGCGTTTCGTCGCGACGCGCTCGCGGGTTAGTGTGCCGACAGCGTCGATCCAGCTGGCAGTGAAGTCACCGGTGCAGTACGGGGCTGCGTAGGAGCGTCGCACGGTGTTCGCGAGAACGAG
>NZ_MQTQ01000101.1:78791-92829 GCF_020532805.1 Arthrobacter sp. SO5 | reverse complement strand
GGGCCCGCCACTGCGCGGAGAGCTGACGGAGCGGTGCGGCGGTTTCCGGTTTGGCGCTGCGGGTGGAAAGGGTTGCCTGCTGGCGGAGCTTGATGGTGGTTGTGGCGCTTGGGGGAGCGCTGTGGCTGGCGGTCCATTCGGCCACGAGACGGTCTGTTTCCAGATCGATGAGGCGGGAGCGGTTGGAGAATTCGCGGATGAGTACCTGGTCGACGCCGGTGAGTTGCTGACTGGGGTTGTGTGTGTTTGCGGCCGGCTCACGGATATCGGCGTCGGTGCCGAGGTTTCGGTGGAGTGTGTCGAAGAGGAGACCGTTATAGTGCTCGCTGGCAGCGACCGCGGCTTTGTACAGCGTCCGCGAATCCAGCGTGACCCACGCGTCGTCGGTGATGCGCTGGACGCGGTTGGCGATGACCAGGTGGGTGTGAAGCTGCGGATCTCCGGCACGGGACTCCCAATGGTCGAAGGCGGCAGCGATGGCTCCCCGGGTGCCGAGGTAGGCGACGCCGTTGCGGCCGGCCCTCGTGTGGATTGCCGATTCTTCGAGCCACTGCAGGGTGGCGTCGACGGCGTCGTGGTGGGTCTGGAGGATTTGGTCCTGTAGAGCGCGGGGGCTCAGGGCCCAGAGGACGGACACGGATTTGGGAACGCTGAAGGTGAGGTCGAATCCGACGACTGCGTGGCGCGTTTCGGTTCGGCCCTGGCTGTTCTGGACGACCGTGGGTTGGCCGTACGGACGCCCCAGGGGAGTGCCGGTATCCGGGTGGACTGCGTGGTCGAAAAGGGCTTTGGCGTCGGGTTCCGTGACGACGTCTCCGCTGGTCCGACTGATGCCTTGCAGGCCGGAACCCAGCCAGCGTCCCTGAGGCGTTCCCGCTTTCATGTAGTACGTGGTGGCATCTGCGGGAGTGACCGTCAGATCGTCCAACATGGTGGTTTTGAAGAGGTACTTTAGGCCCGACTGGGCGGACAGCCGGGCGATGGACATGGTCATTGCTTCTGCGCTTCCCGATGACGGCTGGAGGATGTCCACCCTCGCCGACGGAATATCGCTTTCGTGCGGTTGTCCATTTCAAGGCCGGTGGTCTGGGACAGAGCCAGCAGCTTGCCTGCCAGGCGGACCAAGTCGTCAGCGTCAGTTTTGTGCGCGGTTTGCTGTCGGTCGAGGTCTACGCGGAGGCGCTTGATGATGCCTCGTTGGTCCGCGTTCTCCGCCGCCAAATGGTCGATGTCTACGGCTTGGGATCGAAGCTGGACGCGGAGTGAATCGAGGACCCGGCTGCTCTCTGCGACGGCGGCAGGAATGCGGGCCGGGGCGTTGTGCGGGGGCTCTATGTGGCCCGGTGCTTTGGCGCGTGAATTGAGCGCAACAACCGCGCCGGGAACTGGCGGCGCCCACTTTGCTCTTTCCCGCCGTCGCCGATCACGCTGTCTGTTGGCGCAGCGTGTAGAGCAGAACCGCTGCGACGTGCGCGACGGCTCGAAGCGCTCGCTGCATTCCCCGCAATTCTTTCCGGTCACAGTCGTTCATCAACGCCGACGCGCCCTGCGACATGACTTGCCGTGAGCACGCGCTCACGGCGACAACCTTGGATGCCAGAGGTGTGAGGGTGGTGCGAGGGTAGCGCGGTTTTGTGCTCTGGACATGTCCAGAGCACAGGCGTTCAATGGTGGTAGGCGAGTCTTGGCGGGCCATGTGAGCGGGCCGATTCGTCGAAGGGCAGCGGGCATCGATACGAGCCAGCAGCCCAGATGATGGGACTCCAATGGGACATTTTGCGGACTCTGAATATTCGCCGTCGCGCAGCGCTGCGGAAGGCTTCCGAGCGCTGAACCTGCCAAGCCGTCTCTCCTTGGACCGTCTGATCTCGATCATCGAGAAGGTCCGCGGACGACGGATTGAGATCGACGTTTGTGAGTCGTTAAACAGCGGAACGGTCTGTGGGCTGTGGCTGTCCACGAACACTCGGGAGATCATCCTGCACGCGCCAACGCCGTCGGCGCTTCACCGCCAGCAATTTATCCTTCACGAACTCGGACATATGGTGCTCCGCCACGATGAGGCGGTGGTGTCCGCGAACTACGCCGAGACCCTGTTTCCCAATCTTTCCGGCGAGAAAGTCTCCCGCATCCTGGGGCGCAGTGACTTCCTGGATCACATCGAAGCCGCCGCCGAGACCCTGGCGGATCTCTTCGCCGCTGCAATTAGGGACAGCAGCATCGAGCCCCGGTCGTTTGAAAGGATTTTGGGGTGATCCAGGTCTTTGCCGCCGCCGTGATCTGGGGCCTGGTCCTGTGCCTCCTTCCAAGCATGAAGCGGCGCAGCGACCACAGCATCATGGTGGCCGCCGTGACTATTGCCATCGCACTAACCCTGAACGTCGACAAGATCTACCTCGAGGGAGACCGGCTTCTCGGCGGCCGCAATGTCCTGGACCTGGTGGCCAACACCTTTATGGTCGTCGGGATCTACTTCCTGTCCCGGGCGATCCTGCGGGCAGCCGATCCAGACGAGACGATGGACCGGCGCAACGGGGGCGGATTAATTCTGCTCGGAGTGGTCGTCGTCGCACTGATTCTGAGTTTCAGCCTGGTTGATGCCCCGCGGACGTCCACCTCTTTTATGAAGAACTTTGGCAGCCAGTGGGCAGCCGCCGCCTACTCAAGCATCCAGTTCCTCTACATCGGAGTGGTGGTGACCGTCACCGGCTATACGTGCTTCAAGTTCCGTGGCGAGATGGCAAGGCCGTATTTCCGCCTCGCACTCACTTTCATCGGCATTGGCTGTTTCCTGGCCGTGGTGCTGGTTCTTGCGGTGCTGGGCATGGATCTCCTGCATCTAGTGGGAGAGATTGAGTCGATGATGCGGCTCTCCTACGTGTACGACGCCGCGGTATTCGGAGCCATGGCGTTTCTGTGCGTGGGCCTTGCCCTGCCTCCCGTCGCGCGTAGCCTGGAGCGCAGGTCCGATTCCCGGACCGCCGCCGTCCTCCTCGAACGCTTGGCTGAGCCCTGGGAACGAACCACCGCGGCCCGCTCCGGGGTTCGGCTCAACGTTCCAGCGGGAGCCGGCGACCCGCGGGATGCGTCCAAGCAGCGACTCCACCGGATGCTGGTTGAGATCCGCGACGCCCTCCTGGTAGACCCCGAACTTGCCAAGTCACTAGGGGAGAGTGATATTCAGGTACTGGCTGAAACGGAGGAGTATCTCGGAACCCGAGTTTCCGCACCCGGGCATTGGGGAGCCAGGACGCCAATCAAGGGGGAGTTGAAGTCATGACAGACAGCGACGGCGGGCTCTCCGAAACGCCGCAAGCACGCCTCGCCCGAAAGCTGAATCTCCTCCTCGATCTTTTTGAGGCCCAAGGGTCTTCGCCGTTGACCTATCCGCAGATAAGCCGGCACATGGAGGAGCGGGGAACGCCCTTGTCCCGCTCGCGGTGGGCCTATATGCGCAGCGGAGACGGTCCCATGGCGACGGACACCGCGCTTCTTCAGAACCTTGCCGACTATTTTGGCGTCGACTCCCGGTACCTCCTGGACGACGCAGGGGAGATCCCCGATCTTGTCGATGCCCAGCTGCAGCTGTTGCGGACGCTGCGGGAAAACCGCGTCAGGAACTTTGCGGCCCGGCAGCTGCAGGCGATTTCCCCCGCCACGCTGCTGCGTTTACGCCAAGTAATCGACGACCGCATGAAAGAGCCAAAGGACGACGGCGGTGCGTAGGTCCGTTGTGGGCGTGGTCATCGGAGGTGTCATGGCGGGCGCCGCAGCGCTTCTCGCGGCCGCCTATTTCGCGCGTCAGATTGTGGTGCCCGCATCGCGGCGCGTTGAGGATCTGCCGATCCTCAGGGTGTTCCGCGACGGCAACGGTTCGTTGCTGATTGAACTGCCTGCATCGCCCCGGACTACGGTTCCGGGCCGCTACAGCATCTGGTTTGCCAATGGCGCAGGCCACGCCTGCATCGGAAAGATCGTGGCCACCGACGACGGCGCAGGGCCCGCCGCCGTCGGGACGGTGACGAGGCTGGTTGAACGGGTTGACTCGGGGGACCTGCTGAGCGCCAAGGCCGGGATCTGGAGCGGGTACGTCTATCCGACGCCGGACCCACTGGGCCTTCCCTGCAAAGACGTTGGGATTCCGGTGCAGAACGGCATTGCGACTGCCTGGCAGTTCCCACCCACTGAAGCCTCCGCAGGAAGTTCCGCCACGTGGGCCATCCATGTGCACGGCCTTGGCGGCAAGAAATCCGGCGCATTGCGCGGCGTGCCCGTGGCGGACCGGTTGGGTTACACCTCTCTGGTGGTTTCATTCCGGAATGATGGGGAAGCGCCAGCGTCAGCGGATCGCCGCTACCACCTGGGACAGTCCGAGTGGCGCGACGTGGACGCAGCCGTCTCGTATGCCCTGGATCAGGGCGCTAGCCAGATTGTGCTGTTCGGATGGTCCCTCGGCGGCACGATTGCACTTCAGCTGACCCTGGAGTCGGAGTTCCGGGATCGCATTGTCGGGCTCGTTCTCGATGCGCCGGTCATTGACTGGACCAGCACGCTGATGGCCAACGCCCGATCAAGCATGCTTCCGCGCTGGATTGCGGCCTTGGGCCTGCGGATTCTTGAGTCACCGCGGCTGTGTTGGATCGCCGGGCTGGGAACAGCCTTGAATTTGAGGGCCCTGGATGTGGTAGCCCGAGCGGACGAACTCCGTCTACCTGTACTGGTGATCCACAGTGAGAGGGACCGGTCGACTCCCTTCGCGGTTTCCCGCCGGTTCGTCGACCGCCGTCCTGATCTGGTGACGCTGGTGACCTTTCCGTCTGTGGAGCACACGCAGGAGTGGAATGCCGATCCGGAGGGGTGGGACGCGGCGGTGTTTGGGTGGCTCCGAAGCCGTGTGGCCTCGGGATGACTGCCGGTGCCCCGGGTAGATCCATCTCTCGATACGTGGTCAGGATGCCTCAAGCCCGCGATTCTGATACGCCGTGTTCCGGTCCATGGTCCAGCCGGCGACTATTCCGCGACCGATCATTTGGTCACTGAGCCTGGCCAGGTGGTAGCCGGGGTCGGCTTCGAGGGCGAGTTGCAGGAACTGGTGGGCCTTGCTGCCTCTGCCCTCCCACCAATTGATGAAGGCGATGGCGGTGAGGATGGGGGCGGAGTGGCTGGTGCTGCTGCGTGTGTAAGCGTGTAACAGCAGCTGCTCTGCCCACTCGACCCGGGACCAGCGCGGCTTGCTGTTCGTCTGGGCCAGGAGGACACGGTCCATGGGTTCGTCGATTCCGGGGATGTCCGAAATTAGTTGATCCCGAATGGTGGGGAACTGGAGGCTCGCGATCAGGCCGATGATTCGCTCGTCGGGCGGGAAGGATTTTGCGTCCAGCATTTCCGTCCAAAGCGTCCGGGCCCGGTCCATGGCATCTCGGACGTTTAGGCTCTGCATCGATTTCACGCAACTTTCGACGGCGTCCGCAGTCTGGGTTTCCTTGGTCGAAGCCGGCAGTGTGATGCGGTTAGTCGGGGCGATGGTGCTGCCGCGGTAGACGAACTCGGCGTTGATCTGGCTGGACTGCGTCGACGTTAGAGGCAGGGATGGTCCGGCCTTGGGATCGCCGTCGTATTGGGAAACTGTGTCGTCTCCCACGAGGAGTCCGTCGCGGATGGTCATGCCCCGCTCGGCAAGGGCCCCTGTCAGAGCCGCGATGGTTGCGGCGTGGGGCCTGGTGCGGCCGGCCTCTGCGGGCATCGACGTGTAGACAGCGAAGACGATGCTGGCGGCCTTGGCGTCATGGGCCAAGTATTCGGCGATGGTCTGTGCGTAGCTGATCTCTGACCCCGGCTTCGGCAGGTCAACGCGGAGGGTGGCCCCGACGTGGTTATCGACCAGGGTGATGCAGACGAGGCTTTCGTGGGGCCAAAACCCCAGGGTGTGTCCGACGAAACTGAGAACGTCAGCGGGCGTTTTGATCGTGAACGTTTCCATGATTCTTCTCCTTCAGCGACTGGCGGGCACCGGGCGTGCTTGTCAGATTTCGGCGTCGTTCTGATAGAGGAGTCACCGCTGGGTACGAGGGACCGGAGTGCAACTGGGGAACCGGTCACGAGCCAAGATTTCGCGAGGAAAAAAGCGACGGAGGAGCGCCGAACGAAATTTTGAGTCGCGACCGGCGCGCAGCGCCCTGGTTGTGCGGAGGACCCGCCCAGCGATGATGGGGAATCAGAATGACCAACAGCGAAGATGCTTCTGGTCATTCATGGATCCGAAGGAGCTGGGCTGCATGACGGGAAGACACCGAAGATACCCAAATCCAGCCCGAGTAAGCTACAGCCGCTAGCAGACAATGCGACACGACTGTTGGACTCCACCAGCCCAACGAAACCGGACAATCGGACCTCACCAATTCATTGGCGAGCGTCCCTTCGGAACTGTGGTGCAGCGCGAACCTCAAGGGGAGGGCCGACTGGCGCTCGTGATCTCTTTCTGAGGGCCGTCGGTGCCGGAAAATCTGATGCCGGCACATCATCCGCCCGCCATCGCGAGACCTCGGCAATCATCGCGGATTGTGGGCGAATGGCTGATCCCGACCGCCCTACTGATGGTGGAGCAAGCTCCATCGAATCTTGCGATGATGAGCCTGCCTGCATTTTCGATCCTGAGACTGGCTTTGCGATTAACGAGCGGGGTCTAGACACACTCCGTTGGTACTCTTACCTGAGCGATTTAATAGAAGATGGGGAAGATTCTTGAAGGTTTTTATTAGCTGGTCCAAAGAGCGCAGTCTCATTGTTGCGAAAGCGCTTGAGGAGTGGCTTCCTCAAGTAATCAACCAGGTTCAGCCTTGGATGAGCGCGAAGAGTATCGAATCGGGTAAGCTCTCCATCTCTCAGATAAGTGACGCGCTTGAATCAACCAACTTCGGCATCATCTGCGTAACTCCAGAAAACCAGCATGAGACGTGGCTGAACTTTGAGGCTGGCGCGCTGTCCAAAGCCGTCAAGGGTGTCAACGCCAGTGCGATTCCGCTTCTTGTCGGTTTCGATGGCATTGCCTCGCTAAAGCCGCCGCTGTCGAACTACCAGGCGCATCTTGCTACCGAGCAGGACATCAAGGTCATTGTGCATTCGATCAACAGTGCTTTGGCAACACCGCGAGACGTCGCTCAGTTGGATGCAGCCTTTGACAAGTGGTGGCCAGACTTGGAAGTTGCGATCAAGGAAGCCGAACAGTGGGCAGCAGCACCGACTTCCCGTCCAACGCAGGCGTCACGAGAACGCCTGCAGGAGCAAAAACTTGATGAAGTGTTGCAAGCCGTAAAAACGCTCATGCATCAGTTCGACGAGTTCGCGGAAAGAAGTGTGGACTTAGAGGCCTTCCTGATGCGGACCGGGATGCTGCATATTGCTGATGACCCCCACTACTTGAACTACAGGGCGGCGACCGCCCGGGACTCTGTTTACGTGCCAGCGCCTCCTCTCCAGGAGACCATTACCAACACCATCAGTCGACATCTCAACCAAAATCTTCAGCTACGAGGTTCATCCGTATCCGTGGCAGAGACCGGTCTGATTACTGTGACGACGCCGATTCCCCTTGATGAAGCTGACCGTTCCTCTATCTCCGTCAAGGTCTTCGGAAGTCGGAAAGCCGACGAACGGATCGCCTTCAACGTTGACCCGGGAATCGGCGGCGTCTCAAAGCAGGCGGTGACAAGTTGAAAGTCTTTATTAGTTGGTCCGGTGAGAAGGCGAAAGACTTCGCTCCTGAATTGCGGGACTGGCTTTCCTTCGTCATCCATGATCTTGATCCTTGGTGAGTGACGCTGACATCGATTCGGGCACCATGTCGAACCAGGACATCCATTCGCAACTCGCGGAAACCAACTTGTACAAGGCGGCGCGCTGCGCCCGTTGGGCACTCAACTGGTCAATTTTCTGGCGCTGAAGTGCGGCCGCCGCATGCTCATCGGCAGCTTTCAACTGTCGGCCAGCGAGAGTCATCTGATGGCGGTTGGTCACATAGACCACACAAACCGCTACGACGGCGGCAGGCACTGCGCTTGCGACCGCGCCGAAAACGCCGTGCCAAATAGCGATCCAGGTGCCGCGAGAAATCCAAAGAGCGTCGCCGAAAACATTCAAATCTCTCCCCGGATCTCGCCAGAGGTATCGAAACAACCAGGTCGATCCATCGGATCGGCCTTTTTGATGCCCGGAACCTTCTATGCGGGCCCACAAGCCGAAGCCCCGCCGGTGTCCCCACAAGGCGCCGCTTCTGCGTTGGTCGAGTCGATCGAGCGGGAGGAATAGCGTTGCGAAGCTCGGATACTCGTCTAGCGGTGCACAGGCTTCATTCCTGCAACACAGACTTCCCGCTGCACCCGATGGTCGGCCCCCACGGCTACTATGAGGCATGCCAATTGAAAAACCGCCGGCACCGGGGGAACAGAAACACAAACTCGGGGAAGAAGGCACGCGACAAGCGAAGCTGTGGCTCGACTCGACTACTAGGGTCAAGCACTCCTACACCAACATGGACGATGGAGGTCCAAGCCGGCTGGCTTTCATGTGGCCGCATGGTGGCCAACCGTATTCTTATGACCTCGGAGGAGTGTTTCGTGGCAGGCCTTTCGAAAACGACACATTCGTAGCCGAGTCCAAAAACTATAAGAAAGCAGCGGATCAGGGCACTCACTTCGACAAGTTTCTCGCTCAGACGTATTGCACCTTGGCTAAGTACTCTCGATTGGCGCAGCACTTCATATGGATTACTTGGGCGCCCTTTCGCTCGGACACGTGGGACGAACTGCACTCCAGTGAGAACATCTTAAAGGCGCTGGACAGGCACAGGGACAAAGTCTTCGGCAAGGACGAGAAGCGGCTGATTGCCGAGATTGTCGACATGGAGATCGTGGCGCACATGGTCGAAAACATCTGGCTTATCGTTCTTTCGCAAAAACAAACGAAGCTGGTCATTTCGCACGAAGATCGAATCGAGCTTAATCGGATACGCGATAGGCGGGAATACGAAAATGCACACTGACGTCGCGGTGGATAGCCAAAGCTCGAGCGTCAACTCCATAAAGGACGGCGTCGCGGATCATTTCCGTGCGGCCGATGCCAAAGTTGAAGTTCACAGCACTGAATACTTCAACAACACATATTCCCCGGATCTCGTTCTCACTTGGCCCGGAACGAAGGAAAAACGCCTCGTCTACCTGAGGGCAAACAGTAACCCGCAATACCTGCAAGAGGACATCGTGCTCTTGGGCGAGGACCACCACTCGATTCTCATGCCCCTGGCAGCATCTGCAGTCGCGAGGGAAGAGACCAAGGTTGAGCTCGATCTCCAGACGCTCTCCTCCAAGCACAAGGTTCTGGTGGCGAACTCCGACAGTTTGCAGGCCTTAGCCCCCGGCGCAAAGAAGTCCCCGTACGCGGGATTGATCTCCCGCGCCGTCTTACAGGGCGGTAAAGGCGTGATCAGGAAGCCTCGCGCGCAGACAATTACGGAGACTGTGACTGACGCTTTTGCCAGTGCCAGCCATTCCTCCCCGGAGCACATCGAGGAGGCCGTCCAGGCGGCGGCACTCGCTCTGGACACACCGCGCTCAAATGCGATCAACAGCTTCATGCAGGCGTTGTGGATCGCGTCAGGCGAGCCGGCAAGCACGTTTCCCGTAACCGTGGCTTCCGTTCCTTCGATCGATTCATCTTCTCTCTCCTTTTTGTTGGAGATGGATGACCTTGATGACGACGACTTTTGGAGCAGGCTGGGTGCGGACATCGAGATCGAGTCCATTCTTGCTTCCGGAGTCGTAGGTTCTCCTGCTAATCTCCAGCGCCTCATGAAGGCAAACGCCTCGCGACTCCGCGCGAGGGTGTGCAGAGTCGTGGAGGCCGCTAGTGGGGCGGTAGAGAAGTCCTGGTTCTTGGGAGCCGGTGGCCTTGGGTTGAACATCGCCGATTTTTCAGCCATCTTCACGAACAGCCGGATTGCAGACCTCGAGATTGAGGGAGCCGATTCGAGGCAGACCGTTGATTCGGTCAGTGAGCGCGCCATCGGCGCAGACATAAGGATATTGGCTCTGAGTATGGCCGCTAAGGAGTCCAGGGTCGACTACGCGGGCCTGGGTGAAGCCAATATCTCGAAGGACACCCAACTCTCTAACGTAGCCACAGCCCTTGGCTCCACCGCAGAAGTAGTTTCCGTAACCACGGCTGTGGGAGCGGCAAATAGGCGGCTCATTTGCGATTTGCCTTCTTCTACGGGGCGTGGAGCTTCAAACTCGAAATACTACCTTTCGGAGATGGCTCTAAACGCGGTACCTCTTTTCATCCCGCTTCAGGACACGGATCTTGCAGATCTGAAGGCTGTCGTCGGGTACGAGGAACACAGAGCCGCCTCGGATGAAGTGGCCGAGTCGGATGCTGAGGCCCGAATTGTGACCCAAAGCACCGACTAGCCTCGTCGTATAGGTTGAGGGCCCGTTCTCCGCATGGAGACAGGGCCCTCAGTCGTCCGGCGTTGCGCCCTTCAACGGCGACCGATATCGCTCCCATGAGCAAGACCGCCGGACTATTCACTCGGCAGGGCTGAGGGAGACACTGCAAGGTGTTGGCTTCTGCACCCGGGTTCGAGTCCCGGGCAGTCCACTGACGGCGGCAGCTATAGGACAAGCGGGAGAGCCAATTTCCGGCCACAAGGGTGTAATAGGTGTGAGCTTCTAAGCTGGCTCAAATCCAAATGTGTGAACGCGGCCCGAGTTGGCCTCATTCATCATGCAGACCATCGATTCCCCTCGTTCGAGCAACGACAAATAGTGGTGGTCAAGCAGAACGACTAACTTCCGAGCTACTTGTATTCCGTACGTTGCGCCAACTGAGGGCTCCGGCATGGTCTGGAAGGGATTCGTGGCGTGCAACCAGGCGCTTAGACGGCCCCACGTCGGCAAGTACTCGTCCTCAGTCAGGTGCCCGCCGGCAATGGCTCGCATCTCGATGACCTCGCCGTCATCATCGTGAATCTGAGTACAGGGCACTGGCCAGAATGCCGGGTTTAATTCCTTCGCAAGCTTGAAAGCATCTTTGTGTTCCTTCTTGGCAAAGGCCGTCGACACCGCTTCCACCGCCTTCCTGTTGGTCACTAAGGATGACAACACGAGCGTTTCGAGAGCGAGACGCAGCTGCAACAGTCCCGCTTCGACCGAGGGATAAACGTTTGGAGGCTCGAAGAAGCCCGCGGCAGCCTTGATGCGTGCCTTGATTTGCTCCATTTGCCCGGCATAGAGCTCGAAGTCATCGGATGTAAGGCTTGCAAACTCAGTCATGGAACAAGTATCCATGCCGCTCGCGGAAGTCGGATAAGTAGGTGATGGGATGGCAGCCTCACGCACTGGCCGGGCTGTCGGGTGGTCATGCAGGTGGCTGTTCGCTTCTCCATGAGATGTTCGGAAAGGAGGAACCGGCCGCCATGATGTTCGTCGAATTTCAGTATGAGGGCCGCCCGGTAGTGCGGCGCTCATTTTGGGCGATCGGGTTCCGGGGGCCCACTCTTCATATCGGAGCAAGATCGCGCGCAGGACAAAACTGCCCCGCCCGGACGGCTGTGTATGCAGCCTCGTTGGGGGGTGCCTCTATGGTTTTCGCCAAGCGGCTGAGGGTATCCGTGGTTCGTAGAGGGTGCCGTCCCTGAGCATGGCGTAGAGGGTTTCGCAGCGGCGGCGGGCCAGGGCGATTAGGGCCTGGTTGTGGCGTTTGCCTTCGGCTCGCTTGCGGTCGTAGTAGGCCCTCGACGGAGGTTCTTTCAGTGCGGCGAAGGCGGAAAGGAAGAAGGCTCTTTTGAGGATCTTCTTTCCCTTCCGGGATGGGTGATCGCCGCGGATAGATGTCCCGGATCTCCAGGTCACGGGGGCGAGGTCAGCGTAGGAGGCCAGATGCCCGGCGGATGCGAAGTCTTTGCCGACGATCTCCGTGAGGATCCGTGCTGCGGTCATGACGCCAACCGCCGGGAGTGACGGCAGGACCGGGTGAAGAGGGTGGGCCTCCACGAGGGCTTCGACCTGGGTGTAAACGGTGTCGCGGGCTTGCCTGATGTCGGCGAGCATCCTCGCCAACTGTGGCGGCACGATCGTGGCAGCGTTTGTCCCGACGACGGTGACCGATTGTTGGTCCAGTGCGTCGATGATCTCGTCGGCGAGGCGTTCGCCCATCCTGGGTGCAAGCTTTGTGAGCCGGTTTGCGATCCTGCGCCGGCCGGCATGGCGGAGGGCTTCGGGGGTCGGCCAGGTCCGCAGCAGATCAAGCACTGCCGGGTGGTCCAGGCGTGGGCCCAGGACACGCTCCAATGCGGGGTGGATCTGGGTCAGCAGGCCCCGGATCCGGTTCGATGTCGCGGTGGCCTGTTTGGCCAGATCGTCGTCGAAGCCGCAGAGCATGGTCAGCGCGGCGAGCCGTTCGTCAGCGATCTGGATGGAGCGCAACGTGTGCGGCATGGTCCGGGCAGCCTCGGCGATGATGAACGCGTCCCGCGCGTCGGTCTTCGCCTCGCCAGGGTGCAGGTCCGCGATCCGGCGCATCGCCAGCCCGGGCAGGTATCTGACGGTGACACCGGCGGCCCGGGACACGGCGACCGGGAGCGCGCCGATCGTGGCCGGCTGATCAACCACGAGCAGGATACTGCCGTGCCTGTTCAAAGAGCCGAGGATTTCGCGCAGCCGGGCCTCGTCGTTAGGCAACGCCTTGTCGAAGAGTTTCTTACCGGTCCGGTCCACGGCAACGGCGTGGTGCTCGCCCTTGCCGACGTCCAGGCCGATGAAGACATCGATGGTTTCGTGGTTTCCGATCACCTGTACCTCCAGTCGCAGCAGCTGATACCCAGTGCTGGACTGTCCGCGGTGTCAGAGCCCGGCATCCACGTTACGCACGACGATCCCAACCTGTCCTGCCTCTATTTGCGGTCTCTCCGGCACCTACCGTGCCTCGGTGACAACACCCCCCGGATCATTGATGACTGGGGGCGGCAATCATGCCGGGGCCGGCAGGCCAGCACACCCACATCCTGCAACAGGAACGGGCTACGAAAAAGGTAACGGGGGCGCCGGAGAGGGCAAAAATGAGGGTGTGCACAATGTGCACACCCTGGGCTTCGGATCGGGCCGTACCGGTGACGAACCGGGCCGGATTGGCGATGTTTTCGGGGGAGCGGCGGAAATTCAACTGCTGGAACCCGGTTCGAGTCCCACCTCGGGCACAGTGTTTCCGCAGGTCAGGGGCTTTTGGAGTGTTTTTTCGCGTGCACATTGTGCACACTCTTGCCTCTGATCAGATGTTCCGGGTGTGTGGGGTCCCGGAACGGCTTATTCGGTTGTGTGGGGGAGCCTCTGGCTACGGCGGACCGGGTGCCTCCTCGCGGGGTCTCTTCTGGGTGTTCATCCTCGTTCGTCCTTCCGTTGGGTTTTCGCGTTCACTGCTTCATGGTGGCTAGAACCGCGTACAACATGATTTGCTGAATATTCTCTAGATCGACCCAGGGTTGCGGCCGGTCCGGATTGTCCGCTCTGATACCTGTTCATGCAGGACTTCGGGGGGAACGGCATGACATGGCCACTGATCCGGAGCTGATATGAGATCGCTGAGCCTGGCCCGTCGGCAGGTGTGTTAACGCCAACCCAAAACAGGGCCATTAGTGCCATTTGAAAACAGGGCCACTTGTTGTTCGTTCTATTGTGCCGTACCGGCGGTGGGTTGGTGTTTTTTGAGTCGGTAGCTGTTGCCTTTGAGGCTGATGACGTCGGCGTGGTGGACGATCCGGTCGATCATGGCCGAGGCGATGGTCAGGTCCCCGAAGACGTCGCCCCAGCGGGCGAAGGGTAGGTTGGACGTCAGGATCATCGAGGCGTGTTCGTAGCGGCTGGAGACCAGCTGGAAGAACAGGTTCGCGGCGTCCTGGTCAAACGGGATATAGCCTACTTCGTCAATTATGAGGAGCCCGTAGCGGCGTAGTTTCACCAGTTCCTGGGCGAGTTTCCCGCGGGAATGAGCC
>NZ_MQTQ01000101.1:77757-78781 GCF_020532805.1 Arthrobacter sp. SO5 | reverse complement strand
TCGCCGCTCCGGAGGCTTCGCGTTCGGAGACTTCACGGGAGAGCACGGCGGCCAGGTACTCCTCGTGCGACCAGCCGGCGTCCCGGGCCTGGTCCCCGAGACGGCGGAACCCATCGCTGATCCGTGGCGCGCGCAGAGCCCGGGCGTAGTACTCGATCTGTGACGGTGTCCCGGTCATGAGACCACCTCCAGGACCAGGTTCGGCTGCTGGCCGAGGTCGATGCCGAAGATCTCGTCGTAGGCGGCCAGATCCCGCACCTCCACAGATTCTGGCGGTTCGGGACGGCGCACCCGCTGGGTCCGGAAGTCCCGGCGCATCACCGCCGCGCGGGCCACGTGGGCCGGATCGGTCACCACCAGATGCCGGGCCCAGGCCCGGACGTGCGTGGCGATGATGACGCCGTCATGGGTGACCCAGACAGTGTCCAGATCAGCGGCGACATCAACGATCCGCCCAATGAACGACGGGTCCACGGAATAGTCGTTGGAGAACACCCGCACGTAGTAATCCCGTGGCAGCCGCACCGCGTTGCGGAACGCCGTTTCCGGGCTTACCGGCGGAAGTTCCCGCATCCTTTCCCGGTCCAGGACGATCAGCTCGTCAGGGCGGCCGTGGCGGGACCGCGAGTACCGGTGGTTGGCCTTGGGAAGCCAGTCCTCCAGCTGGCCGTTGAAATCCGCTGGTGAGCGGAAGTCCCGGCCCGGCATGAAGCGTTGCCGGAAGAACCTGTTCATCCGCTCGACCATGCCCTTGGACTCCGGATCCCGCGGCGGCAGCAGCTTGATCTCCAGCCCGAGGGACCCGGCGAACGCGGCCACCGGCTGGGTCGGCCGGCGCCGGCCGATGCCGGACTCGTTGTCCCACAGCAGCCGGGACGGAACAGCCTGCGCGTCCTGGAGAAGAGTCCACATTCCGCCCAAAAGGTCCGGCGTCGTCCGTGAGGGCAGCATCCGTGCCTGGATGAATCCCGAGAACGCCGAAGTCATCACCAGCACCGGTGGCGTGTCGTTCTGGCCTGCACCG
>NZ_MQTQ01000101.1:31163-77747 GCF_020532805.1 Arthrobacter sp. SO5 | reverse complement strand
GGGCAGCGGCTCGTGCGGGAACCAGAGATCGCACTGGACCTGGAACCCCGGCTCGTGGACCAGACGGTCAGCCGGGTCCGGCGGCGCATATTCAGGCCGGATCGCGGCGACCTTCGCCCGGAACAGCGACGCGGAACCGGACCAGCCCACCCGCTCCGCGAGCGTTGCGGCCGGCATCGTCGGCGTCTTCACCAACAGCTCCCGCACCCTGGGAGCAAACGCATCAAAACTCGATACTCCGGCCGCCCGCTGGTACTTCGGAGCCCGGTCCGACTCCAGCGCCCGGTCAACCGTTCCGCGGAAACCCCCACGATCCTGCCGATCTCACGCTTCGAGTGCTTGCCCGTCGAAAACAGGTGGCGTATCTCAGCCCAATCATCCAAATTGATCACCTTCCATGATGGTCGGTGGCCCTATTTTCAGTTGGCGTTTCTGGCCCTATTTTCGGTTGGCGTTAACACAGGTGCGGCCGGCTTCGAAGACGAGTTGCAGGAGCTGATGGGCCTTGCTGCCTCTGCCTTCCCACCAATTGATGAAGTCCATGGCGGTGAGGATCGGCGCCGCGTGTTGGGTGTTGCTGTACGTGTAAGCGTGTAGCAGCAGCTGTTCCGCCCACTCGACCCGGGACCAGTGCGGCTTGCTGTCTGTCTGGGCCAGGAGGACACGGTCCATGGGTTCGTCGATTCCGGGGATGTCCGCCATGAGTTGATCCCGGATGGTGGGGAACTGCAGGCCCGCGATCAGGCTGACGATTTGCTCGTCGGCCGGGAAGGATATTGATTCCAGCATTTCCGTCCACAGCGTCCGGGCCCGGTCTATGGCATCTCGGCTGTTCAGGCTCTGCATCGATTCCACGCAGCTTTCGACGGCGTCCGCGGTCTGTGTTTCCTTGGTCGAAGCCGGCAAGGTGATGCGGTTAGTTGGGGCGATGGTGCTGCCGCGGCAGACAAACTCGGCGTTGATCTGGCTGGACTGCGTTGAGGTTAGGGGCAGCGATGGTCCGCCCTCGGGGTCGCCGTCGTATTGCGAAACTGCGTCGTCTCCTACGAGGAGCCCTTCACGAATGGTGATTCCCCGCTCGGCCAAGGCCCCCGTTAGGGCGGCGATGGTTGCGGCGTGAGGCCTGGCACGCCCGGGTGTGGCGGGCAACGAAGTGTAGAGGGCGAAGACAATGCTGGCGGCCTTAGCGTCATGGGCTAAGTATCCGGCGATGGTTTGTGCGTAGCTGTTCTCCGCTCCGTGCTTCGGCAGGTCAACGCGCAGTGTGGCCCCGACGTGGTTGTCGACGAGGGTGATGCAGACGAGGCTTTCGCGGGGCCAGAACCCCAGGGTGTGTCCGATGAAACTGAGAACGTCTGCGAGTGATTTGATCGTGAACGTGTCCATGATTCTTCTCCTTACAGCGGCTGGCGGGCACCGGCCGTGCATGTCAGATTTTGGTGTCATTCTGATAGAGGATTCACCGCTGGGTACGAGGGGCCGGAGTGCAACTTGGGGAACCGGGCACGGTCCAAGATTTTGCGAGGAAATAAGCGACGAAGGAGCGCCGAACGAAATGTTGGATCGCGATCGGCGCATCGCGCCCTGGTTGCGCGGAGGGCCCGCCCAGCGATGATGGGGGATCAGAATGACAAACAGCGAAGATTCTTCCGGTCATTCATGGATGGCTTTTGGCGGCGCGGCATGACGCCAATGACAAGCGTCGGGACGCCTGCTTAAACGACGACGGACCGCCCCGCACTCGTCGAGCAAATAAGACGCCTGGCGTCCCTTGGAATCGCCGCGAACAAGTCCGCTCACGACTCCACCTAGACCAAACGTCAGGCGTATCCACCCTCTGATTCCTGCGTTGGCGGCGGGACCGGTCGATGCCGCGCTGGAGCTGGTTCTGCTTCCCCTTGGTATGCCAAACGCCGCAACCTCCGCCACCGATGCTGGCTGAGTCGGCCATAGCGGTCTGGCGAGTATTTCTGCTCATAGGCTCTTTTTGCCATCGACCCGCTTTCCTCGTCTCCTGCGAAAAATGCCGGGATTATTGGTGGGTTGGTAATCTTCTAGACTTGTGACCACCGTTGGCGCTCCACGGTAAAACCGAAAGGGACCTCGTCGCTGATCTCGAGTGAAAACGACGACATGCTTTCCCTGGTGATGAGGATGCCGCCCCTACGCACCTTGATGGCTTGATCCCTTAGCCTTTTCTCGGCCCGGTCTAGGACGAAGTCCATGCTGGCACGGTCTGTGGCCGTGACCTGAAGAACCGCCTTATGGGTGTCGTTTATTGCGCCCCCCGGTTTGGCGGGGAGAACAGCCCGATGTGGCGCCCCTGGTCGATGGCGGTGCCCTTTGGCGGCCAGACCGAGCGGGCCGGTGTCGATCACGGCAACTGGAAGATTGTTCGCTGAATCCATATGGTTTCCCCTGTCTCATCCGTAGGGCTGCTGCTAACGCCCCCCGCCTGCCGGCCCCCGGGGGGAAAGGGGCGCCGGTGGGAGGGTGTTAGCAGCAGCCCTGCATGTCATCCGGGCAGTCGTGGTGGCAACTCGAGTCACTGCTACATCCGGTCTTCTTTGAGCACCCGCCTTTCCCATTCGGGGCCGGGTCTCCGGGGGCTCGGTAGGGCGTACTTGGCGATCGGCGCGAAGGAGGCGGTCAGGGCCTCGAGACGGGTCACTATCTCGTCGCGGATCGGGCGGACGGAGTCCACGTGCTGCCCCGCAGGATCCTTCTGAACCCAGTTCGCGTAGCGCATGCCGAGAAGCAGGGCATTCCTGACCTCTGTCCGCGGTGCTTGCGAGGCGGGATTCCTTCGCTGCCCTGGTGGTCAGAACTCAAGGACCCGTGGCACGCCCGGAGTGAGCCATTCCAGGCGGTCAGTCAGACCGGCTCCGGCAAATGAAGCCGCGATCTCGTCTTCCGTTTCTGTGAAGTGCTCCCACGAAGAGAAATGGATCGGCACCACCGTGTGAGCGCCGAGGGAGGCAGTGAACTTCGCTGCGTTCGCGCTGTCCATGCTGATCATCTGGTCCCCGAGTATGGCGAACTTTGCCGCGCCGAGGTGCAGCACCGCCACTCCGACCGAGAATTCTTCCCCGATTTGGTCAAGGTCGCTTTCGTAAGTGGTGTCACCGGAGACGTAGAGAACCTTTTCTTCCCCGGGGACCCGGAGGATGAATCCAACCACGTCACCGGCCGGACCATGATGCGCCGGCGTCGCTGTGATGATCACGGACTTCTCCCCCACAGAGAATGTGTGGCTGCTCCAGGGGGCGATGCCGACCGCTTGGCCGCCCAGCCGGCCCGCACCGCTTTGTGTGGTCATGACGGGCTTTCCCTCCAGCAGCTTCCTGCCGGCCTCGTCGAGATTGTCCGGGTGTTCGTCGTGGCTGAGGAGCACGGCGTCAAATGGCGGCAGTTCGCTGGCGGATATCGCGGGCTCAATGGTGCTCCGCAGGACCACCGGCCCCGACACGTACTCCGTGGGGGCGGGGTCGAACACCGGATCGGTGAGGAATGTGAGGCCGCCGAATTCAACGAGCATCGTTGCGGTGCCGATATGCGTCAGGGTTGTCTGCATGGGTCTTCCTTAGATTCTTTAATTTCAACGTGCGGTCTTTTTTGCCGCCACGGACCGGTCCGCCGATGGGCGAGCCGGGAGAAGCGGTGTAGCTATGAGGCCAAGTCATAACTATACGGACGATCGTACAGTATGATTGCTGCTAGGTGCACGAGGAAAGTTCAAGATGGATGGCAGGACGCCAAGAGGGCTGAAGCCGGGAAAGATCGAACCGCTCGGAACCACCGCCAAGGGCACCGGCAGGGACGGCAAGAGACGCGCCCCATAAATTGCTTGGCACCGGACAAGAGGATGGATTTAGATGCCGTTCGATCAGCTTTTCGCAATACTCGCCTGCGCACTTCTGGCTGGCCTGGCCGTCTTTCAGGTCGTGCTTATCGCCGGAGCTCCGCTGGGCAGGGCGGCGTGGGGCGGTCAACACCGCGTCCTCCCCGCAAAACTGAGAATCGGGAGCGCCGTATCCATAGCCGTGTATGCGCTCTTCGCGTATGCGGCGCTGGCCAAGGCTGGCCTGGTCCCGGTATTGGTCAGCGAATCTTTTACTGCAATCACCATGTGGGTGATGACGGCATACTTCGTGCTCGGCGTTCTCATGAACGGGATCTCCCGCAGCAAACCAGAACGCCTCATCATGACCCCCACCACGATCGCCCTCGCGGCTATGTACCTCATCCTTGCGTTCCATTGATCTCCCCAACAATGGGGCGGTAGGACCGGCAGAGGGGTCGGCGTCTATTGACGCTCGAGGCCGACGTCGATGAGCCGCGCCACTGCATCGGGGTGCGTCAATGGTTGTGGTGGCCGGCGCCATCGATCACGTGGATGCGCACCGGATGCCCGTCGCGCCCAATCACGGCGGCGTGCTCCTTGTGCTCGGGCGTGGGAGCTCTTGACGGCTGGGGGACGTCAGTTTTCGCCGGTGATTTGAGGCGGGCCGGGACGCGCCGGCGTTCAAATGGTGGGGGAGCGGCGCTCAATCAGTATGGTGTCGCGCCACTGTTCGGTAAGCGGCCCGTGGGTCATCCTGGCGATACGCTGCCTGCGCCCGATGACGACATAGCCGTTTGCGAGGTGGAGTCTGAGGCTGGCTTCGTTTTCGGGGAAGACACTGGCCTGGATGGTCCAGATCCCGTCACCCTCTGTGGAGTCTGCCAAGGCCCGCAGCAGCGCTGCGCCCAGGCCTTGCCCGCGTGCAACGGCTGCGATGTAGACAGAGTGTTCGACCACACCCGAGTACGCGGGGCGGGCCGAGACGGGGGAGACGGCGGCCCAGCCAACGACCCTCCCTTCAGCGGTTTCGGCGACGAGCCGGTGGCCGGGCAGTCTCGAGGTGTTGAACTGCTCCCAGTCGGGCGTTTCTGATTCGAATGTGGCGTGGCCGGTGGCGATGCCTTCACGGTAGATCCGTTGCACGGCCGGCCAGTCGCCGTCGCACATGGGACGGATCGTGGCCGCGGACGCTTCCGGCGCGGTCACAAGTTGCTCAATCAAAAGCACGCTGACGGCCTGCGCCGCCGGGCCATCAACGGAGACATGTATCAGAGGGTCTGAAAATCCTTCTGTTTCGTTGCCCATTGAGATGGACTCACTTTCGTCGAAGGGGGGATCGAGATTGAGACGCGTCGTCGGATTGAGCCGTCTCCGGAAAAGCCGCCGAAGGTGTCTATCAATACCGATAGAGGAGTGTTGAACGGACAGTCCCGTCCGTTCCGGCTACTGCGCGGTTGCGAGTTGCGGTACCTGTTCGAGCAAGCCGGCGGTGGTCACTACCGTGGCGAACTCCCCGTGTAGATTCACCCCGGTTATCCGGGACAGGGAAGCTGCGGCGACGTTCTCACCGTCCAGGGCAATGCGGTCGAAGGTGTGGGTGGCATCCAGGGGGAAGAACACCCCGTAGCCGAGGTTGCCCCCGACTCGGGCGGTGGTCTCGCAACAGTGGTTGGTGGTGATTCCGCAGGCGACCAGTTCCTCGATGCCGTTTTCCTGCAGCCAGGCGTGTAGATCGGGAGTGCCGTGAAAGCTGGAGTTGACGCTCTTGCGCACCAAGAGATCCGGGGTGCCGGTGATGATGTCCTTGAACGCGTTGCCTGGGTTGTCCGGGTGCAGGGGCGAGGACGGGGCGGTGGAGTCGTGGCGTACGAAAACGATGGGGCGGCTGGTTTCTCGCCACCGCGTCAGCAGGGCAGCGATGTTTGCCTCACAGGAGGGGTTATCGCGCGGACCCCAGTAGGCGGCGTCATCGAAGGCCCTTTGGGCGTCGACGATCACCAGTGCGGCGCGGGGATCAAGGGTGAGGGGCGAGGAAGAAGTATTCACATTCGCGATTGTACTATACGATCGTCCGTATAGTTATCGACGCAGATTATCTCCCTCCCGGCTTGGGTGAAGCTGTGCGTTGAGGCCATTCATGCTCGGGTACCCGTATGCTCCTCACTACGTATGCCCTGGTGCCGGTCAAAAGCCGGGACGTTGAACTTGAAGATTCTAAGGACGAGACGTGGTTCATTCAATCCTGCTGATCTGTGGGAGTGTCAGGGTCGGTTCCATCAACGCGGCGGTCATCGCGACCGTTGCCGATCTGGTGAGGACCCCATTAGCCACCGATACTTACAACGGACTAGGTGGTCTTCCGCATTTCAATCCGGACCTGGATCACGATGCCCTCCCGGTGGAGGTCGCAGAACTGCGGGCGGCAATTCGAGATGCGTCTGCACTGCTGGTCAGCACTCCTGAATATGCTGGGGCGATGCCTGGTGCCCTCAAGAATCTGCTGGAGTGGACGATAGGCGGCGCCGAGATTTCAGATAAGCCAACAGGGTGGATCAATCCATCGACAACCCCCCTCAGGGCGGAAAAGACATATGCTTCGCTGGCGACCGTGCTGGGGTATACGGGTGCGACCCTGATAGATGGCGCCTGCGTCGACGTCCCCGTACCCAGGCAATCCATCGATGAACATGGACTAGTCCGCGACGAACTGATTCGTCGATCGATGTCCGGCGCCATCGCGGCGCTCACCCAGGCCATCGTCTAGAAGCTCCCGGCAACGGACGACGGGCCGCGATCACTCATTCTTCGGATCGGCCTTTGGCTGATGACCAAGTAGACGGAAGGGCGGCGCGGCGGCACCCGAGTGGTGAGCCGTCATCTGGACGGTGGTTCCTAAACGCGGCCGGTGCGGAGGGCTCGGGCAATGTCAAATCGGGCACAGCCTTCCACCGCTAAAGCTGCCAATTCCCAGTCGTAGACGACCCCTTAAATCTCGGCAAGCCACCGACCTGACGAGTCCTCCGCGATTGCGTATCTGGCGTGTGGGGTGCCGGATTCCATTAGGTGTGGAAAGAGTGCGTCGTCGTCATAGACGGGCCATCCGACGCTTCCGGGATTCAAGACGAGCGCGCCCGTGGAGAGCCTCATCGACCGCTGAATGTGGGTATGGCCGCAGAGAAGGAGTTTCCTCTCCGACTCGTCTCCCAGACGATCCATGACTTCTCTCTCGGTCGCGGGCCGCACCCCATCTGGGTCAACCTTCTCGAGCAAGTAGGTGAGGCCATCGGTGGGCGAGCCATGGAATGCGAGGACGTCCTTGGAAATCTCCAACGGCGAGGGCAAGGATTCGAACCAGTTAGAGTTCGGCTGTCATTGCGTCGCGGGCGAGGCGGTCCGCCAGGCCCACTTTGTCGGGGGAATCCGTGAGGACCTGACCCTCATGATTGCCCTGGACTGTTGGCGGATCCAAGGGGATGAGTCGATCCGCCGTCTCTTCGGTTGGAGTACGCCCGATAGGATGTCGGCCAGATTCACGGTGAGATCGACGTCGCGGGCAGGCAGATCAGCCAGGTCAGCGTTCAGGGCGCGCTGGTTTCCATCAACATCCGAGATAACCGAAATTCGCCTTCGCCATTTTTGTCCGTTTTGCTATGCGCGCTGGGCGTCCGCAAAGTGCACACAAGCCCGTTGCATATGCCAGCATTCCTTTCGCGCATTGGGTCTGTCGCGATGAATCGAATGAAGGACGGCATCCGACACCAAAGTGGCCGCATCCACGTCCTGTGATTCCTCTGCGTGAAGAATCCCTTCACGACTGTGGGCGCCGGGCGGGATCCTAGCTTCGCATCTGAAACGCTCGGCGATATTCCATCGGCGCCACACCTTTGACGTCCCGGAATCGCTGGCGAAAAGTCACCGGCGTCGCGTACCCAACGGCCCTGGCAATCTCCGCTATGGACGCGTCGCTTTCTTCCAGCAGCTGGCTGGCCTCGTCGATGCGCCAGTTCATCACCCATTGATGGGGTGTCGTTCCAGTTTCGGCCATAAACCGTCGAGCGAATGTGCGCTCCGACATGCATGCGTTCCGGGCAAACTCTGCCACCGTCCGCGTTCGGCGGGGGTCGGCCGCCAATAACGACCGAACCACATCCGAGGCTTCCCCGTCGGGTTCTTTCACGGCCACGGGGGAACGCACAAATTGTGCTTGCCCCCCCGCCCGATGGGGCGCCATGACCATCGATCTCGCTACCGCCGTTGCCGCTTGCCCGCCGCAGAGCATTCTTATGAGGTGGATGCTCAGGTCGATTCCCGCAGCGACGCCGGCAGAGGTCCATACGCGGTTGTTGCCGACGAAGAGCACCGACGGGTCAACGTGGACTTCGGGGTAACGTGCAGCCAGTGCGCTGGTTAGTCCCCAGTGGGTCGTTGCGGTCTCACCATTCAATAGGCCTGTTTCTGCCAAGACAAACGCACCCGAGCAGAGGGACGCGATAACGGCGCCGCGGCGGTGCGCTTCCGTGATCGCTCGCAGATACTTGGCGTCCGGGACCACGCTGGAGTTGCCCAGGCCTGGGATCAGGACGACGTCGGCCGTCTCAGCCCAAGCCAAGGGTGCGTCCGCGGCACAAAGGGCTCCTTCGGTAAGCGGAACGAGGCCGGTTTCGTCGGAACAGCGGCGGAGATCGATGGCCAGGGGCGGCGAAGAAAGGCGTTCTGGTGACCATGTTTCGGTGATGATGGCAACATCAAACAGCCGAGCGCCTGGAAGGAGGAGAAGGGCGACGGAGAGCATGAGATCAGTATATGGCTGGAAACAATCGGACAATGCCATGACTGCCACTCACCTGTGGCGAATGAGCGCAGGCAGAGTATTACCCATGAATACAGCTGATTTGCATAATGCTACTCACACAAACGCAGTGCACATATCGGCGCAGAGGTCGCTGGCCAGCAGCTGGGATCTCCGACTGTCAACTAATGCGGCACTCATCGTCATCGACGTGCAACAGACTTTTGATGATCACAGCTACTGGGGAGAACGAGACAACCCTGACGCCGAAAAGAACATCCTCCGCCTGGTCGAACGCTGGCAAGAACGTGGGCTTCCCTTTGTCATGGTGACACACACGTCCGAGCGTCGTGAATCAACGTTTCACCCGGGCCGGAGTAGTTCCCAACTCAAACCATTCTTGGCTGGCGTCCAACCGACTTTGGCCGTCACCAAGACGGTAAATTCCTCATTCTATGGGTCACCCGACCTTGCTGACTGGCTCACCACCAGCGGAATTACGGAAGTCGTCCTTTGCGGAATACAAACCAACATGTGCGTCGAGACCACGGCACGCATGTCCGACAACCTGGGATTCAGCACGGTTGTTGCCATCGACGCTTGCCATACTTTTGACCTTCTAGGTCCAGACGGTGTGGTGATGAAAGCGGCGGACCTATCTAAGGTCACAGCGACCAACTTGTGGGGTGGAGACTTTGCCGCCGTCGTGACGACCCAAACGATCCTTGAGAGTTTCTAGGGCAAGCTATCGGGGCGTACTATACCCGCCCCAACCTCGACTTACCCGCCATTCCCTAACCTTGAATTACCCGCCAATACTGTATCTCCGTCACACGCTGACGGATCCGTGCGGCCCGCATTGCGCCCCCGCCCGCTGCGACCGCCTGTGACAAGGAAGAAGCCTCATGTCTGAACGCACCACCTCGGCCGCTCCGGCCATTTCTGAATCTGACACTGCCGCCCCCACCCACGGTGACTCCGGCGCCGGGAACCGCGAACCGCACCTCGCTCGTGCCCTCGGCAACCGTCACATCCAATTGCTCGCCATCGGTGGAGCAATTGGCACCGGCCTGTTCATGGGGTCCGGCAAGACCATCTCGCTGGCCGGGCCGTCCGTCATCTTCGTCTACATGATCATCGGCTTCATGCTGTTTTTCGTGATGCGTGCGATGGGCGAAATTCTGCTCTCCAACCTGAACTACAAATCCTTCAGTGACTTCGCCGGCGATCTGCTCGGCCCCTGGGCCAGCTTCTTCACCGGCTGGTCCTACTGGTTCTTCTGGGTGGTCACTGGCGTTGCGGACATCGTCGCCATTGCCGGATACGTGGACAAGCTTGCGCCCGGCACGCCCCTGTGGATCCCGGCACTGCTCACCCCCGTGGTTCTGATCCTCCTGAACCTTCCCACGGTGAAGGCGTTCGGTGAAGCGGAGTTCTGGTTTGCCATCATCAAAGTGGTCGCCATCGTGGCCCTGATCATCACCGGCGCGGTTATGATCACCACCCACTTCACGTCCCCGAACGGCGCGAAAGCCAACCTGGCCAACATGTGGAACGACGGCGGCATGTTCCCGCACGGCATGTTCGGCTTCGTCCTCGGCTTCCAAATCGCCATCTTCGCGTTCGCCGGGATCGAACTGGTGGGTACCGCCGCCGCCGAAACCAAGGACCCGGAGAAGAACCTGCCGCGGGCCATCAATTCCATCCCGGTCCGTGTCCTCCTCTTCTACGTGGGTGCCCTGGTGGTCATCATGGCTGTCAATCCGTGGCGCACCATCGACCCCGCGAGCAGCCCGTTCATCGGCATGTTCACGCTGGCCGGGCTGGGGATCGCAGCAGTGGTCATCAACCTTGTGGTCCTGACCTCCGCCGCCTCCAGCGCGAACTCCGGAATCTACTCAACGTCCCGGATGGTTTACGGCCTCGCCCAGGACGGGAATGCGCCCAAGGCATTCGGAAAGCTCAGCACCCGTAAGGTACCGCAGAACGCGCTGCTGTTCTCCTGCATCTTTCTGCTGGCCGGTCTCATCCTGCTCTATTCCGGCGACTCCGTGATCGGCGCGTTCACGATCGTCACTTCCGTGGCGTCCGTGCTGACCATGTTTGTGTGGTCCATGATCCTGATCAGCTACATCGCCTTCCGCCGCCGCCGGCCGCCCTTGCACGAGGCTTCGGCCTTCAAGATGCCCGGCTCCGCTTTCATGCCGTACGTGGTGCTCGCGTTCTTCGTCTTCATGCTGATGGCTCTGGCGCAGGCCGATGACACCCGCATGGCACTCTTCGTGACCCCCGTGTGGTTCCTGCTGCTGGGTGCGGCCTGGCACTTCAACCGGAAAACCCCGCTCCAGCAGGCCCGGATTGTGGAATGGAAGGCCGTCCGCTCACAGGAGGAGGTCCGCGCGGCGGCCTGATCCTAGCGCTGCGACAAAGGAGCGCTGATACAAGGTGAGCTGATGCAAGAGGAGCCCCGGCCGGATCTGAACTGCTCCCCGAAAGTTGGACTGAGAAATCAGTTCTGACTCTCGGGGAGCAGTCTTATGCATGCAGGGAGTTCGTATTCGGAGGATCAGCGCGAGGCCGCTGTAGCGTGGTTTGAGATGGGCATCGCGGATAGCGCGGCCGCGAGGTACTGGGCGTGTCTTGTGGACCGGTAAGGCTTCTCTATCGGCGATGGAAGATCCATGGTCGAGGAGCGCTGGGGCCAAGCCAACGGAAAAAGGTGTACTCGTTCGGCTTCAAGCTCGCATAGGTCGAACCCTTCATCGCGGGTGAGGCTGCCCCGGATCTCGCGGCGGAGGTTGGCCTGTCCTCGCCCGGGATACAAAAAAGGTGGGCGCGTGAGTATCGCCGTGAAAGCCCAGATGCTTTGCGTCCCAAGCCTAAAGGCAGACCCAGGGCACCCGATGCCCCGCCGGCCGTGGAGATAACCGAGCTGGAGCGGTTGCGGCTGGAGAACGAACGGCTGCTGGCGGAAGTGGCTTACGTGGGAACATGGCGGGCCTTGAGTGCGCAAGAACGGCGGTGAGGCCTCAAGGCCGACTTTCCTCTCCCGGTTCCGCTGCAGGTGGCCGGTCTTGCCCGGTCGACGTTTTTCTATCACCAGACCCGCCTCCAGGCCCCTGATCCGGAAGAGGCGATCAAGGCGGCGGTCACGGAAAGTTTCCAGAAGAACCATGGCCGGTACGGGCACCGGCGCATCCACCCCGAGATGCACAAGCAAGGGTGGACGGTCGCGAAGACGACCGTGCTGAAGCTGATGCGTTCCCTGCGGCTCGTCTGCAAAGTCCGGCGGAAGAAGCGTTACAACTCCTACCAGAGCGAGTAGGGCAGGGTCGCCCAGAACGGAGTGAACCGGGAGTTCGAAGCTGACGCCCTGAACCGGAATTGGGTAACGGATGTGACTGAATTCAGCCTCGTTGACCGGAATCTCTACCCACCACCAGTCATGGACCTCTTCGACCGGCAGATCATCTCCTACTCCATTGGGACGTCGCCGAACCTGGAGCTCACCACCACCTCACTGCGCAAGGTGCCGGCCACGCTCTAGGGCGGGCAGCAACCGCCCCTGCATTCGGACCAGGGCTTCCGGCACCAGCACGTCTCGTCTCGGAACCTTCTGCAAGGCACCGGTGCGATCCAGCCGATGTCACGCAAGGGCAACTGCTACGAAAACGCCGTGATGGAGAACTTCCTCGGCCACCTCAAGGAAGAGCTCTTCCCGTATCCGGTTCCTCAGCACCGACGTGCTGCCGGCCCAGCTGAAGGAATACATCCGCTGGTACATCACCGAACTGATCTCGACAAAGCTGGAGGGCCTGAGCCCGGTGCAATACCGGACTCAGGCTCTCGCGGCTTAGGGTCTTACTTGGCCAGTCCAATACTCGGGGACCAGTTCAATCCTCCGGCCGGGGCACCTTGTCGTGCTGCTGCTGTGCCGTGGTGGTGCTGATATCCATGGAGACTGTATCCGATGCGGACCAGCGAATCGACACATAGCCGGTAGGTCAGGAATCTCAGATTCTGTTCGAGGCAGCTGCGAACGTCGTGGCGGAAGCCGATCAGGTGCAATGCGCACTTCCACCCGGCTCCGAGCGCGATTGGTCCGTCAAACCATCTTTCATCTGACTTTTAGGGCCTCTGGAGACGTGCGTGGCTGCGATGAGTGCAGCGGTTCCGGTGACGGCCGCCATGGCGTAGGCCATGGAGGTGTAGCTGCCGAGCCAGGTTGCGATTACTGAGCCGGCTGCCGGGGCGAGGGCGGCGGCGGCAGTGATGGGTGCGGCGAAGCTTCCCTGCAGGGTGCCGAGGCTCGCTGTTCCCCACCGGTCGGCCACGATCGTGGCTTGCAGTAGTGTCTGGCACCCGCGGACGGCACCGGCGAGCATGCCGGCGGCGACCAGCATGGGTGCCGGTCCTGGCAGGAGAGCCAGCACGAGGATGGCACCCGTGGCGGTTCCGGTGATGACAGATATACGTGCAGTGGCCGGGATGGTCGCGAAGAGCAGGCCGCCGCCGACCTCTCCTGCTCCTACAAGTCCAAAGCCGAGCGCGGCCGTGGTGTAGTCGGCGCCCTTTTCCATCAGCACAGGGATGATGTTCAGCGTCACGGTGTAGAGACCGAGGCAAAGCAGGACCATCAAGGCCTGCAGACCGATGAATGCAGGGCTGCGACGGACGGCTCCGAGCTCTGTCCTATCGGTGGCGTTAAGGTCCCGGCGCGGAGCTGAGGTCCATGATCGGTTGAGGTAACGGGCGTGCAGTGGAATTGTAATGACACCGAGCAGGCCGGCGAGAACCAGAAACGCGGCCCGCCAGCCAATGCTGTTGCTGAGGGCTGCGGTAAGGGGGGCGAAGATGGTGGAGGCGAATCCTGCGGTGAGGGTCAGGACGGTGAGGGGCCGGATGCGGGCGGGTCCGTACCAGCGGCTGATCATCGTGAACGCCGGCTGGAATAGCACCGCGGCCTGCGCGATGCCGGCGACCAGCCAGGCCGCATAGAACACAGGCAGGCTCGGTGCCAGTCCCACCACGACCAGGGCCAGCACGCCGGTGACGGAGCCTGCGACAATGAGGTTGCGCGGCCCGGTCCGGTCCAGAACACGGCCAACGAGAATACCGGCGGCGGCGGAGACGAACAGCGCGGCCGAGAAGGCTCCGGTGACGAGAGCGGGGTCCCAGCCCGTGTCCATGCTGATCGGGTGAACCGCGGCGGGCAGGGCGTAGTAGAGGATGCCCCCTCCGGTGGTCTGGGTAATACACAGCGCGGCCAGTCCGCCGCGCGGTGCACCCTCCGCGACCAGTGTCCGGGATATCTCCGGGGCAGTCATTTCCTAATTCCCCGTCAGCAGTGCATACAGCTTCTGGACCCGGCCCTTAATGTCGTCCCGGACCCGACGCATGCGATCCATGCCTTCGATGCCGCGACCGGAGGGCGCGCCCGTATCCCAGACGTCACGATCCCAGACGTCACGGCGGGTGCCATCGCCTGGAGCGACTTTCGCCTCGTTGCCAGGGTCGATGACGACATCGACCGCGTACAGGATGTCGTCGTGGTCTTCAGTCATCTCAGCACTCCAGGGACGTGGTTCATGGAAGGGAAGTCCGGTTCAGTTGTGGTCGCCGGAGCGGCCATGCGACAGCCCGGTGGGGAAGCCGACGAGCATCGGCTCGGGAGCGGCGCAGCACGAGGACTCGGATGCGACGGCGGCGGCTGCCGGGACGTCGCAGCTTGTGCCGGCGTCGGAGGAGCAGACGCCGGTTTCGGGGAGTTCGAGCTGGACGGTGTCCGCGGCCTCGCGGTCCCCGGCCAGGGCGGCGGCCACGGAGCGGACCTGCTCGTAGCCGGTGGCGAGCAGGAAGGTCGGCGCCCGGCCGTAGGACTTCATGCCGACGATGTAGAAGTCCTTGTCCGGGTGCGCGAGCAATGCTGCGCCGTGCGGGGGGACTGTGCCGCAGGAGTGGAACTCCGGGTCGATCAGCGGGCCGAGTTCGGTGGGGGCCTCCACGGCCGGGTCCAGGTTCAGCCGGAGTTCCCGGAGGATGTCCAGGTCCGGGCGGAACCCGGTGCAGGGAACTACGACGTCGGCCTCGAGGGTCCGGCCGTCCACGGATCCAACGGTGACGTGCGAGGCGAGGGATTTCAGCGAGCTGATGCCGAAGCCGGTGTGCAGTTCGATGGTTCCTGCCTCGACGAGGCGGCGCAGGCGGGCGCCGAGTTGGCCGCGGGCGGGCAGTCCGTCCATATCCCCTCCGCCGTAGACCTTCGAGGCGGACTCGCCGCGGACCGTCCAGAGGATCCGGGTGCCCGGTTCTTCCTTGGCGAGGTCGGCGAGGTTGATCAGGGTGTTGGCGGCGGAGTGCCCGGCGCCGACCACCAGGACACGGCGGCCGGCAAACGCCGCCCGGTCACGGCCCGTGACATCCGGCAGGGGCGAGGAAATCCGGTCCGCGGCGGTGTCTTCGCCGATGGCGGGAAGCCCGGAGGTTCCCAGCGGGTTGCGGGTGGACCAGGTACCGGAGGCGTCAATGACCCCGGCCACGGCGTGGTCGCGGGTTTCTCCGTCCGCGTGCTCGACCCGGACGATGAACGGTGTGTTCTCGCGGTAGCGGGTGTGGGTCTTGTCCATCCCGGCGCGGGTCAGGGCGATGACCCTGACGCCGGTCTGCAGCTGGGAGCTGATGGCCGGGAGCGCGGCCAGCGGGGTCAGGTACTGGTCGATGAGTTCCCCGCCGAAGGGAAGGGCCGTGGGCCCGGGTGATTCCCAGCCGGAGGCTGCGAGCAGGCGGACGGCGGCGGCATCGACGTTGTACTGCCACGGCGAAAACAGCCGGATGTGGCGCCACTGCTCGATCGCGGCGCCCGCGGAGGGCCCCGCTTCCAAGATCAGTGGTTCTAGGCCGTGTTCGATCAGGTGGGCCGCGGCGGCCAGGCCGATCGGGCCGGCGCCGATCACGGCAACGGGAAGGCTCTTTGTCGAATCCATGGTTTCCTCTGTTTCATCCGTAGGTGTGGCCGTTCTTACTGCGGGTGCCTGCCGCAACCCGGGTCGCTGCTGTAGTCGGTATCCATTCAGCTCGCCTCTGTCCGCATTCGATGTCAGCCAGCCCTCCCGGGGCTCGGTAGGGTTATTTGGCGACCGGCGTGAGCGACACGATCAGGGGGCGAAGCTGGATGGGTGATATGCGAGCCGCCAATTCAACTATACGGACGATCGTACAGTAGAATTATTGTGAAGTGCACGAAGAGCGGTCAACATGGATGGCAGAACGGCCAGAGGCCTGAAATCGAAAAAAGTGTCCTGGAGGAAGCGGTGAACATGGCCTCAATCGAAGGGCTCGAGGGTCAAGGACTTGGAACACGTCACGGTCCATGAACTCTCCGCCGCCTACCCGGACCGGCGTGTCGACGCAATCCGGGAGCAGGAGCTATTGCGTCGGCATGACACGATCGTGTTGCAGTTCCCCTAGCATTGGTACTCCGTCCCCGGCATGCTGAAGGAATGGATGGACCAGGTCCTCACATATGGTTGGTAGAGATGACCAGATGCAGCCGCTGGCCCTGCAAAGCATCGCCGCCGGCACCATAAGCGATACGCCGGACCCTGATCTGCTCGTGGATCAGACGAAAATGCCGCCCAGGACTAGTGGAAAGATGTGAGCACCAACGCCTGACCGCCCCGGACATCCGACTTTCCTGCGCCTGGCGGAGGCAGATCGGCCGGTTCCGGGCGGAGGAGTATTGGGCACGGGGCGAGGCGGTGGGCCGGAATCCGGTCGACTACCAACTGGCCTCCGGCGTTGTGTGGGCGCTGCCAGCACGTCGCGCGCACTTGCTCGACGGGACGCTGGAGGAACTTCGCAACACGTGACCACACGGCGCTCTGGCCACATGACAGGAGGCGTGCTGGTGAGGGGAAAATCCCGGTTCGAAGCGCCGTTTCTCCGGGCGGGTCTTAGTACCGGATATCCTTCAGGTCAAAGAACTCTCTGCGGTATTCAGTGGGTGTGATGCCGATCGTCCGCATGAAGTGATGCCGTAGCAGCGGAGCCGCGCCGAAACCAGACTCAGAGGCGACATCTTCCACCGACATGCGAGTCTCCTCGAGCAGTTCCTGGGCCCGTGCAACTCGCTGACGGAGAAGCCACAAATGTGGTGCGCAGCCCATCTCCGCCGCGAAACGGCGGCCGAAGGTCCTTTCGGGCATGCCGGCGACGCGCGCCATTTCAGAGACTGTCATGCTGTGCTTGATATTCTCGGTGATCCAGTCAAGCGTGGGCTGCAGGCTTCTTTCGGAACGGGCAATTGCTGGCCTCTCGATGAACTGCTTCTGTCCGCCGTCCCGATGCGGTGATACGACCATACGTCTGGCGATCCGGTTGGCGACGGCGGTGCCAAGCTCTTTTCGCACCAAGTGCAGGCAGGCATCGATTCCTGCGGCCGTGCCGGCACTGCTGAGTATTGTGCCGTCGTGGGAGTAGAGAATATCGGGATCAACTCGCACATCGGGGTAATCGCTCGCTAGCCGATCGGCGTAACGCCAGTGCGTGGCCACAGTGCGGCCGTCAAGAAGACCCGCCGCCGCCAGGGCGAAGGCCCCGGAACAAAGTGACATCACATAGGCGCCGCGACCGGCCGCGTCCCGCAGCACGTTCAGGATGGCCTCACTTGGCGGCGCTATCAGCGAGGACGAGGGAACTGCGACCAGGTCAGCGTCCGCGGCATCGGCCAGCGCACCGGTCGCGGTGACGAAGGCACCTGCCCCCGCCGACAGAGGCTCCTCCGGTGTTTCGGCACACACCAAGTATTCGAATCTTGGTACGCCATCGGCAGAACGGTCGACGCCAAATACCTCCGCCACAACGCCCAACTCAAACAAAGACACCGGTGGTTGCAGGATGACCGCTATCTTCTTCAGCACCTCACCATCATATGGCCGGATTTTGTCCATAAACAGCGTTTACGCCACTGTCGCTGCAGAGCTTGACGCTGGAGTATTGCTAGCATGACTACTCAACCAGCCGCCGGCCCGACCATGATGTACGGGCACGCCGGCCCCATGACTGCCTGGACCACCCAAGGTGACGGGATCGACAAGATCTCACCACGCCAAGTGCCGATACCGACACCCGGCCCTGGGGAAGTGCTCGTGAAGATCGCGGCGCTGTCCCTTAACTATCGGGACCTGTTGGTCATTGGCGGTAAGGGTGGTTGGAAGCCGGCCCACCGTGTGGTGCCAGTTTCCGACGCCGTGGGCACGGTTGTCGACGTCGGCGAGGGCACAGACCGATTCGCCGTCGGGGACCGAGTCTCGGCGATATTCCTACCCAAGTGGCAGTCCGGACCGCTCACGCGTGAGACTTACGTGACCCCTATAGGCGGCCCGGCTAACCGCGGCATGCTTGCCGAATACGTCACGATCGATCAGGACGAGGCCGTGAGCGCACCACGCACCCTCGACGACGAGCACGCCGCCACGCTGCCGGTCGCTGCCCTTACCGCCTGGCACGCCGTCGTGCGCCGCGGACGCATCCAGCCAGGCCAAACGGTTCTCATTCACGGCACCGGCGGCGTTTCGTTGTTCGCGCTGCAGTTCGCTCTTGCACTTGGAGCGGTCCCCATCATCACCTCCAGCAGCGACGAAAAAATCCGCAAATTGCACGCGCTGGGTTCCCTCAAAGCGATCAATTACCGGAAGACTCCCGATGTGGCCTCGGAAGTCCTCAGACTTACTGGCGGGGAGGGCGTTGACCACGTCATCGAGACGATTGGCGGCGAGAACTTGAACCACTCCCTGGGGGCCGTGAAAATTGGGGGAGCCATCGCCTTCATCGGGCTCATCGCCGGTCTGGCGGCGCCTATCAACACCTACGAGTTCGTCAGCAAAAACGTGACAATTCATGGCGTCGAAACCGGATCGCGTGAAATGTACGAGGAAATGGGTGCGTTCATCGACGAACACTCCATCCGCCCCTTGGTCGACTCGACATACACAGCCGACAAGATCCACGAGGCACTCCAGCACCTGGAAGATGGCCGGCACTTCGGCAAGATCGTGATCTCAATGCCGCCTTCCCCGCTGCCCGGGTGACTCCTGGCCGACGCTCACGCCACGCTCACCTTCGAGGCAGGGAAACGCCCGGTGGGGTCGCATCGCGGACAGCGACCACAGGCCCGGGAAGAGTCGCGCCCCACGAGGAAGCCGAGGTCGTCACGTGCAAAATGTTCTGCCTCGATCAGATCTGTCCCGTCAGTCGTCAACAGTCTGTGGGCGCCGGTTTCCGGCTCTAATAAGGAGGCTGCGAGTTCACGAGAGCTCTCAGCTGTGACTTTCGGTCCACTGGACCCCCCTGTGGGCGGCACATCCGGTTCTTCAAACGTCTTCGACGAATACACGCGCACGCCGCTGGCGCACATCCCGTGCCGGTCGTTCCACCACATTCATCGACCCGGGATCGCCCAGGCAGGACGGCGCCGCCAAATCATTCAACGCCCACTTCAGAAGGGATACTCCGGAGAAACCATCGTCCCCATGGTCGAAGCCAAACGGTAATGGGAAGCCTGGACCCAAGAAAACCAATTAGCTATCGCGTAGACGCCGGATTGGAACGGGGCCCAGCAAGTCCGGGTGAGGGCATCGGCTGATTTTGGCGAGAGGAGGCCGACGGATCGGCTGCTTCTGTGGGGGCGTGCGTCCATCATGGAGTCACGCTGTGGGTTTCTGGATCTTGCCGAGGACTCGCGACACTAGCAGGAGATCCTCGTTGGTGAGGTTGGACGCGAACTTACTCTCGATCGCGCTGATGTAAACCGGGGCCGAGGCGCGGAATTCGGCCAATCCGGCCTTCGTGATGACAGCGTACGCCGAGCGGCGGTCGTCAGGGTGGCCCTCTTTGGTGATCAGGCCTCGGGCGACCAAGTCGTCTACGAGCCGGCTGACCCGGGTTCGGCTAAGGACCACTCGTTCTGCGAGGTCGCTCATCCTCAGTCGGCCCTCTGGTTCGGTTGCCAGTTCGAGCAGAACATCGTACCACGACAACGGTAGTCCGGTCTGACTTTGGACTTCCTTGTCCAGGATTGGGACAAGGGCAGCGTGTACTTGGAGCAGTGCGCCCCAAGCATCGGAGGCGAGCTTCTTGCGGGAGGGCATGAGTTAATCGTATTCGATGTTGCGTGCACACGCACGCTCCTTTATAGTTGTGTGCACACGCACATAACTATGGAAAGAAGGCATCATGGTCGAACTCATCAGCCGCGACGAACTCCAGTTGGCAATCGACTCGGGAACTGTCACTGTAATCGACGCGCTAGGGGGTATGTACTACGAGCAGCAGCACCTGCCCAAGGCGCTGCCACTCGTGGAAGCCGACGTGGCGGCACGGGCATCGAGCCTGCTCCCGGACAAGAACGCTGCGATCGTTACCTACTGCTCCAATGAGTCCTGCCCGAATAGTCAGAGCGTAGCGAACCGATTGGCGGCAGCTGGGTACACCAATGTGCGCAAGTACCGCGAAGGTATTCAGGACTGGGTAGAAGCGGGCCTGCCGATCGAGTCTGGCGCGTTCGTCAACGCCTAACGATGTCCCCAATCATGCCGGCCTTCGCCGTGACTCCGGCATCTTCCTGACTTCCGTGGAGGCCACCGATGCAACGGGCCTAAGTGGCGGAGCCTGCAGAGACGCCATTTCCTAGAATGGCGAGACAATAAGCAAACCCGGAGCGACTGAGAACAGGAGATGCCGCCCCAAGAAATGATGATCAGCGTCCTGTCGTCGACGTGCCCAGATGCGGGTTCTAGCGGTCGTTGCAACACCCAGACCTTTGGGCGTTGCAACGACCGTGGTCCGTCTGAGCAGGGATCCGTCCGGGCGGGTGCGGTATGGGCAGGATCGGTAGCAGGCGTTTTTCGAGGCCGCTAGGGAGCTCGGATTCGACGCCGCGACATGTGCCGGCTGGGTCCGTAGTGCCGGGTTGAAGAGCCGCGGGAAAACGGGGACCGGGCCGAGACGCCAGCCCAGCCAAGGATCCCTCTGAGGTTTCGGCGGCAAGCCGGAGGCAGGGCAGTCTCGAGGTGTTGATCTGTTTTCAGTCTGCCGCTTCTGATTTCGAAGGTGGCGCGGCCGATGGCGGTTCCTTCAGGTAGATTCGTTGAACGGCCGGCCAGTCGTCGTCGCTCATGGGGCGGATCGTGACCGCGGACTGTTTCGGCGCGGTCATAGGATAGCCGGGAGTCCGGCCGTTAGCTCCAGAGCCCCGGGAACCAGGGAGTAATAGGTCCAGGTTCCGCGCTTTTCGCGGTGCAGCAGACCCGCGTCGACCAGGATCTTCAGGTGGTGGGAGACGGTGGACTGGCCCAGGTCCAGCGGTTCGGTCAGGTCGCACACGCAGGATTCACCGGAGGCTTGTGCCTTGACGATGGAGAGCAGCCGCAGTCGGTTCGGATCGGCCAGCGCCTTGAAGGCCATGGCCGCGACATTGACATTCTTCAATATATTGCCGAAGGCCTCGGGTCAGGAGTGGCACCGGCGCTGGCCCGGTTTATGTGTTGGCGACGACCTCGCCGAAGAGATGCCCGGTGGTTGCCCGGGCATCAACGCCGGGATCGCGCTGGCCAACGCCGTCATCATCGTCCGCCGGCGTCGTCGGCCCTTGGGCGGGGAGCGCGGTGCCGCCAACAGGCTGGCACCCCGTGCTGGAGGCCTGATCCATCACGCCGACGCTTAATAGCAGTCCGAGGGGCTGCGTCCGTCCGCGCGACTGCTCGTGACTTAGCGAATTGGGCTGGCAGCCTTCAAGAGCGGACGAGCCGGGCGATGGCGTCGGAGGCTTCCTTGATCTTGATGTCTGCCTGCTCCCCGCCGAGCTTTGCGGCGTCGACGACGCAGTGTTTGAGGTGGTCATCGAGGAGTCCGAGTGCGACGCCTTCCAGTGCCTTGGTGAGGGCCGATATCTGGGTGAGGATGTCGATGCAGTACGTTTCCTCGTCGACCATGCGGTGGATGCCGCGGGCCTGGCCTTCGATGCGTTTGAGGCGGGCGAGGTATTTGCTTTTGTCACCGATGTAGCCGTGCATGGTGTGGCACGACTCTGGGGTGGCCTCGGCGGGAGTGATTGTTTCCATGGCGTTGTCCTTTGTTCTCCGTTCTTTGCTACATGGTTGCAGAGTTAGCGCTTCAGCGCCGCATTTGTGCTGGTTTCGGGCCGCAGGTCCAGCCGGTGCAGTAGCTGGGCGTTGAGAGCGACGACGATCGTGGACAGCGACATCAGGATCGCGCCGACCGACATCGGCAGGATGAAGCCGGCCGGGGCGAGGACGCCCGCGGCGAGGGGTACGGAGACGAGGTTGTAGCCGACCGCCCACCAGAGGTTCTGTTTCATCTTGCGGTACGAGGCGCGGGACAGTTCGATCACGGACAGTACCGAGCGGGGGTCATCGCTGGCGAGGATTACGCCTGCCGAGGCGATGGCGACATCCGTGCCGGCGCCGATGGCGATGCCGACGTCGGCCTGGGCGAGGGCGGGGGCGTCGTTGACGCCGTCGCCGACCATCGCGACCTTCCGTCCCTCGTGTTGGAGCTCTTTGACCTTCTCTGACTTGTCTTCGGGGCGGACCCCGGCGAAGACGCGGTCGATGCCCAGCTCGGCGGCGACCGATTGGGCTACAGCCTCGGCGTCGCCGGTGATCATGACGACCTGCACGTCCAGTGCGTGCAGCGCCTGGACGGCCTGGCGGGACTCCTCGCGGACCTCGTCGGCGAGTCTCAGGGCGCCGATCACAGCACGCTCGGCCAGGACGTGCAGGATGATCGCGCCCTCCCCGCGCCAGGAACGGGCGATGGCCAGCTCGCTGCCGCTTTGCTGCGCCAGCAGGTTGGGTCCGCCGACCTGGATGCGGGTTCCGTCCACTGTGGCGGTGACGCCGACCGCTGGTGACGATACGAAACCGGACGCCTTCGGGATGGCAAGTCCACGGCTCTTTGCCGCATTGACGATCGCCCGGGCCAGCGGGTGCTCGGAGTCGGCCTCGGCGGCCGCGGCCAGCGCCAGGATCCGGTCCTCGCTGAGGTCGCGGGTAGTTTCGACGGCGGTGACGGTGGGCTCGCCCTTAGTGAGGGTGCCGGTCTTGTCGAACAGGACCGTGTCCACGGTGCGCATGCTCTCCAGCGCGAGCCGGTCCTTGATCAGCACACCGCCGCGGGCGGCGCGTTCGGTGGCGATGGAGACGACGAGCGGGATTGCCAGGCCGAGCGCGTGGGGGCAGGCGATCACCAGGACGGTGATGGTCCGCACGACACCGAGGTCGGGCAGGCCGACCATGGTCCATACGATGGCGGTCATGACGCTGGCACCGAGCGCGAACCAGAACAGCCAGGCCGCGGCAGTGTCGGCCAGGCGCTGGGCGCGGGAGCTGGAGTTCTGCGCGTCGGTGACCAGGCGCTGAATTCCAGCCAGGGCGGTGTCCTCGCCGACGGCGGTGATCTCGATCCGGAGCCCGGAGTCGGTGGCGACGGTTCCGGCAACGACGTGGCCCCCTGCACTGCGGCGCACGGTGCGGGACTCGCCGGTGATCATTGACTCGTCCATGCTTGCCGAGCCGGAGACGATCCTGCCGTCCGCGGGCACCCGGCCTCCCGGACGAACGACGACGGTGTCACCGAGCTCCAAATCCGACGGCGGTACCGGCACGGTCGTATCGCCGTCGACGCGTTCGGCAACGTCCGGCAGGAGCGCGGCGAGGGAATCCAGAGCCGAGGTGGTCTGGGCCAAGGAGCGCATCTCGATCCAGTGGCCCAGCAGCATGATCACGACCAGCAGCGAAAGCTCCCACCAGAAGTCGAGCTCGTGGTGCAGCAGGCCAATGCTTGCACCCCAGGAGGAGAGAAAAGCGACGGTGATCGCGAGGGCGATCAGCAGCATCATCCCGGGTTTGCGCGAGCGGAGTTCATCCACGGCGCCGGTGAGGAACGGCTTGCCGCCCCACACATACAGGACCGTGCCCAGGATCGGGGAGATCCACGGTATCCAGGGCACATCGGGAATCGTGTATCCGAGGATCGTCGAGAACATTCCGGAGAAACCCACCACCGGGACCGCCAGGACCAGCATGATCCAGAACAGCCGCCGGAACTGCCCGACGTGGTCACCATGCCCACCGTGGCCAGCAATGTCATGTCCGGCGTGACCGGAGTCGGCCTCTGCGGAGGGGTGTTCAGGCACGGTTGAGACGGTACCGTCGTGGTGAAGGGCGGCCGCGTCCGGACCTGCGGGGCCGGGGTGCATTCCGTGGCCGCCGTGTTCCTGGTGCTCGTTCATGGTCTTTACCCTCTGGCTGGTCTGGATGGGTCTCTGACAAGAGTGGTCGGGGTGGTGCCGGCTCCGCCCGGCACCACCCCGAGACGCTCAGGCGGCCGTGGCGTACTTTGCCGGGTCGCCGTCGAACAGGGGTCCGCAGCCTGCGCAGCAGAACCAGTAGCGGTTGCCCTCGTAGTCGCGGAAGAGGCCTGCGGATTCGGCGTCTGCCTTCGCGACCCGGCTTCCGGTCATGACGGGGCACTCGGCGAGGTCATCGCTGCTGACCCCGAGGAGGTTCTCGGCTGAAGGAGACATGGCGGCGGCGGGGGCCTTGCCGTTGTCGGTGGCGCTGGTGCTGCAACAGCTGTTGCTCATGGAAGGGTTTCCTTTCGGTGGAACGGGAGTGCTCGGATGAGCTGAGGCGAATAACAATTACAATATACCCCTAGGGGGTATATTTCAGGCCGGCGTGAAGAGCCCCGTTGGATTGGCGCCAGGTGGCGCTGTCCGGGCGGGGGCGGCTGCCGGTTAGCCCGCGTTTGTTGTACTTTGCGGGGCCGGTGTCGAGGGGGTCCGGAAGAGGCGCAGCAGAGCTAGTAGTGATTGCTCTCGTGGTCCCGGACGAGGCCGGCTGCCTCGGATTGGTCTTGACGGCCGTGCTCCCTGGCATACCTGGACACTCGGAGCGGTCCCCCTGTAAGTGACGGGCAGGCTGTGAGGCGGGTGCGTGATTTTGGCACATAATTGATCTTTCTTTGGGTGGGGATGGTCAGACGCCCTGCAGTTGCCGCACGGGAGTGTGCGGTGCTGACGTGGACGCCGTGGTGTTCGCCTTGGACTTGAAGGACCGCAGGCGAAGGCTGTTGCTGAGGACGAATACGCTGGAGAACGCCATGGCGGCTCCGGCGAGCATCGGGTTCAGCAGTCCGAACGCGGCCAGCGGAATGGCTGCGACGTTGTAGGCGAAGGCCCAGAACAGGTTTGTCTTGATGGTGCCCAGGGTCTTGCGGGACAGGCGGATGGCATCGGCGGCGGAGCGGAGGTCCCCGCGCACCAGTGTGATGTCTGCAGCTTCGATCGCGACGTCCGTCCCGGTTCCCATCGCCAGGCCCAGGTCGGCCTGGGCGAGGGCCGCGGCGTCGTTGACGCCGTCGCCGACCATCGCCACGACCTTCCCTTCGGACTGCAAGCGGGTGACGACGTCGACCTTGTCTTTGGGCATCACTTCGGCAATGACCTCGGTGATTCCGACCTCGGCCGCGACCTGCTCGGCGACCGCCCGGTTGTCTCCGGTCAGGAGAACCGGAGTCAGCCCGAGTGCTTTGAGCTGGGCGATCGCCTCGGTGCTGGTGGCCTTGACCGCGTCGGCGACGACCAGCACTGCGCGGGCCTCACCATCCCAGGCGACCGTGACTGCGGTCTTGCCTTGGGCTTCCGCTGTGGCTTTGGCGAGGGCGAGCTTGCCGGGAAGGTGCAGGGACCAGTCCGCCAGCAGGCTCTCGCGCCCGACGAGCACGGCATGGCCCTCGACGGTGCCTTGCACGCCTTTGCCTTCGACGTTCGTAAACGACTCCGGTACCGGAAGTGATCCGATCCGCTGGGTTGCGCCCTGGGCGATGGCTTGGGCGATCGGGTGTTCGGAGGCGTCCTCCAGTGCGCCGGCCAGCCTCAGGACGTCCTCGCGGGTGGTTCCGTCGGCGGTGAACACGTCAAGCAGCGTCATCTTGCCCGTAGTGACCGTTCCAGTCTTGTCGAGCACGATCGTGTCGACCTTGCGGGTGGACTCGAGTACTTCCGGGCCTTTGATCAGGATGCCCAGCTGGGCGCCCCGTCCGGTGCCGACCAGCAGCGCGGTCGGCGTTGCGAGTCCGAGGGCGCAGGGGCAGGCGATGATGAGGACCGCGACGGCGGCCGTGAACGCGGCGCTGAGCGGGAAGCCGGCACCGATCCAGGCTCCGAGCACCACGACGGCCACGGCGATGACGATCGGCACGAAAATCCCGGAGATTTTGTCGGCAAGGCGCTGGACCTCGGCCTTGCCGGACTGGGCGTCTTCAACGAGCCTGGCCATCTGTGCCAGCTGGGTGTCCGAGCCGATCCGGGCGGCGCGCACGACCAGGCGGCCGCCGGCGTTGACGGTCGCGCCGGTCACTGCATCGCCCTCGCCGACTTCGACCGGGACTGACTCGCCAGTGAGCATGCTCGCATCCACCGCCGAGGTGCCCGCGACAATCACCCCGTCCGTGGCGATCTTTTCACCCGGGCGGATGACGAACTCGTCGCCCACCGACAGCTGCTCGACGGGGATCCGGGTTTCGACCCCGTCCCGGAGCAGCGCGACCTCCTTGGCCCCCAGCCCCAGCAGGGCGCGCAGGGCGGCCCCCGCCTGGCGCTTGGACCGCTTCTCGAAGTAACGCCCGGCCAGGATGAACATGGTCACCCCGGCGGCGACTTCCAGGTAGATGTTCCCGGCACCGTCCGAGGGGCTGATCGTGAACGAGAACCCGTGGGTCATTCCCGGCTGTCCGGCTGTTCCGAAGAACAGTGCGAAGAGTGACCATAGCAACGCAGCGGACGTGCCGACCGAGACCAGCGTGTCCATCGTGGCCGCGCCGTGGCGCAGGTTGGTCCACGCGGCCTTGTGGAACGGCCAGGCCGCCCACACGATCACGGGAGCGGCGAGCGTCAGGGACGCCCACTGCCAGTAGTTGAACTGCAGCGCCGGGATCATGGCCATCAGGATGACCGGCACCGACAGCACGATTGAAGCGATCAGCCTGTTCCGCAGCGATATCAGGTCCGTGTCGGGCTGCTCCGCATCGGCGTTCGCCTCCTGGGTCCGTTTCGGCGTGGGGAGTGCCGCCGTGTAACCGGTCTTTTCGACCTCGGCAATCAGCGCCAGCGGGTCCAGGCCGGCGGGCGCGGTGACCTTCGCCTTTTCAGTGGCGTAGTTCACGGTCGCGATCACGCCGTCGAGCTTGTTCAGTTTCTTCTCGATCCGCATCGCGCACGAGGCGCAGGTCATCCCTCCGATCTCAAGCTCGATGATGTTGCCCAGCTCTTGCGCCTGGGCCGATGTTGCAGACATGGGTCCTCCTCGGTGGTGCGCTTCCTGATCACGGGATGGACCAGGCTCGTGGTGTCTATGGTGGTCAGTGGCCGGAATGTCCGGCAGACTCGCCCGGATCCGCCGACTCGGTGGGCCCGGCGGACTTGCCCGGAGCTGCGGGCTGAGCGGCCGTGGTTCCGGTGGCGTTGAGGACAAATTCGGCCGTGTGGACCTGTCCGTCGACCTGAAAGTCCAGGTAGAGCAGGTAGCGTCCCGGGGTCGGGGCCTCGGTCATGAATTTCACGTCCGGGCCGGAGATGGCGCCGGGGCGGGGTTCCTCGCCCTCGGGGTGGACGTGCAGGTAAGCCAGGTCCCCTTCGCGCAGTGCGACAAGGTGTCCGTAGGAACCCAGGTACGGCTGCAGTGTAGTGACCGGTTTCCCGTCACGGGAAACCGAGACTGTGAGCATGGCATGTTCACCGGCGCTCAGCGTGCCGGTGAGGTCCACGTTGTAGCCGTCGACCGTTTCCGCGGCGGACGCCGGAGCCGGCGTGGCGGGGGTGAATTCTCCGGCCGCCTGGACCGTACGGGTCAGAGTGATGTTCTGTCCCGTTGCTGCCGGGACGATGTCTGCATAGACCCGGTAGCTGCCGGCGGCGTTCCACTTCCAGGGCAGTGACCATGCGCCATGGGCGTCCATGGTGGGATGCACATGGCGGAACTGGGTTCCGTCCGTGCGCACCACGATCAGGTGGAGTTTCTTGTCGTGGGAGGCCTCGAAGTCGGTGACCGGCTTTCCTTTGGCGTCGGAGATCGTGAACGAGAGGGTTCCCTCTTGACCTGCCGTGCCGGGGGAGGAGACATTCCCCAAGAGGAACCCGTCCTGCTCCATCGACAGGCCTTTCACTGAGGCGGCAGGCTGTGTGTCGTTGCTGTCCATGACATGTCCTTCCGTTGACTGTGCCCAGGCCGCCGCGGTCTGGGCGGGGACCACTGCGCCTGCGGCAGCAAATGAAGCTGTGAATAAGGCCGCCAGTCCCGCTCCAAAGAGTCCGAGCTTTACGGGGACCTTCACGGGACACGCACCGCCCCGTAGCCGGCTTCGCTGACCGCTGCAAGGACTGCTGCGTCGTCCAGTTCGGCCTGGCTGGTCACGACAAGCCTGCCGGTCTTGGCGCTCACGTCAATCGACTGGATGCCTGCTATCTGACCGATCTCTTCCCGGATCGACGTCTCGCAATGACCGCAGGTCATTCCGGTCACCTGATATTCGCTCGTTGTCATCCGAATTCTCCTCTGCTGGTCCGAAATATACCCCTAGGGGGTACTGGTATGCTCAACCATATACCCATGGGGGGTATTTTGGATACCATACCCCCGTAGGGTATAAATCGAGTTGGGAAATCGCCAACAACGCAATCGAAGGGAATCTGGAATGTCTCAATCAACACCGCGGCCGGGGAAGAAGAGGCTCGCGCTCTTCCTCATCGCACTCGCGCAGTTCGTCGTGATCATGGACACCTCAATCGTGGGGGTAGCGTTGCCCCGAATCCAGGAGGAACTGGGCTTCAGCCCCGAGAGCCTGTCCTGGGTTTTCAACGCCTACGTCATCACATTCGGTGGGCTCCTACTGCTCGGCGGGCGTCTAGGGGATGCCTTCGGCGCCCGACGGATGTTCACCACTGGCTGGGTCGTACTGCTCGCCGGTTCCGCCGTCGCGGGGCTTGCCGGGAACGTCGCGTTCGAGTTGATCGGACGCGGCGTACAGGGAGCCGGTGCGGCACTCATCGCACCCGCGGCACTCACGCTGCTGATGAAGACGTTCGGGTCGAGCCCGAAGGAGCTCGGTGGTGCATTGGCCCTCTATGGTGCGGCCGCACCGGCAGGGGGAACAGCGGGTGTGTTCCTCGGCGGGGTCATAACCGAGTACATGTCGTGGCCGTGGGTCTTCTTCATTAACATCCCGCTCGCCCTCGTGGTTGTGGCCCTCGTCGCCAAGGCACTCCCGGCAGACGGACCGCGCATTCGCGGCTCCATCGACATCGCCGGCGCCCTTCTCGTCACCGCAGGACTCGCCCTCGGTGTCTTCGCGATTGTCCGAGCGCCCGAGGCCGGATGGGCCAGTGTAGAAACGTGGGGAACTCTCGCCGGAGCCGCAGCCTTGCTCGCACTGTTCGTGCTCGTTCAGGCCCGCCGGAAGGAGCCACTGATGCGACTGTCGATCTTCCGTATCCCAAATCTGGCAGCGGCCAACCTAGCGCAGCTGCTGCTCGCCGCCGCCTGGATCCCGATGTGGTTCTTCCTGAATCTCTACCTGCAACAAGTCCTGGGCTACTCGGCGTTCCCCAGCGGTGCCGCGCTCCTGCCAATGACCGCATTCATCATGATCACCATGATCGTGCTTGCACCGCGACTCACCGCGCGATTCGGGCCGAAAGCGATGAGCGTGAGCGGTCTCATCGCCCTCGCAGGCGCCCTGATGTGGTTGTCCTTCGCCCGCGTGGACGGAAACTTCTGGGTGGATGTCCTGCCGGCGTCGCTCCTGGCCGCACTCGGGATGTCCCTGGCGTTCATCCCTACCCTCGGCACGGCGATCTCCAGCGCCCCGCCGCAGGAGGGCGGTCTCGCTTCCGGCCTCGTCAGCACCAGCTACCAGGTCGGATCCGCACTCGGCCTGGCGGCGATGACGGCCATTGCAGCCGCGAACGGTGCGACGGAGAGCGGGAACCTTCCGGCGCTGACCACGGGATTCTCTTCAGCATTCATCGGCGCAGCCGTGATTGCCCTCGCCGGCGCCCTGCTGGCTGCGATTACGCTGCATGCGCCCGCCCCCGCGCCGGTGATCGAAAAAGAAACCATCGCCACTCGCCAATGAAAGCGGTCGGGTGCGGTCACCCTGTCGGTAGCCGCACCCGACAGCCCCATGGATACCACTGTGGCGATTGACGAACTCGTGGCCGGACGCATGCACGCTCTCGCGGCCGGCCTCGCAAACGCTCACAAGCGGCTGGTCTAGAGGCCAAGTTCCGCTCGTTCAAACCGCCGTCGTGGCGAAATCCGTAAGCAGTTCGTCGCAAGCCGCGAACGGACGCAAACTGTGAGCACCGGTATCCTTGAGTCGGTGACCCACCGAGCTAGACGATCAAACTCGACGGTTACAGGCCACTACGGCGCACAGCAAAAACCCTAGAGATGATTCACTTTTTCACAATCCACCCCTATATTGACGGGGTCGAAGGGCCTCCAGCAATGCCGCACGAGACTATGCCGCTGCCCTCACGACCCTGAAAGGGCTCGTACGCGAAGCTCAATACCGGGCGCAGCGCGTGGTGAATCAGCAATGATCGAGCTTTACTGGAGCATTGGGCGGACGATCCTGGACAGGCAGATGAGCGAGCCATGGGGGGAGTAAGGTCCTGGACCGGCTGGCACGCGACCTTAGGACGAAGTTTTCCCACATGAAAGGATTCTCCAGAAGAAATCTCTAGAACGTGCGTGCGTTCGCTGCGGCATGGAACGGCCCGGACTCAATTGTCCAGACACCGTCTGGACAATTGAGCTGGAGCCACAACGTCGCGCTCCTGAGCTAGCTGGACGACCATGAGCTGCCCCGGTGGTACGCGGCCAGAGCTGCCGGGCATGGCTGGTCGGTGGCCGCGCTGGAACATCAGATCCTAACCCGCCTCCAGACGCGGAGCGGTGCGGCCCCGAACAACCTCGAGGCAAGACTAGCCCGGGGAGGGTAACGACCTGGCGCGGGAGGTTGCCAAGGGCCCTCTGGTACTCGACTTCCTTGGTCTCATCGAAGACGCCCAGGAACATGCCATCAAGGAGGCCATGACGCTGCGCATGGCGCAGACGCTGGCGAGTTCGGGCCCGGCTTCGCTTTCATCGGCCGGCAATACCACCTCGACGTCGATGGAGATGACTTCTTCATCGACCTCATGCTTTTCCACGTCCCTTCTGACCGTTACGTGTCGCAGAACTGAAGGCTGGCAAGTTCAAACCCGAGCAAGGTGTCCGTTGCAATCTCACCAGCTAAGAACGCCAGAAAAGAGAATGACCTAAGTGGCAACCGATTACGACGAAGTACGTTCCGACGTCTAGGAATCCCAGGACCGCTCCCTTGAGGCGCTGCAGTCCGCCAATGCACCGAACGCCCAGAGCGTCGGCCGGGAGCTGGACGAATCCGACGCACTGGATGAGGCCTGAATCCCGGCGGGGAGTTTGTCTCCGAAGAACTCATTGTTCAGATCATTCCCCAAGCCGAGGACGAGTTCACCTGCTATTCCTGTTTCCTAGTCCGGCAACGGTCCGAGCTCGCGCGCGAAAAGGACGGCCCCTCGTGCTGCATCGAGTCCGAGGGTTAGGACTACCCCGCTCCGGAGGCCCAGCTATGGGGCGAGCCATCAGCCAAGGCAATGACTGGTCGCTGAAGTCGCTTAGAAGCTCGTGACGCGCCGTCATGCCCTTCACGAATTCACGGCCACAACTATGCCACGGCGTTCCATCGGGCTAGCCAGGTTCAAAATGAGGTCCTGTGACTCCAGCTTGAGCGCTGGTGGAATCTGGGTCGCAATGGTTTCGATATAGTCGCCATCAGTGTCGTCCTCCGCTTGAGGGAGGGGCGGAAACCGGTACCCAATGGGTTCGCACAACTCTGTGGCCACGCGTTCAAGGTCTTCAAAGCGAGCGATGGCTGAATCTCGATTTACCGCGGATGATCCGGCTAGTTTCGTAAAGTCAGAGTCCCCGAACTCGGCGATACCGACTTCCGAGGGTTGGGTGCTATTAACGGGCCGGTTCCGAGTCTGAACGAGGCCGACTGGCCAGGACTCTGCAATCTTCCCTGTTCTTCCCAAGACCAAGGAAGCCGCAGGCGAAGTATACGGCCCCGTACCGGCCCCCACCCCGTCGAGATCTCGTAGATCAGCTCAGATTTCGCAGCAACAAAGCTTCCGTCAGCAACCCTGAACCCCCTCTCCAAGAACTCGTTGTCAAAAAGATCAACAGTCCGGGTGACTCTGACGACAAAGCTTCTGCCGTGAGATATATGTGCGCTGGCACGCAAATTTGATTGATCACGGGTAGTGTGTTGGCCATGACTTCATCCATCGCGGGGAACCCGCAGACCACCACCATCGATGCCGTAGCGGTCCGTCAGGCCGTCGCCGAATCGTTCGATCAAACGATCAGCCAGCTGAAGGACCTTGTGGCCATCCCGGGCATCGCCTGGCCAGGCTTCGACCCGGCCCCGCTGAACCGCAGCGCCGATGCAGTCGCGGCCCTGGTGCGGGCCAGCGGATTCGACGACGTCCGGATTCTCCGCTGCGACAAGGAGGACGGGACGCCAGGCGGGCCCGCCGTCATCGCCCGTCGCCCGGCCGCCGAGGGAAAGCCCACCGTGCTGCTGTACGCCCACCACGACGTCCAGCCCACAGGCAGCCTCGCACTCTGGGAAACTGAACCCTTCACCGCAGTCGAACGCGACGGGCGGCTCTTCGGCCGCGGTGCCGCGGACGACAAGGCCGGCGTCCTCGCTCATATTGCCGCCTACTCGGCCCTGACACGTTTGCTCGGGGATGAACTGGGCCTGGGCGTGACATTCTTCTTTGAGGGCGAAGAGGAGGCGGGATCGCCTACGTTCCGGTCGTTCCTCGAGGCCCACCGCGAGTTGCTGCGCGCGGAGGTGATCGTCGTGGCCGACTCCAGTAACTGGAAGGTGGGCATTCCTGCCCTGACCACCAGCTTGCGCGGCATGGTGGACGGCACCATCGAAGTCCAAGTCTTGGACCACGCGGTGCATTCGGGCATGTTCGGCGGCCCGGTACTCGACGCTCCGACCCTGCTGGCCCGCCTGATCGCGACCCTCCACGACGACCACGGCAGCGTCGCGATCGAGGGCCTGGTGAGCCGGGACGACGTCGCCGTGGACCTCTCTGAGGAGGAGTTCCGCGCCGACGCCTCCGTGCTCGAGGGCGTGAAGCTCGCCGGGAGCGGGAGCATTGCCTCACGCATGTGGACCAAACCGGCACTGTCCATCATCGGCTTTGACGCCCCTGCCGTGGACGTCGCCTCTAACACCCTACTGCCGCGCGCACAGGCCAAGTTCAGCCTCCGCCTTGCCCCCGGACAGGATCCGGCGGCAGCAATGGAGATGGTCCGCCGGCACGTAGAAGACAACGCGCCGTTCGGCGCGCAGGTAGTGTTCACACCGGGGGGGAGCGGCAACTCCTTCCTGACGGACACCAGCTCGAAGGCCGCGTCCGTTGCCATGTGGGCTCTGGGGGAGGCTTGGGGCGTACCCGCGGTTGAAATGGGGATCGGCGGATCCATCCCGTTCATCGCGGACCTGACCGAGGTTTACCCGGATGCGCAGATCCTGGTTACTGGCGTCGAGGATCCCGATTCCCGCGCCCACAGCGCTAATGAATCGCTGCACCTGGGCGATTTTCGGAACGCGATCGTCGCCGAGGCCCTGCTGCTGGCCCGTCTGAACGAGGAAGGCGCGGGCTAGCCGTTCTAACCCAGCTAGTTGGTGAAACGGCTGGCGGATGATGCAACTCGTAACAGGTCTGGCGTTCGGGTTTTGAGCTGAAGGTTTCGCGTAAGGCCGTTCGTCCGGAAGGGTGGGTTTGAGGGCAAATCTGCATGTTGGCGGCGACGGGAGTCCCGTGCGCCGTCGATGTCCTAGGCGCGGCTGGGTTTGTAGTCGAAGTGCCGCGGACAGTCGAAGGCGGGGCCGGCTGTCGGGTCCGCCGTTTTCACGCAGGTCCACCAGGGCGAATGCGTTCTGCAGGTCGCAGTGGTCGAACACCAGGTCCTGGTCTAACTTGATGCTGCGCTGGCCGTTGAGTTCGGTGTGGAAAAGCTTGCCCTGATAGAGCGCCTGGGCCATCCCGTGGCTAAAAGTTTCATACTTGCCATCTGCTCGTGCCCGGTTCCGGATTGATGCCGACCGCTTCCGGGCGTTCGAGCGTTTGGATGATCGCCAGAGCGTGGCCCGACTTCACGTTCTGAACTTCAGACGTTTACCGTGGATGCGGGCTTTGCGCGTGCCGCAGCCGGGTCTGCCTGTTGGTAGCCGCGGACCCAGTCAACCAGAAACTTCTTTGGATACGGAGAGGGGGGTGCGCCCTCGAACTCGTAGACATTGAGCATGAGCTGCATCGGGTAGTTCGGCGACTGCTCGACTTTGGCAACGAACTGGTCGTCGAAGTAGAAGTTGACGCAGTCCGGGGTCCAATCAGCACTGTAAGTGTGAAAATCGGTTACGTCAGCATCCAACTGGATTTTCAGGAACTCATCGTGCAGGAGGGGGTCGCCGAAAGGATGTATTCCGAGTCCTGCTATTGCGGTGTCAGTGCCAATGTCAGAGCCGAAGATCTCGAAGATACATATTTCTGCCGATTGTTCCGGGACGTCTTCAAAGCCGATCATCCACAACGCAACCATGCAGGCGGGATCGGCGATGGCAGCAACGCGGGCTTCAATGAGTCCGTAGTGAGGGGTGTACAGCCGCTGCTCAGTCTGGGCCTCGCAGACTATTAGTCCCTCTGTGAACTTGTGCTGGCCTGCGGTGCTTCCCAGTGGCCCTGAGAACAGCCCGGTTTGAAGGTTGGAAACGCGGAGGCCGCCATTGTGTTCTGGGGACCAAGGAGGCTGGTCCTCTTCAATCATTAAGGCCAGTACCCCGGAATCGAGGCGATACCTGGCCCGTGCTCGTTCGGTATTGCTCCATTGCGGGAGGTAGCTCGGAATCCATTTCGTGCTCTGCAGATCGGGTCCCTCAAAAGTGTCACAGAACTCCAGAATATATTGACTGCGGTCGAGGCGCCGGCCTGTGGTGCTTTCATTGTCGGCCATGTGGTCAATGTCGTTGCTCATCTGTGGTCTTCCTCTTTTAGACGTTTGCGTGGACCCGCCCCTCCAACTGGGGCATCGGCCAAAAGCCGGGCGCAGAAACCGGCCCTCCTGATGTCGCAACTCAGATTGACGATCTCACCCCATCCTAAAGGCGTGGGTTCCTCGCCAATAGGGGGCAGCTGATGCGTACTGGACTCGCGGTCAGGCATGGAAGCCTGTTCCCGTAACGAGGAATACCGCAAGAACTGTTGCGGCGACGAAGTCGACAGTGGCGCAGAAAGGTGGCCACCACCGGGTGTTGCGTACGAACTGCGTACGATGCTGCCACAGGTCCTTCAGCCCGTGTGTTGCCAACCACGCGACCCCAAATGCAGGCAGGGCCGGTGATCGCCGATGCAGCGCCCACAATAAAGACGGCGGCAACGCCGGTTTCCACCACGAGCACTTTGGTACGCCCGTCCGCTACAGCAAAACCGATGTAAACCGAGGCGATAACCGCAAGAGCGAAAGCACAGACAGTGGACGGTGTGAGCCACCATACCGCCAGCGGTGAAGCGACCTGCCCTGTTCCCATGATCACCCCCCCACACCACGGCAGCCGTCGGGACATGTGCAGGCGAGCGGGCCGTTCGCGTGATTGCTCCAGCTTCACTGCGGCTAGGTCCTAGCGTGCTGAAGTCCCTCAGGAGTCAATGTTTGCCACGGCTAAACACCGCAGTCAGTAGCGGCTTGCCGTCGCAGGTGCGAGATCAGATTTCTGCGTAGGCTCGGACTGGGAACGTTCCGAAATTCTCGATTTTTGGAGGTGCGGCCGTGAAGCGTGCCCCTTGCTCGGGTACGTTTCCGAGGTTGGTGAGGTGCTCGACTATGTGAATACCAGCAGCCAGCAAAAGTGTATGGGCCGGTCTTTCGCCGCTGGAATCCTTGTCGTCGATGTTCAATGAATCGATCCCGACGAGTGCAGCCCCCGCCTGGACCAGATGCCTGGCACCGTCTTCTGTCAGAAAAGGCGCGCCAACTCCATACTCCGGTGTGCCGAAATAGCGATCCCAGCCGGTGTAGAAGAGTACTGCCGCGCCCTTCAGATCCCTGTTCTGAAGCAAGGCAGGAGTTATGCCCCTTCCGGACTTGATTGGAACATGGATTACCTCAGCTCGAAGGCCTACCAGGGTCTCCAAGTTCAAGGAGGCCAAGTCTGCTCCCGTTGCGAAGCAATGGAACGGGCTATCCAAATAGGTGCCCGTGTTGCCGATCAGAGAGATCGTATCCAACGAGAATTCCGTTCCAGGGGCGAATCGGGAGGGCGAATCGGCTCGGGAAAGGTAGGACTCAATTGTTGGGGCAGGGAGGCCAGGATAGGTGATGACGCCTTCTGCAATGGTGTGGCTCAGGTCCACGACGCGTCGGCTGTTACTCGGAGCTGTAAGAGGGAAAATTTCCATACGTACGACCCTGTCAGCCGAGTTCTGGAAAAATAATGGGCAGAATTGCCGCATATCGAAAGTATTCTGCCGACCGCCTCTTTCACCTGTACAGTGATGGCCATGCACAACGTCGTGGCTCTGGCATTGCCGGGCGTAGTGGCATTCGATCTAGCTATACCCGCCCAGGTATTCGGCCACCTAGACGAGCGAGAGCGGTATTCCTTCAAGGTGTGCGCCGCAGAACCTGGTCTCGTTTCCACGACGACGGGCTACGCCATCCAAGTAACCCATGGACTCAACCTACTTCGCGCTGCTGACACTGTGGTTGTTCCGGGTTTCAGTCCGTTGGACGACCCTCGGGAGGAGGTGAGTAATGCGCTGCGCCAGGCCAGTCGTCGCGGAGCGCGAATCATTTCCGTCTGCACGGGTGCGTTCGCTCTGGCAGCCGCGGGACTCCTGGATGGGAAGCGGGCCACAACTCACTGGCGGAATGCTGAACGGCTGGCCGCGATGTATCCGTCGACGACCGTCGAGGCCGGCGTGCTCTACGTAGATGAGGGCGGAGTTAGTACCAGTGCTGGTGTTGCCGCTGGCATAGATCTTTGCCTCCATCTGGTCAGAAACGATTTCGGAACCGAGGCTGCCAACAGAATTGCCCGCCGCATGGTTGTTGCGCCCCACAGGGAAGGCGGACAGGCTCAGTTCATCGAGAATCCTGTCGCTGCCCCGATTGGACTCTTCGGAGCGACTTGTGTGTGGGCTCGGAAGAACCTCTCCGAGCCTATTTCGGTTCGAGATTTGGCTGGTCATGCCGGATGGGCACCCAGCACGTTTGCCCGCCGGTTTGTGGCGGAAGCGGGCGTGACACCGCTGAGGTGGCTAACGGGGCAAAGGATGGCGGAGGCCCGAAGGCTCCTAGAAAATAGTGATCTGACCGTGGAAGCCATTGCCCACCGCTGTGGCCTTGGGACTTCGACAAACATGCGCCTGCATTTCATGCGCGAGCTTTTAATGACGCCCACCAGCTACCGGCGACTGTATCGTCCGAATCCGGACCGCGGCCGTCCTTAGTCCCGCCGGTGCCGTCCCTACAATGTTGCCGTAGTCGGTTCATGGCCATCACCGCCTCTTCCTCGGCCTCGATAAAACTTCGACTGTCGTCGGCCCTGATCGCCGAAAGGACTGCCCCGGGTGAGTCAGGCCCGATTGCCTAAGCTGATGCTCTTGAGCACCGCCACTGTCGATTTCGTTGCTGGTGCAACGTTGGCATACGTCTCTTTTAGTTGCCTGACCTAACGGGATGCCGGTGGTGACATCGCATCAACGCCGTGCAACAACCTGGCGGCCACAGGCATTCGTAAGCCGGCGGAGCCGAAATGGCACACGGGTAGTACCCCGGTACCACATGCACTTGCTGGGAAGTATCCCTTGGACCGATGTTTGGGAAACGGGCAATCCGTAGCGTGAGAGCAACGCAGGGCGCACGCACGGTGGCAGCTCGCGTCTACAGAATCGAGACCCCGCTCATGGCCTCCCGCTCACGACTCTTTTTCTACACCGCTCTCTCGGTGGCATTATCCCTGGCCGCTGTGTCTGCGCTGGCCTTCGCGGGCGTAGCGGTGGCTGATGCACAAAGCCACGTGGCGCCGCCTCAGCAGAGCCTGCAGGGATTCCCGGTGAACCGGCCGTCCTCCTCGGGCGCGATCGTTGTCGCCGTTGTCCTGGGCTCGTCGGGCACCGTGGGGAGCGACGTTCTTGCGCCCTACGAGGTGTTTGCCAGCTCCCCCGAATTCTCCGTCTACACAATTGCGGCGCAGTCGGCTCCTGCAGCGATTGACGGAGGCCCCGCGATAGTGCCCACGTACACGTTCGAGGACGTTCGATCAGGCAAGGCTCGGAAGCCGGACGTCGTCGTTGTCCCCGCAGTCGGTGCTCCGGAGGGGCCGGAGGAAACCGCGATGCGGGAGTGGATCGTGGAGCAGTCAGGCCGCGGGGCCCGCATCCTGGGCGTCTGCAACGGATCGAACGTTCTGGCAGGGAGCGGTGTCCTCGACGGCCATAGGGCGACAGGCCACTGGTCACGTCTGGGTTCTCTGAAGAAGAGCCATCCCCAGGTTCATTGGTCGGAAGGCCTGCGATACGTTCAGGACGGCATGATCACCACCACAGCCGGTGTCACGTCCGGCATTCCGGGCGCGCTGAAAGTCATGGAGGACCTGGCTGGCCCTGACGAAGCCGAACGCGTAGGCCGCCTGATGAATTACCCGGGCTGGTCGCTCATGGCATCTGCATCAATACCCGTCCAGTCCTTCACCACCGCTGACCTCCCCGTCGGACTCAACGCCCTCGTCCCGTGGTTCCGGCCGACGATCGCAGTCGGGCTCTTCAACGGAGTAGGAGAAGCCGACGTCGCCAGCGCGTTCGAGGTCTATAACATGTCCTTCGCAGCCCGCGCCGTGCCGGTTGCTGCCACGGAGGCCGTCACCACCAGACACGGTATGGTCCTCCTCACCGTCCCGGAAACCCAGGCACCCCAGGTGGACAGGGTCATCGCCCCCGGCGCGGCGCGGGACCAGGACATCGACCCCCAGTTGAGGGACTGGGCCGCGTCCCGCAATGTTCCCGCCGACGCCTTTGCCGGCGCCGACGGAGCTCTCGGATTCGACGGCGCCCTCGAATATCTGGCGCAACATACCGACCGCGCCACCGCCGTGTCGGCGGCCAAGATGATCGACTATCCCACTGCCCATCTGAACCTGCCGGCCGGTGAAACCTATGTACGCGTTCCGGTCCTGATCGTGCTCGGCCTGCTGCTTGCCACCCTCATCGGCGCCCTGCCGGTGGTTACTCGCTCCGCCATCAGCCGTCGCGCAGAGGGACAGATGAAATGACCCGGTACATCCACGAACTCGATCAGCGTCCGGCCGCCTCCCTTGGCGGGGCCCAGCAGGCCGTCCCGAAGAACCGGACGGGATACGTCTACTTCGCCAAGCACCTCGGTGTGATGGTTGCGTTGATGTACGGGGGAATGTTCGTGCTTGACCCCGTCTACGAGATGACGGTGGCCCTTGCCGGAGTCGACCACCCGTGGGTCCGGCTGCCCGTCCTCTCGAATATCATCATGGCGTTCAACATGAGCGTGCCGATGGTCCTGTACATGCGCCATCGGCGCCACACCTGGCAGGCTATCGCTGAAATGTCGGCAGCGATGCTTCTTCCCGCAGCCCTGACCGCGGTCCCCTACCTCCTGGGGGTTATGACAGCCGGGACAATGATGTCTCTCAGCCATGCGGCAATGATTCCGCTGATGGCGGTCGCCATGATGCTCCGCTTTCGCGAATATGCCGGACACAAGCCGGCGCATCGATTGCCCGCCACTGCACAAGAGAGTGGTTTGTAATGCCGTTGGATCAGCTTTCCGCAATACTCGCCTGCGCGCTTCTGGCAGGCCTGACCGTCTTCCAGGGAGCGCTAATAAATGGGGCCCCGCTCGGGAGGATGGCGTGGGGCGGACAACACCGTGTCCTCCCGGCCAACCTCAGAATCGGAAGTGCGGTCTCCATAGGCTTGTACGTCCTCTTCGCATATGCCGCGCTGGCCAAGGCCAACCTGGCCCCGCCGTTGATAGGCGAATCCTTTACGTCCGTGACCATATGGGTGATGACGGCATACTTCGCGCTCGGCGTCCTGATGAACGCCATCTCCCGCAGCAAACCCGAACGCTTGGTCATGACCCCCGTTTCAGCTGCCCTCGCAGCCCTGTACCTGGTCCTTGCGCTCCAATGATTTTCCACGCTGGAACTACCCGTACCCGCCGACTGAGGACAGGAGGCCATTTATGCACGTCACGACGGGTAGAGTCCGGGGCATGACTGGGACGGGTGACAGGGAGCGCAAGGAGGAACTGGCTCTGCCGACGGCGGGTCCCCCGGACGAACCGATCCGGCAACGCGGATGGCGCTCCGGCCCGCGAATCACAGACCTTCTGATCGCTGCCTCGTATGCAGGGCCGGCGCTGGCCGCGACCGCTATCGTTCACGAGACGAATGGCCTGGGGTTCATTCTTCAGTTGCTCGCGGTGGTGGTTTCCGGAGCTGCCCTGCTTTTCCGCCGGCGGGCTCCGATGTTTTCGTTGGCCGTCGCCGCGGGCATCATGCTCTTCACGTTCCCGGCGCCGACAAGCTTCGCAGCGGTGGCGACAGCCATGGCACTGTACGCCGTCGCCGTTTACAGGTCGACCCGGCATGCAGCCTGTGCTCTGCTGGGGACCAGCGGCGTCCTCCTTCTGGCCGCGGTCCTGCCCGGGTCAATAGTTGACCCGGGCCAGGCCGGCCAGGCAATCGCAGTGCTCGTGATCGCGGCATTGGTCGGCTTTAACGTCCGCTCGCGCCGCAGCTACGTGGCCGCTCTCGTGGACCGCGCGGACCGGCTGGTGCGGGAACGGCAGCACCTGGCCAGTATCGCCGCAGCCGCGGAGCGGAACGCGATCGCCCGCGAGATGCACGATATCGTCTCGCACGGGTTGGCGGTGATGATTTCCCTCGCCCATGGTTCTGCAGAGATTGCCCCCTCTGATCCTGCCCGCGCCGCCGCGGCCATGCGTCAAGTGGCCGAGACGGGCCGCACCGCGGTGTCGGACATGCGCCGGATGCTCGGAGTGCTGAACGTAGGTACCACCGGGGAACCACCCGGCACGGTGGTGCCAGCGCCCGGGGTCGGGGACGTGCCGGCCCTGGTGGAGCCTTTCCGTTCCACGGGCCTTCCAGTGGTCCTGCGATCAGCCGGTGTTCCTCCGGCCGACCCCGGGATCCAGCTGGCAATCTACCGCGTCGTCCAGGAGGGGCTCACCAATGCGCTTAAGTACGCGAGGGAAGCATCGGCGGTGGTTGTTGGCTTGCAGTTCAGCGCCGAGGAGATTACGGTCTCGGTGACCGACGACGGCCAACACGAGGTCATTCCCGCAGGCCACCTCGGACGCGGCCTCGTGGGAATGCGTGAGCGCGTCGCACTGTATGGCGGCACGATGGAGGCAGGCCCAATGGTAGGCCGTGGATGGTCCGTGACCGCGCGGTTCGTCCCGCAGGAGGGAGCCTCATGGAACCGGTAACTGCCTCACCCCGGCGACCGATCCGGGTGCTGCTTGTCGATGACCAGATTCTCATCCGCATGGGATTCCGCATGGTCCTCGACGCCCAGGACGGAATCGAGGTCGTTGGTGAAGCCGCCGACGGCAGGATGGGAATCGAAATGTGTCGCACCTTTGCGCCGGATGTGGTGCTGATGGATGTGCGGATGCCTGGCATGGATGGCATCGGGGCCACCAGCACGATTGTTAAGGAGTGTCCGCGGTCCCGGGTTATTGTCTTCACGACGTTCGATCTCGACGAGTATGCCTTCGCGGCACTCCGGGCCGGTGCCAGCGGCTTTCTGCTCAAGGATGTGGGACCAGCCGAGTTGCTTGCATCCATCAGGGCTGTCGCCGGAGGAGACGCCGCCATTTCCTCCAGGGTCAGCCGCCGGATGCTGGACCTCTTCAGCCAACGGCTTCCCGCCGGTCCACCCGCCGGAGGCGATGAAGCTGTCGCGTCCCTGACCCCGAGGGAACGCGAAATCCTCTCGGCCATCGCCGGAGGACTTACAAACACGGAGATCGGGGAACGCATGTTCGTGGCCGAATCCACGGTGAAGACCCATGTGGGCCGTATCCTGATGAAACTCGGGCTGCGCGACCGCGTGCACGCCGTCATCTTCGCCTACGAACACGGCCTGAACGGCCGGCGCCCGCATCACGACTGGGGTAAGCGGGCGGGAGCCTAGTTTCGCAATTGAAACGCCCTGCGATATTCAAGCGGCGCCACACCTGTGACCGCCCGGAATCGCTGGCGAAAAGGTCACTGGTGTCGCGAACCCGACGGTCAAGGCAATCTCCGCTATGGATGCGTCATTTTCTTCCAGCAGCTGGCTGGCGTCGTCGATTCGCCAGGCGAAAGCCACCGCACGGATCGAGGTCGCCCAGGCCCGAAGGGATGCACCCCGGGAACATAAAGCCTCCGCCAGCTAACCGCGAAACTTTGACAGCTATGGCTGGAGGCCTGTGTGTGCGCGAAATCGCCAGTCGGTTGGCTACACGGGAGGACGTTCGGTCTTTCGCGCCAAGACAGCCGAAATTAGGGCCCGGATCTCTCAAATCACCGCAGCTTCGATCCCAGGGAAATGATCCCGTGGGACCTATTGCCTCCCACCGAGCGAATCATTCCCACCGGGGCACGGTGCCATGCATTCACCTCGTGTGCTCACCGTGGCCTCCGGCTATTCGCGCTGGCTCATGGCCCAGGTGCTGCCTTCCCGCACCACGGGAGACCTGGTGGCGGACATGTCCCTGCTGCTGGAAACAAAGGAGGAATCGTGCTGCGGTGAATTCCCTCCAGCCTGTAGCTGTCATCGTGAACCTCGCTGTCACGTTGGTATGTTGAGTGCGGGCGTTAGAGTGGTCCGATTTGCTAGGCAACAGCCCGTTTTGTTGTGGCCCGAGTCAAGCAAACCCGGGGCGATTCAAAAGTTCATGTATCTGGTCACCCGGTCACTCGATCCGGCCGGTGCCGGAAGAACGCGATGGGCCTTGCGTTGGAAGCCCGCTTTGAACGCCTTCGCCATCACCTCGGCGACCGATTCCCGGCAGCTGAGAACAACTAAAGGAAACTGCCGGATACACCGTTATTGAGAAGGTCTCCCCAGCTCATGGGCATTTCGCCAAAGTCCAGTTCTTCGGCAAGTAGACGTAGTGCGCCGGCCAGCCGGGAGTATTCGATGTGGTTCTAGAGGTTGATCATGTGCCCCGTGAGTCCGTGGAATCCTTCTTGGAGTGCTTCGCCCAGCGTGGGGTGAGCGTGGACATTCCGTGCGAGTTCGGTTGCGGTGAGATCCCATTTCTGGGCGAGGGTGAGTTCAGGGAGGAGTTCCGCGACGTCGGCGCCAATGAGGTGGGCTCCGAGGAGTTCTCCGTGCCTTGTGTCAGCGATGAGTTTGATGAACCCGGTCGGGTCTCCGATACCTTGCGCTTTGCCATTGGCGGTAAAGGGGAACTTGGCGATGATGACGTCATAGCCTTCGTCGCGAGCCTGCTGTTCGGTAAGGCCGAAGGAAGCGACCTGCGGTTGGCTGAAGGTAGTTCGGGGCATCATGCGGTAGTCGCCAATGGGAAAGGTTTCGGCGCCGGCGATTGTTTCGGCGGCTATGACACCCTGAGCTTCGGCCACGTGTGCGAGCTGGAGCTTTTCAGTGACGTCCCCGATGGCGTACAGGTGGGGGACAGACGTGCGCATGTAGTCGTCGATTGCGATAGCACCGCGCTGAGTGAGTTCTACGCCGGTGTTCTCTAGCCCATATCCGGTGGTGCGGGGTGCGAAGCCCACCGATATGAGGACCTTATCCGTGCGAATGCGCGACCGTTCGCCGGTTGGCGCCGAGTAGGTCACGGTGACCGAGGTTTCATCGTCGGTGACCGTCTCGACTCTGGTTGATGTGAGGAGGCTGATGCCGAGTTTCTTGTACTGTCGGGCGATCTCCTTCGACACTTCGATGTCCTCGTTGGGGAGGGCTCGGTCTAAGTATTCGATGATGGTGACCTGCACACCGTAATTTGCCAGGACATAGGCGAATTCCATACCGATGGCGCCGGCACCGATGATCACGATGGAATTTGGTAGTTTTCGGGTGAGGATTTGTGTCTCGTAGTTGACGACGTTCTCGCTGAGCTGGACGCCTGGCACGAGACGGGCAGTGGATCCCGTGGCGATGATGGCATCGTCGAAGGTCACCTTGCGGGTGCCGCCGGTGGTGAGGGCTACTTGGATGGTGTGGGGATCGGTGAAGGTGCCGTGGCCGTTAATCTCGCTGATCGCGTTCTTCTTCATTAGGAAGTGAACGCCTTTGACCCGGCCGTCTGCAACTTGCCGGCTGCGATCGTAGGCAGCGCCGTAGTCGAAGAGGGCTTGGCCGGAGATGCCGAACTGTTGGGCTTGATGGGTGAAGATGTGCGCCAGTTCCGCGTTACGTAGTAGTGCTTTGGACGGGATGCAGCCGACGTTTAGGCAGACGCCTCCCCAGTACTGCTTTTCGATGACGGCAACACTCTTACCCAGTTGTGCGGCGCGGATTGCAGCGACGTAGCCTCCAGGGCCGGCGCCGAGGACTACAACGTCATAGTGGGTGTTCAGGGGGTCTTCTTTCAATGTATCGCTTCCTTGGTATTTGCCGGATTGGGCTGAGTGACTGTGTCAAGTATTTCTGGCTCTAGGAGGGCATGGTGGAAGTGCGTCCTTATTGCAGAAATCGGAAAACGCTCGCCGTAGACGCCACTGCAGGGCAGGTCGGGTCATGTTCAGCACAAAACCTGGCAGGCCCTATATTGCGTCCTCGCTGGAGCTCCACGGTAGCTCCGCAACCGAGGCAGACAAGTCCTGCACGCAGCGCCCGCCTCGTCGATGAAGGAATCGCACCGAGCTCTACAGTCGTCCATACTTTCCCGTCAACTAGACAAAGTGCTACTTTCACAGCCTTGGTTTCTTCCTGGTGTCAGTACATCGGACAGCGCCGCCTAAGTACGCGCCGTCGACGCCGGGCTCCTCCGTGATCCGGGGTGGTCCGTTCGAGACTCCATTTTCCTGTTGTACAGGGTTTTGGACTCGCGATTCGACTTGAGTTGAAACGAATTCGGTGACGGCATCCACAACACATCGATCGGCCAGCAGGCGGTTGTGACCGAGCCCTTCGGTGTACATCACCGAAGCGGAATCAGCGTGACCCTCGGCAATGAGACCAGCCTGATCGATGCCGACTACAGCATCCGAGTAATCGTGAACCACGAGAAGAGGCATCCAGCTGCTGTCTGACTCAAGCTGGGACACAATCTGCCCCCATTCGGAGGTGCCGTCGACAAACACCTGCTGATTGATCCGGTCTCGGAAGCGGACACGGGCCCGCTTCGGCAGCCGGATCACTCGGGTAAAGGACGTCACGAGGTGCTCAAGACTATGCACACCAGCGATTGTTACCATTCGGCCCGTGGTGACCCCCATCCGCACCGCGTGGAAAGCGGCAAGAACGCCGAATGAATGCCCGACAACCGCGTCGAAATGACCATAGCGTGCTTCCAGTTCCCGAATGATGCCTGCCCATTCGACTACGTTGGAAGGTCCCTTCCCGGACGCCCCGTGGCCGGGAGCGTCAAACGAAACGATCATGTGACCACGGCTCACCAGTGCCTCCACAAGATGACTGAACCGGGACGCCCGGCTCCGCCAACCGTGCACAAGCAGAACAACCGAGTTACCGGTGCCCCAGGTGTATACCGTCACTGCAGTGCGGCCGAACACCACCTGTTCCACGGCGGCGGACTCGTGGACCTCTCGTTCTACGGCTCGGACGGAAGATGGCCTGCCAAGATGCCAAAACAGCACTGACGCTAGGCGGGCAGCGATGTAAGGGCTTACTGCGTCCAACAACCGCATCGCTACGGGAACCATCCAGCCAGGCACGCTCATAACACCTCTCCTACTACATATGCGAACGTTCGTACAGTAACGTGTTCTCTGCCTGCTCCGCAATGCCGAAGAGAAGGGAAGATTGCCGCGTCTGGGGCAGACGTACTACCTCGGCTGCAGGTCGACAAGTCATTCGAGCTCCGGTCCGGCAAGATCGGGGCCCCGAGAAGCAGTGGAGCGGTCTGTCGATGTTCTACCGGCGCTGCCGATCATGGTGACCGTGTCGAGCGAAAAATCCGATCCTTAGGAAAACCTACTCGGTGATTCCTCTCGCAGAGATAGGAGCTGATGGTCGGCGCGGGCACCCCGGTATAAGTGGCCCTTCCTACTGCGATCGTGTGGCTCAGGTCGATGACCCGGCGCGCGCGGCGGTCACGGGCTGCGGCATTGGTGTTGGGTACCTGGCCGTTGCTGACCTAAGTGTCTGCACAATGCGGTCCTACTGCTACGCCGCACTGATGTAGTTCCGGATCCTGTGGTTTTTCGACGCTTCCAGGGATCGGGCTGCTGAGGCCGAGACGGCGGCGCTGGTGGCGTCGCTTCGGATCGCACCCAACCCGCAGCGCGGGGCGATCTTGGGGCTGCCCGGGGGTGTCAATGTCAAGACCGGGAAACCCAATCTTGGTTCCGGATATGGGGCAGCTGCGTGCAATCTGAGGCCGGCGGCGGCGAGGAGCTTCATGAGTTTCATACCCGTGGTGCCACGGGCCGGTTGTAAATCCTGTCCCGGCGTCGGCGCATTTTTTGATGGCCGGCCACGGCGCAAACTATTGGTCATTGA
>NZ_MQTQ01000101.1:15805-31153 GCF_020532805.1 Arthrobacter sp. SO5 | reverse complement strand
CGGCGGTCATCAGGTCCTGGACGGAGGCGGGCTGCGCCTTCACGTTCGGATCGCCCGGAAGGACGCCCACGTTTGCGATAGTTTCAGGTCCGCCGGTTCGCAGCAGACGCACGAGATGCTCCCCGCGAAGGGCGGCGCCGGTGCCGTCGGCAGCCAGCGCCGGACCACGGGGTGTAGCTGCCACCAGGGACCCCCTGCCGGCTAGCAGCACGCGGGTCTGGACCAGCCGGGCGAAGCGGAAGGAGTGGGCGCGGAGGGTGGCGCGGTCACCCATTGACGCGACGATGTCGCTGATGAGGTCCTGGCGGACGTCTTCTGTGAGGTCCCGGGTGCTCAGGTCAGCCACCATGGTCCACCGCTCGGCAATAGGAACCTCGGCGAAGGCCGGTCCCAGGACCCACAGTGCCGGGGCTTCTCGTGGCTTGGAACGCAAGAGTCCTTGGGGCAGCCGGACGATGGCGCGGACATGGCCCGTGCGCAGGAGCCCGGAACGGAGTCCGGCGGGACTGCCGGCCAGCGGCGCATCGCAGAGCACCCCCGCCGGGGCGATGATGACCGCCCGCTGCTGGTCGTCCATCTGCAGGACAAGGTGCTCCACAGCCGCGAGAATCTGGGCCGCGTCCATGCCCGGCTGGCCGGGGGACGGGTATTGCGCCACATGGACCACGGGTCCGTGGATGGCAAACTCGCCGCTGGGATCCACCCGGATCTGCCCACCGGTCACGCCATGGACGCGGAGGCGGCGGCGTACCAGGCGGGCAGCGCCGCCGTCGTCGTCCGCTGTCAAAAACGTCACGGGGGCACTCTCGCCGAACGCGTGCACGACGCCCATCAGCAGATCGCTGCCGCCACGGGTGGAGTCGGCAAACACGGCGTTCCCGCCGAGGTCCGCGGCGAGCTCGACGGCGGCCGCCGAAATCAGCCCCACGGCGGATTCGGTGAGGGCGGTGTCCGAATGCTCGCGGAGCCCCGCCCTGAACCGGGCCGCCAGCAGCTGCTCGAACGCGGCGGCCGCGTTGTAGGCGCTATCGACCAGCCGGTCCGTGAACGCCGCAGAGGACGTAAGCGACGGGCCCTGCGCCTCCAGCTCAGAGTACAGAAACGAGTCATCCGGATCGCACTCGTCCGCGACGTCCAGCAGCGCATCCCGGCTCAGCTGGGCCAACGGCTGGCCGGTCATCGCTTTGAGGGCCAGCAGGGCGGTGAGGGAGGCCAGGGTGTTTTCCGGGCTGTCGCTGGCTGCGGTGCGGGGCATCCGGGCGAAGGCGGCGGCGTCGCTGGCGGCTTCCGGGTTGTTGCCGCGTCCGGTGGCGTCCAGCCAGCTGGCGATATGGCCGGCATCGAACAGTTCACGGCCGCCTTCCAGCGCTGCGGGCTCGGGAAACGGGTGAGCCGATCCGATGCTGCGTTTGCGCCACATGGACACGACGGGGCGCTGGACCTGGGCCAGGGCGGCGACGTCCGAAAGCGTCATACGCAGGGCTGCTGCTTCGTTCATGTGCGCCTCCTTACGACGTCGACCCCCAGCCTAACGGGACCCGATGACATTACTGCGGAGGTGCTGATAAGGGGGGTTATCAGTGTTCATTCGTCCCGCTGGTGCAGGGCGCACGTAGCTTCGGTTCTGCAGCGCCGAGGGAATCCTCCGGAGCTGCGACGGCGGCGGGGAACCACGCATTGGGGGACCGGTATCCCGCCGCCGCTCAGCAGCGATCCGACAACAGAGGAAGAGAACATGCTTAACACCGAGACGACCGAATCGGCGGGACCGCACATCAAAGACGTGCTGGGCGAGGCCCGGCCGGCCCAGGATCAGGCCAAGCAGGCACGGAGGAAACGGGTCCTTCCGGTGGTGGCCGTTCTGGCGCTGTTGGTCGGCGCTCTCGGCATCGGAACGACCCTGCCGGACCCGAAGTCCAGCAAAGCCTATGTGGCGCTGGCGGGGGAGAAGGCGGCCGCGGAGTCGGACCGCGACTCGGTCAAATCCGACTACGACTCGATGAAGTCGAAGTACGACACTCTGCAGAACGGTATTGCCGCCCGCGAAGCGAAAGTCCTGGCGCGGGAAACCGAGGTCGGGAAGGCAGACGCGGCCGTCAAGACTGCCGATGCGGCCGTGAAGAAACGCGAAGAGGCGGTGACCGGCGCCGAGAAGACGAAGGCGGCCAACACCATCGGCGACGGCACCTGGACAGTCGGCAAGGACATCGAGGCCGGCACCTACCGGGCGGCGGCCGACGTCGGGGCCACTTGCTACTGGGGCATCTATGCCACCGGAAGCAACGGCGGCAACATCATCAAAAACGACATCCCCGGCGGCGGCCGGCCCTCAGTTGCGCTGTCCGGCGGGCAAGACTTCAAGTCCAGCCGCTGCGGCAAGTGGGAAAAGCAGTAGTCCACACCTTCGCGCAACCCATTCACTCCGGAATCAGCCCAGAAAGGCACCACTCATGACTCAGCATTACCCCGAACAGCCGCACACCGCTGCGACCGCACCGACGGCAGCGCCTCAGCCGCGGCCGTTCTTCAAGAAGAAGCGCTTTCTTATCCCCGCCGGCGTCCTCGTCCTGGGCATCGCCCTGGGTTCGTGCTCCGGTGGCTCCAAGCAGGCGAGCGTCGTTAGCCCCGCCGAGGCGCCGTCGTCGGCTGCCGCTGCACCTGCCCCTTCGGCACCTGCTGTTCCCTCCGCAGCGCCGCCCGCTGCTGCTGCACCTGCAGCGCCGTCGGGACCCGCCGTCGGCGCCCCGTTCAGCGTCAAGATGGGCAACGGCGACGTCGCGAAGATCACGATCGTCTCTGCCGTGCGGACCGACGCCGTGACGTCCACCGCCTTTGCCACGGCACCCAAGAACGGCAGCTACCTGCTCCTTGACGTCCTGTGGGAAACGGAGAAGGGCAAGACCAGTTCCAACCCGTTCTACTTCTCGGCCAAAGACTCCAGTGGGCGCAAAGCTGATCTGAACCTCTTCGCGGACAATCAGCTCGGCTCCGGCGACGTTCTGCCGGGTGACAAGGCGCGGGGCTTCGTTGCGTTCGATATTGCACCCGGTGCTTCGTCTGTGATGATCTCCACCCCGCTGATGCAGGAAGCCGCACGGATCACAATCCCGGGGTAGGGCGGAAGGGGAGCCGTGTCCGCGGGCCATGCTCCTTTGCGACGCTTACAGTTCAACTGTTCACGTAGTGCATTATCAATTGGGGGATTCCTTGACCATCAATAAAGAGCAAGTTTCACCGTATGGGCAGATGCCCGCCGCGAGCACCGGAACCATGGTGGCCCCCGGTGTCGGAACCGTTGACGGCGTTCAGATCTACCAGTTCCGCGGCGGGGCCGCATCCTGGTTCGGCACCCAGATCCTCGGCGTCCTGATTACGATCTGCACCATTGGGATCTGCTACCCGTTCGCCTTGGTCCTGGTCGAACGGTGGCGGGCCAAGAACACCTACCTTCATGGACGGCAGCTTCAGTTCGTGGGCACCGGGTGGGGCATCTTCGGGCTGTGGATCAAATGGGCGCTCCTGAGCATCATCACGCTGGGCATCTACACCTTTTGGGTCTACCCGAGGCTGATGCAGTGGAAGGTCGAAAAGACCGTCTTCGCGTAGCTGGAAGGCCCTGCACCCTTCGGGGGCAGGGCTTTTTCTTGCGTTGGCCAAGGCCATCGCACCCGTGGAAGTTCATTGACGAGCTGCGTTCTCGATGAATTGACAAGTACCTAAGAACGGCAGTGATTCACTATGCCTATGGAAACTCCCAAAGCGCTGAAGGATACGTATAACAGGTGGCAGAAAGCGGGCCGCACGAAACAATCGCCTTCACACTGGAAGCCGCAAGCTTGGGCACGGCAATTGCCCGAACACGCTTCGATTCTCGAGTCTCTCCCAGTGAGGCCAATCGGCCGGACCGACGGTATCGAACTAGTTGGCGACGTCACGACAGAAGAATCCGCCGTACGCGCATTCTTGCTAGCCATGATCTGGGGATACGGACCCGTGGGCTACGGACCGTTTCGAACGCGGCGCGTGCTGGAGTCGCATGATGCTCCGGCCCGTTTGTTGGAAATCGCCAAGATTGCCCGGTTGCAGGGTGGCCTCGCCGCCTTTGAACACATCGAGCAGCGGCGTGCGAAAGATCGGGGCTACCTCAAGTATCTTGGCCCCGTTTTTGGGACGAAGTACCTATATTTCCTAACCGCTTCGGTCACGACTGTGGCTCCTGCGCCAGTGATGGACGCAGTTGTCTCGCGCTGGTTCCGCAAAAACGTCGACGGTGCCCCGTTGAAGGTGATTCCCTGGGATTCTCGCAGCTACGGCGAGTTCCTTACGCACCTGGACTACTGGTCGAAGTCGCTTGTTGGTGACGGCAGCGAGCCGTTGAACCTTGCCGACGTCGAGTACTTGATCTTCGCGTCGGGCGCCAGTTTCGAACTCCGCACGGAATGGTCAGAAGAGTGGGAGAAGGCCGATGCCCGTGCCTCTGTTGGTGATCTCGTGGACCGGCTCCGTGCCGTATTCACGGTGGCACCAAACATTGATGATGCAGCTGCTCAACTGATCGATGAGCTTGAGAGGGCACTCGAATCGAAGCTTCAAGTCGAAGAAGTCGACTAGCCTCCGCCCCCAGAGCCCGGAACGAACCGGCACGACCTCCGGGAACAGATTTGGGTTCTCGGAGGAGCCTCGGTCGCGAGTCTTGGTAGCCAATCTGACTCCGGCCCTGGTGGCGGTGGGCGCGCGCGTTGGTGCACGAGCGTCATCAAATTACAGTTAGTGTCACGGCGAACCGAATCAGATTCAGTCCGCTTAGGCGACTATGCCTCCGTCAGCAGTACGGCGAACCGCGCCCCAGTCCGCCGGCTGGCTCACCGCCCCTCGTTCGCTCGGTCAACCACGTAGACCTGACGGAGGGGTATACGTGTTTGCCATCGCGGTGCCAGCTTCTCATAATGCGTGAGTGTCAGTTCGACGACGTCCGCACCAGTGAGGAGGCGCAGATTTTGTCGTTCACGTTCATAACCGACGGCGTCTTTGCTGTAACTGCCCAGACAGACGAAGAGTGCAAGTTCGCCGTGCGCCAGGGTGCCGCTCAGTCGCTGGACATCAGGCCTCGACTGCTGGGTACTTGTGTGTTTGCACTGGACCTTGATCACCGGCGGTTCGAGTCCCAGGGCGTCCCTATGCGCAATGACGTCGATGCCACCATCTGATGAATACGGCGTGACTCGTGCTTGGTACCCCATGGCTCGAAGGAGGTCGGCTGTGAAATGCTCAAACTCTTCGTGGGAGAGATCTTGCAGCAAAGTTTTCAGGATGAAGTCGCGGGTGAACTGGTCCAATCGGGCAGCGCTTGGCTCGGTCTCGATCCACTCGTCGACGGTTTCCGGTTCGATCCCCTCTGGTTCTTCCTGAGCTATGTCCTCGGCTCCGAATTCTAGGAATCTTTCGAATACCTGGACGTTTTTCTTGACCTTGAACAACGTCAGTGCGGAGCCGATTTCATACAAGGCCTTCTGTGGGAACAGACCGCGAGAGACTCCGGTCTTGATCCAACGGACAGACCGACGGTGCGGGTGCACCGGAGCATCGTGAAGAAATTCGTACTCGCCGGTGATGACACCGAAATTCAGTGTGCTGTCGGCGCGGTAGGGAGCGATGACGATGTCGCCCTTCTTCATCTCGTAAGCGAAGCGGAGGAGAATTCCGGCCCAGACGGGGATGGCGCCAGCCTTGGCCTCGGGATAGGCCTGCTCCAATGCCTTCTTAAGGAGATCGCGGTCGCTCCCGATGGTGCGGATGTCAGGAATGGCATCCCAACCGATGCTGACAAAACCGCCGTCGAGCAGTTCGTTCGACAATGCATCGTTGTGGATTCCCCATACTGCGACCACGTTGGCCTCTATCTTTCCTCGGTGCTGCTCTACATGTGCCTGTTCAGCCTATCGTCGGGGATAAGGACGGCGGATCTACGGTGCTCGCCGACTGAGTCCCCTTGTGCGTCGCCGGACTTGTTCAAGCTGCCTTCACATAAGTGGCGCCGGTATGATGCCATCAGCACTTTCGCCGAGCGCAAAGGAACCCAGTGCGAATCGTCTCGTGGAACTGCTCTATGGCGTACTACAAGAAACGCCACCTGATCGAGGCGCTGCGGCCCGACGTCGTCATTCTCCAGGAGGTCGCCAAGAAGGACATTTCCGCGGCTGAGCAACCCTTCGCGGCATGGACCGGCAGCAACCTTAACAAAGGCCTCGGAGTTATTGGGTTCGCCAACGCCCGCTACAAAATCTCCGAACACGCGGATCCTAATTTGCCCTGGCATCTTCCTTTTTCGATCGACGGACTCAACATCATTGCCCTTTGGGCGCATCAGTTGAATCGCGAGCTCAGGTATGTGCGCGTGACCCATGAGATAGTGGACCGCCACGCTGGATTCCTCGCCGGTGGCAACGCCTTGCTCATGGGGGACTTCAACAGCAACACGATCTGGGACAGGGCGCATCCTAAGAGGAACCACAGCATGCTGGTCGGAAAGCTTGCCGGGCTTGGACTCAGCAGCGTGTACCACCGCGACGCGGTGAAAGATCAAGGGGCGGAGCCGACGAAAACGTACTTTCACACCCGGAACCTCCGGTTCGGGCATCACATTGACTTCGCATTCCTGAGCGACGGCGTCCCGGCCGATCTTCGCGTAGGGGATTCGGAAGATTGGTTGGCGCATAGCGACCACATGCCGCTGATCCTGGACATCGCCCAGTGACACGCGGTTTCAAGGCGCCGAAGCCTGCTCAGCAACCTTCGTGCGCGCTGCACCGAGCTGCCCGCGGCAAGTGGAGACTTCCCGCGAGCCCTGCTTGGAATGACCTTCTCGGGTCATTCCTGCCGGTGTAGATAAGGACCATCTTGCCTGTCCACGGGGAGACGGGTACAGGCCAAGGCCACCGTGATATTAGTGGACAGGGGAACGGTCCTTTGGACCAAGTAGCCTGTCCATCTACATCGTCCGTCCCCCCTCGTTGGGGATGCAGCAGATGTACATCTGATGCTCTCGGATGTACATTTGAGGCATGTCGACCATCAACATCACGGACGCGCGATCACACTTGCCGGAGCTCATCGAAAAGGCCGAGTCTGAGGCGGTATTTATTGAACGCCGCGGACATCGGGCCGCGGTTCTACTATCGCCAGAGCGTTATGAGCAGATGCTTGATGCCTTGGAAGAAGTCGAGGACATTGCGGCGTTCGATGCAGCAATGGCGGAAGAAGGCGAGAACATTCCCTGGGTACAAGTGAAGGCGGATCTGGGCTGGGCATGAGCCCCTACCGGATTGAGCTGCGACCAGCGGCCGTCCGTGCACTCAAAAAGGTTCGCCCCGAGGACCGTGAACGCATTCAAGGTGCGATCGCGCTGCTCGGCCAGGACCCACGGCCGCCCAAGGCAATTGCTTTGAGCGGCCGTCCCGGTTATCGGGTCCGTGTCGGCGACTACCGGATCATCTACACCATCCAGGACGACGTGCTCTTGATAGTGGTCGTAACCCTAGGGCACCGTCGGGACGTATACCAGAAGTGAGGTCCGGCGACGTGCGGGCAAACGTCGCTACGCGGTAGCTCGGCGGTTGATACGTGCGCGCTCCGCCCCACGGATGATCAGTTCGCCTGCCACTCCAATGCCCAGCAGCATCAAAAGATTCCCGTTCCTGGCGGAACTCGCGGCAATGTAGGTGTTCTGCGCAGCAGAAACAGCGGCGATGTCATTGGCGTACCAGCCGTTGACGACAGTCTGCTGCGGGGCGCCTTTTGTCTCGCCGTTGTTCATGGTGTTCTTCAGATCGGCTGCGTTGAGCTCCGACTTCCAGTCCGACGGGCTGCTGCCACTCTGAAAAGCGGGATTGTTGGCTAACCACGTGATGAGCATTAATATGCCGAGCACAGAACCGAGAATGATCCGTGCGCTGTTGGCCGACCGGAGCTTCGCCAGCCTCAGCCGCTTGGCCTTCAGCTTTAGTGCGTGGTCGGGAGCCGGCGGTACATCAGGACCCGCAATTGCGTTGGATGTTTCGTAAGTAGTCATTTCCCCATTTTTCGTATTGTTGTTGCGACCGCCTGGCGGCGGAAACTCTGGTGCGGTTAGCCCCGTGCCTCAGCAAACCGGGGCGCCATGGATTCCATCTGCTCCATGACGGGCTTGATGGCCTCGGGCTGCTTGTCCGGCGGGTAACCGAACCGGACCAGGAGCCGCTTGATCGAGGACCGGAGCTTGGCCCGGACATCATCACGGAAAGTCCAGTCCGTGCGCACGTCCCGGCGCGTCACGGCCACCAGTTCGCGGGCGATGTCCGCCAGGATGCTTCGGCCTGGACCTCCACCGCCGACTCGTTCGAGGCTACGGCGTCGTAAAACGCCAGCTCGTCCGAGTTCAGCGGGGGAGTGAAGTGCGAACCGCGGTTGGCCTCGGCAGCGACCTCCCGCGCGAGCTCCACCAGCTCGGCAGTTGACCTCGGCTGAGGTCAACTGCTGGTTAGTGTACTTCTTCATCAGCTCGGTGATGCGTTCGGAGAACGCCCGCTGGCGGATGACGTTGTTGCGCGTCGTTGCGACGGACTCGTCGGCGATCAACTTCCGTAGCGCTTCTATTGCTAGGGACGGGTTCCGCGCCTGCTGGTCTTGGCGATGAACTCCGGCGTCAGGTGATCCAGCGATGGCTTGGGCATGCCGGCGGCTTCGTAGATGTCGAGTACTTCGCCTGCGGAATTGGCAGAGGCAATCAGTTCGCCGAGCAGGCGCTGGATGTCCTCGGGCACAGGCTCACCAGATGCCTGCCGGTCGGCGGCGTCGTACTTCGCCATCCAGACCCGGATCTCCTCGTAAACCTGGATCTCCGGGCGTAGCTCAGACAGTGTCTCCGACCCTAAGCACAGGGCCCACGCCCTGGACAGCTGGCTGGAGAACCTGCGGTACTTGGCGGCGAGCGACTCCTCGCCGTCGGACGGCTGGTTACCGGGCGTGCCCGGGCTTAGCAGATGGCTCACCGCGCCGTTCACGGCGTTCAGGAACGCCTTGTTGCCGCCCTTCATCAGCACGGACTTCCAGTCGTACCCGGCGAGCAGGGCAGGCAGCGAATCCACCAGGGACACCGTCAAGCCAACAGCCTCGTCGATGTTCTTCCCGACCGGATTCTTGTCCTGGTCCGAGCGCGTGTACTCGCCCAGCGCTTTGGCCAGGTTCTCGGCCAGCGGGGCATACGCCAGCAGCAGCCCGTCTTCTTTGCCGCGGAAGGTGCGGTTCACCCGGGCCAGGGTCTGCATCAGTAGCGCGCCCTTGAGCGGCCGGCCCAGGTACGGGGTGTGCAGGGGCGGGGAGTCGTAGCCGGTGAGCATCATGTCCTTCACGATCACCAGCCCCAGCTCATCGTCCACGTCCTTGAGCCGCTCCTTGATCTGGGCGTTCAACGAGTCGCGGCGCACGTGGTCGGAGACCGGCGGCACGTCGGTCGCGTTGCCGAGTACACCACCTTGATCCAGCCCTTGCCCAGATCATCCCAGTGCCAGTCCGGCCGCAGCTCCACGATCGCCACGCACAGCTTCGCGCAGATTTCCCGCGTTCCGCCCACGATCATGGCCTTTCCCGGCGCCTCGATGAACTTGTGCATCCGGGCGCTGCGGTTGCCCCAATGCGTCACCACGAGAGTAGCCGCAGACGACGGCGCAGCCGCGGGGCTCGCATCGCTGGCCTTGGTGGTGCCGCCGGAACAGGAGCCCAGGGCGATGCGAGCAGCAGGACGCCGGCGAGAACTATACCTTCACGGCCGGCAGCTTAGCTTCATCGGCACCGGGTGGGCCATCTTCGGGCTGTGCAAGTGGCAGGAAAGCCGCACCGTGCTCGTCCGGCTCCAGAACATCGACAACTGCCGGGGCACAACAATGGCGTCCGCTCGCCGACGAAATATCCGGTGGCAGGCGTGGTTGCCGTTCCCTCAAAGCCGCGCAGTTTCTAAGATGAAGGACAAACAGTCAAAGGCGAATTTCAGTTGTGGCCGGGCGGATGTGACCAGCATGGCGAAGAAGGCACCCAGAGAACGCGTTCCCGAGGCCGGGCTCGCCGTAGGCAGGCCGGCGGTGCTATTCACAACCGCCCGGTCCGAGGCCCGTGCTTGTGCTCCCCGAAGCCGTCCAATGGGCAAGCAGCGCCGGCGGGGATTCCGAGCAGAAGTCGATCACTTTCGGGGCACCCGCCTGAGGCCTTGGGCCGGTCCCGTGATTCCCCAGCCCTGGTTCCAGGCGGGAAGGATTTCCGGATGAGCGCCGGCGGGGCGGGTCCCACGGATGGGTGCGACGTGCCGGCTGCCGTCCCCCCGCCAAGGGAGCCAAAGCACTATGTACTCAGAGCTTCCTTTATCGCGCTTGTCATGACCGGCGGTGGACTTGGAGTGCTGTCGCGCTATGGGTTTGAGCAGGCGGTTCCGTCCCCGTCCGGCTGGCCGCTCGCCACACTGCTCATCAATTTGGCAGGGGCATGGGCTCTCGGAGCATTGCTGGAGGGCCTCCACCGCCGGGGACCGGACGTTGGAATACGACGTAGCCTTCGGCTCCTGCTCGGCACGGGGTTTCTTGGCGGTTTCACCACCTACAGTGCGCTGGCGCTCGAATCGGTGCTGCTCCTGGCGCTGGAAAACAGCCCGAGTGCCGCGCTGTACTTGGCGCTGAGCCTTTTCGGCGGCGCACTCGCCAGCTGGGCCGGAATCTGGTGCGGAGCGGCGTTCGACAGGAGGACACTCGCGCGCAGCGCCGCTTCGGAACGTTGATTCTTGGAAATCGGGACCTTTTGAAGGAGGAGAATCCATGACCGTACTCCTGCTGACTCTGGCCGGCGCGGCCGGAGCTGGCATGCGTTTCATTCTTGACAGTCTCGTGAGGCCAAGAGTGCCGACTCCGTTGCCCCTGTCCACGATGGCCATCAACGTGGGCGGCTCTCTACTACTTGGCCTGCTCGCCGGCGCAGTGTTGGCGGCCCGGGTTCCGGCAGAGTGGCAGACCACTTTCGGCACGGGTTTCCTGGGCGGATTCACCACCTTCAGCACTGCCAGTGTCGAAACCATCCGGCTGATTCAATCCCGGCGCAGCGGTCTGGCCGTCATCTATAGTCTGGGAACGCTGGTTTTATCGCTAACGGCCGCCGCCACCGGGATAGGCCTGGGCAGGCTCCTGTAACCCGGTTTCCCTTGCAGGTTGGCGGTTGCGTAGCTTCTCCCCGCGCCCCGGGTCCAGGTAAATAGGCCTAAAGTCCTTAGACCGCGGCACAGGCGACGGCTATCCTATAAGCGTATACCGATCTCGGGGCCAGCTGGGCCAAAGCGTCCCTGTCACCTGGCGCTACTGCGGGGAATTCCAATATTGCATTTCTTTGGCGATGGAGTTGACATGGGCAGCGTGGGTTTGCTTTACGTAGGAGCAGTTTTGTTTATCAACGGCCTCATGCTAGTCGGTGTCATCCCGGGCAAGTCGGCCGCCATCCTGAATTTCTTCGTGGGGACCATGCAGGTGGTCTTCCCCACCATCATCATCCTTCAGGCGAACAATGACCTTTCTGTCATTTTCGGTGCGGCCGGGCTCTACTTGTTCGGCTTCACCTACTTGTATGTCGGTGTGCTTCAGATGACAGGCATCAGTGGCGAAGGCCTCGGATGGTTTTCCATCTTCGTTTCCGCGTGCGCAGTTGTCATCGGGTACCTGCAATTCAGCCTGGTAGCCGATCCGGTCTTTGGCGTCATCTGGTGGGTGTGGGCTGTCCTCTGGTTCCTTTTCTTCCTCCTTTTGGGGCTGAACAAATCTTCACTGACCAAGATGACGGGCTGGTTCACGGTCTTCATCAGTCACCTGACCGGCACCATCCCGGCGTTCTTCCTGCTGCTCGGCCGCTACGAGACCAACAACACGCTCGCGGCACTGGTCGCGGCACTGGCCGCCATCTCTCTGGCGGCTGCATACTTCCTCGGACGGAAGTCGATGCGAAGCAGCGCCCAACCCGGTCCAGCCGCGAACGTGGTCCAGGCCGCCTGACACAGTTGCCCTGGGGCAGAGAGGAAACATTCCATGACCATCTATGAGTACCGATGCCCCGACGACCCGCCCTTCGAAGCATCCCACCGGATCGGGGAGGCTCCCGATTCACTGGCATGCCCATCCTGCGGCAAACCATCCGGCAGGATGATCAGTGCACCGCATTTATCCAAGTCGGGTTCCCCGGCGTTCCGGCTCATTGACTCCACTCATCGCAGCGCATCCGAGCCTGAGATTGTGAACTCGCAGATTCCAGGCACACCCCGGCGTGTCCAGTCATATTCATCCAACCCGTTACATCGGAAACTGCCGCGACCCTAACAGCCCGGAAGCGGCACCCTTCAAAGGAGTTGAAATGCCAGCAAAGATATTTTCCCTGGACTCCAGCAAGAAGTTCGAGGATCAGGAAAAGATCGGCCATAACCGATGGCACCCTGACATTCCGCCCGTGGCGACGGTCAAACCCGGAGATTCATTCCGGGTGGACTGCCGGGAATGGTTCGACGGCGCGATAGTGAACGATGACTCCGCGGAAGATATCCTTAACGCCCCGCTGCTGACGGTACACAAACTCAGCGGTCCCTTCGCGGTCGAAGGCGCCAAACCCGGTGACCTGCTGGTAGTGGACATCCTGGACGTCGGCCCGATCCCGCAGGAGGATTCCGGTCCCCTGGCCGGACAGGGCTGGGGCTACACAGGCATCTTCGCCACCAGCAACGGAGGCGGATTTCTCACTGAACAATTCCCAGACGCGTACAAGGCCATCTGGGACTTCACCGGCCAAGTCGCCACCTCCCGGCACGTACCCGGCGTGTCGTTCACCGGGCTGATCCACCCCGGACTGATGGGAACGGCTCCCTCAGCCCAGCTGCTGGCAAAGTGGAACAAGCGCGAGGGCGACCTAATAGCCACCAACCCCAATCGCGTGCCGCCCCTGGCACTTCCGCCCGAGGCCGGGCACGCGCTCCTTGGACACCTTCCGCAGTCCGATTTCGACCGGGTCGCCGCGGAAGCCGCAAGGACTGCCCCTCCGCGGGAGAACGGCGGCAACCAGGACATCAAGAACATGTCCAAAGGCACCCGAATCTTCTACCCAGTGTTCGTCGACGGAGCCAACCTCTCCCTGGGCGACCTGCACTTCTCGCAGGGCGACGGCGAGATCACGTTCTGCGGCGCGATCGAGATGGGGGGCTTTATTGACCTCAGGGTCGAGATCATCAAGGGTGGAATGGAAACCTACGGGGTGAGCGAAAACGCCATCTTCATGCCCGGCCACGTCGACCCTCAGTTCAGCCAGTGGCTGGCATTCTCCGGCACCTCGGTAACCCTGGACGGCGAACAACGCTACCTCGACTCGCACCTGTCCTACCAGCGGGCATGCCTCCACGCCATCGACTACCTCGGCAAATTCGGATACAGCCCGGAGCAGGCATACGTTATCCTCGGTGCCGTGCCCATCGAGGGGCGCCTCTCCGGCGTGGTGGACATCCCCAACTCCTGTTCCACGGTCTACATTCCGACAGCGGTCTTCGATTTCGATGTACGACCATCCGCTGCCGGCCCCCACCAAATTGATCCGGGGATGGGAGTGCCAAAGGCAAGCAACCGATAGTCTCTATTATCAACCCAATTTCGAGGGCGCCCGGCCAGTGCAGTTCTGGCCGAGCGCCCTCACGCGTGGAACCGAGTGTCCCGCTAGTTCACCGCAATTGCCCTCGAAACCGGCTCGACCGGCTGCCATCCGCGGCGCTAGCGTTGAAGTGGCGTCTGGGATGGACAAATTTGAAGGGTCGCTGGCCAGAGCGCGGACGGAGTACGGCCGCGGCGACTGGTCTGCAGGACATAGTGGTTGCGTCCCGGACAGAAGTCCAGTGTTTGTGTGAGTTTCGTGTCCGAGAATGGACACGGGAGGAGATCCACGAATCACGGCACGCAGACACACCCCCGAGCAGGTCATCGCCGAAGTCCGGCAGGGCCAGAAGATGCTCACCGACGGACGCCCGATGGTCGAGGTCATCAAGGAGATCCAAGTCACCGAGGCGACCTGGTACCGCTGGCTGAACCAGTACGGGTCCGAGAAGAACGCCGAGTCATCCAAGCGGACCAAGGAGTTGGAGTACGAAAACGCCCGCCTGAAGCGGCTGCTGGCGGAGAAGGAACTGGCCATCGACATTCTCAACGAGGTCGCCAAGGGAAAATTCTGAGCCCCGAACCCCGCCGCCGTGCCGTGCGCATGGCGGTGGAGAAGTTCGGGGCATCCGAACGCTTCGCCTGCGCGCTTCTGGGCCAGAACCGGTCAGCGTTCCGCAAGAAGAAACCCGACATGGGTTTCGAGGAAGCCCGGCTCCGGGAAGCCCTGCGCGCCGTGGCGGTGAAGCATCCGGCGTGGGGCTGGCGGAACGCCCGCTGGCACCTGCGGGCCCAGCCCGAGTGGGGCGGCGTGGCGCTGAACAGGAAGCGGGTGCGCCGGCCCTGGCGCGACGAAGGCCTGGTCTGTAAACCCAGGGCGCGGAAGAAGCGCCGGACCGGGCCCGGCGCCGGGGACCATGGCCGAAGCCACCTATTTGGCCGCGGAATGGAAAGCTATCTACAATCATGAACGGCCCCACGGATCCTGGTTACGTCCCGCTGAGTGGTGGAGTTTTCTCGACACCGTGCAGGTCAGTTATTTGATTATGCTGCCGTGAGTTCGGGGAGCATAATCGGGTCCTCTATTGGCGTGGCGGGTGCCGTGTTCATGGCCTTGAGTTCGGTCATGGAGGCCTCGGAGAGGTAGCGGCGGTCGCCGGCTTCCCATTCGTCGTGTTGCTCGACGAGGACCGCGCCGGCGAGCCGGAGAAGGGCTGCCGGGTTGGGGAAGACTCCGACGACGTCGGTCCGTCTCTTGATTTCCTTGTTGACTCGTTCCATGGGATTCGTGGACCAGATCTGGCGCCAGTGTCTGGCCGGAAACCCGGCGAATGCGAGGACGTCATCCCGGGCGTCGCCGAGCATCTCGGCGACCTTCGGGTGGGATTTGGCGAGCATCCGGGTGACTTCGTCGAACTGGGTGTTCACGTGTCCGGCGTCGGGTTGGGCGAAGGCGGTGCGGATGATCGAGGCGACCATGTCCTGGGATCCCTTCGGCACGGTCGAGAGTACGTTTCTCATGAAATGCACGCGGCAGCGCTGCCATGCTGCGCCCTGGAACACCGTGCCGATGGTTTTCTTCAGGCCGCTGTGCGCGTCGGAGATCACTAGTTTCACCCCGTCCAGGCCGCGGGCCTTCAACGATCGCAGGAACGCGGTCCAGAAT
>NZ_MQTQ01000101.1:0-15709 GCF_020532805.1 Arthrobacter sp. SO5 | reverse complement strand
AACGATCCGTTCCGCAGCTTGGGGATTTTCAGGTTCAGGTCCCCGGCGGTGGTCGTCAGCGTCCTGGGCCGGGACCCGCTGCGTTGCGTCGTGCGTGCTTCGGAGCGTTCGAACGGGGCGGCGCCGATGAACGCGGTCGCCTCCGCTTCGATGAGCTGCTGGTAAAGGGTTTCGGTCGCGGCACGGATCCGGTCGGAGACATCGGTGAGTTTCAGTTGGCCAAGGAGGTCAAGCAGGGCAGACTGGTCTAGAGCCATCGTGTGTTTGTGTCCTTTGTGAGTTCTTTGATCGGTACTCACTGACCATCGCACGATGGCTCACTACGTCGCCGGAGCAACGCGCAACTGCGGAGATCTACACCACTCCACGGGACGTAACCCGGAGATCTACACCACTCCACGGGACGTAACCTGGACTGCCGCAGCCGGTGCGATGTCCTGGCCGCTTGGGGCCGCCCGCCGAGCGGCTCGGCCAGCCGGTAGAGTGCGAAGACGTCCCAGTCGGCCTATCCAAGCGCCAGGTCGGTCCCCGCCGTTCGCCACGCTCGGTTGTCCGGTGAGTCGTTACTCCGCTGCATCGTCGGAAAGCTCCGCTTCGAGTTCGCTGATGCTGGGCAGGGTCGCAGCGAATTCCTCGGGCAGGGATTGGACGATCCCGGATTCCCATTCGGCGACGCCGATCGGTTGGGAGAATCCACGCAGCGAGTATTCGGCCACCACGTTGTTCTTGGTTTTGCAGAGCAGGAGACCGATGGTGGGCTTGTCGTCCGGGTGGGCCAGGAGATCGTCCACGGCGGACATGTACATGTTGATCTGGCCCACATACTCAGGCTTGAACCCGGTGGCTTTCAGCTCCACCACCACAAGCAGCGCAGCTTGAAGTTGTAGAACAGCAGATCGGCGAAGAATTCGTCCTCGCCGATGGTCAAGCGGACCTGCCGGCCCACGAAGGCAAACCCTTGGCCGAGTTCCAGGAGGAACTTTTCGACATGGACGATCAGCTGTCCCTCGAGCTCGCGCTCATTCCGTTTGCCCGTCAGCGACAGGAAGTGGAAAACGTACGGGTCTTTGAAAGCCTGCTGGGCAAGGTCCGAGTCCGCCGGCGGCAGCGTCGCCGAGAAGTTAGTGACGGCCTTGCCCGAGCGTTCGTGGAGCTTCGTCTCGAGGTGGTGGGCCAGCACGTTCCGTGACCAGCCGCTCTCGACGGCGGCAGCCGCGTACCAGAGGCGGGTGTCCGGATCGCTGAGCTTGTCGAGGAGGATGACGTTGTGGCCCCATGGCAATGTTGCAACAGCCTGTTGCAACATTGGAAAATCCGGCCACGCTTGGGCGAATGACTTCATGTACCGCAGGTTCCGCGGTGAGAATCCTGTTGCCTCGGGAAAGGCAGACCGGACGTCGGCGGCGAGCCGCGTGACGACTTTACTGCCCCACCCTTGCGAAGACTCCCGGTTGGCGAGTTCACTGCCAATTGCCCAGTAGGACAGCAGCATCTCCCGGTTAGCGGCCGAAATTGCCCTGGACCTTCCGGAATGGACCTCGCTGGAGACGGACGCCAACAACTCCGGATACCACTCCGGCATGCCGGATTTCGCGGGCGTTGATTCAAACGATGCTGGCGTCGACATTCTGGGCGGTCCCTTCTTGGCGGTCATTTCACCACGAATGTATCTGAGGGCACCGACAGAATTAGCGTCCGAAAGCAGCGCGGCTCACCATCCCGGGGCAGGGCAAAATGGAAGCCGTGTCCGTGGGGCCCTGCACCTTCCCCGGGCAGGGCTTCTTGCTGGCCGCCACGGGGCCCGAAGAGGTTAGGTCAAGGAGTCGATGGCGACGGTGATTGCGAGCATGAGCGGAACGTCCTCGCCCTCGCCGATTTCGACGCCGTAGGACTCCCGTACCCGGAACCACTTCTTTGAGATCGTTGCGACGGTGTTGCCGTCGCGTTCGATCTCGTACTCGTGGTCGACGATGTTGCCGTGCGCCTTCAGATCGGCGCCGTCCTTGACATCGATGGCGAAGCGGTCCCGTAGCCCGACCAACGCTTTGTGGACCGTCGCTGCGGTATCGCCGCCACGCTTGATGGCCACCTTGTCCCGGACCGAGAGCTTGCGCTCCTGGATGCGCGCCACTTCGTCGCCCGAGGCATCCTCCAGGACGAACGTGTCCCGGACGCGGAGGGCCTTGCCGTTGACCTTGTAGGCGCGGTGGCCTTGGTCGTTTTCGATCCAGAAGTCATCCCCGATGGACAGCAGTTTCTCGCGCATCTGAAACCGCTCGATTGTGGGCTTGTCGTGCCGGTGTCCTAAGAGTCCCATGTCCTCACCATAGGACTGCCGTCCCGGGCGGCGCCTCACCCGTCCCGGGTGGGTTCAGCCGTGCGGCTTGCCGGGCCCGTGTCCGCGGAGCGGCACAAAACCCGCGGCCCTATCCGCCGGTGCGGCCACCGTGTAAGCATGGGGACTCAGCGACGATGCACCGTGAGGGGACTCGATGAAATCCAACGAACTGCTGCTGGACGCCTTCGGCCGGATCCACGAGACCGTGGCCGCTGCCCTTTCGGGGGTCGACGAGCACATGCTGCGCCGCCGGCCCGCAGGCAACGGAAATTCGATGGCGTGGCTGGTCTGGCACCTCAGCCGGGTCGAGGACGCGCAGCTCGCCGCTGTCGCGGGCCTGGAACAGGTTTGGACCTCCCAGGGGTTTGCCGCCCGGTTCGACCTGCCGCTTTCCGGCCGCGATACCGGCTACGGCCATTCGAGCAGCCAGGTCGACGCCGTGCAGGCGCCGGCGGAGCTCCTGCTCGACTACTACGGCGCCGTTCACCGGCAGACCGCGGAGTTTCTGCAGACCCTCGGCGACGACGACTTCGACCGCATCGTCGATACCCGCTGGGACCCGCCCGTCACGCTGGGCATGCGCCTGGTCAGCACGATTGCCGACTGCCTCCAGCACGCGGGGCAGGCGGCGTACGCCAAGGGCTTGAAACCCGTTCCGCCAAACGGTTAGGGGAGGCCATGCGCGCCGCCGACGTCCGCCAGCTCTTCCCCGGGCTCACGGACACTGTTTACCTCAACACCGCCTCCCTGAATGTCGGCTCCGCCCCCGCCGTGGCGGCCTACGAGCTGGCAGTCCAGCGCTGGTCAGCGGGCCGGTTCGACTGGGTGGACGCCGAGCGGGCAGGGAGCAGTCGCGAGCCATGTTCGCGGAGATCATCGGTGCCACTGTCGAGGAGATCGCGATTGTTCCGGCCGTGAGCACGGCCGCGGGGATTGTGGCCGCTAACCTGCCGTCCGCGCAGCAGGGCGAGAACATCGTGGTGGCCGGGAACGAATTCACCTCGAACTATTTCCCCTGGCTCCTGCTCCGGGAGCGCGGGTACGAGGTCCGTGTCGTGGCGCCGGCCGGCGACGGCGTCTTGGCCGCGGAGTTCGGGCAGACGGCCGACGGCGGCACCCGCCTCATCGCGGTGAGCGCCGTGCATTCGGCCACTGGGTACCGGGCCGACCTGCCCGCGCTCAGCCGGGTTGCTTCCCGGTCCGGCGCCTGGTTCTTCGTCGACGCCTGCCAAGCGGCCGGCGCGGTGCCGCTGGATGTGGTGCGCGACGGCGTCGATTTCCTGGCCACAGCCAGCCACAAGTTCCTGCTCGGTTCGAGGGGCATGGGTTACCTCTATGTCCGTCGCGGGCTGCTTGACCGGCTCCAGCCCCTCGTGCCGGGCTGGAAGGCGGCCCGGAATCCGGCCGAGAGCTTCTACGGGCCGGGCATGGACCTGTCGCCCACCGCGTCGAAGCTTGATGCTTCGTTGGCGTGGTTTCCGGCCCTGGCCGAGGAGGCGGGGCTCGGCATCTTCGGCCGTTTCGGGATCACGGCCCTGCTCGATCGCAACGCCATGCTCGCCCGGCGGCTGGAGGAAGCGCTGACGGCGCAGGGCTCTGCCTTCCGGCCGTTCACCGAGGGGCACCGCTCCACCATCGTCTCCGTGCCAGTGACGGACACGGAGGCTGTCGTGGCGCGCTTCCGCCAGGCCAACGTCGTGGCGTCGGTCCGGGCGGGCAGGATCCGCCTGGCGGTGCATTTCTACAATCTCGAAGAAGAGATCGACCTCGTGGCGGAGCTGATTGGACGCGGGTGAGGGGCATGCGTTCAGGCCGGGCCGGCGTCTTTCCCGTCGCTGTCGTAGGCGAGGCCGATCTGGCGCCTGACTTCGTCCATCGCCTCCATCACCTGAACGCTCTTCCGCGGCGGCAGGATGTCGTTGGCGATGGAGCGCGCCCCAATGAGCCGCTCCATTTCCCGCGCCTGGTACTGCATCCCACGGCCAGTGACTGGCTCATCGAAGCGCTCGACGACGGCGCCGTCGGCATCGTACCGGGTGAAGGCCGAGGGCGTGTACCAGACTGACGGGATCTCGATCCTTCCTTCGGTTCCGATGACGGCGGCCCGGTTCGGTCCTGCCGTGTCCAGCGCGCACTGCAGCACGGCCTGCTGCCCGTCCCCGTATTCGAAGATCATGGCGGTCTGCCGGTCAACACCGGTTTGCGTCATGCTTGCGGCTGCCTTGATGGTGACCGGCGCTCCGAAGACGTCGAAGGCGAAGGACACGGGGTAGACGCCCAGGTCCAGGAGCGCTCCGCCGCCCAAGGCCGGGTTGTTGAGGCGGTGCATCGGATCCTTGGGCAAATTCTGGTTGTGGTCAGCGATCACCGTGCGGATCTCGCCCAGCACTCCGGATCGAATCAGCTCACGGATACGGACCATGTGCGGAAGATAACGGGTCCACATGGCCTCCAGCGCAACCAGGCCCTTCGACTCCGCGAGCTCCACAATCTCCCGCGCCTGCCAGGCATTCATGGCGAAAGGCTTTTCAATCAGGACGTGCTTGCCGGCGTCCAGCGCTAGCAGCGCATTCCGGTGGTGGAACGGGTGCGGCGTCGAAATGTAGACAATATCCACCTCCGGGTCCGCCACGAGGTCCTCGTAGCTTCCGTGCGACGAGGGAATGTGAAACCGCTCCGCGAATGCCGTCGCCGTGGCCAGGTTCCGGGAACCCACAGCCCGGACGGACGAGCCGGCGCCAATCAGGTCCGAGGCTTGCAGCCCGGCGATGAATCCGGTGCCAAGAATTCCCCATCTCATGCCGGGACTAGCGGCGCCGGCGGTGGTGTTGACTGACATGTGTGGGGTTCCCTTCGGGCAGGCGGTCACAAAAACGTCGGGCGGCTCGTGGAGCATCCACAGCATTTCGCGACGTGTCCCGATCCTATGCCCGAATTTCGGGCCGCCGCAGCCTTCCTAAGCCACCGCTGCCTTCCTAACTCATGGGGCGGCCACGGCATACGTGATGCGGACCATGCCGTCGTCCCCGGTCGCGTGTGTGCCGCGGAGGGTCAGGGCAATGTCCTGGTCCAAGCCGTCGAAGAGCCGGATTCCGCTGCCGATGAGGACCGGGGCGATCGAGACGGTGAGCTCGTCGATGAGTCCGGCAGCGAGAAACGACTGAATCGTGCGGCCGCCGTCGATGTACACACGTCGCGCCTCCTGCAAGGTCAGCAGCCGCTGTGCTTCATCGAGGGACGACGCGACGGCGACACGTTCGTCGTCGGTGTCCAGCGTGGAGCTCAGAATGATGACGTTCTTGTTGGGGAAGGGCCACTCGTCGAAGCCGAGGACTGTCTCAAAGGTGTTGCGTCCCATCACGAGGGTGTCGACGGTGGGGAAGAATGTCTCCCACACGAGTGCCGGCGTCGATGTTTCTGACGCTCTGTGGTCCCGGGTTGCCGGCTCCGTCAGCCAGTCGAGGTTGCCGTCCGGGCGTGCGATAAAGCCGTCGAGGCTGACGCCGATGAAGACGCAGCCGTGCCAGCGGGGAGTGTGTGTCATGTCCATGTCTCCAGTAAGTGATCGAGTGTCTCGGTAGCCGGTGAGGGTTCCAGGGAAACGGCATGCCGGTAGAGGGCGCCGTGGAGGGCGTCGAGAAGCAGGAGTGCGCCGTGGTGGGGGTCGGCAAGCCGGGGGAGCTCCAGTTCCTGGAGAAGCAACCCCAAGTAGCGGGCCTGCTTTGCCCATCCCTCGCGCAGGTCGGCGGTCAATCTCGGTGACCTGAGGTCACCCAGCAACTCGCCCAGGGCGAAGACGGCGGCGGCAGCCGACGGCTCCCCAAAAGCGGCAGCGACGTAGGCACGAAGTTCGTCCTCCGGCCGCGTCCCGGGGTGCGGTGTTGTTGGTATGAGTTTGATCCACCGGAGTGCCAGGGCGTGCAGCAGCCCCTCTTTGGAGCCGAATCTCTTGATGAGGCCAGCAGGGCTGATCCCGGCTGCGGGTGCGACGTCGTGCAAACCCCAGGTGCCGACCTCGGAACGTGTCGAGAGGGCCCCGTCGATCCGGTCGAGGAGTTGTTCATCGGTCGCAGTTCGAGGACGTGGCACACAGTTAGTAAATCACGAATCACTAACCTTGCACCACGACGCGGAACTAGGACGCCGATTGCCCCAGTGTTAATCTTGAACATGCAGGGGGCTGAATTCAGGTGGGGGCCGGCGATGAAGTGGTGGGTGGACAAATGCCCGACGGGTTCTCGCGGATGCTGCTGGTCGGTCGTGACGGGGAGCTTGCCCGGATCGACGACATTGTCACGGGCCGCACCGCTTCACAACGTGTCCTGTTGCTGCGCGGCGATGCCGGCGTCGGGAAAACCTGCCTGCTGGATGCGGCCGCGGAGCACGCAGTGGCAGCGGGTGTCAAGGTCCTTCGCGCCGCGGGAGTCGAGAACGAGGCCGGCATAGCCTTCTCAGGCCTGCACCAGCTCCTTCACCCTCTGCTTCATATGTCCTTGCGGGTTGACCCTCGCCACAGGAACGTTATTCTCGGCGCGCTGGGGGATGGAAGCCTCGTCGTTTCCGACCAAACAAAAGTCATGATCGCCGCTCTTGAAATGCTCTGCGCGGCTGCGGAGGAAGAGCCTTTGCTGGTTATTCTCGATGACGTCCAATGGCTGGACTCGTCGAGTGCCACGGTGTTGGCCTATATAGTGCGACGACTCCAAGGCTCCAGGACAGCGGCCCTGGTGGCGGCCCGGTCGGATGCCGCGACTTTCTTCGATTCCGCGCGGTTACCGGAAATCGAGGTACTTCCGCTCACCGCTAGCGAAGCTACCGTGCTGTTGGCCAAGCTCCACCCACATCTCAACCCCCAGGCGCGGGACCGCGTGCTCGCCGACGCGGAGGGCAACCCGTTGGCGATCGAGGAGCTTCCCCGTGCCTTAGCCGCTGGCGGGCTTGCTGAAACACCGAAACTGCCAGATGACCTCCCGCTCAGCAAGAGACTTGAGTCGGTTTACGCGAGAAGGGTGGAGGAACTTCCACAGCACATTCGTCAGGAACTGCTGCTTGCTGCTCTCGACGGGCAGTACGGCTGGATCGGGTCAGTGACACCTCGGCTGGCTGGATATTACTTACCTCCTGACGCAGATGAAGCCCTCGCGTTGGGTCTGTTGATCAGCGACCCGACCGGTAACGGATACCGCTTTCGCCACCCGTTGGTGCGGTCTGCCATCGTGCAGCGAGCCACAGGTGCCCAGCGGAGGGCGGCTCACGCAGAGCTTGCCGCGCTCTCGGTCCCGGACCCTGAACGGTGGGCGTGGCACCTCGCGGCCGCTGCCACCGGACCAGACGAGCGAGTTGCGCTGGCACTTGTTGAAGCTGCCCGCCTGGTGACTCTCCGGGGCGGTGCAAGTTCAGCGGTCTCAGCATTAACCCGCGCGGCCGAGTTGAGCACCAGTGTCGCTGACCGATCCCGGCGGCTGGCGGATGCAGCGTACATTGCCGGGCAGAGCGCCCAGTTGGAGGTTTCCGAACGGCTGTTGGAAGAGTCGCGGCGCGGACCGGCAGATCGGGCCGATCCCTATGCTGCGACGGTCGCAGAGATGTACATCCTCCTGTATCGCAACGGCGAGGCGACCGACGCACACCGCGGGTTACTGCAGGCACTCCGCTCGTCCCCGGTTGACTCCGCTGAGCCTCAAGCCCTTCAGAGGGCCCTCAATGTGCTCATGACGTTCAGTTTATTCTCCGGTGATCCTGCCATCTGGGCGCTGACCGATGAAGAGCTTCTGCGCTTCGGTGACCGGGTCAACGAAATGACCCACGTGATCCGTGATGCTTGGGGAGACGTTGCCCGCAGCGGGCACCGCGTTCGCTCGCGGTTGGCGGCGACCTTCAACAACGCTGAAGCGGAACGTGAACCCTGGAGCGCTGTCCGGTATGCCGTTTCCGCTTTTTACGTCGACGCCGTGGCGGACTATCGACAGTTCGTGCATCGGATCGTAGACCGTGAGGGAGCCTCCGGGGCAGTGACGAACTTGATGGTGGGCCTCGAAGTACTCGCACTTGATTACATCAACATGGGCGAGTTGGACGCCGCCGAGTCGACCTCGCGGAGAGGCCTGGGCACCGCAGAACAGCATGGATACGGTCTGTTCGCCCATCAATTCGTCGGCTACCTGGCTCTGATCGCGGCAATTCGGGGGTCAGCTGCGGAGGCAGATCGGCTGCGGGTCATCGTGGAGCAGTGGGGACGAGAGAGATCACTCGGCCTGCTGGTCCAGTACGCTGCCTTGGTCGCCACGCTGAATCATCTTGCGCAGGGACAATGGGAGGCCGCGTTCCGATCCGCGACAACAGTCACGCCGCCCGGCGCCTTCACCCCTCACAGCGAACAGGCTCCCCGGATGGTTCTCGATCTGGTCGAGGCCGCGCTCTACTCCGGCAGGAAAGACCTGGCCCGACAGCATGCCCTTGCCGCCAGTGAAGCCGGGTTGGAGCGGATTTCGGCGCGTTATGAGCTGTTGACGCTTGGGGCGCTGGCCATGACGGCCCCCGATCCCGACGGGCCGCCCGACGCTTCGGTGCCTGATAGTTCCGACACGGCCGGCAGCCTGTATCAGCGGGCGCTTGCAGTGCCGGGCGCTTCACAGTTCCCGTTCGATCACGCCCGCGTCCGGCTCAGCTACGGGACGTGGCTCAGGCGTTCCCGGGAACAAAATCTTGCCCGGGCCGAACTTGAAGAGGCGCTCAGTGTGTTCGACCGGGTCGGGGCCGAACCATGGGCCGAGCGTACCCGCCGGGAGTTGCGCGCCGCGGGCGGCAGCCCTGCCCGGTCAGGCGGCACGCGGGGCGCCTTGAGCAGCGGGCATGCCCTCTTGACCGGCCAGGAACTTGAGATCGCCACGTTGGCCGCCCGCGGCCTCAGCAACAAAGAGATCGGCGCCCAACTGTTCCTGTCGCCCCGCACCATCGGCTCCCATCTGTACAAGGTCTTTCCCAAACTCGGCATCAGCAGCCGTGGCGAGCTCAGGAATGCCCTGGGCGGCGACGTGGCCGACGACTAAGCCTTGCCAGCGACAGTCATCAATCAGTCGGATGACTGATTCGCGGGCAATGACTGTGCGGCCATTCTTGAAGTAACGCCCCTGCGGGCAAGATCAGCCGGATCATTTCAAGGAGCCCATCATGTCCGAAACCCGCACCCCAGTCGTATTCATCCACGGACTCTGGCTGCACAGCAGTTCGTGGCAGCTTTGGACCGAACTGTTCAGCGAAAACGGATACCAACCCATAACACCCGGCTGGCCAGGCGAGGCCCCGACCGTCGAGGGATCCCGGGCGGATCCGGGCAGTGTGGCAAACCGCAGCCTCGCCGAAGTGGTGGATCACATGAAGACCGTGATTGCCGGGCTTGGGAGCAAACCGATCATTGTGGGCCACTCATTCGGCGGCCTGATCACGGAACTGCTGTTGGGCGAGAACTTGGGGGTGGCCGGAGTGGCGATAGATCCGGCACAAATAAAGGGTGTGCTCCCACTCCCGCTCGCTCAGCTCCGGGCAGGGCTGCCGGCGCTCGGCAACCCAGCGAACATCAGTAAAGCAGTGTCGCTGACCAGCAAGGAATTCCGCTTCGGGTTCGGGAACGCCCTCACCGAACGGGAATCCGATTCGCTTTACGAAAAGTGGACCATTCCTTCGCCGGCGAGACCCCTCTTCGAGGTCGCAGCTGCCAACTTCAACCCCCATGCGGCGAACAAGGCCGACACACACAATTCCGAGCGCGGCCCGCTGCTGCTGATTTCAGGAACGAAGGACCACACCGCACCCGGGGTGACCACCAAGGCTGCACTGAAGCTCTACCGGCATTCCACAGCCGTCACAGAGCTCGTCGAGTTCGAGGGCCGCGGACACTCCCTCACCATCGACTCAGGGTGGAAAGACGTAGCCGACAGCGTTTTGATCTGGCTTAAGTCCCAACACCTCTGAGTAGAGAACCCCTGGCAGCGACGAAGGAGCAACGATGAACAGCATGATGGCCATACGGACGCACCACCGTGGCGGATCCGAAACACTGGTCTATGAGAAGGCCCCCAAACCTGCGCCCGGCAGGGGGGAAGTCCTCGTCCAAGTGCACGCGGCCGGGATCACGTTCAGCGAACTCGGCTGGGACGAAACATGGCGGTCGGAAAACGGCGAAGACCGGACCCCGGTCATTCCCGGGCACGAAGTCTCGGGCGTGGTGACCGAGCTGGGCAGCGGAGTCAGCCGGCTGCAGGTGGGGGATGAGGTGTACGGGCGCGTTGGCTTCAACCGGAACGGGGCCGCTGCGGAATATGTCACCGTGCCGGAAGCCGATCTCGCATTGAAGCCCAAATCGGCCAGCCACATAGAGAGCGCAAGTCTGGCTATGGCCGCTCTGACGGCATGGCAAGCGCTGAACGATCACGCGCGTGTCCAACCGGGCGAACATGTAGCCGTCCTCGGCGGGGCAGGCGGCGTCGGATCATTCACCGTGCAGCTGGCAAAACACCTAGGCGCCCGCGTGACCGCAACAGCCGGCGCCGGCGCCCTCCAGTTCGTGTCTGCATTAGGGGCAGATGTTGTCCTGGACTACGCAATCGTGAATCCGACGAGCGTCTACTTGCAGGCCGACGTCGTTATCGATGCCGTCGGCGGACCGGCAAGCGCGGAGACGGTCAACATGGTGCGCCCAGGCGGCAGATTGGTGACCCTGAGCCAGCCTGTCGATCGCGAACTCCTGAAGGACCGGGAAATCACAGCCATGTTCTTTGTTGTCGCCGCCAATGCCGGCGAGTTGGCAGAGATTTCCAGCCTGGTCGACAAAGGAACAATCCGCGCCACCGTCGCGCAGGTATTTCCCCTGGCAGAGGCACGCGCCGCATTCGAAGACGGGCCGACTCTGCGCAAGCCGGGGAAGACCGTGCTGGCGGTAATACCGGATTGACCACCCAGCAGCCCTATGCCCGCGAAAATGCTCATAAGACTAAGGAAAATGTGATGAACAAAGTGCCGGACACCGAACTTGTCCTCGTCCCAGGCGGAACCCTGATCACTTCAACAGCCGAGGAAGGTCGTGCCCTCGCGATCACCATGGCCCGACACAGCATCCACAACATCCAACCCGACCTCGACGTGCTCAAGGCCGGCCGGCCGGTTTACTCCACCAGCCCCGACAGCCTGATTGCCGTGAGCGAGGTGATCGCCATCGAGTTCCAGACGATTGCCGCGGCCAACAGCTACTGGCGCAAGTAACGCAGGGTCCCGACCGCGCATCTCGTAACCATCCTTCGACTTCAGGCAGCGCCGGCGCTAGACGCCGGCCGTCTCCCGTCCCGCCAGGCGCCTTGCCAGGAACTCCTCCACTACTTCCGCGAACTCGTCCGGCCGTTCGATTTGGGGCATGTGTCCTGTCTTCGAAAAGACGTGCGACTCGGCCTGGGGGAGCGCCGCCGCCGCCGCCTCGAGGTGGCTGAACGGCAGGATGTGGTCGTGGGTGCCCCAGACGACGAGCACGGGAATGTCCGACGTCGCCAGGGCCTTGGCTAGTTCGGTCCGCCATGCGGCCCTGATACCGGCGATGGTTCCGAGATCGTGGGCGATGTCCAGGACCGTCTGGCGGTGGGTGGCACGCTGCGACAAAGCGAATGCATGCCCGACGCGGGCATCGGTCACCAGGTTCTTGTCGTAGAAGACCGCCTGGACCGTGCGGAGCGAAGCTGCCTTGTCGGGACGCAGCAGAAGGGCCGCAAGCGGCCTGACCGACAGCAGGCGCAGGACCAGCGTCACCTCCTTGCCGAAGCCGGCACTGTTGGCCAGCACCAGGGCCGAGACACGGCCGGCATGGTCGGCGGCGAGCTTCATGGCCACGGCCCCGCCGAGCGAGTTGCCCATCACCGGCAGCGGCTCGTGCACCCCGACGGCGTCGAGGAAGGCGGGCAGGATGTTCGAAAGCTTCGCCAGGGTCGCCGCCCCGGAGACCCGGTCGGAGTACGCAAAGCCGGGCAGGTCGACGCTGTACACGGTGTGGTGTGCCGAGAGCCGCTCGTGCTGCTCGGTCCAGTCATCGAGGCTCTGGCCAATGCCGTGCAGGAGCAGCACGGGAGCCCCGGTTCCGGTCTTCCGGTAGCGAAGGCGCGTGCCCGCCACGGTGATGTGTTCTGTGCCCGGGAGTTCAAGAGGGTCCGGGCGCTCCGTCGGGGTCCCCGGCCCGGACGTACCCACCTGCTGCCCGCGGCGGCCGAAACGGACGTGGTCCTTGAGCCTGCCGGCTCGGAGCAGGGCGAAGTCGCGCACGTAGTTCTGGTGCAGCCGCCACGGCGAGCCGGTGCCCTGTCGGGGCAGCTTGTCGGCGCCGCGAAGGATGTAGCCGGCCTTCAGGTCGATCAGGGACGTTAGTTCGGCGTTCGCGACGTCGGCTGGAGCCTTGGGCGCCACCCACTGCAGGTTCTTTTTGTCGAGATAACTCAATAGCCTGCAGATATAGCCCGCCACCAGATCCGCTTTGAGGGTCCACGACGAGTTGGTGTAGCCGATGGTGAGCGCAAAGTTGGGAACGCCGTCGAGCATCATGCCTTTGTAGGTCAGGGTCTTGCCAACATCCACCGGCTCGCCGTCGACGGTGAGCGTCATCCCGCCTATCACCAGCAGGTTCAGTCCGGTGGCCGTGACGATCACGTCGGCCGGGAGCGATCCGCCCGAGGCCAGGTCAATCCCGTCCGGGGTGATCCGCGAAATCTTGTCGGTCACGATGTCGGCAGTGCCTGCGCTGATGGCGCGGTAGAGGTCGCCGTTGGGGATCGCGCAGAGCCGCTGGTCCCAGGGCTCATACGCCGGGGCAAGATGCGTGTCCACCGCGAATCCCGCCGGCAGTTTGGCGACGGCTGACTTGCGGAGGAGTGCCTTCATGGTCTCCGGGCGGCGACGGCTGAGCTGGTAGAGCAGCATCGAGGAGACGATGTTTTTGGCACGTACGACGTCGTACGCCAGTTGCGGGGGCAGCTTGCCCCGGAGGCGGTCGGCCAGGTGGTCCCGGGACGGAACGGGGGCGATGTAGGTAGGGGAGCGCTGGAGCATGGTCACCTTGGCCGCGGACTTCGCCATCGACGGCACGAGCGTCACCGCGGTGGCGCCGCTTCCGATGATCACTACCTGCTTGCCCTCGTAATCGAGATCTGCCGGCCAGTGCTGCGGATGGACGATGGCTCCGGCAAAGGTTTCAGTACCTTCGATGGCCGGCGTAAACCCTTCGTCGTAGCGGTAGTAGCCCGAGCAGACGGACAGGAACGAGCATGTAAACGTGACCGTCTCGGCGGCCGACGCCGGATCGTCGTGTCCGTATTCGCCGCCGGACGTGGGGACTGCCGTGACCGTCCAGAGTGCGTCTTGGCTGGACCACGCCGCCGATACCACCCGGCGGTTCAGCCGGATCTGCGATTCGAGGCCCTCGTCCGCAACGGTTGCCTCGATGTAGGTTCGGATCGAGTCGCCGTCGGCGATCGCCTTGGCGCCTTCCCAGGGCCGGAAGGAGTAGCCGAGAGTGTACATGTCGCTATCGGAGCGGATTCCGGGGTACCGGAAGAGGTCCCAGGTGCCGCCCACCGCGCCCCGGGACTCCAGGATCGCAAATGTCTTCCCTGGCAGTTCGCGTTTCAGCCGGCTGGCAAAACCTATGCCGCTCAGCCCGGCTCCGACAATTAACACATCTACGTGTTCGCTCATCAGGCCAAGCTATCGACTTGAAGTCGGGAGAGTCAACACCTTGTTGAAAACGCGCGCTAGGATAGGCGCATGGCTCAACGAGGACGACGGACCCGACGGGTCTCGGGGGACGAACGCCAGGACGCGATCCTGGTCACGGCCGAGGCGCTCCTTGGTGAGCGGGCCTTCGATGACATTTCAATCGAAGAGCTGGCCCGTGGCGCCGGCATCTCGCGGCCCACCTTCTATTTCTACTTCTCATCCAAGGACGAGGTTTTGCTGGCGCTGCTGGACCGGGTCATCACCGAGGTGGAGCACCGGGTGGGTGACCTGCCGCGGGATTTCGAGAGTGATCCCGCGGGAGCCTGGACCCGTTCCATCGGCATGTTCGTCGAGGTGTTTGTGGCCCACCGCGGCGTCGCCACGGCGGCCATCGCCGCGCGAGCCCGCAACGATGAGGTGCGTGCCCTTTGGTCCAAGTCCATGCAGTCCTGGGTCGACTTCTCCAGTGACGTGATCCGGTCCGAACAGGCCCGGGGGGCCGCGCCGGAGGCCACCGACGCCCACGACCTGGCGGTCAGCCTCAACCTGATGAACGAACGGGTCATCACGGCGGTCCTCAACCAGGAGACCCCAGCCATCGCGGAGTCCCGCGCCCTGGACGTGTTATCAACCATCTGGATCCGCAGTATTTACGGGTCCGCCAACCCCGGACGCGGGTAACGCCCGCGTCGAAAGGAAGAACCAACATGCCCCACATCAAAACGCTGACCGTGCTCGGTACCGGAGTGCTCGGCTCGCAGATCGCCTACCAGGCCGCCTTCCACGGCTTCGCTGTCACGGCCTACGACATCAACGATGACGTGCTCGAAAAGGCCCGGGCCCGCTTCACCCAGCTCGCCGGCATCTACCGCGAAGCTAACGTGGCCGGCGCCGCTGAGGGCAAGGCCGAGGCAGCCCTTGAAAACCTCCGCCTCACCGCCGACCTCGGGGACGCCGTCGCTGACGCGGACCTCGTGATCGAGGCCGTTCCCGAACTGCTCGAGCTCAAGCGGGACGTGTACCGCCGGCTCGCGGAACTCGCCCCCGCCAAGACCATCTTCGCCACGAACTCGTCCACCCTGCTGCCGAGCGACCTCAAGGATTTCACCGGCCGGCCCGACCGCTTCCTCGCCATCCACTACGCCAACAACATCTGGGCGCAGAACATCGCCGAGGTGATGGGCACGGCCGACACCGACACGGCAGTGTTCGACGCCGTCGTCGAGTTCGCCCGCAACAGCGGCCTGGAGCCGATCGAGATCAAGAAGGAGAAGGCCGGCTACGTCCTGAACTCGCTGCTGGTCCCGCTGCTGAACGCGGCCGCCGGCCTTCTGCTGCAGGGTGTCGCCAGCCCGGAAACGATCGACAAGACCTGGCGCATTGCCACCGGGGCGCCGATCGGCCCCTTCCAGATCTACGACGTCGTCGGTCTGGGAACCGCGTACAACATCGCCTCGACCTCGCCCGACGCCGGGTCCCAGGCCTTCGCTGCGTACCTGAAGGACCACTACATCGACAAAGGCAAGCTCGGCGTCGCGACGGGCGAGGGCTTCTACACGTACTGAGTCCGAAATAGGTGGCTCAGAACCGGGTGGCTCAGAAAAGGGTGGCCCAGGACAGGGTCGC
>NZ_MQTQ01000100.1 GCF_020532805.1 Arthrobacter sp. SO5 | reverse complement strand
TGGTGTTGTCAGGAGTACGCCCGTTGCGCAGACGCTAGTTCTGCGGCGGGTGCTCACGGGTGGAATATCAACAAATAGGTGCCTGGCGGCACGTGCCGGCAGCAAGTACGGATTCCTTCCTTCGGGCAAGGGGTTCTGGAACGCGGCCGGGATGGGTTGCCGGGTAGTGTTTGGCACACTGTTGGGTCCTGAGACAACAGGGCCGGGGGTCACGGCTTTGGCTGTGGTGTCCGGGGTTTGTTTGTTTCTGGTTTCCTGGCTGCACCGATCATACGGTTGTGCCCCCTTTTGCGGGGGTTCGTGTGGGGTGT
>NZ_MQTQ01000010.1 GCF_020532805.1 Arthrobacter sp. SO5 | reverse complement strand
GGCTTCCGGGGCGGGGGCGCGCAGTTTCCGGTGGTGCCAGTACCCGCCGCTGGTGAGGGACGCCGGATCGTTGCTGGTGGCCAGCCAGGTCTGGGTGAGGTGCCCCAGCTCCAGGTCATCCGGCGCTCCCGGGCCACCCATCCTGGTGGGGACCCAGCCGGGGTCGACGGCGTTGCTCAGCACCGAGGGCCAGCGGCGTGCCGCCGCCAGGGCCAGCGTGGTGACGTACAGCTTGCTCTCGGCGTAGGCCTGGCCGGCATTCCAGCGCCGCTCGGACCAGTCGATGTCCTCAAGTGAGCCGCCGCTGATTCGGTGGAGGCCGCTGCTGAGAAAGATCAGGCGGTCCGGCCGGTCAAGGAGTGCCGTGAGCACGTAGGGCGCCAGAGTGTTCACTGCCAGCGTCCGGGCGTGGCCCTCGGGCGTGGTGCCGCGGGTTGGCTCCAGATACGTGCCGGCATTGTGGATGACGGCGTCCATGCGGCCGATGCTGTTCACTTGTTCGGCGACCGAGCGCGTGTCGGCCGCGCTGCTGAGATCGCCGACGACGACGCCGGCCGCCCCGGCGGCTACCTCACCGGCCACCTCGGCGAGGGCGCCGGCGCGTCCGGGCGTGCGGGCGTGCAGGACGACGTCGTGTCCGTCATCGAGCAGGGCGCGGGCTGCGCCGAGGCCCAGCCCGGCGGCGGAGCCGGTGATGAAGATGCGTGCCACGGACTGTTCCCTTCATCGGTTCGTTGGGAGGCCGCTAACTGCTGAACCGGTTATTCCGGCACGGTTTCGTCCTGCTCGACATCCTGGACGGAGCGGGACAGCAGGCAGAACTCGTTGCCCTCGGGATCAGCCAGCACCACCCAGCTGACGTCCGGACCCTGGCCCACGTCCGTGCGCTGCGCACCGAGGTCGAGCAGGCGCTCGAGCTCCTCGGCAGTGGACACGCCGTCGGCCCGCAGGTCGAAGTGCAGCCGGTTCTTGACAGTTTTGCCCTCCGGGACCGCGATCACATCGATCGAGGGCAGGGTTCTGTCCTGCGGCGCGATGCTGATGATGCCCGTGTCCACTTCGACGACCTGCCAGCCGAGGACGGCGCACCAGAAGTCGGCCACCAGCTTCGGTTCGATCGCGTCGATGGCAATAGTGGCTAATTGGCTGGGCATGGCACCACGATAGCCCACGTGCTCCGTGGGATCCGCAAGCGCCAGCAACTGGCCGCCACGGAGTTTGGCTTCTTCGACGGCCCAGTCCAGGGCTGCCAGGACTGCGGCGAACCGTCCACCCCCACCACGATCCTGAAGTTCCCGCCGTCGGCCATGTGTCCTCCACTTCGCTTCAACGAGTCCAAGGCGTTGCACTGAGGTCATGCTGGCACTGCGCGAGAGTTCCCGGGAGTGCCATTAGGCACGCTGGAGCAGAGGGCGGTGCCATTCGGGAAAGGGATCCTCGGGCAGAGCTTCGGTGGGATTCGGGCCGGGGTCCGGTGGCGGGCACCCGTCCGGGGCCTCGTCGTGTGGAAGGCCCAGGTCCAGTCCCGGATCGGGTTCTTCATCCGGGCGCGGGCCGGAGCCGAGTAACGTGTATCGGGTCCAAATCTCCGGGGGCCACTGCGGTGGTTCCCAGTCCTGGTGTTCGCTGGGGTACTCCCGGCCGGAGGGTGAAATCCAGCCCGGCGGGTTGTCTTTGCTCGCCGCGGTGGGCGTCCAGGCGCTGCTGTGTTTGAGGCGGTGGTGTTTGCGGCAGGGCTGGCCCAGGTTGGTGATTCCGGTGGTGCCGCCGTCGGCCCAGGCCAGCAGGTGGTCCGCGTCGTTGTCCAGGGACGGGTTGTTACAGCCCGGAAACGGGCACTTCCCGTCGCGGAGCCGCAGCCATTGCCGCAGGGCTCTGGGGAGACGGTAGCTGGTCCGGCCAATTTCCAGCGGCGCCCCGTCCCGGGGGTCGACCAGGACCCGGTAGCAGGAGTCGGCGCCGTCGGCGACCAACCGCCGCGCCATCGAGGGCGGGATCGGCCCGTGTCCGTCCAGGATGGCCGCTTCGTCCGTGGCGCCGAGCAGCGACATGACCGGGACGGTGATCAGCACCTGAGCCCGTGGAACCGGCACCTGACCGGACAGCCCGGCGACCGTGCCGGGCGCTCCGCCGCCCGCCTCGCCGCCGGTGCCGGTGCCGGTGCCGGGAAGATTGCTGCTCAGGTACCAGCCCGCGGCGACGTCGGCGCGGAGCTGGGTCAGGGTCCGGGTCTCGTCCGGGCCCTGCAGGGCACGGGCACCGGTGGTGATCCGTTCCCAGATCCCCGCGGCCGTGTCCGCGGGCAGGTATGCGGAGAGCCAGGCCATGCCGTCCCGGTCCGGGGCGTACTCGACCCGCCGGTCCGCCGCGCATTTCACGTGGCGTTCCTCGATGCTGACCGGGTGGTGGCGTTCCCGCCAGGTCCGCGCCTTCGCCCGGAACCTGCCCGGCACGAGCTCTCCGGCCGGGCAGCCCCGGGCCGGGTCCGGGGCCTCCGGGTCCAAAAAGTGCGCCTCCAGCGCCGCCGCTGCGGCCGGATCCAGATCCGCGGTCTCATCAACCATGACCCGGGCGTGCTGCCACGAAATCCCACCTGCCTGCAACGCCGCCAGGGTCAACGGCAGGCCCGCCGTCAACGCCTGGGCCTCGCACAGCAGCGCCCCGGCACTGCGTTCACTGACCGTCAGCACACAGGCGAGCTCGGCGACCGTCGCCATCTCCTGCGCCGTGCAGTCCCGCACAGACGCCGCCGGCCGCGCGAGGGCCCGGGACACTTGCACGTACTCCGCGGCGAGCCGGACCTTCAACGCCGCCGCCTGAGCCTCCAACCGGGCCACCTCCGCCAAACCGTCCAGACAGGCATCCGCCACATCCCGCAACGGATCAGCGCCGCTCAGGGGATCAGCCGGATCAGCCCGATGAGCACCAGCACCGACGCCGTCAGCCAGGGCAGCCAGCGAGTTAGCCGACGCCGCGACGGCCGCCGCCGCCTCACCGATCTCCGCACTCAACGCCACTCCGTTGCCCATACCCACAGCCTATAAAGAGGCACCGACAATAAAGGCTGGCCAGCCGCTCCCGTGCAAGTCGCACCGCGGCTTGTGCCTGCACCGGACCTGACGCTTGGCGACAAGCTGCTCGCAAACTGGCGGCCGCCGGCTATCACGAGGCCTCGGCCCGGGACGCGCGCCGGCGCATCCTGGCATTCTTCCGGCAACACCTGAGCCTTGAGGTGGAAACCCGATGAACCGCCGTGTGCCTCAATGGACGGTGCCGGCAGCCGCCGGCGTGACCCTCGGCTACCTCGCACAGGTGCGCCCGAGTCTGCTGCGCACCGGCGCGACGCCCGAGGAGGCGCAGGGAACTTACCTCGGGGAGCGGGCGCGGTACTGCCACGACACGCCATGGGGGTTCGAGCTCAAGGACGCGCCCGGCGGGCGCCCCCGGTTGGTCGTCAGCGGATTCTGGTCTTTCCGGCCGACGTTGCTGCAGCCCCTTCTGAGCGTGTTGTTGTGGAACCCCCACACGTGGTCATGCAGCGCCGTCGGTACCCGAATCTCAAACGCCGGGCCGAATCAGAAAGCGCCTGAGCGGCCGCTGTTCCCGTCCAGTTGACCCCCGCCGGCCCCGCTGCCGAGCAAACTCCGGGTGAGCGCCTCGCCGTCGGCCATCAGGGCATTCACGGCCGTACGCAAATGGCCGTCAGCGACCGGGACGCCGTGCAGGGCGGCGGCGACGACGGCGCGGCGGATCAGCTCGCGGGCGAACGACGCCGCGGTTCCCTCGGTACGGGCCGCGGCCTCCTCGATCGCGGCAGTGCTGAAGGGAATCCCGCGGGAATAGAGCCTGAGTAACGCCACGCGCTCGACCTGCGCGGGCAAAGGGATTTCCACGGCCAGGTCCACCCGCCCGGGACGCTGCGCGAGGGCCCGCTCCAGCATGTCCACCCGGTTGGTGGTGAGGACGAACGCCACATCGGCATCGTTGGCCAGGCCGTCCATCGCGTCCAGTACCTCGAACAGTAGTGGCTGAGGCCCGTGCCCGAGGCTGCGGTCCTCGGCGATGAGGTCGCAGTCCTCCAGAACGACAATCGAGGGCTGCAGCGCCCTCGCCATGGTGGCCGCCTCCGAGATCCGGGCAAGCGATCCGCCGGACAGCAGGATGGCCGTGGCACCCTCACTCCGGCTCAGCAAATACCGCACCGTGTGGGTCTTGCCGGTGCCAGGCCGGCCGTACAGCAGGATGCCGCGCTTGAGATGCTGCCCGTACCGGGTGAGCGTGTCGCGGTGCTCGGCGATTCCCAGGGCGTGATCGGAGACCTTCTGCAGCAGGCCGTCGGGCAGGATGACCTCGGACGTGGCCAGGACGGGCCGGGCGTGGAAGGTCACGCCGGCCGCGCTGGGGCCGTAATCGCCCATGACCAGGGAAATAACCTGCCCCTTCAGGACGCTCCGGTGCTGCATCCGACGGCGGAAGTCGGCCAGGAAGCCCGCAGCAGTCCCGGTCTCGCTGGCCAGGACCTCGAGCGACGCCGTCTGCCGGCCGTACCGCGGGTTGGCGTCCCGCTGCAACACAGCGATCGGTAACCCGCCGTGCCTGAACAGCCACAGTCCCAGCGCCACGGCCTGCCGCTGCTCGTCCGGACCCACCGCGAGGTTGGTGTAGTCGGGCTGGGAGAGCGGGAACTGGGGGAAGAGCTGCGCCTGCTGCAGCATGTCGCTCAGGGAATGGTGGTGGCGCTGGTCGCCGCCGCCGATGCCCACCAGCCGGAACGCAGGGTCAGCGCGCGCCAGCTCGGCCAGCTGGATGTCCGCATCCACGAACCGGTGTGGCGGAATTTCCTCCACCACCACGGAGACCGACTCAGCCGGCACGCCCAAATGCTCCGTGAGCGTGGCCAGCAGTTGCGCTCCCGCCGGCACCCGGGGCTGCCCGCTCTGTGCCAGCTGCACAAGCTGTGTGAAATTGTCGATGAACTTCCCCAAATTTTCATCCATGCGCAGACCCTACCAGCGACCGCGCCCCGCAGACTTGGCGCTGAACCCTTCGTTGCGAGCTACCTACTCCTCGAGAAGTTGTAGTGGCCCGCTTGCCGGTCTGTTCCAGGCGCCACATGGGTCTGCTGGGCTGCGAGCCGAGGCATCGCCGGGCGGTCGCCCTGACGCAGCCAGTCGTCGAAGAACGCGCCGAGTTGCTGACCCGAGGCCTTTTCCATCACGGCCTCGAAGTCCTTCGTGTTCGCCGTCGAGTCGTTGTACCGGGTCAACCACAGCCGGGCGCCCGCGAGGAATGCCTTGTCGCCGATCTTTGCACGCAACGCGTAAAGGGCAGCCGCTCCCCGGACGTAGACCTGAGCCGCGAACAGGTTGTCGCGGCCCGGGTCGGCAATGTTCAGCGCCCAGCGGTTCTCAGCATCGAGGTACGCCACCGCGTCCGCGAACTGGTCCGGCATCGTCGCCTTCCCCTGCTGTTCGGCCCACAGCCACTCGACGTACGTAGCCCACCCTTCGTTCAGCCAGATGTCCTTCCAGTCAGCCGGGCTCACGGCGTTGCCGAACCATTGGTGTCCCAGTTCGTGCACCACCGTGTATTCGTCCGCGACCTCCGAGTAGACCGGCCGCGTCTGCGTCTCCAGCGCATAGTCCACCGTGTCGTCGTCGACAATCGCGCCGAACGACTCGAACGGGTACCGCCCGAACTGGCCCGCCAGGAAGCTGATCATCTTCGGCTGCAGCGCGAGGGACGCCTTCGTCTCCGCCAGGGCTGCGCCCGTCACGCCCGAGTCGATCGCGTTGATGATGGGCAGCCCGCCCGGACCGGCGTCGTTCGACAGGGCAAAGTCACCCACGCTCGCCGTCGACAGGTAGCTTGCCATCGGGTCCGAGGCCTTCCACGTCCACGTCGTCCACCCGGCCTTCTTGTCGGGCCGGCCGACGGGCAGACCGTTCGCCACCGCCGTCTTCCCAGCCGGCACCGTGATGTGGAACGTATACGTTGCCTTGTCCTCGGGGTCATCGTTCACGGGGTACCAGGTGGCCGCGCCCTCGGGCTCGTTGACGACCATCGAGCCGTCCGCGGTGGTGACCCACCCGTACAGGGCCCCGGTCGTGTCAAGCGGCCGGCCGGTACTCCCGCCGTACTCGATGACGAGGGTCGTCGTCTGGCCGGCCTTCAGCTTCGGCTGCAGCCCGATGGTGAGTTCCCAGATGCGGTTCGCGTCGTCCTGCTGCTGCGTCCACTCGGCGCTGTCCTTGCCCTGCGACTTCCCGTGGTTAGCGGCCTTGCCGTCGACCTTGACCGACGTGACGTCGAGGCCCCGCAGGTCAAAGTTGAGCGACTGCAAGTCCTGCGTCGCGCGGAGGGTGACGGTCGCGACGCCGTCGAGGTGCCCTTCGAGCACCGCGGGATCTGCCGGCGGAGCGTAGCGGAGGGCGAGATCGTAGTGCAGGACGTCGTACCCTCCGTTTCCGGCGTAGGGGAAGTATTCGTCGCCGCTGCCGGGAGCGCCCGCCGTGTAGCCTGGCTTGGCGGGTTCGGGGGCGGCTTGTGCCGTGCCGCCGATCGCCGCGGCCGCGCCTGCCGCCAGCACTACGGCGATCGATATGCGGCGAAGTCGGCTCTTGCTTGGCTTACTGGAAGCGACCTTCAGTCCCTCGGCCGAGCTTAGGTATTCGATCATCAGCCGGTCCTTTCCTGCTCGTTAGTCTGGACGTCCAAGGTTGATCGAGACCCAGCGGCCTTCGCGGGAACCGGGCGGGTCAGGGCACCGGCCGAACGGCGGCCCGTGGGGCGGAATGCCGTAGATGCCGGTCTGTGGAATGTGGGCCATTATCCTCCTCGCGGCACTCCGGGAATACCCCCAACCTCCATTTCCGGCACGGGTGTGCAGCGGGCTAGTTCGCCTGTGCGTGCGGCAAACGCCATATGCTGTGACGGCAACCATCGCGAGCACCACAGAACTCCCGGGGGACCCATGTCGGCCGGCCAGTACTCACCACACAACGCCTATCAGCACCCGGATCAGCAGCCAGTGACGATGGGGCAGCTGCGCTGGTACATGGAGGGCATGCGGCACGCCCGGCTGGCCACGGTGTTCGGCATCCTGGCGATCGTCAGCCTGGGGGCCGTGTTTGGGCCGTTGGCGATAGCACGGTCGAAGAAGGCTGAGTCCTTCGGCGTGGCTGCGCCCGAGGGACGGGTGCTCGGCTGGGTGGGGATCGGCTTGTTCGTCATGGGGGTGCTGTTCTTCATCGCTTACATGGTTCTGATTTTTACCTTCATCGGGAGCCTCCCGGACTCGGGCCGCATTGGCGCGTAGCGGCCTCCCCGTCGCCAACTACATGCTGACCACCTCAGCCGGACCCACCTGCAGCGCACTAAGCCCAGCTTGCGCTGTAACCTCCGCAACTGTTGCGCGTTGGTGGCCGGCGGGCGGGCCCGTTGGCCCCGCCCGCCGGCTCTATCAGCCGAAGTTGGCGACGTAGCTGGGCACCCCGACGGCGTCTGTCGAGACCGGTGCGCCGGTGTCGTTGACTACGTGGTCCAGGGTGCCGGCGCCGAGGTTGACGGTCAGGAGGCCGTGAAGTTTCACGCCGGGCGTGACCGGCACCTCGAAGCCCCGCGTGGCGTGGATCGTGGGGTCGACGTTGTTGTAGACGTAGCTGCCCCCGCCCCAGAGCTCGTGGGTCTTGACCGGGTCGGCCACCTTGTAGCCTGCCCAGCCCAATACGCCGTCGTGCTGCCAGGCAGCCTGGTTGGGCGCGTCGTAGGGCAGCTCGTTCTGGAAGAAGACGGTCTTTCCGTGCTCGCCGTTCCAGATGACGTTGTACTTCTGGTAGTGCTCCACAAACAGGCCGGTGGCCGTGACGTTGTCGCCGTTGACGATGACGCCGTAGTCCCCGGTGTTGACGGTCCAGCCCACGCCGTTGCCGTGGTCCGCGCGCCAGGCCCAGATGTGGTCAAGGAGCACGTTGTCGCTGTTGACCTCCAGGCTGAGCGTGGCCTTGCCCACGTGGGGACCGCCGATGCGGAAGAACACATCGTGGAGCGTGGTGGGGTTGGCGGGGTCACTGTGCTTGCCGGACTTGCTGGATTCGTCAGCCTTTTCGGGTTTTCCGTCCTTGGCAGGCTTGGCGGCCTTGCCGATCCGCATCAGCGCAGGCGAGTTCACTTCGCCGGCATCGATGGTCACTCCGGCAATGTCGACGCCGGGGACGTCCGCGATGGTCAGCGGCACGGCGCCGTTGACAGCGGTGAGGGTGGCCATGCCGAGCCCCAGCACGACGGTGTTGGCGCGCTTGACCTCGATGCTCTGGTCGACGTCGTAGACCCCCGGGGTGAGCAGCAGGTTCTTGCCGCGCGCCAGCTGGGAGTTGATGGTTTTGACCGAATCGGTGGGCCTGGCCAGGAAGAAGTCGGACAGGGCGATGCTGCGGCCCGCCGTCGGACCGTTTTCCCACGTGGTCCCGGCGGAGTCCTTGCGGACGGCGGGAACGAAGACGCTGTACCGGCCCGCCGGGTCGAGGGTGAGGTAGGGCTTTTCCCGGCTGACCGGGGTGCCGGCCAGGTTGGTGTAGGGCGGATTCGGGAAGGACTGCGCGGGGGCGCCGTTGACGCCGGAGAAGACCTGGTTCCAGACGCCGTTGGACCAGCCGCCGATGCTGCTGTCACGCACGTAGTACTGCTGCTGGGAGCCGTTGATGACGGTTCCGGTCTTTGAATCGGAGATGAAGCCGCCGCTGGCGTACTGCGGCCCGGCGGTGCAGTAGTCCATCAGGGAGAGATTCCCGCCGGTGATGTTGACGCGCCGCATGGGGGAGGCCTGCGAGGCGGCCCAGAAGTTCGCGGAGCCGCGGCAGCCGTCGAGGCCGGTGACGTTGATGGTGAGGTTGGACAACGAGCGCCAGAAGTTGTTCAAAGCGATGCAGTTGTCCGCGGTGAGGCAGCGGTTGTAGACGTCAACGTGCCCGTTGATGGTGACATCGGTGGGCGAGGCGCCCAGGCCTGCGACCTCAGTGGAGTAGCCGACCTGGACGTTGAGCGGCTCCGCGGCGCTGCCGTAGGTGCCGGGCTTGAAGAGCAGGGAGTAGCGGTTGGTTCCCATCTCGTCGTCGACCTGTTTGGCCGCGATGGCATCGACGGCGGCCTTGATTTCCGCGACCGGCATGCTGGGGTCGAAGATCCGGACGTTGGGGCCAAAGTCCGGGGCGGCCGCGGGCTTTGCTTGGGACGGGCCGGGAGTGCCTGGTGCGGCGACGTCGGCAGCGGAGGCGGCCCCGGTGCCGGTGGCCAGCACGCCCAGCAGGACGGCTGCCACGGTACCGGCCAGCAGCCGGCCGGCCGGGCCCGAAGGCCGTCGGAGGTGGGGCGGTAAGGCCGCGGGGCGGAGGCGGAAGTGGGCTAGCGGCATTGCTGGTCCTGCTCTCTGTGGGGTGCGGTGCGGTGTGTGGGGTGCGGAATGGGGTGCGAGCTGAGGGTGCAGGCCACGCACGGGTGGTGTGGGAGCGCTCCCGGCGGGAAGCGTAACACCGGGCCCGGCCCCGGGCAAGACGTCAAACCTTGCCACAACCCGCACCTTGACAACCTGTTGTGATGTGAGACACCATGCTCGTGAGAGCGCTCCCATGTCCAATATGGGAGCGCTCTCACAGAGCGTTTGGGGCGGCCAGCCCCGCACCTGTCCGGTGCACCACCCTGACAAAGGAGTCCCGCGTGAAATTTCCCCGCAAGCTCGCCGCCCTGTCGGCGTCCGCTGCCTGCCTCACCCTTGCCCTGAGCGGCTGCGGTGCAGAGGCTCCCAAAACGACTGGCCCCACCGGTGAAACCGGCAAGGAACCGGTAACCCTCACCGTGGCCACCTTCAACGAGTTCGGTTACGAGGACTTGCTCAAGGAGTACCAGACCCTCAACCCCAACGTGAAGATCCAGCACAAGAAGGCCGCCACCACGAACGAGGCGCGCGACAACCTGACCACGCGCCTGGCCGCGGGATCGGGGCTTTCGGACATCGAGGCAATTGAGGTCGACTGGCTGTCCGAACTCAAGCAGTATCCGGACAAGTTCGTGGACCTGAAGGATCCTGCAGTGGAAGGCCGCTGGCTGGATTGGAAGGCGAAGGCAGCCACCACCGAAGACGGCCACCTGATCGGCTACGGCACCGATTCCGGGCCCGAGGCCGTGTGCTACAACTCGGCACTGTTCAAGGCGGCAGGGCTGCCCACGGATCGAGAATCTGTGGCCAAGATGCTCGGCACCACCTGGGACAGCTACTTCGACGCCGGCAAGAAGTTCGTCGCCGCGAAGACCGGCCCGGCCTGGTTCGATTCCGCCGGATCCGTCTACCAGGGCATGAGCAACCAGCTGGAGAAGGCCTACGAGAACGAAGACGGCACCGTCATCGCCGCCGACAACCCGGCCGTCAAGGATACCTACACAAAGGTCCTCGACGCCTCGACGAAGGAAAACCTCTCCGCGCACCTGAGCCAGTGGAGCAACGACTGGGTGGCCGGCTTCCAGTCCCAGAAGTTCGCCACCACCCTCTGCCCGGGCTGGATGCTCGGCGTGATTGAGGGCAACGCCGCCGGCGTCGAGGGCTGGGACGTCGCCAACGTCTTCCCCGGCGGCGGCGGAAACTGGGGCGGCTCCTACCTGACCGTTCCCACCCAGAGCGCTCACCAGGCCGAGGCCAAGAAACTGGCCGGCTGGCTGACCGCCCCGGAGCAGCAGATCAAGGCCTTCACCGCGAAGGGCACCTTCCCCAGCCAGAAGCAGGCGCTGGACAGCAACGAATTGCTGGGCAAGACCAACGCCTTCTTCAACGGCGCCCCCACCGGCAAAATCTTCGCCGAGCGTGCCAAAGCCGTGGGCGCCTCCCCGTTCAAGGGCCCGAAGTTCTTCGCCATCAACGATGCCATGCAGCAGGCCCTCACCCGCGTAGACGTGGACAAGTCGGACGACGCCGGCTCCTCCTGGACGAAGTTTCTCGCCGCTGTGAAGTCCCTCTAAATCATGTCGGTAACGGACCGGGTCAGGCCGCAAGGTCACTTATCTGACGAGGAAGGACCCAGCAGCAAGAGTGTCCGGCGGCTCGCGTTTTCGCAGCAGCTCTCACGGTGGGACGTCAAGGTTTCGCCATACTTGTACATCTCGCCTTTCTTCCTGCTGTTTGCCCTCACGGGGCTGTTTCCGCTGCTCTACACCGGCTGGGTATCCCTGCACAACTGGAACCTGATCGGTGGCCAGGGCAAGTTCATTGGCGCGGAGAACTTCGGCTTCGTCCTCGGGCAGCCGTACTTCTGGAACGCTGTCGGAAATACGTTGAGCATCTTCCTGCTCTCTTCCGTGCCGCAGGTGGTGCTCGCGTTGCTGATCGCAGCAGTGCTGGACGCCAACCTGCGGGCCAAGACGTTCTGGCGGATGGGTGTTCTGGTGCCCTTCGTGGTGGCTCCCGTAGCGGTAGGACTCATCTTCAACAACCTGTTCGCGGACCAGTTTGGTCTCGTCAACGAGTTGTTGGCTCTCCTCGGCCTTGACCCGGTCCGCTGGCACTCCGACCAACTGGCCAGCCACCTGGCGATCGCCACCATGGTGAATTTCCGCTGGGTTGGCTACAACGCGCTGATCTTCCTGGCAGCCATGCAGGCCATCCCGCGGGATGTCTTCGAAGCCGCCACCATTGACGGCGCCGGCCGCGCCCGTCAGTTCCTGTCGGTGACAGTTCCGATGCTTCGACCCACCGTGATTTTCGTGGCCATCACCTCCACAATCGGCGGCTTGCAGATCTTTGACGAGCCGCGGGTGTTCGACCAGTCCGGACTCGGCGGCGCTAACCGGCAGTGGCAGACCCTCACCATGTACATCTGGGAGCTGGGCTGGGGCCAGCGCAACTTCGGCAGGGCCTCCGCGGTGGCGTGGCTGCTCTTCCTGATGATTGTGCTGATCGCGCTTCTGAATTTCCTGCTAACACGGCGCATTGCCAGCCAGGGAGGCCGCAAATGAGCTCCATTCCCATGATCCGACAGACCGCCGGCGAGGGGGCCGCCAGGAAGGCCGCCAACAGGATGAACCGCAGCGGCGGGCGGGGCGGCGGGCGCCCGCGCAACCGGGGCGGCGCCGGGGCCGTGCGCCGTCCAGGGCCGTTGACCTACGGTTCCCTGGGTGCCGTGATGCTGGCGTCGTTGTTCCCGCTGTACTGGTCCTTCCTGGTCGGCAGCCACGACAGCACCGCGCTCAGCCGAGGCATCCCGCTGCTGCCCGGCGGAAACTTCCTCGCCAATGCGGCGAAAGTCTTCGACAGCATCCCTTTCTGGAAAGCAATGGGCAACAGCCTGGTCGTCTCCAGCGTGACGGCGGCATCCGTCGTGGTGTTCTCCACGCTCGCCGGCTTCGCGTTCGCCAAGCTGCGGTTCCGCGGGAGCAAGGGGCTGCTCGTCTTTGTTATCGCGACCATGGCGGTACCTACCCAGCTGGGGGTGGTCCCGCTGTTCATTGTGATGGCCAAGCTGGGCTGGACCGGCTCCCTGTGGGCCGTCATCATTCCCGGCGTTGTCACGGCCTTCGGAGTGTTCTGGATGACCCAATATCTCCGTGACGCCCTTCCGGATGAGCTCATCGAGGCGGTGCGGATGGACGGCGCTTCCATGATCCAGGCCTTCTGGTATATCGGTTTCCCGGCTGCCCGGCCCGCCGCTGCCATGCTGGCCCTCTTCACCTTCGTGGCCACCTGGACGAACTTCTTCTGGCCGTTCATCGTCCTAGACCCGTCAAACCCCACCCTCCCGGTGGCGCTGCAGCTGCTTCAGGCCGCACACTTTGTGGTCTACTCAGTGGTTTTGGCCGGTGCCGTCCTGGCCACCATCCCGCTGCTGCTGCTGTTCATCGCGGCAGGGCGCCAACTCGTATCAGGAATTATGCAAGGAGCAGTCAAAGGATGAGCACCACCCCGCTAGCATTCCCCGACGGTTTTCTCTGGGGCGCGGCCACCGCCGCCTACCAGATCGAGGGAGCTGCCCGCACGGGCGGCCGGCAAGACTCTATCTGGGACACCTTCGCCCGGGTTCCGGGTGCCGTGGCAGATGCCCACAACGGCGATATCGCGTGCGACCACTACCACCGAACCGGCCAGGACGTGGAGTTGATGAGGTCGCTGAACCTCAAGGCGTACCGCTTCTCGACGTCATGGGCCCGGTGCATGCCGGACGGCAGGACACCCAACCCGGAGGGGATCGCGTTCTACTCCCGTCTGGTGGATGAACTCCTCGCCGCAGGCATCACCCCCTGGCTGACCCTGTACCACTGGGACCTGCCGCAGGCCCTGGAGGATGAGGGCGGCTGGGCAAACCGCGAAACGGCCGAACTATTTGCGGCCTACGCAGTCGTTATGCATGAGGCACTCGGCGACCGGGTCCGCATCTGGACCACCCTCAACGAGCCCTGGTGCTCGGCGTTCCTCGGCTACGCCGCGGGAGTCCACGCCCCGGGCCGGCAGGAACCGGCCGCCGCCCTCGCGGCGGCACACCATCTCCTCCTCGGGCACGGGTTGGCCGCCGCGGAACTGCGCCGGCGCGACCCGGAGGCGAGCCTGGGCATCACGCTGAATCTCACCGTCGCGGACCCGGCCGACCCGGACTCGGCGGGCGACCGGGATGCAGCCCGCCGGATCGACGGGCTGCACAACCGGATCTTCCTCGACCCGCTCTTCCGCGGGGAGTACCCCGCGGACGTCCTCGACGACGTTGCTGGCCTGGGTTTCGACGCCGTGGTGCAGGACGGTGACCTGGCCGTCATCTCGGCGCCCATGGACTTGCTGGGGGTCAACTACTACCAGGGCGAGGCCCTGACCAAGGCGGCACCCGCCGAAGAACCAGGCCAGCCGGAGACGGTGACCACCACAGCGCAGGCCGCACCGGCGTCGGCCGTCCGGCCGGTAGCATCGCCTTTTGTTTCCGCCGACGGCGTGCATTCGGTGCCGCGCGGGCTGCCGGTGACCGGCATGGGCTGGGAGGTCCAGCCTGAGGGCCTGTGCCGGTTGCTGATGCGGCTCCAGCGCGAGTACACCGGTCCGGCGGGCATCCCGATCTACATGACCGAGAACGGTGCTGCCTACCCGGACGCTCCCGACGCCGAGGGCTTCGTCGATGACCAGGACCGGCTGGCGTTTTTCGACGCGCACCTGCGCGCAGTGCGGGATGCGATCGACGGCGGTGCGGACGTCCGCGGCTACCTCGCCTGGTCGCTGCTGGATAATTTCGAATGGGCCTACGGCTACCACCAGCGCTTCGGCCTGGTCCGGGTGGACTACGACACCCTGGAACGGATACCCAAGGCGAGCGGCCTGTGGTACGCGGAGGTGGCGGCCGCGAACGCCGTACCCGCACGCACCGGATGACCCCGGCAAAGGGGTAGGCAGGGGATGTCGTATTCTCGAAGTGATGAGCGAACAGATCCGCCCGAGCCTCCGGGCCGAACCGGCCAGGCCCAGCCCCACCCTTGAAGACCTCGCGCGGGCGGCGGGAGTGTCCCGCTCCACCGCCTCGCGGGCCATCAACGGCGGTTCCCGCGTCAGCCCGGAAGCCCAGGCGGCCGTTGACGACGCGGTCATTGCCCTGGGCTACACCCCGAACCGGGCGGCACGCAGCCTGGTCACCCGCCGGACCTCATCCATCGCCCTGGTCATCAACGAACCCGACGCGCGCGTCATGATGGACCCGTTCTTCGCCGCCGTCATCACCGGGGTGACGGAGGCGCTGCGCGAGACCGACATGCAGTTGGTTCTGCTGATGTCCCGGGCCGGCGGCGATCCCTCCCGGACGGTCCGCTATTTGCGTGGCGGCCACGTCGACGGAGCCATCGTGGTCTCGCATCACAAAGCCGATGGCTGGACCGAAGAGCTGGCCGCTTCGGGGCTGCCCACCGTGTTTATTGGCCGGCCGTGGGACACGGCGCTCGGCATCCACTACGTTGACGTGGACAGTTTTCAGGGCGCCCGGCTTGCCGCGCTTCACCTGGCAGCCGCGGGGCGCACACGGCTCGGAACCGTCACCGGCCCGCTGGACATGACGGCGGCCGCTGACCGGCTCGCCGGCTGGCAGGCGGGTCTCAGGGAAGCCGGGCTGCCGCAGGGCCCGGTTGCCCACGGAGACTTCACCGCTGCCGGAGGCACCGCGGCAGCGGATCTGCTGCTGGCGCAGGACGGCCGCCTGGATGGCATCTTTGCCGCTTCCGATCTCATGGCCCGCGGCGCGATCCTGGCCGTCCAGTCCTCGGGGCGTGCGGTCCCCGGGGATGTCGCCGTCGTGGGTTTTGACGACCACCTGCCGGCGCCGGGCGAACTTCCCCTGACGACGATCAACCAGCCAATGGTGGAGATTGCCGCTGAGGCGGGCCGCCTCCTCCTGGCGGACATTGAAGACCCGGGGGCCGGCCGGGATCCGGTGATCTACCCGGCACGACTTGTGGTGCGGGCAAGCAGCACGCCGCAGGCCGATTAGGCCCGGCGCGGCGCGCCGAACCCGGGAGTGGCATGCCGCCCAAGGGGTCGGTAGCGTCGTCCTCACAACAAGTTCGCAAGCAAGGCGGGGCACCATGAGCAAAAAAGGCGGGAACCAGCGAAAGGGCAAGGGCGCTGGCGGGACGGGCGGCCACGGAACGCGGTCCGCCGCTCCCCAATCCCTGAGCGCTTTCCGGGCCGAACGTGCAGTGGACGCGCTCACGCCGGCCTTTGTCCGCTGGTTCGAGGACGGATCGCCTGGCTCGGCGGCTGCCGCACTGGAATGCCTGGCGGAGATCAAAGCCGTTACGGGCCGCTACATGGAGCGAACGGCCGCGGCCGACGTGACAAACCTTGAACCGGCCGGCTTGTTGGAAGCTGTCTCGGAGGAGATTCTTGCCACGATAGACGCCGCCGGTGGCGCGGCCGGCGTCGGTGCCATGGAGAGCACCAAGTTCGTCCTTGACGCCGTTCACGCCTTCGTCGAATTTCTCGTGGAGACCGGCAGCTGGAGCGGTTCCGCGGATCAGCTGGCGGAAGTGCTGGAGGTCGTCGCCGCCGCGGCGGAGGACGACGGCGGGTGGGGTTACGTCGACGTGCCGGATATCCCCGAACGGCAGGCCCTGGACGCCTTCTCCAACCTCCCCCTGGTCCAGCGGGCCACGGCGCTGCTGCAGTGGGTCGGCGAGGGGAAGCCCGTCACCGGGACCGGAGCGCTCCGCCTGCGGGACCTGGAAGCGGCCGCTGCCTGCGTCGGCGTCACCGTCAGGGGTGCCAGCAAGCGCTCGGAGTCCCCGCTGCCGGGGGGCTCAGGTTCACCGGACCACGTGCCCACGGTCCGGAGCATGTACGAGGTGCCGCTGCTGGCCCGGATGTGGGCTGCGCTTGAGGCAGCCGAGCTGATTGAGATCACGACGACGAAAGTGGTGCCCTTCGAGGGCTCAGAGGCTTTCCTCTCCGGCAGGCCTTCGGAGCAACTGGAGGATCTGGTGTTTTTCGTTGACCGGTTCCTGGCGACCGCGGTGCTCGACTATGATCCCGCGCAGCCGTGGGAAAGAACGGTCTCCGGGCTGCAGGCATCGATCCTGCTGGCTGCGGCAACGGCGGATCCGCCGGAGAGAAAGCGTGTCCTGGCCGCCCCTGACCACGCTCCGGCAGCGGAAAAGGCCATGGCCCGGGTGCTGACCGGCGTGGCCGTGAGCCGCCTGGAAGAGCTCGCCGAGCTGGGGCTGCTGACCATCGACACGCATTTCCGGGTGCCCCCGGCCCTTATCCGCTGCGTCGCGAATGTCTTCGACGACCACCGGGTCCTGGCTGACCTGGGCCTGGGGGAGGGCCGCGACGAGGCCAGTGTGGAGCTGACGGCTGCTGGGCCGGCGCCGCAGGCCGGTACGCCGATCCTGAAGCTGAAGATCATGCTCGACGATTCGAAGCCGCCCATCTGGCGGCGGGTCCTGGTCCCTGCCGGCATGCCGCTCCCTCAGCTCCACGAGGTGATCCAGGCGTTGTTCGGCTGGCTGGGCTACCATCTGCACGAGTTCCGGGTCGGGGGATTCGACGGCCCGGCGTACGCGCCGGCAGACCCGGACGGCGAGGATGATTTCTTCGGCGAGCCGTCCCGCGACGAATCGACGGTGACCGCCGGTGATCTGCTGCCGGCCGTGGGCAGCACCATGAGCTACACGTACGATTTCGGCGATAACTGGGTGCACGCGATCAAGGTGGAGAAGATTCTGGCAGCCGACGACGGCGGCGGGCAGCTTCCACGGTGCACCGCGGGGCGCGGCGCGGCGCCGGCGGAGGACAGCGGCGGCACGTGGGGCTGGGCGAGCATTGTCCAGGCCGTCAATGACCCCGGGCACGAACAGCACCTGGAGTACCGGGAGTGGCTCGGGATGTTGCCGGGCGACACACTGGACCCCAGGGCGTTCAATCCTGACGACGTGAACGGAACCCTCGCAGACCTCTACTGAGGGCCCGTATGTGTTGAGTGCCGCACTTCGGCGGAGTAGCGTGACAATAGTAGTCAATACCCATCACGCGCACCGGGAGTGAGTATGGCATATATGACACGCGGGCTGGTGGCCCTCACCGCCGCGCTGGCACTGAGCGTGACCGGCGGCGCCGTCGCCGGCCCCGCATTCGCCGATCCGCGGGAGACGGAAAAGACCGCGACGGCCACCGGATATGGCGGCGCCGTGAGCACTGTGGACCCGGAGGCGTCTGCTGCGGCGATCGAGGTCCTCCGCAAGGGCGGCAACGCGGCGGACGCCGCCGTCGCCGCAGCCGCGACCCTTGGCGTGACCGAGCCGTACAGCGCCGGCATTGGCGGTGGAGGCTACTTCGTCTTCTACGACGCGAAGACCGGCAAGGTGGGCACCATCGATGGCCGCGAGAGCGCACCGGCAGGAATGCCGCACAACGCGTTCATCGACCCGGCAACCGGCCAGCCGTACCGCTTCACGCCCGAGCTCGTCACGAGCGGCGTCTCCGTGGGCGTCCCCGGCACGCCGGCCACGTGGGAGCGTGCCCTCGACCGGTGGGGCACGTTGAGCCTTGGCGATGCCCTCAAGCCTGCCATTAAGGTGGCGACCCGTGGGTTCGTGGTTGACAAGACCTTCCGCCAGCAGACGCTGGACAACAAGCTCCGGTTCGAGGCGTTCCCCTCGACCAGCAGCCTTTTCCTCCCGGGCGGTGACGCCCCCGCCGTCGGCAGTGTCTTCCAGAACCGCGACCTCGCCGAGACCTACCGGCTCCTCGCGAAGAAGGGCACGAGCAGTTTCTACGGCGGCCCGCTCGCAGCCGAGATCGCGGCCACGGTGCAGGCTCCGCCCAAGACGTCCAGCACTCAGCTGCCTGTTCCGGCCGGCCACCTGACGACGGCGGATCTCGCCGCATACCGCGCCCTGGACCAGGCGCCCACGCACGTGGACTACCGCGACCTGGACGTCTACGGCATGGCCCCGTCCAGCAGCGGCGGCACGACAGTCGGCGAGGCGCTGAACATCCTGGACCCGTCCAACCTGTCCGCGATGTCCACGCCCGGCGCCCTGCATCAGTACCTCGAGGCGAGCGCCCTGGCCTTCGCCGACCGCGGCAAGTACGTGGGTGACCCCGCGTTTGTCCGCGTCCCCACTGCCGCGCTCACTGACCCGCTGTTCGGCAAGGAGCGCGCCTGCCAGATCGACCCGCTGCGCGCGGCGGCGAAGCCCGTCGCACCGGGGGACGTGGCCGCGTTCGACGGCGCCTGCCCGGCTGCCGCCGTGGCGCCGGCGCTCGAGTTGGACACCGAGAACATCTCGACGACGAACATGACCGTCGCAGACAAGTGGGGGAACGTCGTCGAGTACACACTCACGATCGAGCAGACCGGCGGGTCCGGCATCGTGGTTCCCGGCCGCGGCTTCCTGCTCAACAACGAGCTGACCGACTTCTCCACCGTGTACAACCCGGCCGACCCGAACCGGATTGAGCCGGGGAAGCGCCCGCGCTCGTCGATGGCGCCGACCATCATCCTCAAGGAAGGCAAGCCGTTCCTCGCCCTCGGCTCGCCCGGCGGATCGACCATCATCACAACGGTCCTGCAGACCATCCTGAACCGGGTGGACCTCGGCATGAGCGTCTCCGCGGCGATCGCGGCCCCGCGCGCCTCGCAGCGCAACACGGCCAAGGTCACCGCCGAGCCGGAGTTCATCGCCGCGTACGGCAGCCAGCTGACACCCTACGGCCATCAGTTCACGCCGTCGGGGGATGCGTTCACCTCGGCTGCGGAGATCGGCGCCGCGACGGCCATTGAGTTCCTGCCCGGGGGCGGCCTGGTCGCAGCCGCGGAGCCGGTGCGGCGCGGGGGCGGATCCGCGATGGTAGTTAAGCCGGCGAGGTAGGGCCGGCGCAGGCTAGGTGAGCGCCGGGATGATCGCGCCGGAGAAAACCTGCCACGCCAGCGCTGTCTTGGCGACCAGGCTCAGCGTGATGTAAGCCCGCTCGCCGCGCAGATAGTCGCGCCAGCCGCCGACCTGCCGGTACTGCAGCAGCTGATTGACGGCGAACGTGTTGAAAAACAGGAAGAGCGAAATGATGATCCCGTAGACGAAGGCCGGCGGCGAGGCCTCACTGGTGGAGCCGGGAGCGATGAAATATATGAGGATCACGATCCACGGCACCACACCCACCATTGAACCAAAGATAAAGGGGAGGAACTTGCCGTTTCCGGGCGTCTCATACTTCTCCTGCAGGGCCCCGAACATGATCATCGCTGCGTTGACGGCGAAAATCGAGAACAGCGCCGCGATATCCGTGATGCCGGTAATCTGCGCGATCAGCCAGATCATGATCGACGAGCTGAGTGAGTACTCGACCCAGCGGAAGTAGTTTTGGTTCCTCTGCAACCCGGCCGAGTAGCGGGGAAAGAACCACGGCGATGAGATGAGGAAATGGAAAAACGCGGACAAAGCAAGAAACGCCACTACGCCCATACCCACGTTAACGTCGAACAAGGTCACGCGTTCGGGCGGCAACGGAACTCCGGGTGGCCCATTCAGGTAGTCGGCCGTGACGGCGAAGGTGACCTGGCTGGTCAGCAGGGTGAGCACGTAGGCGAAGCCGAGGGCCTGCACCAGATGCAGGGAGCCGGCCACGATGTTGTACGCCCTGAGCCGGGAGATCGTCTGATCAGCGGTGCGTACTTTGCGTGCCATCGGTGACTCCTTCAGAGGGATGAGGCAGACACTAGCAGGGCCACGGGCGCAGAGGAACGTGTCTCGGCGAATGCGGCCGGAGCGAGCCGGGCGGCGTCAGGCCGCGCTGGTGCTGCCGGCGTCGGCGTCCATTGCAGCGGCAACCAACCGATCGAAGCTTGCCGTCCCGTTCTCCGGAGGGACCACGCTGAAGACCGCACACCATTTCTCCGCAGTGTCGTTCTCCGCCGAGGCAACCCGTTCCACGTGCAGGTTCAATCCGGGCACCCCGCTAACAAGGAGCGCCAGCCGCTCGCCGCTCTTGACCAGTCGCCCGAATTCCCTGACCGACAGTTGGTCACCCGCCGTGTTGGTCACCTCGGCGATGGCGTCGTTCACCCGTCTGGTCACGCCCCGCATGAAGGATCGCTGACTTGAGACGGTGGGAACCGTAAGAATTGCCGGAAAGATGGCCATGAACAGCACAACAGCACCGAAACTTCTCAGTCCCGACATGAAGATCATGAGGAACAGGCACAAAATCAGCCCAACGATCCCTAACAACACAAACCTGACCGCAGGATTTTCGCCTGGCTTCTTCGACCACCGGACAACAGCGACGCTGTCCTTTCGGGACCGATCCTGCAGGGTGTTTTCCATGACTAGTACCCCTTCACTTCCATCAGTGCTTCGGCCAGGATGACTGCCTTGCGTGCTTCCCTAAGATCGTCCAACAGGCCCGTGTCTGGACGTGCTGTTGAAGCATCGGTGGAACCGGCAAGCGCAGAAAAGATCCTGCTCAACTCTTCACGGTCCTGGGCGAGCAGCCGGGACGACGAGAGTTTGACTCTGCTCAACTCAAGCTCCCGGAGAGACGTGCCGATCGCCTCGCGCCGCCCGCGCATGACCGCCAACTTTTCCGTGAGGCGCTGGACGCGGCTGCGGAGCATCGACTCCATCTGTACTGCCACCTCGTGGAGCTCACTGAGCGCCGTGTACGACTGTGGCGACCCCGGGTGCCGGGCGAGCTGCCCGCTCACGTAATGCCGGCGTCGTTCCCATTTCCGAACGGCGGATTCGTAAGGTCCCAGGAGCAATGAGACGGCTGCCTGTGCCTTGTCCAATGAGCGAGCCCGCGTGCTCAGGCTGGTAGTTGCGGCATCCAACCGCGACAGGAATGCCTCGTAATTGTCACAAGGCGCGGTCCCTTTGCTGTTCATGAGCCGCTCGCAGGCGGTGATGCCCCTAACTCCCATGGCACGAGAATAGAGGCTGCCGACGGGTTGGGATAGTGTCCGTCCGCGCTATTCGGCGCGCGCAAGGCCATTAGGAGGCGAGGAAGTCCCGGATGAGCCCGGCCGTTTCTGCCGCGCGCTCGAGGTGGGGCATGTGCCCGGTCTGCTCGAACAGGTGCGTCGTGGCGCGGGAGAGGAGGCGCCGGGCCTGGGGCAGATGCTCGGCCGGAAGGATCAGGTCCGAATCGCCCCAGATGACCAGCACCGGCTTGTCCGCGGCGGCAACCTCGGACAGCAACCGTGAGCGCCACTCCGCCCGGATACCCCGGAACGTGCCGAGGTTCTGGGCAACTTCCCGGAACGCGCGCATGGCGCCGGGTTCTGAGTCCCTGGCGAGGCTCGCGACGGCGCCGCCGAGCGAGTTGCCGACGACGTCGAGAACGCCGAGTCAGCCGCGTGATGCCCCTGGCGGAGGCTGCCGAGGCCGTGCGGATGCTCAATGAAAATAACGGGAACCCTATTCGGATTGTGCTGACGCCCTAGCCTCGGGACGCGGACTCGCAGTCCGTCGCAGGGTGCGGACCCCAAAGATTGTGCAAGCGTTGTCCAAAGATTCCCGGAACCTGGCCTGTCCGGCGGCTGCGGGGAGTACTGCGGCCCTAGGCTCGTCCCCATGCCACGCCGCCCAGCAAAGACTCATCCATGAACCTCGACCCTGCCGATTTGCTGGGTGAGCGGATACCGGCCCAGGCAGTGATCGAGGAACTCCTGGCAGCCCGGCGGAAGGATGCCCCCCGCTCCACGCTGGGGCGGATCTTTGGCGTCAGCCCGCTGAGCCCGGACAGCCTGCCGTGGTACAAAGGCGCGCTGGGCGAGATCGCCGTCGGACGGATCCTCTCACGCCTTGGCCCGGACTGGCTGGTCCTGCATGCGGTGCCGGTCGGCGCCGCTAAGTCGGATATCGACCATGTGGTGATTGGCCCGGCCGGGGTGTTCACCCTCAACACCAAATACCACCCGGGGCAGTCCGTGTGGGTCGCCGGGCGGACGCTCATGGTGGCGGGAAGGAGGACGGGCCACCTCCACAACGCAGAGTATGAGGCCGCGCGGGCGTCGAAGCTCCTCAGCGAAGCGGCGGGCGCCGTCGTCGACGTCACCGGCGTGGTGGTGGTGGTTGCAGCCAAGAACCTGACCATCAAGGCGCGGCCGGAGCACGGTGCAGTTGTCACGGAGCGCCAGCTCCTGGGCTGGCTCACCCGGAGCCGCCGCGAGCTGAGTCCGGAGGAGGTAGCCCGGATTTCCTCGGTGGCCGCCCGGGCCGGGACCTGGCACCGCAGTCCGCTGCGGCCGCGCAACGCTGACGAGGTCCTGGAAAAGTTCATGGCCCTTCGCAGGCTCGTCAACCAGGCACGACGGCGTCGGGCGGCCTGGCTGCTGGGCGTTCCGGCAGCAGGTTTGGTGGCCGTGGCCGGCGGCGGCCCGCTGGGGCAGGCGATCCTGCAGGGTCTCGCGGGGCACTAGGCAGCCTCGAGGGGGTAGCTGTGCTCCGGCGCTGGTAGTAAAGTCTCCCCACCAGCAAGGAGGCCCCCATGGCAATGAAGGTTCACCACGTCGCCCAGCTCGACCGGGACGTTTCGGAAGAGGTCACCAAATGGCTGGCGTACCTCAAGGGCCAGGTGACCAGCGTCCAGTTCCTCACCACGAGCGTGCCTGACCCCCAGGTTCCCGAGAAGTGGCGGGTCCAGTACGAGGCCTACATCACCTACCAGCAGTAGCGCACGAGGTCCGACATGACCCAGCTTGGCAAGTTTGAGAAGTACCTGATCGAGGAATTCTTCGACGACTACCGCGCCGGCACCATGACCCAGCGCACGTTCACGCGCCGGGTCGCGTTCATCACCGGCAGCATGGCAGCAGCCGCCGCCGCAATGCTGCTGGTCGGCTGCACACCCAACGAAGTTCCGCGCAGCACCGACCCCATGCCGACGCCCAACCCGTCGTCGAGCGCGGGGACCGGCACCGCTGGTGCTTCCTCCGCTGGGGCTGTCCCCGGTGCCAGGAGTCCGCTGTCCGTCCCGGAAGGCGCCCCAGGCCTCACGACGGCCACGGTGCGAATCCCGGCCGGCGGGGCCGGGCTCAGCGGCTACCTGGCACGGCCGGAGGCCGGCGGAGCGGGACCAGCCGTGCTGGTCTGCCATGAGAACCGCGGGCTGACCCCGCACATCCAGGACGTGGCGCGCCGCTTTGCCAAGGCCGGCTACGCGGCGCTGGCGCTGGATCTGTTAAGCCGGGAAGGAGGCACGGCGGCCCTTGACCCGGACGCCGTTCCCGGAGCGCTGACCCAGGCCGGAGCGCAACGCCACGTCTCTGACTTTTCGGCAGGGTTCGACTATTTGCAGTCACAGGCCTTCGTCGACCAGGGCCGGATCGCCATGAACGGCTACTGCTTCGGCGGCGGCATCACCTGGCAGGCGGCCACAGAGCTTCCGGGGTTGAAGGCCACGGCGGCGTTTTACGGGCCCTCACCAGACCTGGCCAAGGTCCCGGCCGTCAAGGCCGCGGTCTTTGGCGTGTACGCCGAACTGGACGCGAGGATCACCGGCGCGATGCCGGCGCTGCGCGATGCCCTGGCTGCAACGGAGGTCCGCCACCAGCTCACGGTGTATCCCGGCGTCGACCATGCCTTCCACAACGACACTGGACCGCGTTACGTGGAGGCACAGGCCACCGCAGCCTGGAACGACACGCTGGCCTGGTTCAGCCGCTATGTCTAACGCCGTGGCGTTCAGGGGTGCCTGCGTTCACAGGTGGTGAACTCCTTGCAAGTGCCTTCCCTTGTGCCTGCCGCGCACCAGGAGAACCAGTACCGCTGTGCCCCCGCCGGCGAGCAGCAGTGCCCCGAGGGGGACGAGGTCAGGTTGGTTTATAGCCGACGCCGGGGCGCCCTGGGCCTGGGATGGGGCAGTGGAGAGGGGAACCTGCAGGGCCGACGCCGTCGGGGGAGCGGCTGCAGCGCTGGGCGGGGCTGCAGCGCTGGGTGCGGCTGCAGCGCTGGGTGTGGCTGCAGCGCTGGGCGGGGCTGGCAGGAAGACGTCAGCCGCCACCCCCATGATGAAGCGGTCGCCGGGGACGAGCGTCTTCACCACCAGCGTCGACGTTTCGAGGGTGGTGGACACACAACCTGCCGAGACTTTGTTCCCCGCTCCGAAGAAGATCGCGTAATCTGCGCCGGGAACGGGAGGCGCGTCCGGCAGGCGGTTGTAGTTGACGACGGCGGCCTGCGCGTAGGTGCCCTGATTTGCCCAGTACCAAAGGTTTTCGTCAGCGCGAGAGCCGCCCTCAAGGTAACTGTTGTAGGAACGGCTTCCCGGACCGCCCCAGCGCGACCTCGGATTGACCGCGTGATACGTCAGTTTGGTCCCCGGATTGGCCAGCCCAAGGGCCTCTGTCACAGAGAAAGAGCCGGTTGGCGACCGGTATTGACCTTCCCTGAGGGCGCCTTCAGGGGCGAATCCGTTCGCTCCGACGAAGCCTGCCGCCTGCCACTCCTGGATGTACCCGTCGGGCCCCCTGGCGCACCCGGTGATCAGGACGGTGTTCACCTGGAAGTCCGTGGCCGTCACGAACACAACCCTGGCGGCGTCCGCCGCGGGGAAACGAACTTGCCCGGCCGTGAGCTTGGCACACGGCGCTGGCTCCTGAGCCGCTTCCCGGGGTGTATCCACGGGTGCGGCGTGGGCGCCAGCGGGGAGTGCCCATCCTGCAACGAGTGCTGCGAGCAACAGCGTCCTTCGCACGATGTGTCGGGACATAGCAAAAGTCTAGTCGCGTAGCGGCCCGCCGGAGCGGCCGATCGGGAGCAGAGCTAGTCCAGCGGCAGCGTAATCGTGATGCAGGATCCTGCGGCGGACGAGTCGATGGTCATCTCACCGCCGGCAAGGCCGACGGCGAGGCGCATGAGGCGCAGCCCCATGCCGGCATGCCTGCCGTGGGTGGCTGCCCGAACATCGAAACCGCCGCCGTCGTCGGTCACTTTGAGCTGCACGGCGTGGCTGACGCAACCCAGTCGGACCGTCACCGCCGACGCGTCCGCGAATTTATAGATGTTGCTGAGGAGTTCCTGCGCCGCCCTATAGAGCAGCAGCGCGGATTGCCGGTCCACGTCCATTCCGTGGTGGGGCGTCTCAAGCTGCACCGTGGTCCCGCGCTCCCGCAACGGAAGAGTGATGCGGTTGATGGCTCCGGCGACACCGAGGACCTGGAAATCGACCGGATGAGTATCAGTAAGGACGCCATGTACGGCGACCACTTCGTCGCTCAGCACTGATTTCATGGCTCTACTGTGCGCGTGCGTCCTTGGCATTTTCTGGTGTTTCGTCACGGACGCGGCGCTCGCCGGATGAGTTTCCTGCGGCACTGGGCCGGCCCGTTCAGTTCGACGACGCCGAGCGCACCCAACCCTTCGACCTCGCCAGGCCGAAGGTTGGAGCCGAAATGCCAGCTCCTCGCAGAGGAGTGGGAGACTTCGGAAAGAACTAGAGCAGACGCTTAACAGCGGCGATCAATTCGGGAAGCGTCCCGGGAAGTGACTCGGCGAGGCTGGTCTCCGGCATCTTTTCAACAGCAGTCCCCGAGATCAGCAGCCGGCCTGTCGGGCCCGACAGGGCCGTATAAGTGCCGTCGCTGTTCTTGAGGACAAAGAGCATCGAAGACTCTCCCGGTTCCATGATGGGGTCACCCGCGCTGACGAACGTGTCCCGTGCGGCCGAGCCGGTTTGGTGCACCGTGATGGCGGATGCCGCTGGTGTCCCCTTGAGCCACGTTTTCACAGCCACAGTTGCGTCCGTGAAGGGGATGCCGTCCACGGCTGGCACTGGCGTGGACTTCTGCACCGTTCCCACCAGAATGGCGTCCGAGGCCCCGGTCAGTTCCCTCAGCGTGGGGTATGCGTTGGCCCAGCTGGCGCTGGATCCCTGGGTCTGCGGGGAAGCGCAGCCGCCCAGCAGCAGTGCCCCGGCCACACCAACGGCACGTGATCGGATAAACGTCCGCGTCTTCATGCCGGTCACCCTGTCAGTAGATTGCGCTCATGCCAAGAGTGCTCACGATATTCCTTCCGGCCGCCCCACAACTCGGGCGGATGGGATGCGTAACAATGAACCGATGAGCGATGCCGGTGAATTCATTGACCTCGCGCTCCAGCGCGAGTCGTCGTGGAGGCGGGCGGAGGAGACCCGGGCCCGGCTGGGCGCCGGGGTGGCGATCTACGGAGCCTCGGTCGGAGCGGTTCGGGGGACGGTCCGCGATGCCCTGCGCCGTCACCCGGAGCTGAACCACGACGGCATCACTGCGCTCTGCACCGAGTTGTGGGATGTGCCCGTCTTCGAGCGCCGGCAGGCCGCCGTGGTCCTGCTGCAGGCCAGCGTCGCAGTGCTGACCAACACCGATCTGACCCGGATTGAAGGCTTCATCCGCTCCGCGGCGCTCCGCGAGCTGGTCGATCCGCTCGCCGTCGACGTCGTAGGACCCATGATCTCGGGGCTCGACGTCGTCGGCAGGGTGCGCGCGGATAGCGTGCTCGATCGCTGGGTCCGGGATCCTGAGAACTGGCTGCGGCGGGCCGCCCTGCTTTCGCCGCTGCGTGCGCTCCGCGCCGGATCGGGGGACTGGGCGCGCATCGTCCGTCATGCCCGGGCCGTGCTGGCGGAAACGCCCCTCCCGGAGTCGGAGTCGGAGTCGGAGTCGCAGGAGGGCGACGGCGGCATCGTCAGGGAAGCGGCTGCCCTGGTGCTCGCGGCTGCGGCAAAGCACCGGCCGGAGCTGCAATTCTGAGTGCCTGTCCCAATCGGACGGCGCTCCTACTTGCCGGAGCGGCGCTCCACCACCGCATAGGCCTTCCCGTCGAGGAACTCCCAGTCGGTAACCACCATGAACCCCGCAGCATCGGCGCGGTCATTGAGGACGAAGACGTCGAAACCGCCGTCGCGGGGCTCAGCATCCCAGGTCGAGACGTGGACTTCCCCGTTTTCCAGGACCAGCAGCTCGGTGTTGACGCTGAAGTCCTCGTGCGGCTGATTGCTCAGCTGGCAAATGGCGACACAATGCCTGGTCACTTCGGGGCTGTTCATGCCGGGCCTCCGCTTCGGGGAACGCTGATGGCATCATCCTATGCCTGACGTGGGGCCTGCCGCCGGGATTTCGCCCGTCCGGACCCTGCGTCCGTTACCTCAATGTGACATGACGTGATCATTCCGTTACCGTTGTTAGGTGCCTGTTGTTTCCGAGACGGGCTCTCCCCCAGCCGATTGCCTAACTCTGCCGCGGCGTGGGGATAACTCGCAACAACGTCCGGCAGAGACGGGGAAACCACTTTTGACCCGCTATTAATGCAGGGTCTTGGGGTGAAGCCGCACAGCCCGAAGTTACGGGCCAGCGTGCGGCCGGGTGCCTCCCATCCGAATCCGACAGCTCACCTCGCAGGCATTGGGAGAGGCTACTTTCATGACTTTCAGCAATACCCTTGCGCCCAAGCGCGCCGACGTCCGCAGCAAACGCCGTGCAGCATTCTCATCCACCAAGGCAGGCATCTTCGGCCGCCAGGCCGCAGTGATCGCCGCCGCTTCCGGGCTGGTGCTCAGCAGCGCCATGGCAGCCAACGCTGCCGAGGCCCCGGTTCAGCGCGACTCCGCGCCGGCGTCATCCGTTGACGTCAAAGGCCAGGTGGGCGCCGCCGTCAGCGCGGATTCCGCCGTCCAGATTACGTTTGAGCGCCCGGCAGTGACCTCCACTCCGGCCCCGGTGGTCGAGCAGCCCGCACCGGCAGCAGCAGCGCCGACGGCGCCGGCTGCAGCGCCGGCGGCCCAAGCTGTAGCGCCGGCCGCGGCCCCGGCCGCCGCCAAGGCGACCGTGAAGGTCCAGTCAGCTCCGGCTCCCGCCGCAGCTCCGGCCGCGGCCCCGGCTCCGGCCGCTGCCGGGGGAGTCAACGCCACGCTGCTCTCAGTGGCCTACGGCCAGATCGGCATCACGCAGGACTGCACCGCCATGGTGGAAAAGGCCCTGAATGCTGCCGGCATCCCGGTCGGCGACATCGGACCGATGGCCTTCATGGGCTACGGCAAAGTGGTGGGCGATCCCCAGCCCGGCGACATGATCGTCCAGTCCGGCCACGTGGCCATCTACGCGGGCAACGGCCAGGCCGTCAGTGCCGGCATGAACGGCGTGAACGCCACCATGACGCACCCGCTGTCCTGGCTCACCGCCACGGGTCCCGTCACGTTCGTGCGCGCCGGAATCTAGTAGTACCGGAATCTAGCAGTACCGGAATCTCGTAGCGGCATCGAGCAGCATTAGCTCGTTGTAGCCACACCCGGAACGGCCGGTTGATGATTTGCCTTGGGCAAAGGATCAACCGGTCTTTCCGCTGTCCGGGGCCCGAGCATTTTTGCGCTGACGGGCTCCGCACCGCCGCACCCCGCTTCCCCGGCGGACGAACCCGGTGGCCCGAACCTGCAGTCCGGGCCGTCAGCGCACCACGAGGGGGAGCCGCAGTTCCATGGCGGTTCCGTCCGGGCCGGTCCGGGCGACGCCGACTGTGCCGCCGGCGGCTGTGGCGATTTCGCGGACCAGCGCCAGCCCGATCCCGAAGCTTCGCTGCCCCCGGGTTCCGTCGGAGCCGGGGGTTCTCACGAAGCGGTCGAAGATCCGGGCCTGGTCCACTCCGGTGATGCCTGCCCCGGTGTCCGCAACGGTGATGACCGCCTGGTTGTTCTCAGCAGTTGTGCTGATGCTGACCTGCCCGCCGGCCGGGGTATGCGCCAGGGCGTTAGCGGCCAGGGCAAGCACCGCGCGCCGGAAGGAGTCCGGGTCGATCCGGGCCAGCGGTGGCGGGCCGGCGGAGGGATCCGCGGAAAAGGACAGCCTGACGTCCTGTCGCCTTGCGAGCTGCTGCAGGCTCTCGGCGACAGAGGAGGCGACGGCGGCCAGATCGGCAGGCTCGGTCCCGGGATCCGGGGTTGCCCCGGTTGCCGCCAGGAGCAGCTCGTTGACGATGCCCGTGAGCGTTGCCGTGTCCTCCCGGATTTTGGCCAGGGCACGGCCCGGTTTCGAATCCGGGACGGCATCGCGTTGGGCGAGCTGGATGCGTGCGTCCAGGATGGCCAAGGGTGTGCGCAGTTCATGGCTGGCATCCTGGACGAAGCGCCGCTGACGGGCCAGCGCGTCCCCCAGGGGACGGATGGCGCTCCGCGCACTGAGCCACCCGATGACGCCGGCCAGGACGATCCCCGCCACTCCGGCGATGATCATGGCCTCGATCAGGTCTTTGGAATCGAGGTAGGTGTAGGCCTTCCCGGCGGCAGCGGAGGCGGGCACGTCAGGGTTCGCCAGCTTGTTGATCAGGTAGGCAGTGGCGGCGGCGAGGAGAAAGAGGACCAGCACGGCGCAGGCGGCGCTGATCCGCAGGGCGACCTTCAGTGAGGCCTTGCGCAGGGTGTCCTGGTCCGCGTCGATGGGCGCGGGACCCCGGCTATTCATGTGCGTCGCCGATCTGGTACCCGACGCCGTGGACGGTGCGGATCACGCTCTTGGCGATCTTCCGGCGAAGATGGTGGACGTAGGTGTCGATCACTCCGGGCTGGTCTGCGGCATGGAAATGCCGGCTGAGCAGTTCCTCCCGGGTGAAAACCCGGTCCGGCTCCCCGGCCAGGGCGCCGAGCAGTTCGCTCTCCCTCGCCGTAAGGGACACGAGTTGTCCGTAGACAGACCGCACGGAGCGCGACGCCGGATCCAGTTCCCATTCGCCGATGCTGACGGGCGTGGAGTTCGAGGCGAAGGTGCGGGTCAGGGCGCGCAAACGCGCGGCGAGTTCGCCGGCGTCGAACGGTTTGGTCACGTAGTCGTTGGCGCCGGCGTCGAGCCCCGTGACCTTTTCATCAGTCTCCCCGAGGGCGGTCAGGACCAGGACGGGGGTGGAGATTCCTTTCGCCCGCAGCGCCCTGACCACGCTGAGTCCGTCCATCACGGGAAGGCCCCGGTCGATGACCATCACGTCCCACGTCTGCGTGAGTCCCAGGTGCAGCCCGTCCTGGCCGGTGGCGACGAGGCGGACCCGGTAGTCCTCGGCCAGCAGTTCGGCGATCAGCGGCCCCAGCTCGGCGTCGTCCTCCACGAGCAGCAGGGAGGGCAGGGCAACAGGTGTCATGTCAGCTATTCTTCCCCGACATCCCCTGGACCGGCACGTCATGGGCCGTGTTGTCCGCGGGGCCGGCATCCGTGGCATTGTCCGCGGCCAGGGCAGGGGCGCGGCGGTTCAGGCGGCGGCGTTTGAGCAGTTGGATGCCCCAGGGCAGGACGGAGGCGAGGACCATGACGACGGCAATGATGTCGATGTTCTTGGCGATGACCTCGAAGTGGCCCAGCCAGGTGCCGAGCAGGGTCACGGACGTGGCCCAGGCCAGGGCTCCCGCGATGTTCCAGAGCGTGAAGGACCTGTAGCCGTAGCGGCCGATCCCCGCGCTCAACGGCGCGAAGGTCCGGACCATGGGCACGAAGCGGGCCAGCACCACCGCGGCACCGCCGTGGCGGCGGAAGAAGTCTTCCGTGGTGCGCAGATGGGCTGTCTTCAGGATCCGGGCATCGTCTTTGAACCATCTCCGGCCGAACGTGCGCCCCAGCATGTAGCCCACCTGGTCGCCGGCAATGGCAGCCGCGGTGACTACGCCGATCAGGACCGGCAGCGTCAGCTGCAGCTGCTCGTGCAGGAGGCCGGCAGTGAAGAGCAGGGAGTCTCCGGGCAGGAAGGGGAACAGCACACCGGATTCTATGAAGACCATGAGGCCGATCACGCCGAGGGCGGCCGGTCCCAGGCCCTCGAGCAGGCTCGCCGGGTCCAGGAGGGAGGGGGATCCGGCCGCGGCTGCGGCGAGTCCTGAAGCGTACAGGCTATGCATGGTCATTCCTTAGCGTCGGGCTGATCGGGGGGATGCGGCTGCCGGGAGGCGGTCCGCCAGGCCGGGAGCGAAACGGTTCCACAGCCCGGCGAGCAGGATCACTGCAGCGCTCGCGGCGAGGAAGGACGCGGTCACGTCGGTGGGGTAGTGGACTCCGATGTACAGCCGCGACCACGCCACCGCGAGGGCCAGCACTGCTGCGGCGGCGGCCGTGACCTTGGCCCAGCGGGTTCCGCGGGCCAGGAAGTACAGTGCGAATCCCAGCGCGACCGCGAAGGAGACGTGCCCGCTGGGGAAGCTGTCGGACCCGGTTTCCGGGCCGAGCGGATCGAAGAGCAGTGCCGGGTTGGGCCGCTGGCGGGCAACGATGACTTTGAAGAATTCACTGGCCACCCAGCCTGAGGAGGCCACGAGGCCAAACGCAACGGCCTTGACCAGGGACCGCCGGACTACCCAGAGGAAGAGGGAGACGGCGCAGATGAGGACGACGCCGGGCGCCGGGCCAAACACGACGCTGAGCGCCATCGCTACGCCGGTCAGAACGGCCGCGTGATGTTGGCTCAGAATCTGGTCCACCCCCAGCTCGGCCGCACTGCCGCCGGGCACCAGCTGTGCCGTCAGGCCAAGTGCCAGGACGGCCGCGGACAGCAGAACGCCCAGGAGCAGCCAGTGTCGCGGCTGCGGGAGGGCCCAGAATCGGGGGCTGTCGGCGGGACGCGCAGCGGCAGGCGCCGTGGGCGTCTCAACGCGGTGAAGGGGGGTGGGTCCAGGCATGGGATCCTCAGGCTCGGGGGCAGTGCGCGCGGTCGGCGCCTGCAACTACCTTCCCGCCACGCCGTTAAGAAACGCGTAAGAAGTGCGGCCGGGCACGTTGAAGCCGTGCCGGCAGCGGTACAGCCGGCTTAGGACTGCGGGGCGTAGCGCAGCAGCACTACCCCGTTGCCGAACGTGCGGCTCTCCAGCAGCCGCAACCCCGTCGTGGCGTCCGTCTCCTGGAAGAGCGGTTTGCCCCGCCCGATCAGGACCGGGTGGACGTAAATTCGGAACTCATCTATCAGGCCCAGCCGCCTGAAGGACGCCGCGAGGTCGGAACCGCCGAGCGAGAGGTCACCGCCCGGCTGTTGCTTGAGTTGCAGGACCTCCTCGACGGCGACGTCGCGGACCACCGTGGTATTCCAGCCGGCGTTGCCCAGGGTCCTGGAGTATACGGTCTTGGGCATGTCCCGCCAGATTCCGGCGAACTCGACCATGGTTGGGCTGCTTGTGGGGTCCGCGTCGGCCGTGGGCCAAAAGTCAGCCATCAGTTCGTGGGTGACGCGGCCGTTGAGGAAGCCGCCCATCTGCCGGAGCTCATCGTTGAAGTGGCGGTGCAGTTCCTCGTCGACCTGGTGCCAGCTGATGTCCTGGTCCGGCCCTTCGATATAGCCGTCCAGGGACACTTGCATCATCAGGATGACCTTGCGCATCGGCGTGCTCCTTCAGGGGCCAGGGTTTCCGTCCCCAGCGTACGCCGCAGGCCGCGGGAGGGGCAGGGCAGCACCTAAGGGCAGCACCGAACGGAAGGGCCGAAAGGCAGAACCACACTGCGCGCGATACCGGCAGCATCTTGCCGAATGACGCACGGTGGGCCACCCTGAAAGAGTCTGGGCTGCCGGCACCGGCAGCGTCCTGCCGGAGGGGAGCATCCAATGCGTGATGTGGCGTCGATTGCGGCAATGATCCGGACGGCCCGGAAGAACGCAGGCATGACGCAGGAAGACCTGGCGAAGCTTGCCGGGACCTCCGTGCGGACCGTGCGGGCGATCGAGAAGGCCTCCGGCAACCCCTCCCTGCAAGCCGTGGTGGCCGTGACCAATGTCCTGGGCCTCCAGATCGTGGTGCGCTGAGGGCTGGCGCGCTGGGAGCTGGCGCGCCGAAAGCTGGCGCCGGGTGCTGGTCCAAGGTTTTCCCAAGTTCAACGCCTTGCGCCCGGATCCGGCACGGAGCAGAATGCAGAGACTTTGACACCCACCGCACCGCGGTTCTTACCTTCGGAGGAGGAGCATGCCTGCGAACGCGCCCTTGGCAGCAGCACTTGTCCGGCTCTCTTCGCTGTGCCGGGGATGAGATCCGATGGAGCCCGAGGGACCCGGCCGCCACTACGGTTCCGGCCGCCACAGACCGGACGCCGTCAGCCGCCCAGCCCGGCCGCCGCGGACGGTCACGGTCAGGATCCGCCCCCAGCTGCCGACTGCGGCCGCCGCCGTGCTGGCGCTCATCTCGGCAACCAGCTTCTACGTTGCCATCCAGGCGAGGGTGCCGGCAGATGCAGTTACGCCGCCCGAGGCTGCCCTCTCCGCTCCGGGGGAGCATTCAGTGCCTTCAGCGCCTGCGCACCCGTCAACTGGAGCATCCTCGCCGAGGGCGAAGGTGAGGGCGGCGCCGACGGCAAAGGCAAAGGCAAGTGCGGCGGCAATGGCAAACGCGAAGTCGACGGCGGCGCCGGCCGCCGTCGTTCCGGCTGCCGCAGTCCCGCGCATCAGTCCGAAAATGGACGCCCGGATCAATGCCGTCATCGGGGCCAACAGCCGCTACCAGGTGGGCGTTGCGCTGATTGACGTGACCGACGGCGTGGTCCACGAATACGGGGTGAAAGCCAAGTTTGTCGCCGCCAGCACGGCGAAGATCCTCGCTGCGGCGTCTTACTACCATCTGGTGGAAACCGGCCGGGCCTCGCTGGGGGCCCGGATGGGGGTGTCCACGGCGGGCGTTCAGATCCGGCAGATGGTGCAGCAGAGCAACAATGAATCCTGGGCGCTGATCATGGGCGCCGTCGGCCAGGCGGGTCTGACCGACTATGCGTCGTCGATCGGGATCAGCTACGACCGCACCATGAACACCCTGACGCCGGCCGAAACGGCCAGGACGCTGCACCTGCTCTACAGCGGCCGGTTACTCAACGCGGAGAACACCGCCCAGTTGCTGTCCTACATGCGGAACACCAACTACGAAGCGCTGATCCCGGCGGCGGTACCGGCTGGCATCAGCGTCTTCCACAAATATGGCCTGCTCTTCGGCAACCTGCATGACGCAAGCATCCTGGTTGGGCGGGAGCGCGCCTGCGTCTTTGTCGTCTACACCCTGGGCAAGGACACCTCGGATATGGCTGCGCGCACCCGGGTCATCCAGGAGTTGACCAGGACGGTCACCGCCGGGGTCTTCTGACCCCGGCCTCTTGTCGCCGCAGGCTCTTTCCCCCGGGAAGCGGCAAACGTACGCTGGAGAAGGGAGGTGAATGCCATGAAAGCAGCCACAGGAGACCGCATCGTCATCCGCGGCACCACGGTCGAATCCTCGGACCGGCACGGTGAGATCCTCGAGGTCAAGGGAGCGGACGGAGCGCCGCCGTACCATGTACGGTTCGACGACGGTCACGAGACGATCATGTTTCCCGGCGGCGATTTCGTCGTCGAGCGCCACGGAAGGACCTGACGGTCCTGTGCACCGGGAGGCGGAATTGCCGCGCGGGAGGCCCGGGCCCCTAGAAGCTCGACGAGCTGCCGGAGCCTGAGAAGCTTCCGCCGGTGCTCCCGTAACCCGTGGTACCGCCGTCCCCGCCGCGGGTGCTGCTGACCGAGCTGACGCCTGTGTTAAAGCCGGAATTGAAGGTGGGCACCGAGAAGAAATAGTAGGACGGGTAGACCGTGCCCAGGATGCTGGGCTCATAGGTGCGGCCGTACTTGGCTTTCGTACCGGCCTGGGCGCTCTCCATCTGCCGGCGCATGAGGCCGGCCTCCTTCTCGTTTTTGGCGAAGCCCTCGATGACGGTGTCTGCGTGGTTCTTCAACAGCTCTGAGAGGTGCGATCGCGCGTCCCGCAACCGGTCCAGGGCCGTTTCGGGCGTGATCGTCCCGTCCGAAATTTCCGCGGTCCACCGCTCGAGCTCCCGGTGGCTCTCATCCCGGAAAGACCTGAGCGCCGCCGCGCTCGCGGACTCTCCTTCTGCGTGGGGCCGGCTGAGCATCTGTTCGAGGGCGCCGAGGTCGGTGCGGAAGGGCGCCAGCTGCCGGTCCCAGGCCGACGCCCACGCGGAGCCACGGTTGAGCAGGGCGTTGGTGTCCGCGATGACGTCATCCAACGCGTCGAGCTCGGCCGCGGAATCTGCGAATTCCCGGACCACTTTCAGGTTCGGGCGCCGGCTCAGGTCCCTGGCAGACATGCCGTGGACCTGGTTGGCGAGCCCGGTGGCCCGGTTGTACTTCGCCAGGAAGGTGCGGTGCTTCTCCAGGACGGTGCTGCCATAGCGGGAGGACTCCGGGATGGTGCCGGCGTTGAGCTCGGTAACCTCCAGGTCCATGCTGACGTTCGAGTAGCTGGCATCGGCGCGGGCCAGTTCCTTGCGGCTGCCCACCCTGGTCCGCCAGCGGACTATCAGCCAGGTGCCGGCGCCGGCGACGGCGGCCGCCACCGTCAACCAGGCCGTCACCAGGAAGGCGGTGGACCGGTACCAGGGCTGATTTATCAACTCCGCGCCGCGTTCGATTCCGGCAATCGTGCCGTCCGTCCACTGGGCGTCGCGCAGCAGTTCCTTGGCGGCGTTCTGGATGTCGTCGCGTTGCGCGGGGGAGACCTTCCGGTCCTCGCCCATGTACGTTCCGACGTGCCGGCCCACCGGGTCCAGCGCGAAGATAAACAGCCCGTCCGCCCACTTCTGCCCGTCCGCGCTGATCCACTCCGGGTGCTCGGCCCGGGCAAAGCGCAGGACCTCCTCGTTGAGGTTCTCTTCCGCCGAGCCGTTGTAGGTATACACAGCCACCTTGGTGGGCTGATAGAACTCCATGCCCTGTACAGCGGGCAGGAGCGTGTTGCGGTCCAGGACACCTGCCCGGTCCTCTACGACGACGTCGACCGGCCGGACAGCCAGCGCCGCCGGCACGGCGCCCAGGAGCCCGATCATCACCAGGATCAGGACGCCGAGCACTTTCCGCATGATTCCCATTTGTTGAGCGTAGTGCCTGCTTCCGGCCGCGTCGACGGCGCCGGGCGGGGATGGAATCCGTCAAGAAGAACGCCGCGCCCGGCGTCGTCGACCCCACCGAAGCGGCCGCGGGCAGCATCACCGGCGTGGCCGGCCGAGGCCCGGCTATTCCAGGTCGAAGATCTTCTTGTAGCTTCGCACCGCGCTGTTGACGGTGGGGAAGAAGTGGTCCGGTCCAAAGCGGCTGCTGACGCCGAAACGGATCAGACGGTCCTTGATGGGGCCCTTCATTTCCGCAAAGACGAGGCTGACCCCGCGCTTGGCGAGTTCGTCATCAAGCGCCACGAGGTCATCCAGTGCGGTGGTGTCGAGATCGGTGATGGCCTCGGAGGCCACGATCACCCACCGCACCGGCCCCGGCGCCCCCGCTACCAGCGTGCGGAGGTGTTCGGTGAAGACGGCTCCGTTCGCGAAGAACAACGGGGCATCGAAGCGTGCAATGACGAGTCCCGGGATGCGCTGGCCCTCAGGGTGCCGGCTCAGGTCGTGGTAGCCGGGAACATCCTCCACGCTGCCCAACTCCGTGCGGTAGGGGTCCCAGGCGCGGCGCACAAAGGCGATCAGAGACAGGCCGATCGCCAGCACGATGCCTTGCAGCACGCCGATCATCGCCACCCCCAGGAATGTCGCGGCCAGCAAGGCAGCCTCAGTCCTGCTCACCTTGAGCAGCCGAAGAAATGTCTTCACATCAAGGAGTGAGACCGCCGCAACAATCACGACGCCGGCCAGCACGCTGGAGGGCAGGAACGTTGTCACGCCGGGCGCAACCAGCATGAAGATCACCACCAGAACGGCCGCCACCACACCGCTGGCGGGACTGCGCGCGCCGGCCTGGAGGGCGATCGGGGTGCGCGATGTGCTGCCGGAGACCGGGAAACCGCCGAACAGCCCGCTGCCCACATTCGCCAGGCCCAGGGCGGCCATTTCCTGGTTCCCGTTCACCTCGCTGCCCTGTCTGGCGGCAAGGCTCTTCGAGAGCACCGAGGTATCCGCGAAAGCGATCAGCGCGATGCCGGCCGCCGGGCCAAGCAGGGCGAGAACTTCAGCCAGGCTGACTCCGCCGAGGGCGGGCGCCGGAAGCCCGCGAGGCAGCGCCCCCACAGTGGGCAGCGCCGCCGTCAGGTCCAGGGCGGCGGTAAGCGCCGTGGCAGCCACGACGGCGATCAGCACGCCGGGTATCTTCCACGGCAGGTAGCGGAAGCCGACGATGAGGGCGATTGACGCGACACCGAACAGTAAGGCGAGCGGATTGATCTCCCCCTGCAACACCGCGCGGGCGGTGCCGCCGGCGTTGTCCAGCAGCGAGCCGCCCTGGGACGGTATTCCGAGCAGCTTTGGCAGCTGGCTGAGTATAACGGCGACGGCGATGCCGTTGAGGTACCCGACCCGGATGGGCTTGGACAGCAGGCCGGTGACGAACCCCAGCCTCAGGACCCGCCCGGAGAGGAGGAACATGCCGATCAGCAGGGACAGGATGCCGGCCAGTGCCACCGCGTGGTCCGAACCTCTCGCGGCCAGGGGCAGCACGGCGGCCGCGATCATCGGTGCGAGGCTCGAGTCCGGGCCCAGGATCAGGACTCGGGACGGCCCGAACAAGGCGTAAACCAGGAGCGGAACCACTGAGGCGTAGAGTCCGGTGACCGCCGGCAGGCCCGCGGCTTCGGCATACGCCATGCCGGCCGGAATGAGCGCCGCGCTGAGGGCAGCCCCGGCGGCCAGATCGGATTTCAGCCAGGGCCATCGATACCCGCGGACGAGGCGGATGCCCGGCGGGACGGCCCGCGTCCACTTGCTCTGCACGATGCCAGCGTAGCCCGGATCGGATGAATGGACTTGTGCAATACGTTAGTGAGCGCTAACGTATTGAGTGTGCCTGATCTTCTGGAAGTAGCTGCGGAGCCGAACAGGCGCACACTCCTTCGGCTGCTGGCTGAGGGGGAGAGGACCGTGACCGAGCTCTCCGCGCATTTTCCGGTCAGCCGGTCGGCCATCTCCCAGCACCTGCTGCTGCTGTGCGACGTGGGGCTGGTCTCCGCCCGGAAGGACGGCAGGAACAGGTATTACCGCCTGGACACGGCAGGAATGGTCCGGCTGCGTGAACAATTTGACTCTTTCTGGACAAACGAACTGGACCTGCTGGTGTCCGACGCCGGCCGGCTCCGCCCCCCAACATCGCAAGGGACAATCTGATGTCATTCAACAAAACCGTCTTCCTCCCGGTGGATCCGGATGCCGCATTTGCGCTCCTCACAGAGCCGGAGAGGCTCCGCCGCTGGAAAACCGTGGCGGCGAGGGTGGACCTTCGCGTCGGCGGGGAATACCGCTGGACCGTCACTCCCGGCCACGTGGCGATGGGAACCTTCACGGAAATCGAGCCCGGAAAGCGGGTGGTCTACACCTGGGGCTGGGAGGGTGACGGCCAACTGCCGCCGGGCGCCTCGACGGTGCGGGTGAACCTGGAGGCCGTCGACGGCGGAACAACCGTCCAGCTGATCCACGAGGGCCTGACCCCGGAACAGGAAGTCATGCATGCCGAGGGCTGGACCCATTTCCTGGCACGCCTGGTGCAGCTGGCCGCGCACGGAGATGCCGGCCCCGACGAGTGGTCGGCCGCCCCGGACCCCATCGACGAACTCGCCAGCGCCGAGGCCGCCCTTGCCGCGGCCCAGCGCATCCTCCGCGGGCTCAAGCCCTCGGACATGGAGCTGGCCACCCCGTGCGAGGACTTCACGGTTCACGGACTGCTGGAGCATCTCTTCGGATCCATTGCCTCGATCGGCAAGGCCCTCGGCGTGTCGGTCGCCGATCGGCCGGCGGCGTCGCCGGAGGCGCGGATTGCAGACGCCGCGCAGGACACGCTGGAAGCTTTCCGCGCCCACGGCCTGGCAGGAAGCCTGGATATGGGCTTCGCCGAGCTTCCAGCCACGCTGGTCGCGAACATCCTCAACCTGGAGCTGCTGGTCCACGCCTGGGATTTCGCCAATGCCACCGGGCAGGACCTTGCCGTATCGCCCGTGCTCTCCGATTATGTGCTGGGCCTCGCGCGGAACACCATCCGCCCGCAGATGCGCGGCACCACCTTCGCCGAGGAGACCCTGGTGGACGAATCGGCAGCCAGCCTGGAGCGTCTCATCGCGTTCACGGGCCGCGAGGTCGCCGGCATCTGACCGGCGACGATGCCCCGCCGAAAGGAGATTGCCATGGTTGATGTAGCAACGGAAATCCTCATCCACCGGCCACGCGAGGTAGTGGCCGGCTTCGCCGCGGACCCCGGGAACGCCCCCGAGTGGTACACGAATATCAAGGAAGTCAGCTGGGAATCAGCGCCGCCCCTCGTCGTCGGATCCAGACTCGCGTTCCGGGCGCAGTTCCTGGGCAGGACCTTGGACTACGTCTACGAATTCACCGAACTGGATCCGGGCAGGAAGCTGGTCATGCGGACAGCGCAGGGGCCGTTTCCGATGCAGACCACCTATACCTTCTCTGACGCGGGGGGCTCATCTACCCGCATGACCCTGCGCAACACGGGCAATCCGGCGGGGTTCTCCGCCGTCGTGAATCTCGTAATGGCTCCCATGATGCGCCAAGCGATGCGGAAGGACCTCGCCAAGCTCAAAGAATTGCTCGAAGCGGAGTGAATGCCGCGCCTCCGGGCACGGCATCATCCGCCCAGGATCCCGGCCCGGTGTGATTCGCGCGGGCAGGGGCGGCTGAAGCATCAACGCGAGGCCGTACTAACAGCGAACACCCAATGAAAGGACATGTCATGAGCAAGTTCATCTATCTCTATAAGGGTCCGGCCACACCGGTGGATCAGTTCAGCGAGGAGCTGTCGGCGGCGCAGACAGCCGCCTGGGGCGTCTGGATCGAGAAAACCGGCGCAGCCCTGCTCGACATCGGCGCGCCTTTCGCTCCGTCCCGCACCGCACTGGTGGACGACGGCGCCGTGGAGGCAGCCTCGGACCTGAACGGCTACTCGATCGTGGAAGCCGAAAACCTCGCGGCGGCCACAGCCCTGGCTGACGGCCACCCGTTCCTTGCCGACGGCAACGGAAAATTCACCCTGGAGATCTTCGAGCTCGGCGAGATGTAGTCTCACAAACCGGCACGAATGCGGCGGCCGGTTCGGTGTCCAACCGGACCTGCCGCGCCCTAGAATAACCCCATGTCAACCTATGAAGTCACCCGAAACGCCGTAATTCCCGCCCCGGCCGCGGACATTTTCCCGCTGGTCAACAGCTTCCACGAATGGGCCAAATGGTCACCGTGGGAGTCCGTGGATCCCGCCATGCAACGGAGCTACTCGGGCAGCGAGTCGGGCGTCGGGGCCAAGTACGCCTGGAGCGGCGACCGGAAGGCCGGCAGCGGGACCATGGAAATCGTGGAATCCGCCCAGCCGCAGAGCATCAAGATCCGCATTGAATTCACCAAGCCGTTCAAAGCGGTCAACCCCACAACCTTCACTTTCGCCCCTGCCGGGAGCGGCACGCAGGTGACCTGGACCATGACCGGCGAGAACAAGGGCATCGGCAAGCTCTTCTCCCTGTTCATGAACATGGACAAGATGGTGGGCACGGACTTCGAAAAAGGCCTGGCCTCGCTCGCCGGCGCCGTCGCCCACGGGAAGACGGGATCATAGGGTCCGCTGGCCTGCCGAGGAGCTTCCTGGCGGAGGCGGTCAGTCTGCGGTCGGTGTCGCCGCACCGTCAGCTGCCGGGGAGGCCTGGCCGTATTCCGCCGAAATCAGGATCGGGAGGTGGTCGGAGGCGCCGCGCGGGAGCGTCTCCACGCTTTCGATCTCCAGCCCCTGGGACGTCGCGAAATCGAAGTGTCCCTTGAAGACCTTGTACCTCGTGTAGGTCCGCCGGTCGCTGAGAGTGAGGTCGTACCCGGCGTCCTTCATCTGGGCCGTCAGGTACTTGGTGAAGAACGGGTAGTTGAAGTCGCCCACCATGAGCGACATCAGGCCTTCGCCCATGCTGAGCAGTTCCCCATGGGCAGCGTGGATCTGGTTCCGCCGCAGCGAATTCGACGCGGTCAGCGGGGCCGCGTGAAAGGAGGCGATGATCAGATCATGGTCCGTGTCTTTGTCGGTCACCCGGGTGCCGATGAGCCGCTCGTGCGCCGGAGACATGACGCGGTCGTGCAGGGATTTCTTCAGGGCGAACGTCTTGGTCTCGTAGGCCGTGAAGCGGTCCATGCGGTAGTAGATCGCCAGGCCCAGCCGGTTGCCCTTGGTGGCGTCGGCAAGGTGCAGGTCGCCGATGGTTTCCGGCAGATCGTCGGTATCGCACTCCTGAAGGCACAATGCATCAATCTCAAATTCGTTGGCCAGATCAACGAGCTCGCCACTGGCCTTGTGATTGCGGAGGTTGTAGCTGATGACTCGAATCAGGGGAGCACCTCTTCGGAGGATAGTCGTGGATAGCCTGATTGCGAGTCTACCCAGTCCTGCGGAGCGGACGGGAACGCTGGCCGCGCGGGTCAGGCCCGATTTCACGCAGGATTCATCGTTTCTCCGCCACGGACCCAATGTCCCGGCGGAACCTATGGGCCCTGTATCGCGTTGAGCCAGTAGCGGGGGCCTTGGCCGCCCGCGGCCCGCACTTCCCGTCTACCAGCAAGGAAACAACATCATGGCAAAGGCACTGTGGAACGGCGCGGTCATCGCCGAGAGCGACAACACCGTCATGGTGGAGGGCAACCACTACTTCCCGCTCTCCTCGGTCAACTCCGCGTACCTGGAGGACAGCAGCCACAGCAGCGTCTGCCACTGGAAGGGCGAGGCCGGCTACTACAGCCTCGTGGTGGACGGCCAGCGGAACCAGGACGCGGCCTGGTTCTACGCCGAGCCGAAGTCCGATGCGGCGCACATCAAGGACCATGTGGCGTTCTGGCGGGGCGTCCGCGTAGAAGCCTGAGGCAGGCAGGGGCAGTCAGGGCAGCTAGCGGCAGGCAGGCAGCGGCAGGCGATAGGGTGGACGGGGATTCTCCGATTGAAGCTGCGAAAGGGTCTACGTTGACTGCTGAACTACCGGTGCTTGCCGAGGGCGATTTTTACTACGAGGCACTGGGCGGCGGAAAGTTCCGCTCCACGATCCACGCCCAGGGCGCCTGGAACGCACACGAACAGCACATGGCGCCCGCGTCAGGCATTATGGCAGACTGCCTGGCCCGGCACGAGCCGAGGGAAGACATGCGCATGGCGCGGCTCAGCTACGAGATCCTCGGACTGATCCCCGGCGGCGAGTTCGAAGTGGTCACCACCACCCTGCGGCCAGGCCGAACCATCGAGCTGGTGCAGGCGGAGCTCGTGGCTGGCGACCGCACGGCAATCCGCGCCACGGCCTGGCGGATGATCACTTCCGACACCTCCGCCATCGCCGCCTTCGAGGACCCCCGGATCCCCGCGCCGGAGGCGTGCGAACCCTACGACGCCGCAAGCATCTGGCCGGGCGGCTACATCGCGTCGCTGGAGATGAGGATCGCGGACGGCCACCGTGCCGGGTCCGGAACCGTCTGGCTGCGCACTGCACACCCGCTGACGGACCAGAAGGACAGCAGTGACCTGGCCAGGCTGGTGGGCCTCGTGGACACTGCGAACGGGATCGCCGCACGTGTCCCGCCGGGCAAGGACAGCTACGCCTTCCCCAACCTGGACCTCCAGATCCACATGTACCGGCGCCCGGAAGGAGAATGGCTGGGGCTGGACAACGAGGTCTCCTTCGGCACCGACGGCATTGGCCTGACCTCGACCGTACTTCACGACCTCAAGGGCCCGTTCGGCCGCGCCGAGCAGATCCTGACGCTCCGGAAGTCCTAGGGCCCGGCCGCCCTAGGGGCTTTTTGACTCTGGTGAACACGATGGCCTCAGCAGGCGGACGGTGGGGTGCGCGTGACCCCGGGAGGGTCACGCGCACCTGACGGAGCCGGGAGCCGGCTCTGTGGCGTCAGCCGCGGGGTCAGTCGCGGCGGTCGCGGCGGTCGTCCCGCCGGTCGTCGCGCCGGTCATGGCGGCGGTTTATCCCGTGGGCGACGACGACGGCCCCGCCGACTGCGGCGGCGGTCCGGCGCCTGCGTCGTGCTACGAGCGGCATGTCAGGCTCCTTCCTTCATTTCGTCGGGCGACTGGGTTTCGGCTTCGGCGTCGGCCTCGAAGGCGGCGATGACTGCCTGGGTCGGGATTCGGCCGCTGGCCACGAGCTGGCCGCCGGCCTTGCGGATGGCCGCGCCGAAGGGGGCCGCCCACTGGTTCTCCCAGACCAGCACCGCGGCGGAGTGGCCGGGCTGGATCGTCTCGGCCAGGTCAAGGACGTCCTGTTCGGAGAGCACCATGGCCAGGTCGGCCTCGGCCGTGCGTATCTCGCCGAGCTCGGTCATGTCGAGGTCGGAGATCTCCGCCATCTCGAGTTCGCCGTCCTCGGTCTTCCTCAGGAATACCATGTCGAGCACCCGGACGAGGTCACGTTTGACCAGGTCCTCCAGATACGGGGCGATCTGGCCCTTACCGAAGTCGGGCCCGGGGAACTCCACAACGAGCCAGTCCACCGGCCCTAGTTCATCCAATGTCTCAGCCATGCTGATGACCTCCGTCTTCATTGCGGACTAGGCGATCCGACGGACCGCCGCAGCTCCATTCTCTGCTCCCGCTGAAGCACGGCGCCTCATCCGGGCAGGGTGATCCCACACCCCGCTTCGGCTCCCCAACGAAGGCCTTCCCCACGTCCCGGGGTTCGGTAATCGGGCCCAGCCGGCAACGACTGAGGACTTTTCGCGTCAGCCTGCCCGGGTGGCGGCGCTGTCCCTAGTGGAAGACGAGCCAGCCGACCACCGTGGCGAGTCCGGTCAGCACGGCACCCCACAGGATGTCCACAACGATGATGACCAGCGGCCAGCTCTTCAGTGTCGCCGCGTTGGTCAGGTCATAGGTGGCGTAGGCGAAGGTTCCGAGCGCGGCACCGTAGCCCAGCGCACTGAGCCAGCTGTCGCCGTCGAGCGCCGGCTGGAGGGCGAAAAAGACGATCCCGGCGATGTACAGGACGTAGAAGACGACGGCGTACCCTAGATTGGGCTTGTCCGCCATGAGGTGGCCCAGATTCCGGCGGTAGAACTTGCTCGTCGACTTCAGCCACACGGAATCGATGGCGGCGAATGCGGCGGCTACGACGAGGAATTGCAAAATGACCATAAGGGAGCATAACAACATGCCGGAGGACGCTGGCGCAACGCGGACCCTGACGGTTTTCCGGCAGGGGGATTCCCTGGGCGCTGCCCGGGACCTGGACTTCGCAGTCGAGCTCCTGCGCAGGGTCAAGACCGGCGGGGCGGGGCCCCTGCTGCGGCTCTACCGGCCCGCCCCCACCGTGGCGTTCGGTCAGCGGGACACCCATCTGCCGGGCTTCGAGGCTGCGGCGTCGGCCTGCCGTGACCTGGGATTCGAGCCGCTGATCCGGAAGGCAGGCGGACGCGCCGCCGCCTACCACGAGGGGACTCTCGTGATCGATCACCTGGAACCGGCCACGGATGCGATCGCCGGCGCGAAGGGGCGCTTTTCCTTCTTCGGCGAACTGCTGGCCGTGGCGCTGCGCAGCGCCGGCGTGGACGCCGCGGTGGGGGAGATCCCCGGCGAGTACTGCCCGGGCGAATTCAGCGTCCACGGGCAGGATCCGGAGTTTCCGCAGCACCGGATCAAGCTCATCGGCACGGCCCAGCGGGTGGTGGCGGGCGGCTGGCTGTTCAGCTCGGTCATCGTGGTGGAGAACTCGGCCCCGATCCGCGCGGTGCTGGAGGCCAGCTACTCAGCCCTGGGACTGGACTGGGATCCCGCCACGGCCGGTGCCGTCAACGACCTCGTCCCGCACCTGGACGTGGACGCCATCGAGGCCGCCGTGATCGACACCTACTCCCGCTACGCAACGCTGGGCTATGGCGACTTTGGCAGTCTCCTCGGCTGAGGGCTGGTGCCCCCGCCCATCTGGCTGGCAGCAGAGGCCGTTCTGAGCGCTCAAAACGGCCCCAACTGCCAGTCAGTTAGTGTCCCCGGGCGATCCAGTCCTCCAGGTGCGGCGCCTCGGCGCGGACCGTCGTCGAATCGCCGTGGCCGGTCAGCACCACGGTGTCCGCCGGGAGGGTCAGCAGCCGGTTCCTGATGGATTCGATGATGGTGGGGAAGTCGCTGAAGGACCGGCCGGTGGCGCCCGGGCCGCCCTGGAAGAGGGTGTCGCCGCTGAAGACGGTGCTCTCGCTGGCCAGGGTGAAGCACATGGAGCCGGGGGAGTGGCCCGGCGTGTGCTGGGCCACCAGGCGTGCACCGGCGACGCCGAACGTGTCTCCGTCCGCGATCGCCTGGTCCGGTTCGGTGCCCGTGAAGACCCGGTCCCACAGCATCCAGTCTTCCCGGTTGAGGTACACCGGGGCGTTGACGCGGCTCCGGAGCTCGCCGACGGCGCCGATGTGGTCATCGTGGCCGTGGGTCAGCAGGATCGCGGTGACCTTGCGGCCGGCGACGGCGGCCTCGATGGCAGCCGGGTCGTGCGCCGGGTCGATCACGAGGCATTCCGCGTCGTCGCCCACGATCCAGACGTTGTTCTCGACATCCCAGGTGCCGCCGTCGAGAGAGAAGGTGCCCGAGGTGACCAGCCGGTCGATCCGGAGCCCGCCCACGCCGCCGTTCACAGTTCGACCACCGAGCGGAGCACCGCGCCGGAGTGCATCTTGTCGAAGGCTTCCTCGATCTGGTCGATAGTGATCCGCTCCGTGACGAAGGCGTCCAGGTCCAGCTTGCCCTGCCGGTAGAGGTCGATCAGCATGGGGAAGTCGCGCGAGGGCAGGCAGTCGCCGTACCACGAGGACTTGAGCGAGCCGCCGCGGCCGAAGACATCCAGGAGCGGCAGCTCCAGCGTCATCTCGGGGCTGGGCACACCGACCAGGACCACGGTGCCGGCGAGGTCGCGGGCGTAGAAGGCCTGCTTGTACGTCTCGGGACGTCCGACGGCGTCGATCACCACATCTGCGCCGAAGCCGCCAGTCAGTTCGCGGATCGCCTCGACCGGGTCGACGGCGGAGGAGTCAACCGTGTGGGTGGCGCCGAGGTCCTTCGCCCGATCCAGCTTCTTCGGGTCAATGTCGACGGCGATCACCGTGGTGGCGCCGGCGAGCACGGCGCCGGCGATGGCGGCCACGCCGACGCCGCCGCAACCAATGACGGCGACGGAATCGCCGCGCTTGACGTTTCCGGTGTTGATGGCCGCGCCGAGGCCTGCCATGACGCCGCAGCCGAGCAGCCCGATCGCGGCGGGGTCGGCGTCGGGGTCAACTTTGGTGCATTGGCCGGCGGCGACGAGGGTCTTCTCGGCAAAGGCGCCGATGCCCAGCGCCGCGCTGAGTTCTGTGCCGTCCTCAAGGGTCATCTTCTGGGCGGCGTTGTGGGTGTTGAAGCAGTACTGCGGCTGGCCGCGGCGGCACGCCCGGCATTCGCCGCACACTGCGCGCCAGTTCAGCACCACACGGTCGCCGGGAGCTACCTCGGTGACGTCCGGTCCGACGGCACTGACGACGCCCGTGGCCTCGTGGCCGAGCAGGAAGGGGAAATCGTTGTTGATGGCGCCCTGCTTGTAGTGCAGGTCGGTGTGGCAGACGCCGCAGGTGAGGATGTCCACGAGGGCCTCGCCGGGGCCGGGATCCGGGACCAGGATGGTCTCGAGGGTGACGGGGGCGTTCTTGGAACGGACGACTGCGCCCTTGACTTTGTGGACCATGGAAATTGCTCCCTCATGCGCGTCGCAACACGCGGTGAGGCGCGGTCCCGTGGGGGCCGCGCCGTCGTGGTTGATGTCGTGCTTGAACTGGGGCGGACTATGCCGCGAGGCGGCTCTTGACCTCCGCCGCGGAGGGGTTGGTGGCCGCCGTGCCGTCCGGGAACAGCACCGTGGGGACGGTCCGGTTGCCTCCGTTGAGCTTCTCCACGAGGTCTGCGGTGCCTTCAACTTCTTCGATGTTGATCTCGGTGTACCCGATGCCCTGGGCGTCCAGCTGCTTCTTCAGGCGGTTGCAGTAGCCGCACCAGGTAGTCGAAAACATGGTGATGGTGCCGGATTCGGGGGTGAAATCCACGAAGTTCTCCTCAAAGCTGGTTGACGGCCTGCGGTGGCAGTGCCGTTGCCGACGAAAGTCGTATGTCACTGCCAATAACCGTAACCCGCGGGCCGCTATTCCCGCGCAGCCCGCGACGTGGCCGCACAGGGGCCCGGTCATTTATCAGTCGTCTGCACAAGCTAACCCGAAAGCGCCGCTTTCGTCGGGAGGCGCCTGCACAGAACGTCACGCTCCTGAGGCTCGCCTAGGCATTGTCCGGGGTCCCGGCTGTCAGCGGTGGGGCGGTGGGGCGTCGGGG
>NZ_MQTQ01000001.1 GCF_020532805.1 Arthrobacter sp. SO5 | reverse complement strand
CCCCCACCCCCCAGAGCACGGCCCCGGCCGTGGCCAGCCAGAGGTTACCGGCCAGCACGAAGAGGCCCAGCCCGGCGGCGGCCGCGGCCATGCTGGCTCGGAGCACAACCACCCTGCCCCAGGCGTCAATGGCACGGCCGCCGAAGAAGCGCATAGCCGTCATCGCCAGGACAAAGGCGGCGAACAGCAGGGCACCCGTGGACTGCGAAGCACCCAGTCCGTCGACTGCGGCCTTGGCGATCCAGTCGTTTCCGGCGCCTTCGGTCAGTGTGGCGCCGAGGACCACGACGCCGATCAGCAAGGTCCGCCCGTCCCGCCACGCCGAGCGGTCTTTCACCGGCGCCGCTTCCCCGCCCGCCGGAACTTGTGCGGGCAGGTGCGGCAGGAAGTAGCGCGGGGCAAGCATCGTCAGCACGGCCACGACGGCGGCTATCACCAGCAGGTGGACCGGGAGCCCGATGCCGGCGGTGGACAGACCGGCGCCGATCAGGGCACCCAGAAAGGCGCCGCCGCTGAACGCGGCATGGAACTGCGGCATGATGGTGCGCCCCAGCTTGTGTTCGACGTCGGCCCCTTCGATGTTCTGGGACACGTCCCACAGCCCGATGCCGATGCCGAAGAAGAACAGTGCGACAGCCGTCCCGGGCACCGATTCAGCCTGGAGGGTCAGGGCGATGCCGGCCCCGGCAACTGCCGCCACGAGCCCGGCACTGCGGACGGCGTTGGCCGTCCCGATCCGGCCCACCACGAGGCCGGCGGTCGGCAGGGCGATGAGGGAGCCAAGGGCAACGGACAGCAGCAGTGTTCCCATCTGCCCGGAACTGATGTGCAGGATGTCCGTCACAGCCGGGATGCGTGCGGCCCAGCTGGCAAACACGAGACCGTTGATCCCAAAAATGAGGAATGTCGCCGAGGCCGCGGCCTTGAGCTGCGGACGGGTTGCGGTGCTGGTCATACGGTCACTACTTCCACTGACTTCTGGGCGAGCTGGGCGAGTTCATCAGGTCCGAAGGTCCTGTCCGTCACAATCGCGTCCACGGCGTCCAGGTCCGCGACGAGTGCGACGGCACTGGCGTTCCACTTGGAGCCGGCGCACGCGACGATCACCCGTCCAGCGGATTGCAGGCCGGCACGCTTCACGGCCGCGTCTTCCAAGTCGTGGGCGAGCAGACCGTCCCGCAGGTTCATGGCGCAGGGCGTGATGACCGCCGTATCGAAGCGCAGTGAGCGGATATTGGCCTCCGCCATCGGCCCGCGGAAGGACAGTTCGCCGGGGACCAGGCTACCGCCGGGCAGCAGCAGCTCGGGGCGGTGGCCGGCCGGTCCGTCGTCGGCGGTCAGGACGCCGATGGCGCGCAGGGACATGGGCATGATGGTCATTGCGCGCTGCCGCAACTGGCGGGCGATTTCCGTGGCGGTGGTGCCGCTGTCCAGCCAGACGTGCCCCCGGTCCTTGAGCAGGAGCGCCACTCCGGCGGCAATTCGCCCCTTGGCCGCGTGCTCTTCCAGTTCGCGTTGGCCGTACTCGGGGTTTTCGCCGCCCAGCACCAGGCTCCGCGCCCCGCCGTGGACCCGTCGAAGGACGCCGTGGAGGGCAAGAATGTCCAGGTCGCGGCGGATTGTTGCGCCGGAGGCGCCAACGGCGGTCATGAGCTCATCCACCGTCACATGCTCTCGACGGCGCAGCAGCTCGCCGATCAGGCGGTGGCGCTCCTCAGTACTCATGCTCAAATGCTAACCAAATATGATCGTTTAATCATTCCGTGCGCAAATGCGGCGCGTGCTCCAGAAGGGCACCTTCCGGGACGTCATGCAGTGTGGATTCGGTGGAACGGCCACGCCCCAAGCAACGCGGGGTCACTTAGCGCCCAAAAACACTCCCGGAATGGGCGCCAAGTGACCCCGCGTTGCTGTGTGGGATCCACGCTGGGGCCTAGCGGGCGCGCTCGACGCGCTTTTCGTCCCAGACCGGCTCGCCGGACTCGTAGACCTTGCCGTCGGAGCCGAAGACCAGGAAACGGTCAAAGGTCCGGGCAAACCAGCGGTCGTGGGTGACGGCCAGGACCGTGCCCTCGAAGTGGTCGATCGCCCGTTCCAGCGCCTCGGCGGAGTGCAGGTCCAGGTTGTCCGTGGGCTCGTCGAGCAACAGCAGCGTAGCGCCGGAGAGCTGCAGCAACAGGATCTGGAACCGGGCCTGCTGGCCGCCCGAAAGCGACTCATACTTCTGCTCCGACTGCGCGGCCAGGCCATACCCGTCCAGCGCCCCTGCCGCGGCTTCCCGGCCCATCCCGGAGCGGTGCTCGTCACCCCGGTGCAGGATTTCCAGCAGGGTCTTGCCCAGCAGGTCCGGACGGACATGGGTCTGGGCGAAGAACCCGGGCCGGATGCGGGCGCCCAGCTTCACCGTGCCGTCGTGCGGGACTTCGGCGATCTCGACGTCGGACACCGGCAGGTGCTCCCGCTCCGGATCGGTGCCTCCGGTAGCGAGCAGGCGCAGGAAGTGGCTCTTGCCGGAGCCGTTGGAACCCAGCACGCCGACGCGGTCGCCGAACCACACCTCGGTCGAAAACGGCTTCATCAGCCCGGTCAGCTCCAGCTTTTCGGCCACAACGGCGCGCTTGGCGGTGCGGCCGCCCTTCAGCCGCATGTGCACATTCTGCTCGATCGGCAGCGCCTCGGGCGGACCGGCCTCGAGGAACTTCGCCAGCCGGGTCTGCGCCGCGTGGTACCGGTTGGCCATGTCAGAGCGGAATGCGGCCTTGTTCTTGTACATGTTGACGAGTTCCTTGAGCTTCACGTGCTCCTCGTCCCAGCGCTTGCGCAGCTCCTCAAAACGGGCATTCCGGTCCGCGCGGGCGTCCACGTAGGAGCCGAAGCCGCCGCCGTGGATCCACGCGCCGGCGCCGTTGATGCCCGGCTCCAGCGTGACGATGCGGCCCGCGGCGTTGTTAAGCAGCTCGCGGTCGTGGCTGATGAAGAAGACGGTCTTCTTCGACTCGTTGAGCTTCCCCTCAAGCCAGCGCTTCCCCGGCACATCAAGGTAGTTGTCGGGCTCGTCAAGAAGCAGGAGCTCGTCCGGCCCGGCGAAGAGCGCCTCGAGCACCAGCCGCTTCTGCTCGCCGCCTGAGAGGCTCGACGCCGGGCGGTGCTGCGCGCGGTCAAAGGGCAGGCCCAGCGCGGCCATGCAGACCTCGTCCCAGACGGTCTCGACGTCGTAGCCGCCGGCATCCCCCCAGTCCACGATCGCCTGGGCATAGGTCATCTGGGTGGGCTCGTCGTCGTGCTCCATCATCGCCAGTTCCGCCTCGTCCACGGCGCGTGCGGCGGCCGCGAGGGCAGGCGGCGCGGCGGAGACCAGCAGGTCTCGGACCGTCGAATCGTCGCGGACCTGGCCCACGAACTGGCGCATGATGCCCATGTTGCCGGAGCGGCCGATCACGCCTTCGTCCGGGATGAGGTCGCCGGAGATGATCCGGAACAACGTGGTCTTGCCGGTTCCGTTGGGTCCGATCAGCGCTGTTTTGCTGCCGTCCGGAACCTTGAAGGTCACGCCGTTGAGCAGCTGGGTGCCGTCGGAGAGGAAGTAATCGATGTTGGAAACGTCAATATGGGCCACGCTTCCATCCTCCCACGGCCCGGCCGCGCGGCCGCGGCATTGGGCCGCCAGCGGGCCGCCCCTGCGCCAGCACTTAGCCCGCGGCGGTCAGGAACTCCTTGAGCAACGGACCGGAGGTGGTGGCGCCGAGGCCACCGTCCTCCACGAACACGGCGACGGCAAGGTCACCGTGAACGGCCACGATCCAGGCGTGGGTCTTGGGCGGATTGTCCTTGCCGAACTCAGCCGTCCCTGTTTTGGCACCCACTGGCGCGCCGGGGACGGAGGCCAGGAAGCCGGTATGTCCGGACGTCACCACGGCGCGCATCATGTCCGCCAGCGAGGCTGCTTCCGCCGCGGTCACCGGCGTTCCGGACGTTTTCGCCGGCGCCGGAGCTGACGACGACGGCGCTGCAGCGGACGCCGTCGGCCCGGCTGCCGGGGTGGCCGGGTCGCTGGCGTTGGGTTTCAGCACCAGCTGAGGCGTGACCGGGGCGCCCTTGGCGACGGACCCGGCCATGATCGCGGCGGCCAGCGGGGACATGAGCACCTTGCCCTGACCGATCATGGACGCCGCATGCCCGGTGCCTTCGGCGGTTCCCGGGACGGAGCCCAGAAAGGCGCCTGCCCCCAGCCCGGGGGCTTCCACCGCGACACCCAGGGAAGTGGCCGCGGATTCCAGCTGGGCCTGGCTGACCTGGTCCCGGGCGTTGATGAAGGCGGTGTTGCAGGAATGCGCGAAGGCGTCGCGCAGGGTCACGGAGCCCAGCGAGGAGACGGGGTACCCCTCGGCGTTCTTGAAGGTCCGGCCGTCCACCGTCAGGGTCGCCGGGCAGTCCACTGCTGATTCCGGGGTCAAACCATTGCGGAGCATTGCCAGGGCATCCACGATCTTGAAGATTGACCCCGGGGCGTACTGTCCCAGCATGGCGGTGTCATAGCCGTTGCTTCCCGGCCCGGAAGCCGCTGCGAGCACGGCGCCGGTGGAGGGCCGGAGCGCCACGATGGCCGAGGCGGGACCGACCTTGCCGAGGATGCCCTCGGCCAGTTGCTGCAGGTTCGGGTCCAGGGTTGTCTTCAGCGCGGTCCCCGCCTTGATCTCCAGCTGGAACAGGACCCGGCGCCCGCCGTTGAGCAAGGCCTGCTTCTGCTCGGTGGTGAGGCCGGGCTTCTCGACGTAGACCTGGATGCCGTCGGTGCCGCGCAGTTGTGCGTCGTATTGCTGTTGGAGACCGCCGGTTCCCGTGGTGTCCCCGGCCTTGAGCGCCCCGCCTGATTTCTCGATCTGTTCGGCGTTCGCCTCGGCTGCGGTGCCCAGCAGCGCGCGGGCGAAAGTGCGGGTCGGTGCAAGCGGGAGCTGGTCGGCGATGGCGCGGGCGCCGGGGATCTCGGCGATCTGTGCGTCGGTGATTGTTCGGCCGTCCTGGCGCAGGGTGATGGCGGCGACGAACGCCTCGGGCCCGGCCGCCTGCACCTGCTGGGCGTAGGCGGCGGGGTCAGCTCCCACTAACTGGGCGAGCTTCGCGGCGGACGCGGCCGGATCGGCGGAGGCCAGCAGGGGCTTGTCGATGCCCACATTCACAACAGGCCGGTACGTGACCAGCTTGGCGTCACCGGCACCGAGGATATCGGCCCGCGGCGGCGTCTGGCTCGCCGTGCCAAGGATTTCCCCCTCGGCCAGGTCCGGCACCAGGGTGGCCGGATTCCATATGGTCAGCCACTTGTCACCCGACTTCTTCAACTGGGCGGACGTGGTGTACTTCCACTCGCCGGAACCGATCTTCCAGCTGTAGGTGAGCGGGACCGTGGCGGTGCCGGAATCGAGCGTCAGATCGCCGGCCTCAACGGCGGGCTTCGCCGGATCGAGCGCCTTGAACACTGCCCTGAGCTGGTCGTTGGCCGCGCCGGAATCCTTCCCGTCAAATGCGACCGAGCCGACGTCGAGCGCCTCCACGGCGGACGCAAGCTGCTTCGCGGCGTCCTGCGCGCCGGCGCGGCCGTCGGAGCACCCCACCAGGGAGGCGCCGAGTATGAGCCCGACAAGGGCAAGTGAAAGTTTTGATGAGTTCCCCATCGCGCAATTATGCACCGAGCACCGGACAATCTCCTTGTCACATGAATCCTGCCGGCAGACCAAAGCACTGCGCCCGGCCTGGCGTTCCGGCCCGGTTACCCTACATGCAGTCCACAAGCGGGCTAGAGACGCCGGATGATCCGCCGCTGGGTGGCAACGGAAATCGCGGCAGTGCGGTTGTCCACCCCAAGCTTTCCGTAGATATGCCCGAGGTGGGTCTTGACCGTAGCTTCGGAGATGAACAGCTGCTTGGCGATGGCCCGGTTGCCCAGTCCGGTGGCCAGCAGTTCCAGCAGCTGGATTTCCCGGGACGACAGGGCCGGTTCGGGGTTCCGGATCCGGCCCATCAGCCGGGCGGCCACCTCCGGTGCCAGCGCCGTCTGCCCGGAAGCTGCGGAGAGCACCGCCTGCCGGATCTGCTCCGGCGGCGCGTCCTTGAGCATGTAGCCGCTCGCGCCGGCCTCCACCGCGGCGAGGATGTCGGCGTCGGAATCGTAGGTGGTCAGGATCAGCACCGGGGGCGGCGGCTGCCCGGCCGCGCCGGCCTTGATTTTGCCCGTCGCCGTCACACCGTCCATCCCGTCACCCATCTGCAGGTCCATGAGCACGACGTCGACCGGTTCGCCGAGGGCATGAAGCCGGGCCAGCGCAGCAAGCGCGGCGCCGCCGTCGGCCGCTTCCGCGGCCACCGTGATGCCCTCGAAATCGCTCAGCATGGCCCTCAATCCGGCCCGAACAACCGGATGGTCGTCGACGAGCAGCACACGGATGGCGTTCATGGTGCCTCCTTCTCCGGTTCTTCCGCACCGATTCCCGCGCCGGCAACTGCAAGCGGCAGCCGGATCGCCACCACGGTGCCCTCGCCCGGGGCAGACTCGATGTCCAGGCTGCCGGACAGGGCGGCAACCCGGTCGCGCAGGGACTTGAGCCCGTACCCCGACCCGTCGGGACGCCCCTTCCCTGCAGCGGCGGCAGGGTCGAATCCGGCGCCGTCGTCGTAAATGTCCATCGCCACCTCGCTCCCCAGGAAGGACAGGGTCACGACGGCGGTCCCCGCCTTCGCATGAACCCACACGTTCGCGAGGCTCGCCTGCGCGGCGCGCAGCAGTGTGGTGCGGTAGGGGTTGGGGAGCTCCACGGGCGTCCCCTCCAGATCGAAGCGGCAGCGAAGACCTGCTCCGCGGGCGGCCGCCTCGGTTTCGGTCTTCTGACAAAGCCGGCGGAGGCTGTTCACGAGAGAGCTCTCTTCGAGCGCAGGCGATTGCAGCCCGCGGACAAAGTTGCGCGCCTCGGCCAGGTTGGCCGAGGCTGTCTCCTGGACTGTCCGGAGCCGGGCACGAGCGGTGGCGGTGTCTTCGTCGTCGAGGGCCTTCTCGGCGGAGCGGCCCATCAGCACGATGCTGGAAAAACCCTGGGCAAGGGTGTCGTGGATTTCGCGGGCCAGCCGGGACCGCTCGGCGAGGGTTCCGGCGTCGTGCTGGCTCCGGGCGAGTTCCTCCCGGGTGCGGCGGAGCTCCTCGGCGGCCAGCCGCTGGCTTTCCGCCTCAAGGTAGAGCGCGCGGTACGCGAGCCCGGTGACCACGGCAAACGCCGCCCCGAACACCGGTCCCAGCACCATCGGCAGCTGAAGCGGACCGCCGTCCCCTCCGCTGTTGTGCAACCACAAAGCCCCGATCAGCAGGACGGTGCTCAGCGCAATGGCCGGCAACGCCACACGCCGCGGCAGGACGTGCAACTGCAGGAAAAAGAGCGGGAAGGCCAGCCACACGAAGTCGGCGCTGGCCCAGATCAGCAGCAGCCAGAGCAGGCAGACGACGGCCAGCCACCACGTGGAATAGGGCCGCGGATCGAAGCGCGACGGATCGGCGGAGTGGCGCTTCTCCAGCACCGTCCCCAGCAGGTAGACGGCCGCGAGTAGGAGAGCGGCGGCCACCGTCAGCCACGCCACGCCCTCGATCCCGGCACCGACCTGCCGGACCAGGGCCACGAGAAGCAGTCCCGCGAAGCCGACGTGGAGGCTTACCCGCAGGAGCCGCAGGATGGCGGAGGCACCTGTGGACGCCGTGTCCGCACCACCCGCTTGGCTATCCATAGCTTCAGCGTAGTGCCGGGCAGGCGCGGATTTGGCTGAAAACGGCGCAGCACGGCGACGATCAACCTTTTGGTTGACCGGAGGTCCGCCGCCAGGTCGCCGACAGGTTCCACGTCGCGTCGGTGATGCGCGTGCATGACATACAGTTCGTGGCGCTGACGGCTGCCGTGGCGCCTAGCGCCCCAGCCCGGGCACCGGCAGCCCGAATATGTCCTTCAAGGCATATTTTGCGGCCTGGAACCCGGGCATGCCGGTGACACCCGGACCCGGCGGGGTGGAGGAGGAACACAGGTAGACGCCGCGCAGGGGGGTCCGCCAGGGCACGGGACTCAGGACCGGCCGCCGGACCAGGCCGCGGAGGTCCATGAGGCCGGCACCGAAGTCACCGCCAACGTAGTTCTCGTTGTAGTCGGCCAGCCCGGCCGCGGTCGTCACCTTGCACCGGAGCACAAGGTCCCGGAAGCCGGGGGCAAAGCGCTCGAGTTGGGCGGTAACTGCCTCACCCATGTCCACCGTGGAACCGGCCGGGACATGGCAGTAGGTCCACAGGATGTGCCGGCCAGCCGGTGCCCGCCCGGCGTCGAACCGCGACGGCTGGGAGACCAGGACATAGGGCCTCTCTGGGTGCCGGCCCGCAGCGACCAGGTTCTCGGCCTCTGCCGTCTCCGCCCGCGGACCCCCCACATGCACCGTCCCGGCGTCGGCGAGCCCGGGCGCTGCCCACGGAACCGGTCCGGAGAGGATGAAGTCGACCTTGCAGGCAGCATTCCCGAAGCGGAAGGCTTCCAGCGCCCGGCGGTAGCGCGCGGGGAATCGTCCCTCCGCGAGCCGGAGCAGTCCGGGCGGGGCCACATCCAGCAGCGTGGCCTGGACGGGGGGAAGCTCGGACAGCGACTGAATGCGTGCTCCGGTTTCCACCACCCCGCCGTGGGCTTCGATATCCGCCACCATGGCCCGGGCAATCGCCGCCGATCCCCCCTCGGGGATGGGCCAGCCACCGGTGTGTCCCAGGACGCCCAGCATGAGGCCAGCACCGGCCGCCGTCAGCGCGGGCAGCCTCGCCACGGCGTGTGCCGCGACACCGGTCAGAAGCGCCGGTGCCAGGTCCTCCCTGAATCTGGCGCCCCAGAGCCGGGAGCCCTGTTCCAGAGTCCGGAGTCCGAACACCGTGGCCGCAACCGGATCCTTCGGGATCCGCAGCAGCTGGTTGAGGGTGAACTCGGTGATGCCCTCCGTCCGCTGCACCAGCGGCGCCATCAGCCGCCGGTATGCGGGGCCGTCCCGCCCCAGCCCGGCAGCGGTCCGCTCCAGTGAACGGTAAGCAAGCGCGGCGCGTCCGCCGTCGAGCGGTGTGCCGTAGGAGACCTCCGGCACCGCCAACCGGATCCGCCGGGACAGCTCGAACTCCCGGAAGAAGGGGGAGGCGAGAACCATCGGGTGCACCGCCGAGCAGACGTCATGGAGGTGGCCGGGCTCAATGAGTTCCGTGGTCCGCAGTCCGCCGCCGGGGGTGTCCGCCGCCTCGTAGACGTGTACCCTGAGCCCGGCCCGGGCCATCGTCACCGCGGCAGCGAGACCGTTCGGGCCCGATCCGATGACCGCTACGTCAGGCATCCGAAGGCACCTTCCGCCAGGGCAGCCGTGACGCCGAGGGGTTCATCAGATTCACCCGAAGCCAGTCCGGTGCACGGTCGAAGGGTCCGCCGTGCGGATCGTCCAGATCGTGCCGACGGATGACGTCGTACCGGGGATCCCAGACGTCCCAGGCCACGCGCGCCATCAGGTACGCGGTGGCAAGCATGTGGAAGACGACGGCCAGGACGTAGTAAGGCATGTCGATATTGTGCTGGGTGGCGCCGCCGCTGGTCACCTGGCCAAGGTACATCCAGACCGCAGCCCAGTGCAGCCCCTCGAAGGTCTGCCAGACCAGGAAATCCCGCCACCTGGGCCTGGCAAGTGCCAGCAGTGGAACGAGCCAGATGACGAACTGCGGTGAATACACCTTGTTGGTGAGGATGAAGGCGGCCACGATCAGGAAGGCCAACTGGGCGAGCCTGGGCCGGCGGGGCGCCGCGAGGGCCAGCACCCCGATCAAAATACAGGCCAGGACGAAGAGGTTCAGGGCCAGCGCGTTGACGGCCTCGGCCTGCAACGGGACCCAACCGACCCGTCCTGCCACGAGGTTGTAGGCGAACCACGGCGAGCTGTAACCGGCGGGCCGTTCCTCGGTGAACTGGTAGAAGTACTTCCAGCCGGCCGGATCCAGGGCAGCCATCGGAAGGTTGACGGCCAGCCATGCCGCGGCCGCGGCGCCGGCGGTGACCAGAATGGGCCGGATGCGTCCGGTCCGGAGGGCGAGGAGCAGGATCGCGCCGAGGATCAGCAGGGGGTAAAGCTTAGTGGCCGTTCCCAGGCCGATGAAGATCCCCGCCAGCACCGGCCTGTTCCGGGAGAAGAAATACATGCCGAGGGCCAGCATGCCGACTGCCCAGATGTCCCAGTTGATGGTGCCGGCCAGGACAATGCCGGGAGCCACTGCCACCATGGCGGCATCCCAAGGCCGGCGGGGCGTCATCCGGGCGGTAGCCAGCACCGTGACGATCCAGACCGCGGCGACCAGGGCCGCATTGACATCGAAGTAGGCAAGGATGCGCTCGCTCGTGACGCCTTCGCCGGGCAGCACGAGCGCCGTGCCTCCGGCGATGAAGCCCATCAGCACGGGGTATTCGAAGAACGTTCCCTGCGTAATGAACGGGAACGCCCCGGTGCCGAGCCCACGGTTCCTGAAGAGTTCGGGAAAATCCGAGTAGCAGGTGGCGTAGAACTGGCCGGGGGTTTCCCAGCCGTTGCTCCGGCAGTAGGACTTGAGGAGCATGCCTGCGAGGGCCGCAAGGACGGTGAGCAGAATGAGGACGCGTTCCACGGTGAAGAATCCGGGGGAGACGATGCCCGGTGCCGAGCGGCGGCCCATGGGTCCGCCGATGAGTTCCGTGAAGTTCCTCAGCAGCAGGTCGCTGCGGCTTGGTATGACCAGTCGGGCCCGTCTGCGGTGCTCCGGCGGCTTTGTCTCCTGCATGCCTTCGAGCTTACCGGGGCGGCTCCGGCTGGGAGTGCTGCGCCGTGCAGGCGGATCTGGAACGGGGAAGGGAACCGTGAACAGGGAGCCCACGCGCCGCCGCGTGGGCTCCCCGCGGATCAGTTCCGGGGTCAGTCATCAGTTCTTCTTTCTGTGGCTGTGACGTGTCCTCAGCGGATGAGGCCCATCTGGTGCATAACGACGTAAACGTCTTCACGCTTCTGGTCCAGGAGTTGTCCGTTGAACAGCGTCGTGTGCCGTGGGGCGGGCTTGAGGCTCAGGCGCACGAGCGACTGCAGTTTCTGCTTCATGGTGGTCACCTCCCTTCGGTGTCGAGTGCTGCGTGTACGGGCTGTGGTTCTGCCAATAGTCACGGCGGACCTTTCATTGGCACTAATGGGAACGGGTAGTAATTGGGCATGCCAATTAAGGCCTCTGTGAATTGAGGAAGAAAAGGCCGTAATTGGGCACGAAAATGCCCGGCATTAATTAATCGATTTCGCAAAGCGAAAGGATGGCCCCTGAACGCATGAGCGCCGCAACCCCAACAAGAAGCTGGGTTCCGATCTTTGGGGGTGCTGCGCAACCGCGTGGTTCCGCCTGGGTCAGGCCGCTGTCACGGGACTCCCGGGAAGGGGAGTGCCGGTATCGCCGTGGCTCGGGGTCCTAAGTCAAAAACCAGGCCGTGAGCGGAAGGGTCAGGAGACAGTCGGGCCAAAATTTGGGCGCGGTTCAGAGGCAGAGGCCGGGGTGGCGGCGATGCAATACATCCATCCGCTAGTCAAAGTAATCATTTCTCCCAACCTCCTTTTCTGTTATGACGTTGCACCGGCTGACTGGCCGGGCGACGTGCGCCTCGACCCCGGCAGGACGCTCTGGGGTCAGAAATAAAAATACACCATGAATGCGGCACTTGACTACCGCATTTATAAACTTTCTTAAAAGTATTTTCTAAACCGCATTCACAGGCCCCAGCGAACTACTGCCGGCGTCTTCTTATCCCAGCCCAGCGTGCAGACTTTGGCGGTCCCCAGGACGAAATGGCGGCCCTCATGGGCGTCAAGCCCCAGCCAGCGGGCCGTCAGGATCCGGGAGAAGTGTCCGTGAGCTACGACCAGGACATTGTCCAGGCCGGATTCCAGCACGCGCGCCACAATCTTGTCCGCCCGCGCCGCAACATCGTCGAGCGATTCACCGTTCGGCACACCGTAGGTCCAGATCAGGTATTCAGGGTTGTCCTTGCGGATGAGGTCGGAGCTGATGCCCTCATAGTCGCCATAGTCCCACTCGACCGCCAGCGGCTCCAGCTCGGCGTCGGGAAAGCCTGCAAGTTCCGCGGTCCGCCGCGCCCGCCGCAGGGGGGACGTCAGCACCAGTTCGAAGTCGACGGCGTCGAGCACCTTGCGTGCCTCCACGGACTGCTGCTCGCCCTCCACAGTGAGTGGAAGGTCGGTGAGCCCGGTGTACTGCCCGCTCTTGGACCATTCCGTTTCGCCGTGCCGCAGGATCCACAACTGCGGACGCGGGCTGTTGGAAGCATCAATCACTTAGGACTCCTCAGTGGTGGACAGTTCGACGGCGGACTCCGGCTGGGATGCCCACCACGCGTGCAGCCGTGCCTCGGCCACGGCGGGATCCAGCGGCCCGTGTTCCATCCGCTCTTCAAGCAGGAACTTGTAGGCGCGTCCCACGACGGGGCCGGGCTTCAGCCCCAGCAGCTCCATGATCTTGCCACCGTCGAGATCGGGGCGGACCGCCTCGAGGGATTCCTGCTCGCGCAGCGCCGCGATCCTGGTCTCAAGGTCGTCATAGGCGAATGCGAGGCGCTCAGCCTTGCGCTGGTTCCGGGTGGTGACATCGGACCGGGTCAGCCGGTGCAGCCGGTCCAGGAGCGGCCCCGCGTCGGTGACATACCGGCGGACGGCGGAATCGCTCCAGCCCGCATCGCCGTAACCGTAGAACCGCATGTGCAGCTCCACGAGCTTGGCCACGGCCTTGATGGTGTCGTTGTCGAAGCGGAGCGCCTTCATCCGCTTGGTGGTCAGCTTGGCGCCAACCATGTCGTGGTGCCGGAAGGTCACGGCGCCGCCGGACTCGAAACGGCGGGTGGCAGGTTTTCCGACGTCGTGCATCAGTGCGGCGAACCGCAGCACAAAGTCCGGGCCGGGCACGGCGCCGTCGGCGTCAGTCTCCAGGGACGCTGCCTGCTCCAGGACCTGGAGCGAGTGCTGGTAGACGTCCTTGTGGCGGTGGTGTTCATCCGATTCAAGACGCAGCGCGGCTACCTCGGGCAGGACGAACTCGGCCAGACCGGTGTCCACGAGCAAATCGACGCCTTCCCGGGGCCCGGCGGCGCAGATGAGCTTGACCAGCTCCTCACGCACGCGCTCGGCTGAAATCATGGTGATGCGTTCAGCCATGCTGGTCATGGCGGCGCGGACGTCAGGCCTCACCGTCACGCCCAGCTGGGCGGCGAAGCGGGCGGCGCGCATCATCCGGAGCGGGTCGTCGGAAAAGGACGCCTCGGGAGCCCCGGGGGTGGCCAGCATCGACGCGTGCAGGTCCCGGACGCCGCCGAACGGGTCCACGAGCTCCAGCGTCGGAAGGCGCAGCGCCATCGCGTTGATGGTGAAGTCACGCCGGAGGAGGTCATCCGTCAGGGAATGCCCGAACGCCACCACCGGTTTGCGGGAGTCGGGATCGTAGGCCTCGGCGCGGTAGGTGGTGATTTCGATCTGGAAGCCCGCCTTGCGCATCCCGATGGTGCCGAAGGCGCGCCCGATCTCCCAGTAGTTATCAGCCCACTTTTTGATGAGTGCAACGGTCTGGCCGGGGGTGGCGTCGGTGGTGAAGTCAAGGTCGGGGGATATCCGGCCAAGGAAAAGGTCACGCACAGGCCCGCCTACCAGCGAGAGCTCATGCCCGGCGTCGACGAACCGCTGTCCGAGCTCCAGGACCACCGGGTCCACCTGGAAATCAACAGTGTGCGGGTCAGTCTTGTGATGTGGATGCGCCATGGTCCCTTAAGCATAGTTTCTCAAGCCCGGCAGAAATCCCGGCAGATCCCGCACAGTGGCCCTCCTCGATGCGGAGCCGGTGGACGCGCGGGCCCGCAACGGCAGCAATCGACTTTCCCCGCCGTCCACTTTCCTGTCATGTTTAGGTCATCAACTGCGGACAAGAGTCGTTAGAGTGGACTTCATGGCCCATCCCGTACCGAGCGCTCCCGGCAGGAGGACAAACGCACCGTTGCCTTCGGCAATCGGTGCCAATGTTGCGCCCGTCCAGCACTCGGGACAGGCCTCCCTGCCCACGGTCGAGGAGGTCTCCGCAGGCGGCGTCGTGGTGGACACGTCCGACGCCGAACTCCGGGTTGCGATCATCGCCCGCCTTAACCGGGGAGGACGCCTGGAATGGTGCCTGCCGAAGGGCCATCCCGAAGGCGAAGAAAGCAATGAGGAAGCAGCCGTGCGCGAAATCGCGGAGGAAACGGGCATCGAAGGCAAGATCCTCGCCCCGCTCGGGAGCATCGACTACTGGTTCACTGTCAGCGGGCACCGGGTCCACAAGACCGTCCACCACTACCTCCTGCAGGCCACGGGAGGAGGGCTGACCATTGAAAATGATCCGGACAAGGAAGCCGTCGACGTCGCCTGGATTCCCATCCATGAACTGGCCCGCAAGCTCTCTTTCCCCAACGAGCGCCGCATCGCCGATCTCGCCAAGGATGTCCTGCCGGGAACCCGTTGAGGGCACAGGGAACCGGCCATAACCGGCCGCGGATTACCCCTTTTGCCCTGCCCGGGTGAGACGATGAAGACGATGTCATCTGCCAAACCCACCCCAGCGCACTCCGGCCCCGCCGATTCCACGGCCGTCCAATCCGGAGAGGCCCGCTCCAGCGCCATCATGGCCGCGGGTACGCTCGTGTCGCGCTTTTTGGGCTTCGGCAAGACCTGGATGCTGGCGGCTGCCCTGGGCCTGGGCTCCACTGTCAACGACACCTTCATCAACGCGAACAACCTGCCGAACCTGATTTTCCTGCTGGTGGCGGGCGGCGTGTTCAATGCGGTCCTGGTGCCCCAGATCATCAAGGCCAGCAAGGCGCCGGACAGGGGAGCGGACTACATCAGCCGGCTCCTGACCCTGGCGGTGCTGGTGCTCGTTGTCCTCACGCTCCTGGTGACATTGCTGGCACCGTGGGTCATTGAACTGACAACGCAGGGCTACTCGCCCCAGCAGAAGGCGTTGGCTGTGTCCTTCGCGTTCTGGTGCCTGCCCCAGATCTTCTTTTATGGCCTCTATGCCCTGCTGACCCAAGTGCTGAACGCCCACGGCGCCTTCGGCCCCGCGATGTGGGCTCCGATCCTGAACAATATAGTGGCGATCGCCGGCCTCGGCATGTTCATCGGCATCATGGGAGCCAACGCGGCTAATCCGCACACGATCGAAAGCTGGGATTCGTTCCAGACCTTCCTGGTGGCCGGGTTCTCCACCATCGGCGTCATCGCCCAGACCGCCATCCTGCTGGTTCCGGTGTTCAGGCTCCGGCTGGGACTGCGGCCGCGCTTCGGCTGGCGCGGCGTGGGACTGGGTCATGCCGCCAAGCTGAGCGTCTGGACCCTGGCCACGGCCGCCGTCGGGCAGCTGGCCTTCCTTTACGTCATGCGCATCGCCACGATTCCGGGCGCGGAACGGCTCCGCCTCGAACAAGCCGGAGATCCGGGCGCCGCGGCGCTTCCGGGCAACGCCGTGCTGGAGGTGGCCAGCCAGCTGTACCTGCTGCCGCATTCCATCATTGCGCTGTCCCTGGCCACCGTGCTGTTCAACCGGATGACCCGGGCCTCCCAGGATGGAGACAAGGCGGCCCTGCGCAACGCGCTCTCCCACGGGCTGCGGACCATGGCGGTGGCCACGGTTTTCGGTGCCCTGGCACTGTTCGCGCTGGCCGGACCGCTGGGCATGTTCTTCTCCGGCGGGGTGCGCCAGGACGGCGTCATGCTGGCCCAGACGCTGACCATCCTGGCCCTCAGTACCCCGTTCATGAGTGCCAACTTCATGATGTCCCGCGTGTTCTACGCCAACGAGGACGCCCGGACCCCCTTCTTCATCCAACTGGTGCTGGCCCTGGTCAACGTCGTCGCGGCGTTCATGATCCAGTTCCTGCCCTTCGACCAGATCATCTTCGCGATCGCCGCCCTCTACACCGGCGGCAACATCCTGTCCGTGATTGTCAGCGCGGTCTTCCTGCGCCGCCTCCTGGGCCATCTGGACGGTCCCCGCATCGCGAACTCTTACATCGGCATGGGCTATGCGGCCCTGGGGTCGGCCCTCGCCGGGGCCGGGGCGCTATGGCTGTTGGGGGGCTACAATCCGGACGGCTTCGCCTGGAGCACCCCGATCGCCGCACTGGTGACGATCGTCGTCGCCGGCCCGGTTATGCTGGCCGTCTACGTGCTGTTGCTGAAGCTTTTCCGGGTGACTGAGCTGCAGGATCTGCTGCAGCCTCTGCTCGGCCGGCTCCGCCGCGGCAAGGACGCCGGGCCCGACGGCGGCGGGGATGCTGAGGTTCACGCCGGTACCCGTCCCGAAGATGCCGCAGCCGGACGTATGCGCCCGGAACGTGCCACCGTCTCGGTGGATACGGGACTGATTCCCAGAATTTCCGGCGAATTCGATGCCGCCTCCTTCCGCGCCGGTCCGGACCTTGGCCTGCGGGATGAATATGCCGACAGTGGCAATGGACCGGAGGGCGGCTACCTCCCGGACGAGGAAGTGCCGAGCACGGCCCAGGGGGGTCTGGGCCGCGTGGACGTTCCATTGCCGGGACGCCGCACGTATCAGGGCCCGGTGGGGCAGAATCCGTACTTCCCGTTCGGCCGTAAGAAGAAAAAGTAACGTCCGCCCGGTTCACGGCGCCGTGCTTCCGCAGCAGTGACACCGCATCGGCTACGATCGGATACTAACAAGGGGAGTTGCAGACCAGCGGTCAACCGGCTTTTCCGGGGACCTGCGGTCACTCATGAAGTGATCGGCTCGGCAGCCCCCGGACAGTCTAGGAGGAGCCCGTGTCCCACCCGATCGATGTCGGAGCAGTACTTGGTGGCCGCTATAAGGTCACTGCCACAGTACTGACCTCGCATGACCAGGATCTGGTGCTGGACGGCGTGGACCAGGTACTGAACCGCGCTGTCAGCATCCTTGTAGCCGGTCCCGGCAATGCCGATCAAGTAGCCCAGAGTGCCCGCGAGGTGGCCACCGGCGCGCGTCCGGGCACCGTGCAGATCCTTGACCTCGGCGTCAGCGACTCCACGACGTACCTCATCACCAACCATGCCTCGGCAGCTGACTTGCTGGACCTCGTGGTGTCTTCCAACCCGCCTTATGTGGAGCCCTTCTTCACGGACACGCTCGGCAGCGAGATCTTCGGGCAGGTGCGTTCCAAGGAACCCGAAACGTACGACGGCCTCTATGACGACGAGGAAGGCGACGCCGAGTTCATCAACTACGAACCGACCCGGGCCCCTGCCTCCCCGGCGCCCGGTGGCACGCCTTCTTCGCCGTCGCGGGTTCCGACGCGTCCGGCTGCGGCACCGGCTGCTGGAGCTGGCGCTGCCGCTGGCGCCGGAGCGGGAACGGCTGTGGGCGCAGCAGGAGCCAGCTCGTCGACTTCTCCGGATACGGCACCGCAGGAGGCCACCGCGCGTGTGACGGCATCCCAGCCGGTCCAGGGCGAAGCTGTGAACAGCGGCGCTTCCGCCCGTGGAGCCGGACCGTCCACGCAAACCCCCGAGACCCCGAAGGTGTCCCTGTGGGCCGACGACGACTATGACAGTCCGGAGGAGCGTGGGGGCAGCCGCCAGGGACATGCACCCGAATATGCCGGTGCAGCTGCCGCCGGCCGGGGTTCCGGCGACCGCAGGCCCGGGTTCTTCCCGACTTCCGCCCGGAACAACGAGTCGACGGCGGCGGACGACGAGTACTACGACAAGGACGAGGAACCGCCGCGCGAACCCCGCTCCATGCGCTGGCTGGTAGGCGGGTTGCTGGCCGCAGTCCTGGTGGTTGGCCTGATCCTTGCCGTGACCAATTTGGGCGGCCTCTTCAAGAGCAGCCCCCAGTCCAAGGCCGGTGGAACCACCGCCGCGAGCACCCCCGTCCCGACGTCGGCGGAACCGACAGGGAGCGCCAGCTCAGCCCCCGCTGCAGGCCCTCCGGCCATTGAAGGAGTGACCAGGCTGGGAAACTTCGACTTTGCGGCGACCTACGACGGCGACCTCGTCAAGACCTTTGACGGCAACGGCGCCAGCTACTGGTCGGACATGGAATTCGCCTCGGACAACTGGGGCGGCCTCGCCACCGAGGTTCCGCTCGTGATTAAGCTGAAGAGCCCCGCCAAGGTCTCCTCGGTCACCCTGGGCCAGCTGGGAGCATCCGGCGGAAGCATCAGCGTCTTCACCAACGACCGGCCTTCCCTCGACGGTGCCAAGCCCGTGGGAAACAACAGTTTTACCTCCCCGGATCTGACGATGCCGTTGCAGGAACCGGTCACCGCCCAGTACGTGATCGTCTCCATCAAGACCCTTCCCAAGCTCGCAGCACCAAAGACCCGCTACGGATTCGGTCTGCGGCTGGCCGAGATCAAGGTCCAATAGCTCCGCGTCAACCACGGCTCTGCCCGTTATTTGACGCAGCCCGGACGGTGGGCCGGGGCGCGGCGTCATCCTGTGGTTGCCGGCTCGACCGGAATATTCAGCCCCCAGTATTAGTTGTGCCATGTGGCCGGCCACTCAGGCAGGTCCAGCGACAAAGGAAGAGGTTCACCGTCCAGTGAGCAACGCAGAAAACACCGCGTCCGAAGTACGTGATGTCATCATCGTGGGCTCCGGCCCCGCAGGCTACACGGCCGCGGTATACACGGCGCGCGCGAACCTCAAGCCGCTCATGCTGGCCGGTTCCGTCACTGCCGGCGGTGAGCTGATGAACACCACCGACGTCGAGAACTACCCGGGATTCCCCGACGGCATCATGGGTCCGGACCTGATGGAAAACTTCGAAAAGCAGGCTGCCCGATTCGGCACTGAAATCCAGTTTGAGGACGTCACTGACCTTGACCTCGAGGGCGACATCAAGACCGTCACCATCGGCACGGGGGAGACCTTCCGCGCCCGGTCCGTCATTCTTTCCACCGGTTCGGCTTACCGCGAGCTTGGCCTACCCAATGAAAAGCGCCTTTCAGGCCACGGCGTAAGCTGGTGCGCAACCTGCGACGGTTTCTTTTTCAAGGACCAGGACATCGCCGTCATCGGTGGCGGCGACTCAGCCATGGAGGAAGCGCTTTTCCTTACCAAGTTCGCTAAATCCGTGACCGTGGTGCACCGCCGCGACACCCTGCGTGCCTCCAAAATCATGGCCGACCGCGCCCAGGCTCACGAAAAGATCAGCTTCGTGTGGAACACCGGTGTGGAAGACGTCATCGGCCAGGACAAGGTCACCGGCCTCCGGTTGAAGAACCTTCTCGACGGCTCCGAGACCGAATTGGCCGTCACCGGCGTCTTCGTGGCCATCGGAAACGATCCCCGCACGGACCTCGTCAAGGGCAAACTGGAACTGACCGCCGACGGCACTATCGCCGTTGAGGGCCGGACATCCAGGACCACCATCAAGGGCGTATTTGCCGCCGGAGACGTCATTGACCCGACCTACCGTCAAGCCATTACCGCCTCGGGGTCCGGCTGTGTAGCCGCTCTCGACGTCGAGCACTACCTCGCAGATTTCCACGCCTAAGGGCGCGCAGCAACCAACCAAGAGAGAGACAGGGTTTATGAGCAACGCAAAAGATGTAACAGACGCAAGCTTCGGCGCCGATGTACTGGCATCAGAGAAGCCGGTCATCGTGGATTTCTGGGCGGAATGGTGCGGGCCCTGCCGCAAGCTGGGACCGATCCTTGATGAAATTTCCGTCGAGTACAGCGAGAAGGTGGATGTCGTCAAGGTAAACGTCGACGACAACCCGGCCATCGCCGCCCAGTACGGCATCACTTCAATCCCTGCCGTCTACCTGTTTCAGGGTGGCGAGGTCAAGGGCAGCGTCATTGGAGCCCGGCCGAAGCAGTTCTTCGAGAAGGAATTCGCGGACGTTCTGTCCTAGCATCGCCGGACTGTGCCTCGACGCAGTCCATGCACGGTGGCTCCACTTCCTGGAAGTGGGGCCACTTTTTTGTAGTCTCGCCGTAGGGGTCTCTGCCCTTGAGAGGCCGTGGCGGCCAACTGGATGCCTGAAACTTCACAAAACAGCCAATTCACGTTGTTTTCGATGGCGAGGTTCTGTCTCTGGCCCTGAAATTTCGCGGCCAAGCTCTGGCTGACGGGGCTAGGGCGCCGAATTGCCGTGAATGGCAAATTTCGGATTCTTCGATCAGTTGACGCATGTTTCACGTGAAACAGAAAGGAGGATTGGGCGATGCGATCGTCCACTGGATCAAGTCGCTCAAACTCCATGCTCAATTGCCGGGGGTACTTGAAGCGCCCGCTGTGTTACACGTGAAACATGAGGCCGATTGATCTCAACTCATGGATGCTGCGACGACATGGAGGGGTCTGTCTCCTTCCCACGCGCGAAGGAAGGCACATACGCTCCATCCCTGAACCCGAGTCTTCCAATGGATGGGCACTCCGAATCCCCATGCGGAGGATCGCCCGAAGACGGAAATCCCTGTGCGGCATGCGGCATGCGGCATTGCGGACTCGCCGCAGATCCAATCCCTGCTGCGCAGGTTTCACGTGAAACATCACCACCAGCCTGATATCGCCCCGCGCCCGACGGCAGCCGCTAGGCAGAAGGAATGAACAATTGATATTCAACTCTCAAATAGGCCGACTGAAGACCTGCTGGTGTGCAGTCAGCATCCGCGCCGTGTGGTGAACGATCCCTGGCCGCTCCGCAGCCCCAGCAATGACAACGCCGCGTTAGCTCTAGCCGGCGGGACAATCACGGTTTGACTACGGGAGGAGGTCCCCACATCACTCAGTGCCCACTGCTGATCGCCAGCCGGAACGCCACGGGTGGTTCCCGCAACGGGCACATCCCCGGGTCTCCTTCCCACCGAAGGAGCTCTCTCTGCCGCACGGAGGGTAGCCGGGACGGGACGTGCATCAGCGGCTGGAGCTTGTCCTGGGACCTAGTCCACCACACCAGTGACCGCGGGCAGCCCGTAGACGCCAGCTGGCGTGCCCGCAGGTCAGCTGTGCGCTACCAGGGCGTGGGTGGCGACCTGAGACGCTCAACGGTTTGAAGTGAGGCAGGGGACCGCCAGCAGCTGGATCGGAAGACTGCATGCTCACATCGGTCTTTTCTTTGATCCGGGTGCCCCGTGCCGAAGAACACGGCATGCCCAGGAACCGAAACATAAGACCCAGCGACTGACCGATGCCTGTGGCAGTAGCGCACAGTCGAAGATCCCTGCCCTGGTGCGCGTGTTGGAGCGGGCCGATCACCGGGCATGACCGCTTGCCGATAGCCGCCCCCCTCCCTCCGTCCAATGCGGAATGAAGCTGCGCCCCTCGGGACGAGGAGTCCGCCCGGGTTGTGCACAAGCGCCGAAGCCTTCCTTCGCACGCGAGCGTGCGGAGAATGGGCGCCAGCGCCGCTGTGCCAGTAATCCGTGTCCGGAGGGTGGGGTGCATGCCACGTGGCGTTCCTGTCCAGGAACTCACTAGGCAGACCCCAGCCGATTACCGAAGCACCGCAGCCCCGCAGCCCGCAGCAGCGGCAACCCTGGGCGGGGACCACCCTAGCCCCACCCAGCCCCGCATTCGGCTACCGGGCAGAAGGCTGGACGGGAAGGACCGGGGGCGGTCGAGTAGTCGTTTCCGTCCCCACAAGACCAGCATCACTCGCCATTTGGCTCCGTCAAGGATCCTTGCCCGCGCAGGTAACCCCGCGCGGCCGGGAGCCAGCAGGGAACGGCTTCAGGCACTTCTGAGTCAAGATTCGGAGAAGACCCCCAGTGCAGACAACACAATCCAACGATCACTTCCAAGCTGCTTTTCGGGCCCCCACCAGCAGCTTCCGCGACGTTCTCCACAGAACTTATTCACACCGTTATCCACAGGAGACTAGAGATATCTCACAGCCTCGGGAGGACGCGTGGTGCACTGCAAGGTCCGCTGACCACAGGTTCCGCCTGTGGAATCCGCGGGACCTCGGCCATCCCGCGAAGGACGACCTGCCCACCGCAGTGGCTTCGCCACAGGGGTCCAATCCAGGAAAAACACTGAATACTGCAGAAAATTAACCGCCTGCGGGGGATTTTTTCATCGCAACCGGGCTGCCGGAATCCCCGGCAACTTTCACGCTGACGTGTTTCACGTGAAACGTGCGATGTGCTGTCCCCGGGCGCCTGGGAGGACGAGACACCCTGGGGGCATGCCACCGTGCGGGACGTGGAGTTGTCAGTACGTGTGCCGGCAAATAATCCACAACGTTATCCACAGCGATATCCACCGGACACTGCATCATCCGGTGCAAGTCCCACCGAGTCCCGAGCCAGCCCACAAATCCCCAGCAGGTCTTCTGAGGTCTGAAGTTCAGACCGGGCTCATGCCGGCACCCGTAGCTGCCGTTGCTCCAGCCACCGCTTCCAGGCCTCTCCCTCCACTGGCATGGCCGAGATCACGCTGCGCGCACAAACTCCTCCAAGCGGCCAACCCGATGTCGGACTGCTCTGGAGATTCGTCTGAATAGCCATTCCGGGAACGCGGGGCTTCACCACGCCCCGGTCTGCCTTGTTGATCTCGTCCCCGAAGAGCACAGTGCCGCGGGAAAGCAACGGGGAGCGGCGCGTTCGCCAGCGCTGCACGCTGCGACCCCGGGGGAGTGTCCGCTCCCAACTCTTGGCGATGCGGCTGGCTCGCTCTCACTACGCTGTGGTGGGCCCACCAGAGACGGCAGCTCTGCACCTTCAGGTATCTGGCACAACGATCACAGCAGCCCGGAGGGCCGCCAGGGAAGGGCAGGTTCCCTTTCGTGCCGATCCTTTGGGCACCGGGCAGGTGGCTGACCCCCGGCTTGTTCCCTCGTGACCGGTAAAGACCCCTCGTAACCGGATGCGGCCCCGTGTTCCATTCAATGCGTCTCCGTAGCCGCTGAGGTCTTGGGGCGGAACCCGGTGTGCCGTGACCGCATTTCCAGTCCCGTCCCGCCCGCCTTAGGGGCTGCCAGGCGCCACCGGAAGGCACCAGGACAGCCGCTATTCCCGCGGACCGCTCGGCATCACGTAACAGCGGCCACGGGCTTCGCAGGGCCGCTGTGACGACCTCCCATCACGGCGCGGCCTGCGATGTTTCACGTGAAACGGCCGAGTCGAGCGGCACCCAGGTCCGCTCCAACCATGGTGGCGTTGATGACCGCTAGGCCAGCGTCGACGTCGGCACGCACCACAGTGTCCATTCCCGTGCGGCGACTGATCCCAGGCGGGCCAAGGCCAAACGGTTCGGGGGAGACACAATAGCCGTCCCGACGCGGGCTGCGGAAGCCGATCTGGATTCCGCACGAGCTACCGTCGCCAGACGTCCCGCTATTCCTGCCGGCGGGACAGCGGATGCCGGCGGGACGGCGGAATCCGGCCGGACGGCGAATTCCACCCGGACGGCGGAATCCGGCGGTAAGCGGCTCCCTACGTCTTAACGTGCCGGCCGACGGATCCACAGCTGGTGCCGTCCGCGGACGGGTCAGTTGCTCATCCGTCCCGCGATGCGACACTGTTTCACGTGAAACAGTGCCCAAGGACGCCCAACATCCAGCCGCTACAGGTGCCATTGCCGAATCGGCGGAAGTCCGCACCAGTGCGAAACCCAGATGAGCAGGCCGAAACGGCAATGACCACAAGGAGTGGGGAGGCCATCAGCTAGACGCGCTGGCGCGAAAATACGAGGCACCTGAGCTCGGCCGCCTCCATGGAGCTTCGACCGGCCCTTCAAGGTCTAGGTCCTGCCCCTGAACCAGCCATGGTTTGCGGGAAAATTGTTCTTCCCCTGCACACACTGGACACACGGCGCGATCAACTGCCACGTCCGCCGGGAAGGGTTTTGCGGAGAAGAAGTATTCTGAGCGGAAAGCGGCCAGCAGCGTTGGGGATTGCCCGTCCGGCGTCCGTCCCGAACCAATCCAAGAATCGAAGAATCCGACTTCGCGGCTCGGGTTAAGCTGTTCCTTGCCCCCAATACCGCCCCCTTGTCCCGAACGTCCCTCAGTATGGCCCAAGGCGCGCGTCCACAAGAAGCAGGCTGGAAACGCCAATGGGGCCTGTTTCACGTGAAACAAGCCCCATCCCGGTGGTGACGTGCTGGCTAGCTGGGTGCTCCCGGTGTCAGGACATCCATGATCCTGTTCAAGTCCTCCACGCTGGCAAATTCGATGCTCACGCGGCCCTTTCGCGCACCCAGGGAGATCTTAACGTTGGTGTCCAGCCGGTCGGAGAGCGATGACGCCAGATAGTCCAGGCGTTCGTGCCTCGCACCCGGGCGGGGAATGTTGCTCTTAGTCGACGCACCGGGGCTCTGGTACAGCGTCACAGCCTCTTCCGTGGCCCGCACAGACATTCCTTCGGCGACAATCTTCTGTGCCATGCGTTCCATGGCGGCCGCGTCCGGGAGGGCAAGGAGCGCCCGCGCGTGGCCGGCCGAGATGACACTCGCAGCAACGCGGCGCTGAACGAGAGGCGGCAGCTTGAGCAAGCGAAGGGTGTTAGATACCTGAGGACGCGACCGGCCGATGCGGTCAGCTAACTGCTCATGGGTGGTACCGAAGTCCTCCAGCAGCTGCTGGTAGGCGGCGGCCTCCTCGAGAGGATTCAGCTGGCTCCGGTGCAGGTTTTCAAGCAACGCATCCCGAAGGAGGTCGTCATCCGTCGTGTCGCGGACGATGGCGGGGATCGTTGTAAGGCCTGCGGCCTGCACCGCCCGCCAACGACGCTCGCCCATGACTAGTTCGTACGGTTCGCCACCCTTTTCGGTTGAGGTACGGACCACAATTGGCTGAAGAACGCCAATTTCCCTCACCGAGTGAACGAGCTCAGCCATATCGTCCTCATCGAAGACGGAGCGGGGCTGTTTTCGGTTGGGGTGAATAGCCGTAACCGGGATCTCAGCGAACCGTACCCCCGGCACCTCGATCAGCTCGACGCCGTCGTCCTCAACATCCTCCGCGGAACCACTGTCACGGGGAGCCGGCGAAACGCCCGTTCCTGCCTTAGCTTTCGGGGCAGTGCGGGGCGCGGCAGCCTTGCGGGCGGGCGCCTTCTTGCCCGCCGGGGCCGCCGCTGCCGGCTCCTCCGTCGCGGAAGCATCCGCAGTCCCGGCGCCGACGGATTCCAGGGGTAAAGTGGCAGCGTTCTCCTGCGAGCCATCAGCGGTGGTCAGGTTCGTGACCGGCACCTCTGCGGCAGGGGTTCTCTTCCTGGCTTCAGGAAAAAAGAGATCCACGGGACGCGACGGCGCAGAACCGTTGCCAGAGGCCGAGGCGGAACTTGGAATGAGTGCCCCAAGTCCACGGCCGAGGCCGCGTCGCTTATCGCTCATGGATAAATCCCTCCATTGGAAGAGCCGGGCATCACCGGACTCTTGCTAGTGCAATTCTCGAAAAGATTCTAACGCTGCGCGATTTCCGCTGCGGCTTCCAAATAGGACAGGGCACCCGTGGAGGATGGATCGTACGTCATCACGGTCTGCTGGTAGCTGGGTGCCTCTGAGATGCGCACGGAGCGGGGAACCACCGCGCCCAGCACCTGCTCCGGGAAGTGTTCGCGGACCTCCGCTGCCACCTGCGCCGCAAGATTCGTGCGGCCGTCGTACATCGTCAGCAGGATGGTTGAAACAACCAAGTCAGCGTTCAGATGCTTCTGAATCATCTCTATGTTCTTCAACAACTGGCTGAGTCCCTCCAGCGCGTAGTACTCGCACTGGATGGGGATGAGCACTTCGTTGGCGGCGCAAAACGCATTAACCGTCAGCAGGCCAAGGCTCGGGGGGCAGTCGATGAAAATATAGTCCAGCCGCTCCTCCCCGTTCCTGGCCCGTTCCTGGGCGTAGACGTCGATGGCCCGGCGCAGCCGCTGTTCACGGGCTACGAGGCTGACGAGTTCAATTTCCGCACCGGCAAGGTGAATCGTGGCAGGAGCGCAGATCAGCTTGTCGATATCCGGGCAGTGCGCCACGACATCCTGCAACGGCATGTCATTGATCAGCACGTCATAAATGCTGTCAACGTCGGCGTGGTGTTCAATTCCGAGGGCCGTGGAGGCGTTTCCCTGCGGATCGATGTCGATAACCAGTACGTTGAGGCCGGCGGCCGCCAAGGCTGCGGCAATGTTGACCGTCGTGGTGGTCTTGCCGACTCCACCCTTCTGGTTGGACACCGTGAAGATTCGGGTCTTTTCAGGCTTCGGAAGTTCGCGTCCCAACAGACGCTCACGGCGCTTGTTCTCGTGGGCTAGCTCCCGGGCAATCGGGCTGGAGTCATCGATGGAGTCCAGGACGTTGCCAGCCGACACAGCCGATGTTTCACGTGAAACACTCGTCCGGCTGCTGTTTTTTGCAACTGTAATCGGGTGATTTCGGGAGTAATTGTAGGCAACGGCGGGTGCGGCGAAGGCCCGTGCGGACCCCAGGGACACAAACGGGGGAATCCGCTGTGTGGAGGCTTCGCTACTGGTCACTGTGACACACTCACTCTCATTCGGCTCTCGCTGCCGGTTACTAGCCTAACCGCTTACCGTCGGACTCAGAGGGCAACGGGCTGATGCTAGGAAATCTTTTGAGGCTTATTCACGACGATGCGAACAACGGTCGTGGGTTCTTCGAGGAGGTCCTCGCCCACCAGTACGACGGACGTCTCTCTGCCGCCAAGCTTCCGGATGACTTTCGCTGCCTTCTCGATTTCTTCTCCGGCGCTGCGGCCCTTGATGGCGACAACGACGCCCTTGCCCGCCAGCAGCGGGATAGTCAGGCCGGCCAGGTTGGACAGCGCGGTCACGGCGCGCGCCGTGACGACGTCGGCCTCCACCATTCCCACAGCAAGTTCCGCGCGGGTCCGCATGATGGTCACGTTTTCCAGGCCCAGATCGTCCACGACTTCCTGAAGCCAGATGACCCGCCGCTCCAGCGGTTCAATAAGGGTCAGTTCCAGATCGGGCCTGGCGATCGCCAGACACAGGCCGGGCAGTCCCGCGCCGCTGCCGACGTCGGCCACGTGGCTTCCCTGCGGAATCTGGCTCTCGATGACGGCACAGTTCAGGACGTGCCGGCTCCAGAGCCGGGGCACTTCGCGCGGACCAATTAAGCCGCGCTCTGTGCCGGACGTGGCCAGATGCTCCACATAGCGTTGCGCAAGGTTCAGGCGGTCACCGAAGATCGTCTGTGCCGCCTGCAATTCTGCTGCAGTAATGTCCACCATCAAGCGGTCCGTCACGCTAGTCAGCGGAAACGACGATGTGCCGGTCCGCGCCTTCACCTTCGGACTCACTGACAAGCCCAAGGCCCGCGACGGCGTCGTGCACAATCTTCCGCTCGTAGGCGCTCATGGGCGCCAAGGCAACGGCTTCACCCGAATCCTTGACGGAGGCGACGGCGTCCGCGGCAATCTTCTCCAGGTCCCCCGCCCGCTCGGCACGGTAGCCGTTAATGTCCAGCACCAGGCGGGAACGATTCTCCGTCGCGGAGAGCACAGCCAGTCGCGTGAGCTCCTGAAGTGCCTCTAGGACCTCTCCGTCCTTGCCCACCAGGTTCTCAAGACCCGCCGCTTCTTCCTCGGCAACGATCGAGATGTAGGTGCGGCCGCTCCGGACCTCAATATCAATGTCGCCGTCAATATCGGCGATATCCAGCAGTTCCTCGAGGTAGTCCGCTGCGACGTCGCCCTCTTCTTCCAGGCGGCTGGCGGAAATCCCCTTCTCCGGGTTGCCGTCTGCGTCCGGTTCCGAGTCCAGTTCAGCGTCCTGGTTAGCGGTCCGTGCGGGATCCACGCTCTCGTCCTTGAGGTCGACGGAAATCTCGGCGGAAATAGAGTGTTCGGTGCTCTCGGCGGACATTATTTCCTCTTCCTGTTCTTGCGTTGTGGCTGGACACGCTGGCTCTTGGCCTCAACAGCAGCAACAGCGGCGATTTCGGCTGCCTCGGCGTCGGCCTTCCTTGCACCGGTCAGGGGCAGCGCAGGCAAACCCTTGGAAGCACGGCGTTCCGCAAGGGCCTTGGCAGCCGGTGATCCCGGCGTCGGCATGCGGCGGATCACGAAGAACTGCTGCCCCATGGTCCAGAGGTTCGTGGTGGTCCAGTAGATCAGCACACCGATCGGGAAGTTGATGCCACCCACACCGAAGACAACGGGCAGGATGTACAGCATCAACTTCTGCTGGCGCATGAACGGGCTGGCCAAGGCCTCTTCGGACATATTCTTGGCCATGATCTGCTTTTGCGTGATGAACTGCGAGGCTGTCATGGCCAGGATCATCACGATGGAGAGGATCCACACGGCCGTTTGGTTGCCGCCGCCGCCGTGGAGCAGGGACGCGGACAGCGGGGCACCGAAGATGGTGGACTCGTCGAATTGCTTGACCTGTTCGGCGCTCATGGCTCCGATACCCTGGCCGCTGGTGACAGCCGCCGTGATCCCTGAGAGCACCTGGAAGAGCGCGAAGAAGAAGGGCATCTGGATCAGCATGGGCAGGCAGGCCGAGAACGGGTTGGTGCCGTGCTTCTTGTACATGGCCATCTGTTCCTGCGCCATGGCCTGGCGGGACAGCTGGTCGGTCTTGCCCTTGTACTTGTCCTGCAGCTTCTTCAGGTCAGGCTGCAGGAGCTGCATCCCGCGCTGGGCCTTGATCTGCTTGACGAAGACGGGAATCAGGGCAGCGCGGATAACCAGCACGAGCCCGATGATGGACAGGGTCCAGGTCCAGCCGCTTGCCGGCGACATGCCGATGGTGCTGAGTCCGTCATGGAACCCCACCATGATGGCTGATACCAGCCATTTAAATGGGGCCAAGATTGTTCCAAAGATGTCCATACGATTCCCTATTCGTTAGGCCGCAGAGCGGCCTTCTTCATCAGTCTGAGCAGCCAGGTACTTGTCCGGATTGTTCATCACAACAATTGTGGGGGTGTGGTCTGCGGGCCACTCGCATTTACCGGCGGGGACATGGTCCACTCCGCCGGCATTCCAGGGATGGCAACGCACCAGGCGCCTGGCAGCCAGCCAGCTTCCTTTCACCGCGCCGTGGACCGTGACCGCCTCGAGGGCATAGGCCGAACAGCTGGGAAAGAAGCGACAAACCTGGCCATACAGCGGCGAGATCACCTTGCGGTAGGCCAGCAGGAGCACGATGAGGATATTGCGTGGCAAATGCCAGACGGCCCGGCCCAGCCAGAGTGCTGCAGTTCTCACGCCGGAGGTAGGTACGGGGACGACGGCGGCCGTTGAGTTACGCACGCGGTGTCCCTTCCTGTGTTCTCTCGTCAGAAACTGAAGAAGCAGCCTGTGGAAGGCGGCTGCCCAGCCGTTTCATCGTGGTTTCCAAGGCGGCGTCATAGTCTGAGAGCAGTTGGTCCCAGCTGGCTCCGGCCGCGGCGGGCAGGGCCCGGACCACAATCGCAAACCCGCTGCCGTATTTCTGCAACGACAAAGCGCCGGCTTCTCTCAGTCTCCTCTTAACGAGGTTCCTGACCACAGCGTTCCCGACACTCTTGGAAACGATGAATCCGATCCGGCTTGGTTCATCGGCAGCGAGGGCTGCCGTATATAACACTACGTTCCGGCGTCCATTGCGGACACCGGAACGTACAGTTTTTGAAAAATCGGTTGCTGTCCGCAGACGGTTCCGGGTGGCTAGCACCGTTAAACTCGCACAGGGAGGTGGACCGACGAGTCAGTATTTAGGCCGACAGTTCGGTGCGGCCCTTGCCACGACGGGCTGCCAGGATGGCACGGCCGGCACGGGTACGCATACGAAGGCGGAAGCCGTGCTTCTTGGCTCGACGGCGGTTATTCGGCTGAAAAGTCCGCTTGCTCACGTTAGTTACTCCAGTGGATCAAAGGTGCGCCCACCCGATCAAGGGGAAGAACTGGCCGACGCTAAGTTGTGTATGTGCCGCTTCCCTCGACTCGCAAGACGCGGGGCGTCGGGGAGAGATTGGATGAGGGCGAAAAGCGGACACAAAGGACTTCACAACGTTAGGGCTTTATCGCCCTCGGAGTCAAACCGGGGGACGCTCCGCAGGCTTTCCCCAGCTGTGGCTAACTTCCGTTGAAGCCTGTGGATGAAGTGGGTCACGACCCCCGATTTGGAACTACACTGGTGTCATTATCCACAGGACAGATCCCAGCTATCTTCTGGCGTTTCGTTCACCTAGAGTGTCCCAGTAGCCGATTATCCACGGACTGTGCATAACCCTGTGGATTAAGCCGGGGCCAGCGCACTGGTTCGGGACTCGGGGCTGCAGATAACGCAGGCAAGCAAGTTTGAGGAACTGATTGATGACAGTAGACGAAGCCAACCAAGCCAACACTGTCGGAAGTTCCTGGCGGCGGGTCGTGAGCCTGCTGGAAAACGACCACCGTGTCACACCGCGGCAGCGCGGCTTCGTCATCCTCGCCCAGGCCCAGGGCCTCATTGGTTCCACCCTCCTGGTTGCCGTGCCGAATGAGCTGACCCGTGAGGTCCTCCAGACCCAGGTGAAGGAAGCCCTCGACGACGCTCTCCGGAACGTCTTTTCCGACGAGATCCGCTGCGCGATCGACGTGGACACCGATCTGGTGCCCCTCCACACCGAGCCGGAACCCGCCGTCGAACTCTCTCTCGCCGCCGATCCCACCGTCGAACTGAAGCCGCAGCCGATGCTGCCCAGCACGTCCCACGAGTTCGGGCGTCTCAATCCGAAGTACGTCTTCGATACCTTCGTGATCGGCTCCTCCAACCGGTTCGCCCACGCGGCTGCCGTCGCCGTCGCCGAAGCACCGGCCAAGGCCTACAACCCGCTGTTCATCTACGGTGACTCGGGACTGGGCAAGACGCACCTGCTGCACGCGATCGGGCACTACGCCCGCAGGCTCTACAGCGGCATCCGTGTCCGGTACGTGAACTCCGAGGAATTCACCAACGACTTCATCAACTCCATCCGTGACGATGAAGGCACCAGCTTCAAGACGACATACCGCAACGTCGACGTCCTGCTGATCGATGACATCCAGTTCCTGGCCGGCAAGGACCGAACGCTGGAAGAGTTCTTCCACACGTTCAACGCCCTACACAACAACAACAAGCAGGTGGTCATCACCTCGGACCAGCCGCCCAAGCTCCTGGCCGGCTTCGAGGACCGGATGAAGTCACGCTTCGAATGGGGTCTCCTGACTGACATCCAGCCCCCGGAACTGGAAACCCGCATCGCGATCCTCCGGAAGAAGGCGCTCAGCGAAGGCCTGTCCGCCCCGGACGATGCCCTGGAATACATCGCGTCGAAAATTTCCAGCAACATCCGCGAACTCGAGGGCGCCCTGATCCGCGTCACCGCCTTCGCGAGCCTCAACCGCCAGCCGGTCGACGTGGCCCTGGCCGAAATGGTCCTCAAGGACCTCATCACCGACGACGGTGCGCAGGAGATCACGTCTGCCCAGATCCTCACCCAGACGGCCGACTACTTCAAGCTCAGCATGGAAGAGCTTTGCAGCAAGTCCCGCACCCGCACCCTCGTGACCGCCCGGCAGATCGCCATGTACCTGTGCCGCGAGCTGACGGACATGTCCCTTCCGAAAATCGGGCAAGAACTCGGCGGCCGCGACCACACCACCGTGATCCATGCGGACCGCAAGATCCGTGAGCTGATGGCCGAGCGCCGAGTGATCTACAACCAGGTCACCGAGCTGACCAACAGAATCAAGCAGCAGCAGCGCAACTCCTGACCTGATGCCTGACCTGAACAGACGCACACACCTACCTTATTAACAGGCGCCTGTGGACAACCCTGTGGACAGTTAAGGGGACAACTGCGCTTAATGGGCTTAAAACCCTTAAGCCGCCTGTGGACCAGGGCCGGGACGAAAAATGTTATCCCCATCCACACCCTGTTTAAAACCTGCTCCGCCCACAGTCCATGAACAGGGCTTAACCGCGGATCTGCACCGCGAAACGGGGTTATCCACAGTTTCCACAGCAGTTATTAACACTACTAATCCCTAGAAAATGAAGTTCCCTCAAATAACAACTTCGATCCGACCTCCCGCCCGGCCAGGCTCCGTTCCGGAGCGGGCCCGGAAATGTTCCACCGGCAGCCCGGGGCGGGCCGGCCAGAACCACAAGGATGTAACCCGGGGATGGGAGAAACGCACTTCTTGCGGCTAAGCTGTCTGCAGTGTGTCCGTCCTGGACATCTTTTGTAGTTCCCCGCGACAGTGGGACCAGTTTTCGCGATGACAGCAGCAATGAAAGGCGGCACCCTTCCGTGAAGTTCAGAGTCGAACGGGACGTCCTGGCGGAAGCCGTTACCTGGACCGCCCGGTCGTTGTCTCCACGGCCGCCAGTTCCCGTGCTTTCAGGCCTGCTCCTCAAGGCTGAAGCCGGCACAGTCAGCCTCTCCAGCTTCGACTACGAGACCTCCGCCAGACTCGAAATCGCCGCTGACGTCACCACCGAAGGCACCATCCTGGTTTCCGGGCGCCTGCTGGCGGACATTTGCCGCAGCCTGCCCTCCGCCCCCGTCGATGTCGAGACCGACGGAAACAAGGTCACTCTCACCTGCCGCCGAAGCAGTTTCCACCTGGCCACGATGCCTGAAGCCGAATACCCGCCGCTGCCGGCTCTGCCCCCGATCAGCGGCACCGTCGCCGGTGATTCCTTCGCCCAGGCTGTGTCCCAGGTCATCATCGCCGCCAGCAGGGACGACACGCTTCCGATCCTCACCGGGGTCCGGATGGAGATCGAGGACGATCTCATCACCCTCCTGGCAACGGACCGCTACCGCCTGGCCATGCGCGAAGTCCCGTGGAAACCAGTCACGCCGGGCATTTCCACCAGCGCCCTGGTCAAGGCCAAGACGCTCAACGAAGTAGCGAAGACCCTGGGCGGCAGCGGCGACATCCACCTCGCCCTTGCGGATGACGACAGCCGGCTCATCGGTTTTGAGAGCGGCGGCCGCACCACGACGTCGCTCCTGGTCGACGGTGACTACCCCAAGATCCGTTCGCTGTTCCCCGATTCCACGCCGATCCACGCCACGGTGCAGACCTCGGAGCTGGTCGAAGCCGTTCGACGCGTGTCCCTTGTCGCCGAGCGGAACACGCCGGTCCGGCTCGCCTTCACGCAGGGCCAGCTGCACCTTGATGCTGGAACCGGCGAGGATGCCCAGGCCTCGGAGGAACTCGAGGCCCAGCTCACCGGTGAGGACATCGTTGTTGCGTTCAACCCGCACTACCTGATCGAAGGCCTCAGTGTCATCGAAACCAAGTTCGTGCGATTCTCCTTCACGACGGCGCCGAAGCCAGCCATGATCACGGCCCAGCACGATGCCGAAGGCGAAGACCAGGGCGATTACCGCTACCTCGTCATGCCGGTGCGCCTCCCCAACTAGTCCCCACCGCCACCCTCGCCTCGCAAGTCCCCATCGGCTCCCAGCCTTCGCAAGCTCAGGCAGGGCCCCTCGCCGATGGGGCTCCACGGCCAGGGAACCCGGGCGGCGTGGGCCCAGGCTGTTGTCGTTCTGGGCCCCAAAACGACAACCGACACCCAATGCAGAAAGAGAACCCGCACCATGCACATTGGACTGATCGGCCTTGGAAAAATGGGTTTCAACATGCGCGAACGGCTGCGCAATGGCGGAATAGACGTCACAGGCTTCGACCGGAACCCCGACGTCACGGATGTATCGAGCGTCGATGAGCTCATCGCGGCTGTTCCGGCGCCGCGCCTCATCTGGGTCATGGTCCCCTCCGGAACGATCACCGACGCCGTCATCACCGAACTTGGTGAGAAGCTCGAGGCCGGCGACCTCGTCATCGACGGCGGCAATTCCCGCTACACCGAGGACCAGAAGCACGGCGCGGCCCTGGCGGAAAAAGGCATCCGGTTCGCGGACTGCGGAGTATCCGGCGGTGTCTGGGGACTTGAGAACGGCTACGGGCTGATGGCCGGCGGCGAGGCGGCGGACATCGCCAGTGCCCTGCCCGTCTTTGATGTGCTCCGTCCCGACGGTGAGCGGGCCGACAGCTTCGTCCATGTTGGCGGGATCGGTGCCGGGCACTACGCAAAGATGGTCCACAACGGGATCGAATACGGACTGATGCAGGCCTACGCCGAAGGATATGAGCTCCTCGCAGCGAAGGACATCATCACGGACCTGCCGGGAACGTTCCGGGCCTGGCAGAAAGGCACCGTTGTCCGGTCCTGGCTGCTGGACCTCATGGTCAAGGCCCTCGATGAGGATCCCGGCCTGGAATCCATTGACGACTACGTCGAAGATTCCGGCGAAGGCAGATGGACTGTGGAGGAAGCAATCGCCAACGCCGTGCCTGCCCCGGCCATCACGGCGGCACTCTTTGCCCGCTTCTCCTCCCGGGAAGACAACTCCCCGGCCATGAAAATGGTGTCCGCCTTGCGCCAGCAGTTCGGCGGGCATGCCACCCGTCCGGCGAAATAGCCCTGCCCTGAAATACTGAACCCGGCGTGTATCTCGAAAAACTCTCCCTCACGGATTTCCGCAGTTACGCCCAGGTTGACCTCAGCCTGGAGCCTGGTGTCACTGTCCTCGTTGGGGCCAACGGCATCGGGAAGACCAACCTGATGGAAGCGATCGGCTATCTGGCAAACCTCAGTTCCCACCGGGTCAGCTCCGATGCGCCGCTGTTGCGTTTTGGCACCGACCGGGCCCTGATCCGCGCCAAAATCGTCCGCGGCGAGCAGCCCACAGTGCTCGAACTCGAAATCAACAGCACCCGGGCCAACCGGGCGCGGATCAACCGCAGCAACCCTGTCCGGGCACGGGACATCCTCGGAATCTGCCAGACCGTGCTGTTTGCGCCGGAAGACTTGGCGTTGGTGAAAGGTGATCCATCCAGCCGCCGTCGTTTCCTTGACGAGCTCCTTGTCAGTCTTGTCCCGCGCCACGCCGGGACCCGCAGCGACTACGACCGGGTGCTGAAGCAGCGCAATGCGCTGCTCAAATCGGCCCGGGCCGGCAAATTCAGCTCCGGCCAAGAAGCGACGCTCGATGTCTGGGACCAGCACATGGCCCGGGCCGGCGCCGAACTTCTGCACGCCCGGCTTGACCTGGTGGAACGGCTGCAGCCGCACCTCAATGACGCTTACCGGCAGCTCACCGACGGATCCAAGGAAGCCGGCGCGATCTACCGGTCCACCCTGCAGGATGTGGTGGACGATGACGGCGGAGCGTTCGAGGCCGGCGACAAGGGGCAGGAGGATCTGCGTGCGCTTTCGGTTGACGAACTCACGGATCGCTACGTTAAGGCCTTTGCAGCGTCGCGCCGCAGGGAACTGGATCGCGGTATTTCCCTTGTCGGGCCGCACCGCGATGAACTCGAACTCGTCCTGGGCCCAGCCCCGGCTAAGGGCTATGCCTCGCACGGCGAAACCTGGTCCATGTGCCTGTCCCTGCGCCTTGCCTCGTACTACGTCATGCTTGCTGACGCCCGCACGGGCGGATCCGCGCCGATCCTGATCCTGGACGATGTTTTTGCCGAGCTCGATGTCCAGCGCCGGCGTAAACTGGCGGCAATAGTCGCCGGCGCCGAGCAGGTGCTGGTTACCGCCGCCGTCGAGGACGATATTCCGCTTGAACTGGCCGGCCGGCGGGTGAAGGTTATCCCGGGAGGAATCGATGAGCCGGACAATCGGTGAATAAGGATACCGACGGCGCCCTGCAGCCAGGCCGTGATCCCGACGATATCGACGCCGCGCAGTCGGCGCTGAACAGAATGCGCGAGGCCGCCGCTTCCCGCGGTGAAATCCGGCGCAAAGCACCGCCGCGCCCCGGGTCCGGTCCGCAGAAACCGGCCAGGAGTTCCGCGGGAACCCGGGGATTCGGCCAATTCCACGGCACCGGACGCGATCCGCTGGGACTCGGCAAAGTAGTTGGCCGCCTCGTTGCCGAGCGCGGCTGGAGCTCTCCCGTGGCCGTCGGTTCGGTCATGGCGGAGTGGGCAACCCTGGTGGGTCCGGAGATCTCCGCGCACTGCACGCCGGAAAGCTTCACCGATACCACTCTGCACGTCCGGTGCGATTCCACTGCCTGGGCCACGCAGCTGCGTCTGCTGAGCCTGAGCCTGTTGGACAAGTTCCGGACGGAACTGGGCGACGGCGTCGTGACCAAAATCCAGGTGCTTGGACCGGCAGCGCCAAGCTGGCGCAAGGGTGCGAGAACCGTGAACGGACGCGGTCCCCGGGACACCTACGGGTGAGGCCGGCAGGCACCTGGGCCCGCCGGACGTGAAGCACTCCTTGCAAAAGTATTGAAAAATCCGCAAACGGCGTGTAGGGCGCTCCGACCTCCGGGGGCCTTATGGGCACCCTAGGCAGGGACCCCTGGAGCCTTGCAGGGCGGGCCTACGGCCTCCCAGCGGCACTTTCCTTGCCCCTTTGAGGCCCAGGAATGCGGGATATGGCACTCCGACACGGTAGAATTGTGGCTAGATAACTGGGCGCCGGCGAAACGTTGACTGAGTCCGTTTCCGACGCAGTACCCGCGTGCGGCAGACGGATCCTTGAACTGAACAGCCGGGGTAATCAGTGACGTGCCTGTTGGCATAAGCCCCTCCCTTCGGGAGCGGGCGACGGCCGGCCTTCAACGAATACAGAGGAGTCGAAAGCGCCTGTGGCTAACGACAATGCAGATATCACCGACGTCGAACCCGAAGCGGAAGCTGTGGCGGCCGACACGCCCGAGGCCGTGACACCCCACGGCTACGGCGCGAGCGACATCACGGTACTTGAGGGCCTGGAAGCTGTCCGCAAGCGACCCGGCATGTACATCGGTTCCACCGGACCGCGCGGCTTGCACCACCTGGTGTACGAAGTGGTGGACAACTCCGTGGACGAGGCGCTGGCAGGCTACTGCACGCACATCGAAATCGTTCTGCAGGCCGATGGCGGCGTCAAGGTGGTCGACAACGGCCGCGGCATCCCGGTGGACATGCACCCCACCGAGCACAAGCCCACCGTGGAAGTCGTCATGACCATCCTGCACGCGGGCGGTAAATTCGGCGGCGGCGGCTACGCTGTTTCCGGCGGGCTGCACGGCGTGGGCATTTCCGTGGTCAATGCCCTCTCCAGCCGCGTCGATACCGAAGTCCGCCGGCAGGGCCACGTCTGGCGGATGTCCTTCGCCGACGGCGGTAAGCCCCAGGGCGGCCTGATTCAGGGCGAGGAAGCCGACGAGACCGGCACCACCCAGACGTTTTACCCTGACGCCACCATCTTCGAGAGCACCGAATTCGACTTCGAAACGCTGCGCGCCCGGTTCCAGCAGATGGCCTTCCTGAACAAGGGCCTGCGGATCACCCTGACCGATGAGCGACGCTCCCCGGAGGAGCCGTCGGAGGACGGCGACCTGGACCTGGACTCCGTCCCCACCGAAGGTGAAGTCCCGGCCGAGTTCCATACCGTGGTCTACCAGTACGACGACGGCCTGCTGGACTATGTGAAGCACCTGAACTCCGGCAAGAAGGTCGATGTGGTCCACGAGGACGTCATTGCGTTCGAAACTGAAGACAAGGAACGCCACATTGCCCTGGAGATGGCGATGCAGTGGACCAACGCATACTCCGAGAGTGTCCACACCTACGCCAACACGATCAATACCCATGAGGGCGGTACCCACGAAGAGGGGTTCCGCGCCGCGATGACATCACTCATCAACCGCTATGCGCGGGAGAAGAGCATCATCAAGGAAAAGGATGACAACCTCACCGGTGACGATATCCGCGAAGGCCTGACGGCCGTCATTTCGGTCAAGCTGGCCGAACCGCAGTTCGAGGGCCAAACCAAGACGAAGCTGGGCAACTCCGAGGTCAAGGGATTTGTCCAGCGCGTTGTCACGGATGGTCTTGGCGACTGGCTGGAACGCAATCCCGGTCCGGCCCGGGACGTGATCCGCAAGGCAATTTCCGCTGCCCAGGCGCGCATGGCCGCCCGCAAGGCCCGCGACAATGCCCGCCGCAAGAGCCCGCTGGAGTCCTTCGGCATGCCCGGCAAGCTCTCCGACTGCTCCTCGAAGGATCCGGCCAAGTGCGAGGTCTACCTCGTGGAGGGCGACTCCGCCGGCGGCTCCGCCAAACGCGGCCGAAACCCGGAAACCCAGGCCATCCTGCCGCTGCGCGGCAAGATCCTGAATGTGGAGCGGGCCCGGCTGGACAAGGCACTCGGCAACGCCGAGGTCCAGTCCATGATCACGGCGTTCGGCACGGGCATCGGCGAGGACTTCGACCTGAGCAAGCTGCGCTATCACAAGATCGTGCTGATGGCCGATGCCGACGTCGACGGCCAGCACATCACGACGCTGCTGATGACGCTGCTGTTCCGCTATATGCGCCCGCTGATCGAAAACGGCTACGTCTACCTGGCGCAGCCGCCGCTGTACCGGATTAAATGGTCCAACGCCCCGCACGACTACGTCTACAGCGACCGGGAACGCGATGCCAAGCTCGTTTCCGGCCAGGCCGCCGGACGCCGCATCCCCAAGGACAACGGCATCCAGCGCTACAAGGGCCTCGGCGAGATGGACTACACCGAACTGTGGGACACCACCATGGATCCGGATCACCGTACCCTGCTGCAGGTCACCATGGACGACGCCCTGGCAGCCGACCAGACCTTCTCGGTACTGATGGGCGAGGACGTCGAATCCCGCCGGAACTTCATTCAGCAGAACGCCAAGGACGTTCGGTTCCTGGATATCTAGCGGCGCCCCGCACCTAGATATTCCCGAACCGATATATACCTGAAACGGAAAATATAGACTATGAGTGACGAAACACCCGAGGTTCCGGCCGGCTCTGAGCCCGTACTCGAGGGCACTGTCCTGGCTACCGACGTGCTCACCGACCGTGTCGAGCAGGTGGACCTGCAGACGGAAATGCAGCGCTCCTACCTCGACTACGCCATGGCCGTGATTGTGGGCCGTGCCCTCCCCGACGTCCGTGACGGCCTGAAGCCGGTCCACCGCCGTGTGCTGTACGCGATGTTCGACGGCGGCTACCGTCCGGAGCGCTCCTTCAACAAGTGCGCCCGCGTGGTCGGCGAGGTCATGGGCCAGTACCATCCGCACGGCGACACCGCCATCTACGATGCGCTGGTCCGCCTGATCCAGGACTGGACCATGCGCTACCCGCTGGCGCTCGGCCAGGGCAACTTCGGTTCGCCCGGCAACGACGGCGCGGCCGCCCCGCGGTACACCGAAACCAAGATGGCTCCGCTGGCCATGGAAATGGTCCGGGACATTGACGAGGAAACCGTCGATTTCCAGGACAACTACGACGGCAAGAACCAGGAACCCACCATCCTGCCGGCACGGTTCCCGAACCTGCTGGTCAACGGTTCCTCGGGCATTGCCGTTGGCATGGCCACCAACATCCCGCCGCACAACCTCCGCGAGGTGGCAGACGGTGTGCAGTGGTACCTGGCCAATCCGACGGCCAGCCGCGAGGAGCTGCTCGAAGAACTGATCGTGCGCATTAAAGGCCCCGATTTCCCGACTGGTGCCACAATCCTGGGCCACAAGGGCATCGAGGACGCGTACCGCACGGGCCGGGGCTCCATCACCATGCGCGCCGTGGTCAACGTGGAGGAACTCCAGGGCCGGACCTGCCTCGTGGTCACCGAGTTGCCGTACCAGGCCAACCCGGACAACCTGGCGATCAAGATCGCCGAGCTGGTCAAGGACGGCAAGATCTCCGGCATCGCGGATCTCCGGGACGAGACTTCCGGCCGCACGGGCCAGCGCCTCGTGATTGTGCTCAAGCGTGACGCCGTGGCCAAGGTGGTGCTGAACAACCTGTACAAGCACACCCAGCTGCAGGATAATTTTGCGGCCAACATGCTGGCAATCGTTGACGGCGTCCCCCGCACGCTGAGCCTTGATGCGTTCATCCGCCACTGGGTCACGCACCAGATGGACGTCATCGCGCGCCGGACCCGCTACCGCCTGCGCAAGGCCGAGGAGGAAGCGCACATCCTGCGTGCCCTGCTCAAGGCGCTGGACATGCTGGATGAGGTCATTGCCCTGATCCGTGCCTCCAACACCACCGAGGCCGCCCGCGACGGCCTCATGCAGCTGCTGGATATCGATGAACTCCAGGCCCGCGCCATCCTGGACATGCAGCTGCGCCGGCTTGCTGCCCTGGAGCGGCAGAAGATCCAGGACCGCCACTCGGAACTGGAGGCCATGATCACCGAATTCAACGCGATCCTGGCCTCCGAGGAGCGCCAGCGCGGGATCATCAGCACCGAGCTGGGCGAGATCGTGGCCAAGCACGGCGATGACCGCCGGACCAAGATCCTGCTCGGCTTCGACGGAGACATGTCGATGGAGGACCTGATCCCCGAAGAGGAAATGGTTGTCACGATTACCCGCGGCGGCTACGTCAAGCGCACGCGCAGCGACAACTACCGGTCGCAGCAGCGCGGCGGCAAGGGTATCAAGGGCGCGCAGCTGCGCGGTGACGACGTCGTCGAGCACTTCTTCGTTACGACGACGCACCACTGGCTGCTGTTCTTCACCAACCTGGGCCGCGTCTACCGGGCCAAGGCGTACGAACTCGTCGAAGCGGGCCGTGACGCCAAGGGCCAGCACGTGGCGAACCTGCTGGCCTTCCAGCCCGACGAGCACATCGCCCAGGTGCTGGACCTGCGGGATTACCAGCACGCGCCATACCTCGTGCTGGCCACCAAGCGCGGCCTGGTGAAGAAAACCCGCCTGGAGGACTACGACACCAACCGCTCCGCCGGCGTGATCGCAATCAACCTGCGCGACGGCGACGAACTCGTCTCCGCCCAGCTGGCTTCGGAGACCGATGACCTCATGCTGGTCTCCCGCATGGGCCAGTCCATCCGTTTCACCGCTACCGACGAGGCCCTGCGCCCCATGGGACGGGCAACCTCCGGCGTCACCGGCATGAAGTTCCGTGAGGATGACGAACTGCTGACGGCCGACGTCGTGACGGACGGCTCGTTCGTCTTCATCGTCACCGAGGGAGGCTACGCGAAGCGGACGGCCGTGGAGGAATACCGCCTCCAGGGCCGCGGCGGACTCGGCATCAAGGTGGGCAAATACCAGGAGGAACGCGGCCACCTCGTCGGTGCCCTGATTGTCCAGGAAGAAGATGAAGTCCTGGTGGTCATGGAAGGCGGCAAAGTTGTGCGTTCCTCGGTGGCCGGTGTTCCGGCCAAGGGCCGCGACACCATGGGCGTCATCTTTGCCAAGCCGGACAAGAATGACCGCATCATCGAGGTCGCACGCAACAGCGAGCGTGGCCTGGAAACCGACGATGCGTCCGAAGGACAAGATACGGGCGACGATGCAGGCGACGATGCCCAAAGTCAGGCATCGGCCCCGGATGACGTAACGTTGGCTGAAGATACCGGATCACACGAGGGGTCCGCAGCGGCAGAATCAGCACCGGCCCCTGAGTCCGATGAATCATTGGGGCACGCCGAGCTGGACGAAGACAATACCGGAGGTAACGAGTGAGTAATTCCGACTCATATCCCACGCCGAACAGCGGCGTTCCCGGCGGAGCGCGGCAGCCTGCATCCGCCCCGCGGGTGGGCGCCCCGTCGAGTCCGCAGCAGCGACCCGCCGACTCTGCAGGAGTCGCCGGTCCAGGGCAGCGGCCGCCGGCACCCGGGCAGCGTCCCGTGCAGGGCCGTCCCGCGGAGCCGGGCCAGCGTCCGGCTGTTCCCGGTCAGCGTCCGGGACAGAACCGTCCGGGTCAGAACACTGCGGGTCAGAACCGTTCGGGTCAGAACACTGCGGGCCTGATCAAGCCTGCCCCCAAGGCCAAGGTGCGGCGTGCGCGGCTGCTGGTGAGCAAAGTGGAACCCTGGTCCGTCCTGAAGATGGCCTTCCTGCTCTCCGTGGCCCTGGGCATCGTGACCGTGGTGGCCGCGATTGTGCTCTGGACGGTCCTGGACCTGACAGGCATCTTCGATCAGGTGGACGGCCTGCTGGGAACGCTGGCGGGCTCCGAGGGCGGCGGCTTCGAGCTCAAGAAGGTCGCTTCTCTTGGTCAGGTGGCATCCTTCGCGGTGATCATCGCCGTGATCAATGTGGTGCTGCTGACGGCCCTGTCAATGCTCTCAGCCGTGCTGTACAACATCTCCGCGACGCTTGTGGGCGGCATCGGCGTCACGCTCACGGACGACTAAATCCCGTATTCTTCCCCGGTTTTCTTCGGGGAATTGCCTCGATTTGAGATCGGGCCGGGATGTACTGTACAGTCGTATCTCGGCCCGATGAGGCATCGGGGCGTATAGCTCAGGCGGTTAGAGCGCTTCGCTGATAACGAAGAGGTCCCAGGTTCAAGTCCTGGTACGCCCACGGAACCTGTGCAGGTTTCTGGTTGGAGTAGTGATGGTGCGGGTTTACCCGAACCGGAACGGGGTGCATGTGAAGAAGTTGCTGGTTCTTCTAGCCACGATCGCAGGCGTTTTGCTCTACCGGAAGGTGCAGGAGTCCGAAGCCCGGAAAGTAATCTGGAGCGAGTCGACCGACACGGTTGACTAGCCCGGAATCCCGGTGTGGAAGCTGGAAATCAGCTTCCCGAATCGGGGTATGATTGTCGGGTTGCTTCTTATGGGGGCATGGCGCAATTGGTAGCGCACCTGCTTTGCAAGCAGGGGGTTCGGGGTTCGAGTCCCCGTGCCTCCACCATAAGGGAAGGCCCCGGATCGCGGTAACGCGGTCCGGGGCCTTTTGCATGTCCGCCCCGGATCCCGGTGCTTTTGGGGCGGGCTCACACTGTGGACTTCCCCGCCGCACTACTGTTGGACCGTGAACTTCTTCCTTGCCGCCGTGGGAGTGCTTGGTGTGGCCTCATCCGGCCCGCTCATCGCCGCCACCCTGGGTGCCACGTCCGTGAGTGCCCTCGCCATCGCCTTCTGGCGCAACGCCATCGGGGCGGCGGTCATGGCCGGTCCTGTGCTGGCCCGGAACCCGAGGCAGTTCGGCCGGGTCACCGGCGGGGAGTTCCGGTGGTCGCTGGCGGCCGCCGTCGCGCTGGCACTGCACTTCGCCTGCTTCATCACGTCGCTGCAGCTGACGTCCGTCGCCGCAGCCACCGCTCTGGTATGCCTGCAATCGGGGTGGATCGCCCTGTTCCAGATGTTCCGGGGCGTCAGGCACCGCTGGCCGGTCCTGGTCGGGCTGGGCATCGCCTTCGGCGGCGTCGTGGCCATCACAGGGTTCGACCTTGGGACGTCGCCCCAGGCGCTCCTCGGCGACCTCCTCGCCGTAGCTGGCGGGGTATTGGCGGGCATCTACACCCTCGCCGGTGGCAAGGCCCGCCAGACCATGGGAACAGGCGTCTACACAACGCTCTGCTACGGTATGTGCGCTGCCGTTGTGGCGGTGCTGGCGCTGGTGGCCCAGCAGCCGCTGGGAGGGTTCGAAGCTGCCGGCTGGCTGGGCATCCTGGCTATCACCGTCTGCGCCCAGCTGATTGGCCACACAGCGTTCAACCATTTGCTGGCCACGATGAGTCCACTGCTGGTGTCCATGATCATCCTGCTCGAAATTCCTGGGGCAGCGCTGCTCGCGGCGGCGTTCCTGGCCGAGACGCTGCCGGCCGGAACCTACGCCGGGCTGGGGATGATCCTGGTGGGGCTCGCGGTGGTCGTCCTGGGACAAGGTAGTTCACTGGTGGCGAAACGAAATGCCAGCCGGCTCGCGGATATGGGAACCGATTAGGACTACTGGCCGCCGCGGCGGACGTTCTGGGCGGTGTTGACCGTGTGAATGGCACGCAGCAGCTTGGCCGGGAAGTAGACGGAGAAGAACACGACCATCGGGGCCTTCAGGGCCATCTTCTTGACGTTGTGGGCCTTGTACGTGCGGTCGAAGCGCGTCACGTAGTAGCGGTAGTCGCGGGGCGAGTCCTCGAGCCTCCGGGCGGACATGCCGGACACCATCTGCGGCCAGTACTGGATCCGGAGTTCATGGTCGGCAAGGTGCAGGGATAGATCGATGTCTTCATGCATCTCGTCCTTCTCATCCCGGCAGGTCTCGCCGCGGATGACCTCCCAGGCGGAGCGTCGGAGGGCCATGTTCGAGCCAAAGAGGAAGTGGTACTGGTGTTTAGCCAGCTTGAGCATCAGCTGCCGCATCTTGTCATCGGCCCTGAGGCCGAAGCGGCGCATCGGCATGTCGTAATAGACCACCGGTCCAGTGGCAGCATGAACCGCCTGATCAGCGAAGGCCTTCTGCACCTGCTCCACCCAATCCGGTTCGAGCACGGAATCAGCGTCGATCCGGCCGAGGATGTCGCCGGTGGCGTGGTCGAGTCCGAAGTTGCGGGTGGGAATCAGGCCCTGGTGTGCGTCCTGGCTGAGCAGGATGATCGGGCTCTCCGGGTACTCGAGCTGCATTTGACGCACGATCCCAGCGGTTCGGTCCTTGGAGAGGTTGTCCACGACGATGATTTCGTGGGCCGGAACGGACTGGTACACGGCGGCGATCAGGCACTGCCGAATGACGCTTTCCTCGTTATATGCCGGGATGACAATGGAAACAGCCGGCGGGGGCACAGCAAGGTGCGGGGAATCCTCGGAGGATCTATCGGGTGACATCCCCATCAATTTAGCACTTGCCCTGCAATCCAGGCCGCCGGGGGGCCCTTGGCCCCGCAAAAAAGGAGGGACCCCGCCACTGGCGGAGTCCCTCCCTCATCGACTGCGCGAACGCAGGCGACGGGCCGAGCTACTTTCCGTTGTTCTTGTCCGCTGCTGCCGCAATATTCCGCACGGCGGTCTTCGCATCCGTGGCAACCTTGGCGGCTGCGTCCTTAGCAACATCCGTAGTGTCCTCGACGGCGTCGGCTGCCGAATCGGCGGCGTCAGCGGAAGCTGCGGCGGCCGCGTCCGCGGAGGCAACCGCTGTGGAAGCGGCCGTTTCTGCCGTTTCCTTGGCGGAGTCCCGGACCTCGGTGACGGTGGTGGCCGGCACGGGCGCCGGGGTTACCGGCGTCGGGGTCTTCCACGGGTCCTCGATGGGCTTGGACGCCTTCCAGGCGGCAACGCCGGCAGCACTCGCTGCGGCGATGATGCCGAAGATCAGGAGTCCGCGGTGCTTCGGCTTTTGCGGCTTGGCAACGCCGGTGACGGCCTTGCTTGCCTCATTGGCTGCGACCTTGATCTGCTTGCCGGCGTTCTGTGCCTGGCCCTGGACGGTGTGCACAAAGCCGGAGTCAGCAAGCCGCTGGGCAACGGCGTCGACCTGGGCCGGCGCATTTTCCAGCGTGCGGTGCACGGCCTCGGACGCATGGCCGATCTGGCCCGAGAGCATAGGCAAGTAGTCGACGACGACGCGGTCACGTGCGCTGGCGATCACCGGGGTCGCCTTGTCCAGGGCTTCATGCAGCCGCGGGGTGGCGCCTTCGACGGCGTAGTGGATCTTCGGCGCCAGCTGGGCCAGGCCGTCCTGGATGCGGGGGGTGAGCGTAGCAACACCGTCCGCCAGGTTGGAGGCTGCCGATTTGAGTCCTTCCTGGACCCTGGGGGAAGCGCTATCCAAGCCCTGCTGCAGACGCGGAACTGCCCAGCCGACTGCTGCTTCCACCCGCGGGGCTGCCCAGTCCCTGGCGTTCTCTACTCCGGCGCTGACTGACTGCTCCAGCTCACGGGCAATACGATCCGTCTTCTTCACAACTACCTCCCGATTAATGTGACAGTTCTGGGGTTAGCCTACGTGGCCCAGACCTGACCGGCTATTCTTCAGCCCGAATTTGCGCCGATTTCACCCAGCGCGGAACTCGCTGGCCGCCCCTGTACGGATTGGCCTGACATGGAAGAATAGGGCCCATGACTGCCATCGCAACTGCAAAAGCAACCATCCACACGAGCCTGGGCGACGTCGTCGTCAACCTCTACGGCAACCACGCGCCCAAGACCGTCGAGAACTTCGTAGGCCTGGCCACGGGTGAGAAGGCCTGGACCCACCCGGAAACCGGGGAGGACAAAACCGGTACGCCGCTCTACGACGGCACCATCTTCCACCGCATCATCAAAGACTTCATGATCCAGGCCGGAGATCCCCTGGGCCGCGGCGTCGGCGGACCCGGCTACAAGTTCGACGACGAAATCCACCCGGAGCTGACCTTCAACGAGCCCTACAAGCTGGCCATGGCGAACGCCGGCATCCAGATGGGCCGCGGCACCAACGGCTCCCAGTTCTTCATCACCACCATTCCCACCGGCTGGCTGCAGGGCAAGCACAGCATCTTCGGTGAGGTTGCCGATGAGGACTCCAAAAAGGTCGTTGACGCGATCGAGGGTGTCCGCACCGGCGCGGGCGACCGTCCGGTCGAGGACGTCACCATCAACAGCATTGATGTAGAAAAGCTCTAAGCCCAGGCCATGAGCTACGGAATTCCGGCGGCTGAGCCGTCCGCGCAAATCCCCGTGTGCCCCCGGCACCCGGACCGGCCCGCCTACGTGCGCTGCCAGCGCTGCGGGCGCCCAGCGTGCCCCGACTGCCAGCGGGCGGCCGCCGTCGGATTCCAGTGCGTTGACTGTGTCAACGAAACAAAACGTACTACGCCGGACGTCAGGACCGTCTATGGCGGAGCCGTCGCTACCGGCAGACCGGTCGTGACGCTTACGATCATTGCCCTATGCGGCCTGCTCTACGTGCTGCAGTGGCTGGTCCCCAGCGACGGGATCTACGAGAACCTCGCGTTTGCCACCGTCTACGCCGACCCCTCCTACGGGGTATTCGAGCCCTGGCGCATGCTGACCTCGGCCTTCCTTCATTCCCAGGGCTTCATTCTGCATATTGTCCTGAACATGTACACCCTGTGGATCTTCGGCCAGGCGCTGGAGCCTTTGCTGGGGCGGATCCGTTTCCTGGCCGTGTACCTGCTATCCGCCGTTGGCGGCTCTGTGGGCTTCCTGCTCTTGACGCCGGCCTATGCCCCGGGCGTGCCAGTCACCGGCGTGGTGGGTGCCTCCGGTGCCATCTTCGGCCTTTTCGGCGCCATGCTGGTTGTGCAGCGGCACCGTGGCGGAGATACCCGGCAATTATGGGTCCTCATCGCCATCAACGGCGCCGTCGGTTTCATGGTCCCCCAGATCGCCTGGCAGGCCCACCTTGGCGGCCTGGTCACCGGTGCCCTCTGTGCCGCCGTCATTGCCTATACCCCGCGCGGCAGGAGCCAAGGCCTGATGCAGGCCGGTGGCCTCGTGCTCGTCCTCGCCCTGCTGGTCGCCGCAACCGCGTTCCGGATGGCCACCGCCTAACTGGCCCTGCTCTGCCCGGGCTCCCCAAACCCGATGAGAACGTTGTCCACAGAGGTTATCCACAGTGTTGGTAACTTACATGCCTGTAGTTCACCCCGTCGTCCGTGATCTGAGGGCCAGTGCTGGCGATTTTTCGCTGGAGCCTACAGCTTTCTCCACAATTGTGGATAATGGCGCTGGGTGGGCCTGTGGTTAAGTGGACAACTTCGGGTCCCGCGTGGCGATCGGGTGGGTTGGCTGGCTGCCGGTGCGGGGTCGGCCAGGGGCGCCGCCGGAAGGATCGGTCTGGCAACCCTGGGTCGTATCCGATTTCAACAGGGTTATTCACAGTGTTAATAACGTAGCGGCCACAGTCCCCGCCCGGCGGATACCGGGTTCACGTGCCCGGATGCTCGGGAAACAGCCGGGGCGTCGGAGTTTTCCCCAGCTGTGGATAACTTGTGGGTACCGCGCTGTTGTTAAGTGGATAACTTTGCGGTCCCAGGAGTTTCCGCAGCGGCAGCAGCGTGGCGGCTGAAACGGACCTCGGATTTGGAACAAGGATCGCGACGCAGACTTATCCACAGCCAATCCACAGTGTTAATAACCCACGCGCCGATGATTCGTTGATTAAGCCCGATGGCGTGGGCCGCTGCAAGGCCATGGCACGCCAGCTTGAGCCGGCTCCTGGTCGGAAGCGTCCGGGCTTTATCAACAATTGTGGATAACTTGTGCAGAGTTGTACACAGCAGGCGGACGTCAGTCCGTCCAGACCCCTGACGTGCCACGCCGGTGGCTGTCCAGCAAATGGGTGTCGACCATGCCGATGGCTTCCATCAAGGCGTACATGGTGGTGGGGCCCACAAAGGAGAATCCGCGCTTGCGCAGCGCTTTGGACAGCGCAAGGGACTCCGGGGACGTTGTGGGAATGTGCTCCAAAGCGGTCGGCTCCGGAGTAGCGGCTGGCTTGAACTGCCAGACGAAATCCACCAGACCGCCGTCCTGCCTCAGCGCGATCGTGGCCTGGGCGTTGGTGATGGCTGCCCTGATCTTAAGCCGGTTCCGGACAATTCCGGCATCCTGCAGCAGCCGCGCAACGTCCGCCTCGGTGAAGCCTGCGACAGTGTCAGGGTGGAAGTTGTGGAACGCAGCACGGAAGGCCGGCCGTTTGCGCAGGATGGTGGCCCAGGACAGTCCGGCCTGGAAAGCTTCAAGGCTGATGCGCTCGTAAAGGCCCTGCTCATCGCGGACGGGAAGGCCCCACTCGGTGTCGTAGTAAACCCGCAGCATGGGATCGGCCGAGGCCCAGGGCGGACGCGCCAGTCCGTCCTCGCCGATCACGGTTCCGTTGATGCCCGGGCTCATACTGACAATGTCCGTAGCGCCGGCGGTCAGCTCAGGAGCGCCAGCGGGTGGTCATCAGGAACCCCACGATGGCGATACCGAACCCGGCCATGATGTTCCCGGCCCCCCAGGCTTGCACTGGGAAGGCGCCTTCGCTGATGTAGAACGTGATGATCCATAGCAGGCCGATGATCATGAGGCCGAACATCACCGGCTTGAACCACACCGCGTTGGGCGTGTTCGCCGGCGCGGTTGAAGTCTGCGGCGTTGCGTTGTCAGTCCTCTTACGGGGCTTTGACACGGGCACGGGTCCTCCTAGGCGGGCTGGAACATGAGCGGTGCCGCGGCTTGATATCCTGCAAGAAGGTAAAACGCCGGCGGTCAGCACGCTCATGATCACGTGGGAATGCTTACTCGCAGCCAATTCTAGCTGTAGTTCAGGCCACACGCGTGTCCGCCGCGACCGTCGGAAGGGAGAGGCCAGGGTGCTGCAGCTGCAGGCGGGATCCGCCGCCGGAATCGTCCCCCGCACCGGTACTTTCTCCCGCATCCTCCAGGTTCTGGGGGAGCTGCTTGTCACGGTGGGAGTTGTACTCGTGCTCTTCATCGCCTGGCAGCTGTGGTGGACGAATGCGGCAGCCAATGCCACGCAGCGCGAGGTCGTCAACGACTTTGCCCACGCATTCAAGGACTCCGGAGCACCCGTGTCGCCTATCCGGCCGGACGCCGCCGACGACTATGGTCCCGCGACGGTCTCGCCGGAACCCGCCGCGGGCGGGTCCATCGGCATTGCCTATATCCCTCGGTTCGGGGCGGACTACTACCGGCCCATTGTGCAGGGAACCGCGCCGGCCGTTCTCGACTCCCTGGGTATCGGACACTACGAAGGCACCGCAATGCCCGGAGGCGCGGGAAATTTCGCGGTGGCCGGACACCGGCAGACGCACGGCGCAGTCCTGGATGCCATCGATTCCCTGGTTCCGGGCGACAGGATCTACGTCCAGACCCGGGACGGCTACTATGTCTACGTCTTCCGAAACAGCGAGATCGTACTTCCGGCGCGGACCGATGTGCTGCTTCCGGTGCCGTCGCGGCCGGCGGAAATTCCCACGGAAAGTTACCTCACGATGACCAGCTGCAACCCCCGCTTCGGATCAGGGGAGCGCTTCATCGCCTACTCGGTCCTGGCGCACTGGCAGCCTGCCTCGGCCGGTCCGCCGGCCGAAATCGCCGCCCAGGTCAAGCGCATCGCCGGGGAAGGCTGAGCGGTGTACGCCTGGATCTTCCGCCACCTGCCGGGCCCACCATGGCTTCGGACCGTTACCGCGCTGGTGCTTGCCGCCGGCGTGCTGGTATTGATGGTTCAGTTCCTTTTTCCCTGGATGGCACAATTCACCCAGTTCACTGATTCAACGATTGGTTCGGCAACGCACCCATGAGCACAACCAAAATCCTGGTGGTCGACAACTACGACAGCTTCGTCTATACCCTGGTGGGATACCTCCAGGAGCTCGGGGCGGAGACCACGGTTGTCCGGAACGACGACGTCACCCTCGCCGAGGCGATCGAACTGGCCGAAGCGCGCGACGGCGTCCTCATCTCCCCGGGACCCGGCAACCCCGCAGGGGCCGGGATCTGCATCGAGCTCATCAAATGGTGCGGCAGCCACGACAAACCGATGCTGGGGGTGTGCCTGGGGCACCAGGCGCTGGCCGAGGCCTACGGCGGAACGGTCACTCATGCGCCTGAACTCATGCACGGAAAGACCTCGCTCGTTGAACACCATGGCACCGGCGTGTTTGCCGGACTGCCCTCCCCGCTCACGGCGACCCGCTATCACTCCCTGGCCGCCGTCCGGGAGAGCATCCCGGAGGTCCTGGAGATTACCGCCGAGACGGGCACCGGCGTCGTCATGGGCCTCCAGCACCGCACGGCACCGCTGTGTGGAGTCCAGTTCCACCCTGAGTCCGTGCTGACCGAGGGCGGCTACCAGATGCTGGGCAACTGGCTCGAGTCCCTGGGCATGGCCGGCGCCGCCCTGCGGGCCTCGGAACTGAGCCCGCTAATCAAGCACTGACAGTCCGCGCCCGCGTACTACTTTTTGCCTGTCGGCGTGGGGGTCGGTGTCGGTGTGGGGGTCGGTGTCGGGCTAGGCG